>JANOAU010000069.1:0-49884 GCA_031411275.1 Saprospiraceae bacterium | reverse complement strand
CTGTGCGGACTAACTTTAAGGCTTCACTTTTGAAGTCACTATCGTATTTACGATATGTCTGTTTGATGCGTTGTTTTTCCATATCACAAATGTAATCTCTTATTAGAGAATTTTGTGTGCGGGTTAATTAGACAATCTCAGCCGATTGGAAAAATGTTTTTGCTGATTAGAAAAATGTTTTTGCCGATTAGAAAAATGTTTTCGCCGATTAGAAAAATGTTTTTTCAGATTAGAAAAATGTTTTCGCCGATTAGAAAAATAGAATAGGTTTTTGTTTTTTGAAAAAATCTACTCTATTTTTCTCTTTGATATACCAAGGCTAAGCCCCCCTCAGTATATTTGTCCAAAGTTCAAGTTTAAACAAAGTATTACAAATTTATAAATCAACAAAATGAAGCGGAACAATCTAATCTATTGCCTATTTGCATCTATGGCATTGATATATGCTTGCAAAGTAAAAATGGCGACGACAACGCCTGTTACCAATGCATCGTCTTTGGCAGCTACCTCAGAAAATAAGGAAGACAGTATTGATTTACCACCGATTGCACCGTTTTCGATAAAGCCCTTGACACCTGCACAAAGTCTCGCTGCCTTTCATGTGCCAGAAGGTTATCATTTAGAATTGGTCGCAAGTGAGCCGATGATAACCGAGCCTGTGGCAATTGCTTGGGACGGAAATGCCAAAATGTATGTGGCTCAAATGGAAACTTATACGCAGGACGCAGACGGTACGGGTACAAAAGAAAATAAAAGCCGCGTCATGTTGTTAGAAGACACCAATAACGATGGCAAAATGGACAAAAGCACGGTGTTTATCAAGGATATGGTGCTGCCGCGCATGATTCTATGCGTCAATCACGAGCTTTTGGTGAATGAAACGGATACTTATGATATTTACAGTTATAAAGACACAAACGGCGATGGCGTGTCAGATGAAAAGAAAATAGTGTATAAGGTCGGCAAGGTCGCACCTGGCAATTTAGAGCATCAAAGAAGCGGATTGGATTGGAATGTGGACAATTACATTTATCAAACCGTTGACCCTGTTCGTTTTCGTTATACAAATGGTGTTCTCCAAGCCGATTCGATGCCCAGTGGTTCAAATGGACAATGGGGCTTGACGCATGACAATTATGGTCGTCTGTTTTTCAGCCGTGGCGGTGGTGAGAATGCGGGTTCAGGTTTTCAAATCAATCCGAAATATGGTGCCTTAGAGTTTTCAGATGCTTACGACGAACAACGGTTTAGTCCCGTTTGGTCATTGATTTCTAACCCCGATGTGCAAGGCGGGTTTCCGAGATTGCGAAAAGACAGCACTTTGAACCATTTTACGGCGGCCAATGGACAATCCATTTTCAGAGGTGACCGTTTGCCCGCCGATTTGGTAGGCGATTATTTGATAAATGAACCTGTTGCAAGGATTATCAGACGTGCCAAAGTTGTCAACAAAGACGGTAAAACGCATCTTGAAAATGCCTACGAGCGCAAGGAATTTATCGCCAGTACCGACTTCTTTTTCAGACCTGTCAACACTTATACGGGCCCTGATGGGCTTTTATACATCGTGGATATGAATAGAGGCATCATCCAAGAGTCCAATTGGACACGCAAAGGCAGTTTTTTGAGGGGTAAAATTGATTTTTACGACCTCGCTAAAATCAATCAACGCGGTAGGATTTGGCGATTGGTGCATGATGGATTTAAGCCTGGGCCCAAGCCGAAAATGCTTGATGTACCCGCCTCGTCTTTAGTCGCTTATTTAGACCATCCAAATGGTTGGTGGCGCGACAATGCCCAAAAACAAATCGTTATTTTAGGCGATAAATCCGTTGTGCCTGCTTTAAAATTGATGGCAACAGGGCAAAAAAATGTATCGGCTTTGGGCAGGCTTCATGCGTTGTGGACGTTGGAAGGCTTGGATGCTATCACTAAAGATATTATTTATACCGCTTTAAAAGACAATGATGCACAAATCAGACGAGCGGCTATTTGGATTGGGGAACGGTATATACAACAAGATGATAATGAGGTGATTACACAAGTAGGAAAATTGTTGAATGACGAAAACTATGATGTCAAAACACAAGTCCTTTTATCATTGGGCGCAAGCAAAAATGACTTGGCAAAACAGATTGTAACTAATCTTTTAAGCCAAAACCCGAACAATCAAATGCTGAAAAGCACAAAAGCCAGTATTGACAGAAACGAAGATGCTAAAATCTATGGGGCTAAACTCGCGGGCTTCTCCCCTGCGGATAGAAAGTTGATATTGAATGGTGCTGAAATTTATCAATCCATGTGTTCACCTTGTCATGGGGGTGATGGTAAAGGCTTGCCGACTAATGCCGCACCTGCTTTACGGGGTGCCAAACACATCAATGCAGATAAAGCGATTGCCATTAGAATTCTATTACATGGTTTAAAAGGACCGATTGAAGGCAAAACCTATCCGAGTGAAATGGTTTCGATGAAAGACAATGATGATGAATGGATTGCATCAGTTTTGAGTTATGTCCGCTATGAATTTGTCGGCACACGCATAAGATTTAATAAAATTTGGGAATCGGCGGTCATTCAACCCGATGATGTTAAAAAAATTAGAGACCAACATCAAAAAGTAAAAAAAGCTTGGACAATTGCGGAATTAGAAAATTTATCTCCTGACGCAACAAGAACCAATTAAAATAAAGAAAAGAGACCCCCTCAGTATAAGAGCTAAAAACAATAAGAATCATTGAAAATTATTTAAAAAATGAAAAAATTACACATCAATCGGCGTACTTTCATCAAAGGTGCAACGGCAACATTGGCACTCACAGCCCTCGGCGCAAAAGCCGCCCATGTCCTTAACCCTGCCAAAACCCACCGAGTCGGTCTGATAGGCACAGGTTGGTATGGCAAAAGTGATTTGTTCCGCCTCATCCAAGTCGCCGATGTAGAGGTCGTTGCGTTGTGCGATCCGGATAAAAATATGCTCGCCGCCGCCGGCGATTTGGTCAGTAAACGCCAAAAATCTAAAGCAGTACCAAAATTGTATGGCGATTATCGCAAAATGTTGAAAGAGAATAAGTTAGATATTGTATTAATCGGTTCGCCCGACCATTGGCACGCTTTACAAGCCATTGATGCCATCAAATCAGGCGCCCATGTGTATGTTCAAAAACCCATCAGCGTAGATGTTATTGAAGGTGAAGCCATGATAGCGGCGGCACGCAAATACAATAAAGTTGTGCAAGTGGGTACGCAGCGCAAAAGCACGCCCCACCTCATTGATGCCAAGAAAAACATCGTGGATGCAGGATTATTGGGGAAAATCTCACACGTCGAAATGTGTTGTTATTTTCATATGCGAAACAATGGTAATCCGCCTGTCGTCCCCGTTCCAGACTTTTTTGACTACGAAATGTGGACAGGCCCCGCGCCCCTACGCCCTTATGATGGCATCCCCCACAAAAGATGGTGGCGCACATTCATGGAATACGGCAACGGCATCACAGGAGATATGTGCATTCACATGTTCGATACGGTTCGTTGGATGCTGCATTTAGGCTGGCCCCAACGCATTACTTCTACAGGCGGTATTTATGTCCAAAAAGAAGGTAAGTCCAATATTTCAGATACACAAACCGCTCTATTTGAATATAAAGACCTCAATTGCGTATGGCAACATCGGTCATGGGGAACGGCTGCCAATCCCGAATACCCTTGGGCATTCACTTTGTATGGCGACAAAGGCACACTAATAGCCAGCACGATGCAGTACGATTTTATACCTCAAGGCAAAGACAATGGCGAAAAAATACACAAAGACGTGGTTTTTGAAAAAGAAAAATACCCAGAAGACCTGACAGAAGCCGACATCGAACTCAATGCCGCTCCTGCCACAAGGCTGCACATGCTCGATTTTTTAAAGGCGATTGAAAATAAGACAAAACCTGTTGCCGATATTGAAGAGGGGCATATTTCCACAGCGAGCTGCATTTTGGCAAATATATCTATGAAATTAGGCGGTCGCCCCTTGGTATATGATGCCAAAAAACGCATCGTTGTAGGCGATAAAGAGGCAACTGCTTTGCTGCGCCGAAAATATCGCAAAAATTGGATTCATCCAGAGGTGGAAACGGTGTGATTTGTTATCGAATAGTAGCATAGGCTATTTCACATGTAAAAACATAGATATTTTCATAATTTACTTATGTTGCCTTATGGGAAATAGCCTATGCACCTATGCGATAAAACCTTAAAAAAGTGTATTTTAGCAAGAATACTGAGGGGATACTTTTTTTCATATAAACTTGATTGAATTTAAACAAGTAAAAATAGTGAGTGTATGGCAATTCTCACCACCATAATAGGCATATTAGGGCTGGTATTTCTGATTTCATATTTCAGAATACATACATTTTTGGCATTTTTAATCGTGTCAATGGGTATCGGATTGGTTTTAGGTATGAAACCCGAAGCCTTGATGAAAGCAGTTCAAAATGGCATCGGCAGCACTTTAGGTTCTATCGTCGGTATCATTGCTTTGGGTGCGATGTTGGGTAAATTGGTCGCCGTAAGCGGTGCAGCAGAACAAATATCTATGAAAATGATAGCCTTGGTGGGTATCAAACACATCCGATGGGCATTTATGATAACGGGGTTTATTGTTGGTTTGCCGTTGTTTTATTCCGTTGGTTTTATGCTCATCGTACCTTTGGCGATAACGGTCGCGCATCGCTACAATTTGTCGGCGGTTTATGTTTCTTTACCATTATTGGCATCTTTGACCGTCACGCAAGGATATTTGCCACCACATCCAGCCCCTTTGTTTTTAGTAAAACAATTGAATGCGGATATGGGCTTGACCTTGTTTTACGGCATTATTATCTCCATTCCCGCTATTTTAATATCCGGCGCACTTTACGGTTCAACGGTAAAAGGATACAATACCACACCTAATTTGTCCTTCGTTGCACCGTCCTTGCCGCCCGAACAGATGCCATCTGCCCCCCTCAGTATTTTGACCGTTTTATTGCCTATTCTGTTGATTGGTATCAGCGCAATAGCAACGCCTTACCTACAAGAAGGCAGTTTTTTAAAAGACTTTTTCCTGTTTATTGGAGATGCGACGGTGAGTTTATTGATTGCTGTTTTGTTTGCATCCTTTACATTGGGTATTTTCAGAGGTAAAAGTCAAACGGAGATTACACAATATTTTACCGATTCTGTCAAAGATGTAGCATCCCTTTTCTTAATATTTGGTGCAGCCGGTGCTTTAAAACAAATACTCACGGATGGTGGCGTTTCTCAAACCATTGCCGACTATATGCAGCACGCCCATTTGAATCCTTATGTTTTAGGTTGGGGTATTGCGGCGATTATTCGTGTTTTCGTAGGTTCTTCCACCGTTTCGGGTATCACAACGGCTGGTTTTATTGCGCCCATGATGGCAACTGTCTCCGTCAATCCTAATTTGATGGTCTTGAGCATCGGGGCAGGCAGCATGATGTTTTCTCATGTCAATGACACAGGTTTTTGGCTTTTCAGAGAATATTTTCAATTATCCATGAAAGACACCATCAAAACTTGGTCTGTTATGGATACATTGGTGTCCATAACGGGCTTATTGGGCGTTTTGGCGTTGACATGGTTTGTTTAAGCCCCTAAATCCCCAAAGGAGGACTTAAAACCGGACACAGTATGAGAAGTAAAACTCAATGAACGAGCCTAAAAGTCCCCTTTGGAGATTTAGGGGCTTATGTATTAAAACAATGTAAAATCATGACAAAAATTATGAAAACAAGCACCTTCCTTTTTTTCAGCCTGCTCATGGCAGCCATCACGCAAGCGCAAAACACGCCAGTTCGTATGGGTATTGTTGGTATGACACACGACCATGTCAGAGGGATTTTGAACAATCCCAAACATGAAGGAATGATATTGGTTGGTTTCGCAGAACCGAATAAAGCATTGGCTTTGAAATATCTCAAAGATGCCAAATTGCCCGATAGCCTCTGGTTTCCGAGTCTTGAAGCGATGATTCAGAAAGCCAAACCAGAAGCCGTTTGTGATTTCAGAAGCACCTTTGAACACCTCGAAACGGTTGAAAAATGCGCCCCTAAAAAAATTCATGTCATGGTCGAAAAACCCTTGGCGGTCAATTTAATACACGCCAAAAGAATGGAACAATTGGCGAAGCGATATGGCATTCAATTGATTACGAATTATGAAACAACATGGTATGCCAGTCATCATCAAGCATTTGAGATGATACATACTGAGGGGGGTATTGGCGACATCCGAAAAGTGGTCATTCACGATGGCCATCGCGGACCTAAGGAAATTGGCTGTTCCGAAGCCTTTTTAAGTTGGCTCACCGACCCTATCAAAAATGGTGGCGGTGCAATTATGGATTTCGGTTGCTACGGTGCAGACATTATGACGTGGTTGATGCGGGGTGAAAAACCGATTTCTGTCACAGCCATTGCCCAAACCAATAAACCCGATGTGTATCCAAAAGTTGATGATGAGGCAACGATTATCGTTCAATATCCAAAAGCGCAAGGCATTTTTCAAGCCTCTTGGAATTGGTCATTTGACAGAAAGGATGCAGAAATATATGGCGTGAAAGGTGCGATTTTTGCCGATAAAACCAACCAAATACGTCTGCGCATGGGCAATGCGGCCGAAGAAAAAAAGGAGGTCAAACCTTTGACATCCCCTCATAATGATGCTTTCAGTTATTTTGCAGCAGTCGTAAAAGGGCAGATTAAGCCCGATAAAGACTTAGGTTCTTTGCCCATCAATATGGTCGTCATGCACATATTGGATGCGGCTGTGGTGTCTTCAAAAAGTCATAAAACGGTGTTTTTGAAATGATATTGATTTAAAAAAGCGGTGATATATTCTTAGGAAGCCTTCAAGGTTTTCTAAGATTTAAATAAAACAATATGTACACTTTTCAAAATATACCCGCCGAAGCTCTTGCAAATAAAGAATGGCTTGTGACCAACGGCTTAGGTGGGTATGCCAGCAGTAGCGTTTTAGGAGTTAATACACGGCGGTATCATGGGCTTTTGGTCGCCTCTTTCAACCCGCCCACAGACCGTTATGTACTGGTGTCTCAAATCGAAGAAGCTCTTTGGGTGGACAATAAATTATATGAATTGTCCACCCCTCAGTATAACAGCAGTATTCGCCCCAAAAAGGAGCAGTATCTCGTATCCTTCGAGCGATTGCCGATACCGCGTTGGGTTTATAAAATAAAAAAAAACAGCCTTGCCAAAATGCTGTTTATGGTACAAGGTGCTAATACCACCGTCATTTCGTATCAAAATATGGGTGCAACAGCCCTTCATTTGCGTTTGAATCCGCTTTTTGTTTATCGGGATTATCACAGCTTATACCATGAAGCCGCCTCTGAAATTTTTGATTTTGAACACTCTGACAATTTCCTGAAGCTGTCTGCACACGTTGGTGCAAAACCTTTGTTTTGGATGTTTTCAAAAGGCATTTTTACAGAAAATCGGCAATGGTACAAGGATTTGGTGTACAGCCACGAACAAAAAAGCGGCTACAATTTTCAAGAAGATGTGTATGCGTTAGGCTATTTAGACGTGACTTTAGCGGCTGGAGAAACCTGTTTTTTGACTTTTTCCGATGAATCTAACCATTTTTTGGCAGTGGCAGAAAACCTGCGCGAACAAGAAATAGAGCAAATCAAAACCTTACAAAAAACGCAAACCGACCCATTTTTACAGGATTTGGTGGTCGCTGCCGACCAGTTTGTGGTGCAACGAAAATCTACGGGCAGCGCAACCATTATTGCGGGTTATCATTGGTTTACGGATTGGGGGCGCGATACAATGATTGCTTTGCGGGGTTTGTGTATTGTTTTGGGGTACCAGAGTACCACAAAGGATATTTTGACCACCTTTTTGAGTTATGTAGATGAAGGCATGTTGCCCAATCGTTTTCCTGACAACAGCCAAGACCCGATTGAATACAATACGATAGATGCGACTTTGTGGCTGTTTGTTGTGCTCTACGAATACCATCAGAAATTTGATGATTTGACGTTTATTGAGCAACATTTCGATAAATTGTTGACCATTCTTGATGCTCATATCAAAGGTACTCGTTTTGGTATCCATGTGACACAAGACGGTTTATTGTCGGGCGGTCAAGGCATCGCCCAACTGACTTGGATGGATGCTCGGGTGGGCGATTATGTTGTCACGCCGCGCCATGGTTGTCCCGTCGAAATCAATGCTTTGTGGTATAATGCTTTGAAAATTACGCTTTTATTTGGTACATTATTGGACAAAGACACCCCTCAGTACGAAAGCCTTTTGAATCAGTTTGAGCGGCATTTCAAAGAAAAATTTTGGAATAAGAAAGGATATTTGAATGATGTGATTGGTCACGACCAAAAACCAGATACCAAAATTCGACCGAATCAGATATATGCTTTGAGTCTGCCGTTTCCCCTACTCCACCCCAAAGAACAAGCCCAAGTTTTATCGACTGTGCAGCAGCATTTATACACGCCTTTGGGTTTACGCACTTTGTCGCCCGAAGAGCCCGATTTCGCAGCTACTTACGAGGGCGACTTATGGCAGCGGGATTCGGCGTATCATCAAGGCACGGTTTGGGTCTTTTTGCTAAGCGAATATTGGCAAGCCTATGGACGTGTGCATCCCTTTTCGGTCGCTGCACACGCTGAAATGATGAACGCCATAGCCACGCTTAAAGCTCATTTTTATGAAGAGGATTGTTTATACGGCATTTCCGAGATATTTGATGGTTTAGCACCCAAGCAGGGTCGTGGTACGGCGCATCAAGCTTGGTCTGTAGCGGCGGTTATTCAACTATTGACTCAATATGGTTTTATGGTTAACCCTAAAAAAACTAAACCTTATTTAGGGTAATATTTTTTTATTATTCTATTGTTTTATGGCTTTATGGTTTTATATTTGAGCTTGTTTTTACACAAAAAAAATAAAAGAATGAAAATTGGTATCTCAAATCTCAAAGGTGGTGTCGGAAAAACCACTATTAGTCAGAATTTAGCGGTTTGTTTCGCTCAAATGGGGTTCAAAACCTGTATTGTGGACACGGACGAAAACCAAAACTCTTTGGCGTGGTCGGGTGTCCGTAGTGCTGATTTACCGCCGATTACCGTTGTGGGTATAGTAGATGTCAAGGCTTTGGCAAAAACGGTGGACTATCTTCACAAAGATTATGAGATTGTAATCATTGACGGCACCCCTTCCCTATCGGAAATGACGACGGGCATCATCATTGCCAGCGATATTTTGATTATTCCGATTTTGCCCAGTGCCCATGATTACCGAGCGATGATGCCCTTTTTCAAGCGATACGAACAAGCCAAACTTTACAAAGGAGAGATTCCCGCCTTTTTTCTCATCAACCAGTTTTCATCTACCGCTAACGTGTATAAGCGTATGCGAGAAGCCATTCAAGGTTTTGAGATTAAAGTGTTGGAAACGACTATCAACAAACGGGCGGTATATGTGGAAACGGCTATTGACGGTAAGGGTGTCATCGAAAGCAACGATATCAAAGCCCGCGACGAGATGGTGAACCTCACTAAAGAGATTTTAGATATTGCAGAAAAGAATAACTTAACAAAATCAATCGCAGCATGAAAAAAGATAAATTCGATATGTCAAATTTAGGTCTTCCCGCTAAACCACAGATTATTGCGCCGCCGAGCAGTACGCAGGCTATTTTAGAACGCGCCGTGGAAGATATTCACAACCCTACGCCACAGAAAGAGACTGTGGCAAAATTGTCGGGTGACATAAAAAAAGTGAGCATGGACTTGCCTTTGGAAATGTATAAAGCTGTGAAATTCTATTCCGTGGAATCTGGGATTTCTATGAAGGATTATATTGCCCAACTCATTGATGCCGATATGCAAAGCCGCAAAGCGAAACAATAAATATTTTTTTATGGTTTTATGGTTTTATGGTTTTTGTCGCATAGAAACATAGGAAGTTTTCATATAGAGGATATAGGGTTTTTAGGCTTTTTCTTAAATGATTTGGGATTTTTGGAGGAAATACTGAGAAGGGGATGGATAGGCTTAGGGTTTTATTACTTTATGGTTTTACGGTTTTTTGTCACATAGACACATAGGTAGTTTTCACATAGAGGATAGGGGGTTTTTAGGCTTTTTTGGAGGAAATACTGAGGGGAGGGTGAACAGGCTTAGGGTTTTATTACTTTATGGTTTTATGGTTTTACGGTTTTTTATCATATAGAAGATAGCGACTTGGGCTAAGGAGAAATTATGGAAAATCAAAAAATTATTCTTTTTCAGAAGAAGAAAGTGAGGCGTGAATGGCATAACGATGAATGGTTTTTCTCGGTCGTTGATGTCATTGCGGTTTTGACGGATAGCGTGAATCCGCGGAACTATTGGACGGTTTTGAAAAAGCGGGAGAACCAGTTGGTGACAGTTTGTCACCAACTGAAAATGTTGTCCACGGATGGTAAAAACTATAAGACGGACTGCGCTAATACTGAGGGGGTGTTGCGCATACTGATGTCCGTACCTTCGCCGAAGGCTGAACCTTTTAAACTGTGGTTGGCCAATGTGGGGAAACAATTTCTGGATGAAACGGAAAACCCTGAAATCGGTGTCGAACGCTTGAAAGAAATTTATAGAGCGAAAGGGTATGACGATGTGTGGATTGACAATCGGTTAAAATCTATTGGTATTCGCAAAGAATTGACGGATGAATGGAAAAAAAGAGGGATTGCAGAGAATAAGGATTATGCTATTTTGACTGCTGAAATTGCTAAATGGACTTTTGGGGTGACCCCAAGCGAACACAAGCATCTGAAAGGTTTGGGTAAGGAAAATTTGCGCGACCACATGACGAATCTTGAATTGTTATTCTCGGCAATCGGGGAGGAGGCGACGCGGCTTTATGCGATTCAAGAAGATGCACAGGGGTTCAATGAAAATTATGAAACGGCGCAAACGGGGGGCAAAGCAGCGGGTCGTGCCTTGAAAGCATTGGAAGAAGATAAAAAAATCAAGGTTGTTTCTGCTCAGAATTTTTTGAATTTGAATGATATGGCTTTGGCAGAAGGGGAGGCGTCGAAGGCTATTTCTGACGATAAATGAGTGAGCGGGTTTTAGGGGTGTTTGTCACATAGGCACATTAGGGGCTTTCACATAGATAATTTAGGCTTTTATGGTTTTATGGTTTTAGGGGTGTTTGTCACATAGGCACATTAGAGGCTTTCACATAGAGAATTTAGGGTTTTAGGGGTGTTTGACATATAGGCACATTAGGGGATTTCACATAGAAAATTTAGGGGTTTAGGGTTTTAGGGGTGTTTGGCACATAGGCACATTAGGGGATTTCACATAGAGAATTTAGACTGTTAAGGCTTTATTTTATAGAAAATTCGCTTTTTGGAGGAGATGGATTTACTTGTGAGGTGCTTTTTCAAATGAGCTATTTTTTTATTACTTTATGGGTTTATTGTTTTTTAAAACAACTTCACTACAGTAAGGCGATATACTGAGGGGGTAAACGCATTAACGACCAACCAAAAAATGGAAGAAAAAATTGAAAATATACTCAAAGGGATTATTATTCCTGAACCGCTACAAAGGGGTAAGTCGGACACTGAACAAATGAGTGCAGTTAAAAAACGTTTGTTGGATAGTGCGGTGGAGATAATGGGCGACCCGGGAACGATTGAAGATGCGATGTTTCAACATTCCATTTTCTGTCAAACCTATTTGCCGTATCGTGACCCAGGTGACCAAGTGACTTTGTGGGAACAAAAGCAAGGAAATGCCAGTTTGGCGATTCAAACCATGCGGCTAAAAAATCCTGTGACGGAGGAATGGTTGCAAGTCGGTTTGCCTTATGGCACTCGCGCGAGGCTGATATTGGCTTATATTAATACCCAAGCGATAAAAGGGCAAAGTCAAGTGATTGATGTAGAGGAAAATTTGACAGCTTTTATCAAAAAATTGGGTCTAACAAGCAATGGACGGACTATAAATGAAATCAAAGAGCAGATTCGACGCATCACTGCCTCCATTATTACTTTGGGTTTCAAGGATGGGAACGTGTATATTCCCATTAATTTTGGTATTGTCAAGGCTTTTGATTTGTGGTTTCCGAAAGACGATAACCGCAAGGTGTTGTGGACGTCAAAATTGTGTTTGACCGATGATTATTTCAACAGTTTGATGAAACACGCGATACCATTGGATGAACGAGCGATTGTTGCTTTGTCGCACAGCGCGATGGCACTCGATGTCTATACATGGTTGGTTCAGCGGCTGCATAGGATACCTTATGGTGAAAAACATTTTGTGGCGTGGCAGCAATTGAAAGACCAATTTGGTCAAGGATTTACACGCATGGACAATTTCAAAACAGCATTTAGAGATGTCCTTAAATTGGTCATGTTGCAATATTTTGATGCCCGAAACAGCGTGGTCGAAGACAAAAATAAAGGTTTGATTTTGAAAAATGCACCCACACCCATCAGTAAAAAGGTTTTTGCGGGTTTGGAATTGCCCAAAAAGACGGAATAAAGACAACGAACAATTGGTAGGAAATTTTGTCCTCGTCACCTTTCATTTACCATTAAAACAAGGGTAAAATGCCTTATTATGACAGAAAATGCACTGTTTTAACACCCTAAAAAAGCAACGAACAATTGGTAGGAAAATAGCTCTTCTAACGCCTTCTTGGATGACAATAAACAGGGCAGACTATTGTGGATAACTGTGGATAAGTATGGGTGGCGGGCTGCGCCAAAAACTTATCAACGAACAGTTGGTAGGATATCAACGAACAGTTAGTAGGGACATCAGCGAACAGTTGGTAGGAGAAGTAACGAACAGTTGGTAGGACAAACCTATATAGCCTTTATTTCCTTTATTTTTCCTAATAGATTAGCCTGTTCAAAACTTTTTTTATGGATGAAAAGAAAAAAAGGGTGGGCGAGGGGCGGGGCGGTTTCTTTGGCTTAAAAGAAGAAATTAAGCCTGTAGAGCCAAGAATACTTATATGGCGGCATAGTTATGCTGGAAAAGGTAAATGAGGCTTGATAGTTAAAAAAGTGAATACTCTGTCTTAACGAATCAAAGGAGTCTTATACTGAGGGGTAGATTAGGGATTTCTTTGTAGGAGGCTAAGTGCCAAAGTAGAATTAGATAATAAGCCCTTGTAATCCGCATACTGTATTTTCCTCTTGGATTACAGAATCGACCTACAACACATGGGCAAATGAACAAGATAAGTATCACCATAAAACAATAAAACCCTAAAAGTATAAATCTATAAAACAATAGAACCATAAAACAATAAAGCACGGTTTTTATACAAAAACCGTGCTTTATTGACCTTTTTAAAAGCAAAAATCATCTTTTTTTATGTTGACAGATGAACTTACCTCCCATATTTATAATCTATCATTTCCTAATATTTTGTTACTTTGTTTTGCCATACGAAACTGCCATTTGTAAGGCGTATCATATAGGTGCCGGGTAATAAATCTTCTGCGGGCAAATTGAAGCTGAAATTTCTGCCTTGCGCGACCACGTTCTTAGCGATTATCTGTTTGCCACCCATGTCGAACAATTCGATGAGGACATTGCCTTTAATATTTTCTTTAATATCAATCTCAATACTCAAATCTCTGGAGAAGGGGTTTGGGTATATTTTGCTTTTTAGCTCCGTTCCAAAATCTACACTGTCTATTTTTGAGTAGGTTGTATTGTCCTTTATGTCTTTTATCAGAAGGCGATAGTAATTGATACCTAATTCTGGTTTCTCATCCAAATAGCTGTATGCAACCTTTTCGTCTTCCTTTTTTGACTTAGGCTTAAAATATTCTATGCCTTTGAAGTTACTACCATCTTTACTTCGCTCAACCGTATAATAAGCGGTGCTATTCTCTGCAATCGTTTCCCATAAGACCGCTGTTTTTTCGTCGCTTTTTTCAACTTTAAAGGAAAGCAGTTTGGTTTTAAAAATAATATCTGTTGAAGCATGATAAATTGAATTTTGAGCCCCAACCGAGGCATCGGCATTAAGTTCTTGATAATAGTTGCCTCCATTTTTTTCATTCCACGGCTGACCTGTTACTAATTCGAATGTGATATTATTAGCGATTGCGGCATTTGTTTGTAGGGTCAAAATAACATTTTCTTGTCCCACTTGCCAATTTAATTTATTGACACGACTGCCCGCCACGAAACTATAAGAGCAGTAAGAGAAGCCATCTGAATAGCTACTGATTTTAGAGGGTTCGTATCCATAGGGATTGACGAAATTACTAAGCGTGACGCCGCTCGCCGTCGGAAAGCGAATAGTAAAAATGCCCCCCGTATAGTCGCTGTTAGAAATTTTCTGATTCGGTTTGAGCCGTATCTCTAACTTGTCACTGTTTAAAGGATAGTTAAATATCCCGACATCAAGACTGCTGTTTTGTGCGAAAACACCTACCGAAAGGGTGATTAGCAACGTAATGGAAAAGAAATAAGCCATTTTTTTCATTTTCATTTTTTTATAAAATTAATATTTTTTAAGAATTGAGTAGGCAATACCTACACATAAATACTATTGGAAATGCTGTTGAATAATATTATTAGGCATAGTTGAACCCAAGTTACTCAAAATGATTGCCCTATCATTTCCTTGACCATTGTAACTGACGCTACCGTCCATATTGACATCCTCCTTGTTATAACCTGATACAATATTGAGGGGCGTAGTGGTGCCAATTAAAGTAAGAATAGCGGCTCTGTCATTGGCTTGACCATTGTAGCTGATATTTCTGAGACCATTCGCTGAAATATTCGTGTTTCCTGACCATAATGCGTTAACGCCTCCAAATAAAACCTTTTGTGGTGCATAATTAGAAATCGTTGAAGCCGCTAAAGCGTTATTGGTATAGACAGGGGTAGATGCACTGGTAAAGTCAATGGTTTCAGGCGGTAAAAGAGCGTGATAATCAATCGTAGAAGCGGTCATAACCCCTAAATGATTGCGATGACGAACGACGACATAATATTGGTCTAAATTCATACGGAATTTGACTGCCGACACGCCATCCATGTCAACAATATTCCCATCCTTTAATATTAATGCACTGCTTGTTGCTAAAACCTGAGTATTGTTGTTCTTATTCCTCAACTCAATGAAAACCCAATCTACAATAGCTTTGTTTCCTGCATTAAGCATAGCGGTGGAGCTAATGGTTTTTGGGGTTGGTTCGGTATTTACATGCACAAAAGCGGTACTATAAGTGGCGGTTGTGTAAGGATCTGTATTAGGAACATACCCTAATGTCCACAGGGTATTATTCATTATGCTCAATGTCGTATTGTATGATCCCTGCAATATAGCCTTTGCTTTTACTTCCACACAAACACCCACGGTAACGGTGATGCTGCCTGTTGTAAAACATCCCATAGCCAGTTCATAGCGCACGTAATAGGTGTTAGTGACCTCCACCACGCTATTACTGAGGGGGTTGATTTTGTTGGTTGCATCTATCAATGTTGCATAATAAGTATATGTACCGCCTACAATATTAGGCATTATGAGGGTATTTGCTAAATCAAAACTGATACAAACAGGCTCGGGTTGTATGATAGATATCGTCGGATTAGGATTGACAGTGAGAGTGGCTGATAAACCCATTGGCATAATTTGACAACCGTAAGCATCTGTGACACTCACCAAAGTATAAATAGTTGTCGCCATAGGCGAAATACTGAGGGGGGTACCGCTTGCGTAATTATTGGCTGTGGTAGGTGTAGAGCCTATGTTATAAACAACTGTATAAGGGCTTTGTCCGCCTGTGATTGTAAAAGACAGGTTCGTAGGTTGACCATCGCAGATAGCAGAACTTGCCAAATTGACGCTGGTAGCTGTTAATGTGGTGGATACAGTCACGGTTTGTATTGCCGTTTTTGTATTGCCTGCTCCATCTGTTGCCGTCCATGTAACAATAGTTGTACCTGATGGGAATGTGATATTGTTTGTACTGACACCGCCGTTTGAGGGTGCTGTATTGACTGCCACCCACGTTACAGATGCCACCGTACAATTGTCATTCGTTAGGGGCATGCCTAAATTTGGAATAATTGCAGAACAAGCAGTCGTATTGACATCCGCTAAAATAGTTGCTGGAGCAGTGATTGTAGGATCAGTATTATCGTCAACAACGACCGATTGTGTGGCTGTCGAGGTATTGCCATTGCCATCGGCAAATGTCCAAACAATCGTATAAGTGCCTTGTACTGAATACGTTAAAGGGCTGCTTGTGATACCTGTCACTGTTCCCACACAATTATCTGTTGTGGTTGGAGCGGTGACGATAACGGAACACGCCCCTGTCGCAGTGGCGATAACAGGTATGACGGGCGGTGTTACATCATCGACAACGATCGATTGTGTGGCTGTCGAGGTATTGCCATTGCCATCGGCAAATGTCCAAACAATCGTATAACTGCCTTGTACTGAATACGTTAAAGGGCTACTTGTGATACCTGTCACTGTTCCCACACAATTATCTGTTGTGGTTGGAGCAGTGACGGTAACGGAACATTCTCCTGTTGCAGTGGCGATAACAGGTATGACGGGCGGTGTTACATCATCGACAACCACCGATTGTGTGGCTGTCGAGGTATTGCCACTGCCATCGGCAAATGTCCAAACTATCGTATAAGTACCTTTTGTCGAATACGTTAAAGGGTTGCTTGTGGTGCCTGTCACTATACCCGCACAATTATCTGTTGTGGTTGGGGCAGTAACGGTCACTGAACAGAAGCCCGAGACTGTCGCAAGGACAGGCACAATAGGCGGGATGATATCCAAAGGCGCAGTAGCTGAAGGCTGATAAATTACTCCTTGCACTTCGGCACTGTTGAGTTCTTGATAGTAGGCTGCATTGTTGAAGAAATCTGCTGTCCAAGCATCGTTGGCAATCGTGAATGTTCCCGTACCTGCACAACTACCGCTTTGTTGAAGAATAGCTATAGGATATTCTTGATTGGCATACCAATTAACAGGTGTTTGACCGTTAGAAACAAAAGAAAATCTATAATAGTCATAGCCGCCACTTTGTCCAAGCGGTAAAGCGATAGCATAATCATAATACGGTGAACTTGTACTGAATACACTTAACGAGACATTATAAGAGGTCGGAAATTTAACTGTAAAAACACCTGCTGTATAGTAGCTGTTTAGTATATCTGCCGTTGTTTTAATCTTGATAACCAATTTATCGCTACCCGCAGGTTCGTTGTATATAGCTATATTCACAAGAGGATTCTCTGATACACTGACAATAGCGGTCACGGTATTCATACACCCATTTCCATCTGTCACTTTATAGCTGATAAGAGTCGCCCCTTGCGAAAGTCCCGATACCAAACCTGTGTTGTCAATAGATGCCACTAAAGGATTGCTACTCGTCCAAACCCCGCCTAAAGTGGCATTGCTTAACTGTAATGTATTGGCAGACAATACATTGAAGTTATTTGACACTGCTGTGATAGGCAATACTGAGGGGGTCGGATTGACGATGATGGCACCCGATACAGCACTTGTAACAGAGCTACATACATCCGAAACGATACAATAATAATAGCTTGTACCAGAAGTCGTTGTGAGCGGTGTATAACTCGACACATTCGTTCCAACAGGTGTACCGCCCGTTGTTGTATTGGTTGTGTTTTTATACCACTGGTAATTCAATCCCATGCCGATGGCAGCGACTGATAGTGTGGCAACAGTAAGTTCATTTTGACAATAAGTTGCTGTTGGGGTTGTCTGACTGGTTATACCTGGTGGTACACAAGCGTTTACCGTAAAGTCCGCAATCCAATAGTTACCCGCATTATTTTGAGTTACCAAAGGGTCTGTGCCACAATCGCTTGGATTGATATTTGAACCATTTGCATCTACAAATACCGCTATTTTGTAATCTCCTGAAGGCAAACTGGTTAAAATATTGGTTGTATTACTGATGTTTTCAATGACTTGCTCACCATTATTGTTTAAACCAAAAGTTATACGGCAGGGGAAATCTGGATAAGTACAAAGATAATTCGATAGATTTATAGCCGTAAACGCGCCCGCACTTCCAGAAGCAGGATATACAGCATACCACAGTTTACCCCCGCAAACATTAGCTGCGCCCGTTTTACGGGTTTTTATTTGTCCGCCATTTAACGTAAGGCTGCTGCCTAAATTGAACGAACCTAAATTGTGCCCATTGAAATCTGTATTTGCTGTGGCGGTCAATAAATCATAATAAGTACCATTAACTATCACATAAGCATCCCAAATTGACGCATTGACAGTGACAGTTGCTGTATTGCTACACCCATTATTTTGGGTATATGTGATAACACTTGTGCCAATGGATATGCCTGTTACTAAGCCCGCATTATTCACAGTTGCCACACCGGGCGTTGCTGAACTCCAAGCATTAGATACTGAGGGGGTGCCTGAACCTATTAAGAGTGTGGTTGTTCCAACACTTAAATTTGTTACGCCTGTGATAGTGGGTAAAGGGTTTATGGTCACCGATGCTTGCGCACTGCTTGCACAGCCATTTGTTGTGACGGTATAAAAAACGGTGGTTGCCCCTGCACCCACGGCCGTTACAAAACCAGTCGTGGCATGGATGGTAGCGACACTTGGATTGCTACTTGTCCATACGCCGTTTGCATCGCCGTTATTTATGTATGTTGCCGTACTGCCGATACACAACGGACTTGTAAAACTGATGACACCTGCATTGGGGTACGGATGGATTGTTACGACTGCATTGCCCGTCATAGTTGACATACAACCCAATGAGTTTGTCGCTTCGACAGTATATGTACCTGCCGCTGTTTGAAAACTAAAGTTTAAGGCACTGCCATTTCCAGTAAGCGGGCTACCTGTATTGCTGCCATTTATTTTAAGTTGATAATCAACGCCTACTTGAGAACCACCTAATCCAACGACTACACCGCTGCCGCCAACACAATAGCCACCGCCGCCTGTAACCGTTTGTGCTAAAGGTAAAGGAGATACGGATAATGTAGGTGTTTGAGCCATGATGGACACACAAACTGTTGCTGCGATGGTCGCATGAACGACATAAGTACCAATAGCGGTTTGTAAGCCCATGTCAAGTGCAAACCCTGTGCCTGCTACGGGCAGACCAATATCAGAACCGCCAATCTTTATTTGGTAATTCACACCTATTTGAGAACTGCCTAAAGTCAATGGTACGCCTGCACTACCTGAACAATAAGCACCACCACCGCCCAACGTGACGGTTTGCAAAGTCGGCAAACTGGGTCTTGGATCAATGGTGACACTTGTGGGGTTTGATATACACAAGTCGGCACTGCGCGCTCTGATTTGATAGGTACCGGGGCTAATACTTAAAAACGAGCCGCTGGTTTGAAAGGGGCTACCATCTATATTGTATTGCTCGCCAACAACTGTTGTCAGTGTAATATCGCCTAAAGATGTACCGCCACCACTTAAACAATACGGTTGCACAATACTCGCCACCACGGGGGCATTGGGATTTAGGTTGACAACCACAGGTATAGGATTGCTCAATTCACTTGGACAACCACTTGACGTGACTTCTACGGTATAACTACCTGTGGTTGTTGCCACATATGTTTGTGCCGTTGCGCCACCTATCAACATACCATCTTTGTACCATTGATTGCCCATTGCGACGCTGCTTGTGAGGGTAACGCTGCCGCCTTCGCAGAATGTTGTTGACGTACCCGCATTGATTGAAGAAGCGGTTGGAATTGGGTTAACGGTAACTGTAAGGGCATTACTGGTACTTGAACAGCCATTAATCGTTACAATCACAGTGTAATCACCCGCCATAGTGGCACTGTATGTGGGATTGGTTGCGCCATTGATCAGGATATTGTCTTTATACCATTGGTTGTCAGTTGCGGCATTACTTGTGAGTAGGACGCTGCCACCTTGACAAAAAATGGTGGGACCACCCGCTGATACTGAGGGGGTGCTTGGTGTTGGTTTTACAGTCACCGTTGCAATAGAAGATGTGCCTGCTACACAAGCACCGCTTGTGATAACAGCCCGATAATAGGTTGTTGTATTAAGATTTGAGAAATTTAGAGTGTTGGATGTATTGGCAATAGACGTAACATTTGCAGAAAAATCACTGGTTGTTGACGATTGCCATTCCGTAATACTGGTGGCATTACTCAATGTCAAAGTCCCGTTATTAGTGCCTGAACAAACGGTTGTGCTGCCTGAAATTGTACTCCCTGTATTGATATGAATATTGTCATTGCAATCCGTATTGTTTGTTACATAACCAGCAGGTAAGGTACAAGCCTGCGTTGTTACTGAGGGGTCTCCAAAACCGTCACCATCGGCATCTCTATAAAAAGTTGTTAAGTTGCTGAAACCAACCGTTGAACAAGTGCCTGTTACTTGACCCGAAATGTAGTTAGATGTTGTGCCTGTTAAGGCGAAATTCTGTAATGTACCGTTGTGATTGCCTGTTTCATCCGTCAAAGTTGTTAAAGCTGTATTGTCGCAATTGACAAATCCTTGATTGGCTTTGTAGTAAGCCCATAAGTCTGTTTGGCTACTGCTTAGTTCACAATTCATGTGGTCAAGTATTTCAGTTTGGCAGAGCGCACGACTCCAAATACGCACTTCATCCATACTGCCATTAAAATGGCGACCGCCGCCTCCCCATGCGCCTAAACGGAGAAAATTATTGTTATAAATTACGGGACCACTTAAATCTGTTGCACTCTGTATCAATACACCGTTCACATAAACTTCAAGCGCACCTGGGCTTTTCACCAAAGTCAAATGCTGCCATATATCGGGTTGCAAAGTGTAATTGACAATAGTTGGATTGCTATTATTTATACCAAAATGATAAGAGTTGGTTGTCGCTCCAGATTGCTGAGAAACCCAATTAGGAAATCCATGACCATGATTGTTGTCAATGATATTGGCATATTCTACTTGCGTTGCACCCGGTTTTATCCACATTTCAATAGAGAATACTTGTTTATCAAAGCTATTGCCTATATCCACATAATCATTGTCGCCATCAAATTTTAATGCACCCGCATTGACGGACGGATTTACGGTCATTGTTATCTCATTAGATGTCGCTGTTGGTGTAGTCGGACATGTTGCATCAGAAGTCATAACAACCCTAATAATATCGCTATTAGCTAATGACGATGAAGTGTATGTTCCGCCTATTGCACCGCTGATATCAACACCATTTTTTTGCCATTGATATGTAGGATTCTGACCAGCGTTTAAACCCATAGAGATAAAGGTTACGCTTGTACCGCTACAAGTAGGGTTTGTGCCGCTTGTGATAGTAATGGATACTGAGGGGGGATTATTATTGTAAATAATGACAGAAACACTACCTGTCATAGTGATTGAACAGCCTGTGGCAGTGGCTACAACGGTATAATTACCTGCTGTTGTTTGCAAACCAAAATTCAACGCGCTGCCTGTACCTGCCAATGGAGAACCGACATTTGTCGTGCCATCCAAGACTAATTGATAGCTTACACCTATGGTAGAATTAGTTAAACCAACGGCAACACCTGCACCGCCTGAACAATATCCGCCACCGCCTGTAACAGTATATTGTGTGAGCGTTCCACATTCGGCAAGCATGAAATCGCTGAATGTAGTCATGCCCGTTGCGGTGGTTGTTAGACCTGAATTGCTTGTTGAAGGATATGTCCAACTGCCGTCATATTTAGCAACTTTCAAGGCAGAAGTATTTGCGCTGCCTTGTACATCACCTGCTACATAAGTGAATGTAGCATTGTAATTACTAAAAGTTGTTCCTGAATTAGTGACTGTCCAATAGCGATTGATGTATTTAGATGCACTTGTTGCAGTTGAGCTGATTTGTGGATGTGTGCCAGTTGTCACTTTTGCAATCAAATTACCTGCCGCTGTTACATTTGCGAAGGAAATACTGAGGGGGGTATAATTGGTGACATCGCCTACTTCAAAAGTGCGGGTTGTGGCACCCGTTGCAGCATTTTTTTGAAGGTTGCCGTTGACCCAACCGTTTGTTCTGACAATACTTCCAGAACTGCTTATTATTACTTTTTTTGAGCCTGTAGTAATTTTACCATTTGTCAATGTGAGCGTTTGATTGACTATTATATCGTTGAATGCAACATCAACATTCCCCGATGCTTTGTTTATGGTGAGGAAATCAAAAGTCTCAGGATTTAATCCTGATTTGTATAGTTGTTGATTCGTAGATGCTCCTACAAAAAACACAGCTCTATTATTAGGTGTAAACGTGCCTTCATTACTCCAATTGCCACCTAATTTAACATCGCCACCTGCGCTGGTACTCAATGTAAAAGTACTGCCGAAGTTGATGAAAATCTCGCCATTTGCTTGTCGGTAGCCCGTTTGTGCGCCAAAATTCAAGGTTGTTCCGTTGCTGATTGTGACATTTTGAGGCACACCTACGCCTGAAGTAGCGTTTTGTTTCCATTCGCTGCCTGCTTCATAAGTTGTTGCTGAATTGTATATTAAAGTCGAATTTATACCATAGCTCGGTGGATTTGTATTTACCAAACCTCCATTATTGATTTGACAAACACCGTTGATAGTGGTTGTGCTGCTGCCAAAATTGACCGCTGCGTTGACTTTTACGGTTATAGATCCCAATGTTATGCAATTCGCGCATGTTGTAATAGCTGTATTGGCACTAAAAACAATGTTCGCCCCGTTCGCATTTGAGCCAATAACGGTGCCTGTTGATGGTGCAAAAGAGCCGCCGCCACTGAATGTTAAGGTTCTACCTGCCAACTGAATGAGTGTAAAAGTAGCCGTTGTTAAAGCTGTTGAGGTGGAGGTCAATGTCACATCGGTATTGCCAAAAGTCAATGCTCCGCCCGTCATTTGGTTATTAATGGCATTCACGGAGAGTGTACCACTGCTTGCATTAATGGTTTGGGTAGAAGAACCTCTGAAAACGAGTATGCTGTTATTGGATGTAATGGTACCATTTTGGGTGAAATTGCCGTATAAATCTAAGTTATTAGCCGAAGGCAAGGTTAAAGTTGCGCCTGAACTGATGGTTAGATTGCCAACGACCGACCGATAGGCTGATAATTGCACATCAGTTCCTGAATTCTGAATGATAATATTTTTGGGCGCACCGCCACCAACAACATTTGAGTTACCTGTCCATTCGCTGCCATTCGTAAAAGCTGTACCTGTATTATAAATCAAGGTCGAATTGGCACCATAGGTGGGGAAACTGGGGCTATTGAAAAAACCACCGAAGTTGATTTGGCAAGTGTTGTTTAAGGTTAAGGTTGAGCCTGTCAACATCACGCCCGACCCCGTTTGGAATGTGCCATTGACGGTTCGGGAAGCCGAATTTAATGTCAAACCGCCTTGCAGAACATTAACATTAGTTGGTCCATTGCTGGTGGGCCAAAAAACATCTGAATTATTGACTGTGTAAGCGGAACTACTGTTAAAAATCAAGTTGCTGGCACTACCATACGTAAAGTTGTTCCCTGTTGCCCAGCCTCCTGTATTGAGTTGAAAGGCGCCGTTGATGGTGGTTGTACCGCTATTAGTATAGGTTGCAGCCGTTGCTAAAGAACCGCTTGAACTGACCGTGACACTACCTTTATTTGTATTTGTTAAAGCTGAACTAAGCGTTACAGCATGATTAATGGTTACAGCTGCATCTGCTGTGGGTACTGTGCCACCGACCCACGTTGAGCCTGTGTTCCAATCGCCTGCTTGTGCAGTGGTATGTGCATCAAAATTAGTAGGATAGTTCACAAATGTAGAACCAAGTATCAAACTTGTTGGTACAACCGTCGTTGTGGCAGCAGATGAAGAAGTTAAGGCGCTACCAAAATTACCGCCAAATATGAGCATGATACCCGTTTGTGAAGCCCAACTCGAAGTATTGCCTTGAAAAATAAAGAGTTGGTCTCCTAAAGCATTAAAAGCAAAATTATTAGGATTATTTGAACTCCACCCAGTGCCACCGATAATCATTCCATTTGTCCATGTCAGTATAGTTCCAGAAGGCAATGCCGTTGGAGCTGTGTAAGTTAAAAAACCTTCATTTGTTTTAGCAGCTAAGGGAGGTTCTGTAAAACCATTATCCGTAAAGTTAATGACTGTATTGGCATCTATATTTCTTAATAAAATAATAGAAAACATATCGGGGTTGGTGGCTCTATAACTGATAATAGAGACGTCTCCAGGTACTAAAGTGGTTTGCGACCAACCCAGAGAAGCATTCCCAAAAACACCTAAAACCATCAACCACAGACTCAAACGTAGGCGATTGACAGCAAATATTTTTTTGTTGGTCAAATACTGAGGGGTCAAATGAGTCTTTATATTTTTGAAGAATAGATTCACACAATTATTGTTAAAAATTTTCATGATCCAATTTTTTATAAATTTGATAATAACAAAGGCAATAGAAGCCCCTCGTCCCCCTCATACCAAGTATTAAAGAGAGCCAAAACAGACTGTGAAGGATTGGAAAAAGACGACCTTTCTTAGGTGGAAAAGCGGCTATTGAACAGCAGTGGATTCATTGTTTGCATGTGTTGTTTTTTATAAATTAAATTGAGAAAAACGCCTCTAAAGGAAAAAGAAATTATAGATACATATTTTGCAAGACATTGATTTTCAATGTCTTGCAAAATATGTATCCCCTCAGTATAACTATTAAAAAATCACAACTTTGTGATTTTTTGTTGCCAGATATAACTACCTGCTTGTACACGAATGAGATAACTGCCCGGCACTAAATCCTCGGTATATAGGCTTTCATTGAAACTTCTACCTTGCGCAGGTACTTTTTTATTCAATATCTGTTTGCCAGCTATATCATAAAAATCGATTAAGATGTCGCCTTTTATAGCCTGTTCGATATCCATTTGAAGGTTTAATGTTTCGTGAAAGGGATTCGGATATGTTTTAACCTTCAAGCCCGCACCGAAATCCACGCTGACAATTTTGGAATAAGTGATTGTATTGTCCAGGTCTTTGGCATAAAGCCGATAATAATTGACACCAAAAGTGGGTTCTGCATCCGTAAAGTAGTAAGTGACTTTATCGCTTAGATTCAAACCTTTAGGTTTTTCAAATCCAATGGTTTTGAAGTTCACACCATCGGCACTGCGCTCGATGCCATATAAAGAGAGGTTCTTCTCATGGGCGGTTTCCCAGCTCACAAAGGTCGTTTTACCTTTTTTTTCAGCTTGAAAAGAGAGGAGTTCGACAGGCAGTACCACAGCCGTTGAAGCGTGATAAATGAGGCGTTGTGCGCCAATGTCCGATTCAGCATTCAACTCTTGATAGTAGTTGCCATTAAGTCCTGTAATGGGTTGTAATTCAGGAATATCCGTTACTAATTCAAAAGCAACGCCATTAGAACCCGCACCACTGACTTGAAGGGTGAGAATTAATTGTTCAACATTTGCATTCCAAGTAACAATAGGGGGATTACCGGGGACAGAGTTAAATATGACATAGGTATAAGGGCCTATGGTATTCTCTGTTGAACTACCTACGATGGTCTTAAAATAGCTATAGGGATTGGAGAGTACCGATAGAGAGACACCGCTTGATGCTGGATACCTGATCGTAAACCGCCCTCCTGTATAGGCCTTATTATCAATTTTGACAATAGGCTGTAACCTGATTTCTAACGTGTTACTGGCAAAAATAGAATTGAATATCCCGATATCGAGGCTTGCATTTTGACAGAAAACATCCAAGGAAACGAGGTTTAGGCATATAAAAGAAAGAAAATAAGCAAATTTTTTCATTTTATTAATTTTTTAAGAACCAATAATTAATTTTCAAAAGAGGTAGTGTCACTCCTAAAAGTGACACCACCTGATTGATAGGTATTATTCAAAATGCTGAACAATGATATTATTTGGCGTAGAAGAGCCGATATTACCTAAGATGATGGCTCTATCATTACCTGCACCGTTGTAACTGACAAAACCATTCATGTTAATATCCTCTTTATGATACCCCACGACGATATTGAGCGGCGTTGTTGAACCTACTTTACTTAAAATAGATGCCCTATCGTTTGGTGAACCATTGTAACTGATGTTATTGAGGCTATTGACTGAAATATTAGCATTACCAGCCCATAACCCGAGTTTACCCACAGACAATACTTTGCGTGGCGCATAATTCGAGCTGGAAGAGGATGCTAAAGCTGGATTTGTAAAGACCGCCGTAGCAGGGCTTGTAAAGTCAATACTTGCAGGCATTGAAGCAGAGTAAGAAACAGGTGCGGCGGTCATAACGCCTAAGTGATTGCGATGGCGAACGACCAGATAATAATCGTCATAGTTAGCCAAGAACCTAAGGGAGGATGTACCGTTGACATCTACAATATCTCCGTCGCTTTGTAATAAGCCGCTTCGGGTTGCTACGACTGCTTTGGTTGTTTTATGGCGTAATTCAACAAAAACCCAATCAACGATGGCGTTAGTATTTAATATCGTTTGTGTAACCGTTTTTACACCATCTCCGTTGACATGGACAAATGCCGTGTTGTAGTCAGATGTTGAATAAGGATCACTTAATGGAATGAGCGACGCCGTCCGCAAATCTTGTTTCATGATGGAATTTGCCACATCATAAGGCCCTTGTAAAGCGATACGTGCTTCAATTTCAACACATGCACCCGTTGTGATGTTAATTAAACCTGTTACATAACACCCTGTTGATAAAGTGTAACGCACATACGTGTTCACACTGGCATTGGTGACGCTTGTCCCACTCAAAGGAGCAGTGTTATTGTCCGCATCCATAAGCGTTGCATGATACGTGAATGTACCGCCTGTGATATTCTCTCCTTTTACAACGTTATCCAAATTCAAACCGACACAAACAGGTGTAGGTTGGGTAATGGAAAGCGTTGGCACTGGATTGACCGTCAGTGTTGCAGATAAGCTCGGTGGCATAATAATACAACCAAAAGCATCTGTTACACTTACCAATGTGTAAGTTGTGGTTATAGTAGGCGAAATACTGAGGGGGGTACCGCTCACATAGTTATACTCTGTTGATGGTGTTGAACCTACATTATAAACCACTGTATAAGGGCTTAAACCGCCTGTGATTGTAAAGGATAATGTTGTAGCGTTACCGGTACAAATAGCTGAACTGCCTAATGTAATAGCCGTTGCCGCCAAGCTTGTTGTAACAGTCACGACTTGCATTGTGGTTGCAGTATTTCCTGCCGCATCTGTTACTGTCCATGTAACGGTTGTATTACCCAATGAGAATACTGAGGGGGCATTGTTCGTAACGGAAGCTACGGTACAGTTATCTGATGTTGCAGGTGCAGTCAAGGTCGTTGTTGCTGAACAAGAAGCAGCATTGACGGCAACAGTAATATCAGCAGGGGCAGTGATTGTTGGAGGAACATTATCCACAACTGTTATAGCTGCTGTACAAGTGCTTGCATTATTAGCTGCATCTGTAACGGTCAAAGTGACTGTATTAGGATTTGTGAGAATATCGGCACATGCAAAAGTTGCCTTGTCAATACTGAGAGAAAGGGAACCAGCAGTAGTACAATTATCTGTACTGCCATTATTGACCATTGCTGCTGTAATGGTTGGTGCGCTCAAATTGACTGTTATATTTGGCGTACATGTAGCAGTAGGTGCAACATTGTCCACAACAGTTACCTGTGTTGTACAAGTACTTTCATTATTCGTCGCATCCTTAACCGTCATTGTGACAAGGTTCGCAGCTGTCGCATTATTGGCGATGTCCGCACATGTGAATGATGTTTTACTCAAACTCAATGTAAATGCGCAAGCATCAGTACTACCATTGTCAACCATTGCTGTTGTTAATGTTGGAGAACTCAAATTGACCGTTACCGTTGGTTGACAGAGGGCTGTTGGAGCGACGACATCTAAAGGTGCCATAGCCGAAGCCACATCAATGAAGCGTTGTGCGGGCTGACTAAACAACTCTTGGAAATAATTACCATTATGGGTATTTGTCCAAGCGTCATTCGTTACCAATGTAAATGTTCCCGTGCCTGCGCAACTGCCGCTGTGTTGTAGCATTGCAATATCATACCATTGACCTTGATTCATATTAATAGGTGACGGATCACCCGCAGAAGAGAAGGCATAGTAGTTGTAGTTCAGGTTGTCAGTTAAATCAAGCACATTTGCTTCAGAAGTTGATAAACTATAAATAGGACTTGAAATAGATAAACTTACGCCATTAGCAGTAGGTACCCTAACCGTAAATACACCACCCGTATAATCGCCAGCGTCGATATAGGCTGTTGGTCTTATTTTCACCACTAACTTATCACTGCCTGAAGGTTCATTAAAAATACCAATGTCGAATAATGGCAAGTTAACACTTACGATTTTTGTCGCTGTACTGACACAACCATTGACATCTGTTACGGTATAACTGACCGTGGTTGTACCTGTTGTATAACCTGTTAAGACACCTGCATTATCAATACTCGCGGCCGTAATGGGTACACTCACCGTTGACCATACGCCACCTACTGTTGCATTTGTCAAAGTGATTGGATTGCCCACGTAAACGTAGCTTTGTCCAAGTATGGGAGTGACAACGGGTGTTGGGTTGACGGTAATGGTAAATGTCTGTGTTGGTCCATCACAACCGTTCGCATGTGGTGTGACGACTATCGTTGCTATTATGGGTGCATTTGTTGTATTTACACCCGTAAAGGCTGCAATATTGCCTGTACCACTGGCAGCCAAACCAATACTTGTGATATTATTCGTCCAAGTATAGGTCGTGCCACTTACATTGAATGCAGAGCCAAATGTGACTGCACTTGTCATTGTACCGTTACAAACAGCTTGGTTTGAGACCACATCAACGGTTGGCGTTGGATTGACGGTAATGGTAAATGTCTGTGTCGTACCATCACAACCGTTTGCATGAGGCGTGACGACTATCGTTGCTATTATGGGTGCATTTGTTGTATTTACACCCGCAAACGCTGCAATACCACCTGTACCACTGGCATCTAAGCCGATGCTTGGGGTATTATTTGTCCAAGTATAGGTTGTACCACTTACATTGAATGTAGAGCTAAATGTGATGGCACTTGTCATTGTACCGTTACAAACAGTTTGATTTGAGACCACATTAACGGTTGGCGTTGGATTGACGGTAATGGTAAATGTCTGTGTGGATCCATCACAACCATTTGCATGAGGCGTGACGACTATCGTTGCTATTATGGGTGCATTTGTTGTATTTACACCCGCAAACGCTGCAATACCACCTGTACCACTGGCACCCAAACCGATGCTTAGGGTATTATTTGTCCAAGTATAGGTTGTGCCACTTACATTGAATGCAGAGCTAAACGTGACCGCACTTGTCATAGTACCATTACAAACGGCTTGATTTGAGACCACATCAACGGTTGGCGTTGGATTGACGGTAATGGTAAACGTCTGTGGCGTGCCATCACAACCATTTGCATGAGGCGTGACGACTATCGTTGCTACTATCGGTGCATTTGTTGTATTTACACCGGCAAACGCTGCGATGTTGCCTGTACCACTGGTAACTAAACCGATGCTTGGGGTAGTATTTGTCCAAGTATAGGTCGTGCCACTTACATTGAATGTAGAACCAAATGTGATGGCACTTGTCATCGCATTATTGCAAACAACTTGGTTCGTTGATACATCTACGGTTGGCGTTGGATTGACCGTAATCGTAAACGTCTGCGGCGTACCATCACAGTTATTTACTGAGGGGGTCACTGTGATAGATGCTATTATCGGAGCAGAGGTATTATTCGTTGCCGTAAACGATGGAATTGTTGGGCTTGTGCCACTTGCTGCTAAACCAATCGTTGGTTCGTTATTTGCCCATTTGTAAATCACACCTGGCAAGTTATTACCGGTAAAGGTGACCAAAGTCGTTGTTGCACCATTACAAAGCACTTGGTCTGTTGGGTCATCAACGGTTGCAACAGTCGTTGTGACGATTGTACCTGTGCCGCCGCCTATAACGATGCGCTGATTGACACCATTGACACCAAAAGTATTGCCACTGACGGTTACATTACACAAAGTTGGAGAGTTGCCACGACCGAAATAAAGGTCGGCCACATTAGTTTGGTCGCCATCATCGGCTGTGCCTGTACCTGTATAAGGTGTGTGTCCTGCCTGTTGTTGAATACCAATATCACAACCTGATATAGTGTTATTCGTTACAGTATGATTTGTTCCTTCTACGACAATACCAAAGCCTTTACTATTAGAGACCTGAATATACCCTGAAATAGTATTGCCAGACAGCGTGACGCCATTCGGAATATTCACATAGCCTTGACCAGCGAGATAAGAACGACGAATAACGGCAATACCCGCGCGGTCTCTAAGATCAGCATTGAGTGTACTTAAAGTAATGGTATTATTGCTAACGGTTGCTGCATCAGGCATTTTGAGTTCAATACCAAATCTGCCACCGCCCGTTATCATATTGCCACTGATTAAGTTAGGTCCAATGTTGCTGTTCAAACCATTGAGTCCAATAGCATTGTCACCACCACCAATATTAATGGTGTTGCCAATAATATTAACATTTGATGCTGTGCCATCTTGTAATTCAATACCGCAGCAATTATTATTGGTTACGGTATTATTACTGATGGTGATGTTTTGTTTTAAGCCATTCCAAATAACAATGCCTCGCGCACCACTGCCATTGTTGGCAACCATGGAGTTGGTGATAGAGACTGTTGAAACAGGCCCATTGGCATAGAAGCCAGAAGCACTTGTATTATTGAGTAAAGCGACGTTTTGAACGGTTAAGTTGTTATTGCCACCTATACCATAGATACCAGCGTTTGAATTGCCACCTGCACCTGTAAAGTTTTGAACTGTCAAGTTTTTAATCGTCACACCTGTAATGCCTGTATTGATTTTGATACCTGAATTTGTACCTAAACCGGTTCCGTTTATCACTTGCAGTGATTTGTCTATATTCAAACCTTGAAGTGTCAATGGTTTATCAATCGTTACCGCTTCATTGAATGTCCATTCTGATAACTCAATCACATCACTCGTTGCTGCGGCTGCAATGGCTGGTTGAATGGTAGAGAAATAAGTATTTTGAGTTAGGTTATGAACAGGTAAAAAATAAGTGATTAAACCTGTACAAGACGCATCGGGTTGGTGGAATAAAGCATTTTCTAATGCTGTCCGCTGTGTCACATTCATAGCCGTTGGTAATTGCAAACCTGCGCCAACATTGAATTTGTTGTATCGCGCATCGAGGTTTTGATTCCAACAGGCCATTGTGGTAGGCCAACCACCAGTTGTTGGGTATATTGGGAATGTCGAACTATTCGTACTCCCTATTTGATTATCAAAAGTGACGAAAGTAGCTATACCCGTGTTGAAATTATTCTCATTACCCGCTGTACCTAAGGTAAAAGTACCATAAGCGGCATTATCACTGTCATGATTGTTAAAAGTGACGGCTGTACCACCTGCTGTACCCGACCCATTAAATGTATTATTCGTCACAACAGCACTTATAGGAACCTGAACAATCGTGTTTGAGTTACTACTAATTGACTTTGTGGTTATAACCACATGATGATAGCTCGTCGAGTTGGCTAAAGGCGTAAAATTGTTATTATCAAAGGTGACACTGTTATAATTCTCTGAACTGATAGCCCATTGATGATTATTAAAAGTATTACCCATTACGGCTGTTGTTTTTGATTGGATGTTGTTCTTCAATCTCAAAACAGCCGTACCTGGCGCTGCAGCATTTGCAAAAGTGGCATCGAAAGTATTGCCCGAAATTGTGAAAACACCTGCACCTGCGTTATGTTCGGCTATCTCAACACCACCGCCATTAAGGTTATTATTAGAAATATTCACAGCACCATTACTTGCAAACCGCACCAAAATATCATGGTTGATGGACTGTAATGTGTTTCCTGTAAACGAACCGCCGCCTTCATCTAAGGAAATACCGGAACGGAAAAAGCGATCGGCTCCACCAGACAATGGGTCTGCTGCTAAGCGAATATCTACTGTATTACCTTGAAAAACGATATTAGAAACACCGCCAGACGCTAAGCGATAATTTATGCTACCGCCATAATTGACACTGACAGCATTGCGATTGCCATAAGCACCACTGCTGGCTGCATTAGTCGAACCGACAGCTTTGATATCATTGTTCTTAATGGTTAAATTACTGATATTCGTCGCACTCGCTATGATACCGCTACTCAATTTCACTAAATCCACCCGCAACTCTAAATTTTCTATCGTTACATTGGGTTGGGAAATATCAATAAGTGTCGGTTTACCCGCCACTGTGCCTGTAAAATTGATAATCGGCTTGGTTGCGCCCGTTCCTTTGATTGTAACTTCTTTATTCACAAGCACTTGCTCACTATAAGTACCTGAACAAACTTCTATCACATTACCCGTTGTAGCTGCATTGATAGCCGCTTGGATGGACGTATAGTTTGTATTATTTGAAGTATTCGTAACTGGAAAATATTGGGTTGTTACTGAGGGGGATGTGCCAACACAACCGTTTGCATCCGTAACAGTAACTAAAAATGTGCCTACTGTATTAACTGAAATTGTTGAAGATGTTTGAGTTGTACTCCATAAATAACCGCTGTATGGCACTGTTGTACTTAATGTCGTACTTGGATTGGCGCAATTCAATATCAAATTACCTGTTATTACGGGTGTTGGCAATGGGTTGACCGTGATTGTGGCCGCCGCCGAATTTTGACAGCCGTTACCATCTGTAACCGTTACGGTATAAGTCCCCGATGTGGATACACTAATGGTTTGTGAAGTTGCTGTTGTTGACCAAGAGTAAGAGCTGTAAGCCCCTGCGTCAAGAGTTGCACTTGCACCAGCACATAAGAGACCATCATTATTTGTAGAACCTGATGTTTCACTTATCGCTACTGTGGGGGTCGGTAATGGATTGATGGTGATGACACCCGCTGCTGCATTTTGACAACCGTTAGCATCTGTAACCGTTACGGTATAAGTGCCCGATGCGGATACACTAATGGTTTGTGATGTCGCTGTTGTTGACCACAGGTAAGAGCTGTAAGACCCTGCATCAAGAGTTGCACTTGCACCTGCACACAACAGACCATCGTTATTTGTAGAACCTGATGTTTCACTTATGGCTACTGTGGGTGTTGGTAATGGATTGACGGTGATTGTGGTCGTTATCCCCGTAAATGTCGTCGCACAATTAGGGGTTTGGCTGGTATTGGCAATGGCGGTAATTTCTAAAACTTTACCATTTTCAGCATTCGTCAGTAGATGTGAAAAGCTACCTGTACTACCCGTTGAGGTAATATTTACAGGTGTTTGTGCCATACCGTCAATCGTATAACTTATGGTTAAATTACTGTTATTGGGTAAACCTGTTAGATTAATTGTCGCAGTAGTACCCGTACAAACAGGTGCGGCTTGTGAAACACCTGTTAGTGTTGGCAAAGGATTAATCGTTATTGTCACCTTTTTACGTACACTTGGGCAACTTGGCGGTACGCCTTCTGCTTGTATATATACATCGTAAGAGCCAGCAGCTAAAGTTGTACTTGTTGTGAGTATATTGCCAGATATGGTACCAAGTACATTTGTTGCACCTAATTGTGTGCCACCCGTTTCTGCATTCCAAAATGTATATTGAGTAATAGAACCACCTACACCTTGAGGTTGATTACTGCCTGTACCTTCCACGTTAACAGCTGTACTAAAACAGACTGCACTTGGGTCCATTGTAGTGGGTGTAGTGGGTATTGGATTGACTAGTACCTCTTGTGTATTGCCTGTTATAGTAGCTATACATCCTCTACTGTCCGTGACTGTTGCGGTATATTCTTTATTACTTGTTGGTGAAACAATCCGCGTAAGTGGACTCATACCCGTTGTACTGCCACCGCCATTGTTAAGCGAAAATGTATAAGGGGATACACCACCGCCTGTTATAGTAGCTGTGAGCGATTTACTTGTTTCAACACACATCTCTCCACCACCTGCAAAAGTGGCATCAAACGCAGCCGAACAAGTTCCTAAAACGGTAAAATCATCAATACGATAGTTACCAATGGCATTTGACCTTACAAATGTAAGCCTGAATCGAAGATCCGTAACGCCTGCAGCACCAGGAGGCAATGCCAGCCATGTGCCGCCATTAATCACTGCCCAAGTTGAATTTCGTGTAACATCGGCGTAAGTTATATTATACCACGTACTACCATCACTGCTCCATTCAAATGTTATGATGCCTGTATAACTATTGACTCCACGAGCAGCATACAATACTTTAATGTTCGATAATCCTTGTGTATTGATTTTACCTGCGAGTGTTGCCATTGCAGTACCTGTTGCAGGACTTCCATCGCCATCTGCTAAATTCGCATTCCCAGAAAATGCAATAGGAGTAGTATAAGTATCGGAAGTGGAAGCATCCGATATTGACAAATTTGCCGCCTGTGCGCCAGAACTTGTCCAACCTGAAATGGTAGAAACGGCTCCATTAGCTGTACCAAAATTTGTGGAATAAATGACCTTATCCGTTTGACTATACATTTTAGTGGTGCCATTGAGGAGTAAAAATAGGCTGACTAAAAAAACGGATAGAAACGTGCTTGTCATGGGGTTGCTCCTTCGCCGTTGGGAAAGACGTCCATATGACATCGAATGTTTGTCCATAATATTCATAGTTAGAATTTTTTAATAAATTATTGATTGAGATTTAAGTAGTCATGTGGTTTGTCTCATATAATCCAACATCAAAAAAAGAGGCATTGAAATGCATGTGGATTGTAAAAACCCCATCGGCTTCTATCGGAATGGCAGCTATACTGAGGGGGGAACAAACCAGCAATAGAAAATATGGGTTTGGAGAGTTGCTTCTCTGTTCAATATCCATCTGAACAAGCCCGCACAGAGACATTAGTAAGAGAAGCAGGAACGGGGTTTTTTTTCTTTTCATCTTTTTTGAAATCTAATAAGTTTAAACAAATTTGAAATTTTAGTATAAAGAGAAGTACAAGTATATAATATAAGGTGTGCTTTGTAATGATATAGCCGTGGACATTTGGGGGGAAAAGAATGTCCTGCTCCAGACAGCATCTGTCTGGAGCAGGACACAAATTGACGCCTGTGGACATAAATTGTCCGCGTACCCTAATAATGGTATGATAATATTAAATAAAGTGATTGGTCTTCTATGCTTTATTAAAAAGTTTACTGAACGATGGGCTATGGTAGGATGGCGAATAAAAAAATGCCCTACTTCTTATTAACTCGTTTCTATGTTAAATAAGAAGGGAAAAAAAATTGCCCTATCCCCTCAATTGGCATAGAAAGAAAAGAAAGGCAGCCGTTGTTATACGCCATGAAGGATGCTTTTTCCTTTCTACATTTAGGAATAGAAAGTATTTTAATATGCGTTGTGGACAAAAAGTGTTTTGACGAGACATAATTTGTCTGTATAGCGGTACAAAATATGTCCACAAAAACAATTTTTGTCTCCTTATTTTAAATTTAATGAATAAAAAATAAGAAAATATACAAAAAAAACAATGTTTTTTGCAAGGTATCCCCCACGTAGGGAATGGTTATTAAATTTAAAATCTATAACTTTGTCAAATAAAATTCTTGTTACCTTATTTAATTAATCAGGGGGCGTTTGTTAATCTTTATAAAAAAAGAGAATAGTCATTGGGTTAAAAAACCTAACCCCAAAAAAAGAATACGCCTACTTGTATAACCTATATAACATACACTACATTTCTAATCAATTCTTTTTCATACCGATAAACACATTTTTGCTAAAACATTTAGCGTAACCCATGTTTTGCAAAAATTGATTCAATCCAAAAACAGTAATAAAATAAACACACTCCTTGTATTTTGAACATCAGTAGTCGTACTGAATAGGTTTTTCTATTCACTATTATTATTGATATTTTGTAATTACTTAGCTTTCAGCTAAATAGTTACGATAATTTTTATCAGAGGTACATTGAGAACCATCAAAATGAAAATAATGGGAACAAACCTATGTTAACAATTTTAAAACTATTGAAAATGAACTTACACTACGAAGAATTATTTACTGCGTTTATTGAAAAAGCTAATATTAAACGAGACCCTTGCCAGATTGCCCAAACATTAAAAGAGGCTTATCCAAATTGTAATTTACCTGTTTCAAAAACTATTAAACGGTGTTTTAATGGTGAGACGGCTCATCCCAGAGAAACCCTATTGGGTTTTTTGTCGGCCTATATTTTAGATAAAACAGAAGCAGAAGTATTAGAAGCTGATCGTAAAAATAAGTTAGGTGATTTTTATAAAATATTTTCAGAGCCACATGAAAAAATGATTATTGAGAAAAATATACCCCCCTCAGTAATCGAACCAAAATCGAAGAATGTCTTCAGTACCTCCAATGATAGGCTCAAAACCTTGGTTATTTGGGCACTTTGCCTTGTTGTCGTATCACTCATATTCTATATTTTATTATCAAGCAAAAGATTGGTGTTACCACCGAATATACAATTTCCAACGATGATTCCCCTCAAAAGTGGTGTTTTTACGATGGGAGATACATTCAATGATACAGACAGCACGGCGAATGAAAAGCCTTGTCATCAAGTTATCTTGGACAGTTTTGAAATGAGCCAAACGCCGATTATGTTTGACTTATTCGACAAATTTTGTATAGCTAAAAATATTCCGTTGCGAGAAGATTTAGGGTGGGGACGTAAAAATCATCCTGCCATTATGATGGATTGGTACGAAGCGGTTGCGTTTTGCAATTGGTTGAGTGAATTGAACAATTTAGAAGCCGTTTATACCATTGACCACAATAAGGTCAATGGCGCCATTAAGGTCATGAGCCATTTAGAAAAGAATGGTTATCGCTTACCCACCGAGGCAGAATGGGAATATGCGGCTTCTATAGATGTGAAAACAAATATAAAATATAGGTTTGGCAACCACAAGAATAGAGCAGATGGAAAAGAGTTAAATTTTGATTCTAAAGGAAATGCCCAAAATGAATACACCATCAAGGGTAAGGTTTTTCATCACCAAACTTTACCTGTTTTAGAATCGGGTATCAACCAAAATAACTTATACGGCATGGCGGGCAATGTCGCTGAGTGGTGCCATGACTATTATCATCCCCGCTTCTATAAAGAAAATAACAATAACAATAACCCCGTAGCAGAAGAATGTCTTAAAGATACGAGTTGCTTACATGTACTGAGGGGTGGCACATGGAAACAGTCGGCATCAAAAATCCGAGCCAGTTTTCGTGGGTCTTCATCAGCCAGCAGCCGTTCAGAAATGATTGGATTTCGGGTAGTGAGACGGCAACGCCAAGAAGTTAAAAAAATAGCATTCCTAAATAACCCAATCAGTCAAAATTAATAAATCGAATGGAACTTCAACAAAATAAAAACCCTACTATTGCAGTCCTTGATACAATGGTTCAAGGTTTTGATACACCTACACAACCTTTTCAACATATTTTTGACACCACCATTCAGCCCATAGTCGAAAGCCCCTATTTGTTCAATTGTTTTCATTGGGTCACCAATATCCTTGAAAAAAAATTAGTGTATGTTCATGGTATCGAAAAAATATTAGGCTTTAAAGATGGCGAATTTAGTTTGGAAAAAAGCATTGAATTGATTCACCCCAATTATAGACAATTTGTCGTTGAATATGGGTTGATGGCTTATCAGATGCTCCAAGAACAGCGTTATCGCCCCCTCAGTAGTCGTTCGCACTATTGTATTCAATATCCCATCAAGCGCATAGATGGCAAATTCATTTTAGTACAAATGAATGCATCGGTCATTCAAACAGATAAAGAAGGCAATCCAATAGCCAATTACAATCGCTTTGAGATATTAGGCCCTTTCTTAGAGGTGCCTATCGTCATTCGCCCGCGTGTTTATTTCAGAACCTTTGCACTGTCGAATTCTTTAGCGGATGAAGCAGAAAAAGATATTTCTATGCGCGTCAGCAAAATCATGTTAGACAAATTGAAAATAACGAAACGGGAACTATTGATTTTAATTGATTTTTCAAATGGTCTGAGTGGCTTAAAGATAGCAGAGGAACAAAGTATTGGTATCGAAACTGTTAAAGAACACTCTAAAAAAATACTTAAAAAAGCGAGACTTAATCTGTCTCCTCGTTTTAGTAATATCAAAGAGCTAGCTCATTATTTGAAGAATATCGAAATTATTTGACATATCAGTCTTAGGAAGATTCTTTCAATCTTCCTAAGACTATTCCCCCCATTCCTAATTCCCTAATTGCTAATTCTTAATTCCTAATTCCCACAGTCAAAGAAACGGTCGTTTTCTTGACCACTCTTCACTTTTACTTTTTTCCACGCTTTTAAAATAAAATAATGGCAAAAAACGGTGTTAAAAAATCTAAGTTAAATATATTTGTCTCGAATCAAGTTTTTTAACTTTTAATGATATAGATGCCCTTGACAATGGTTTGCCTAAAATGATAGCATCAAATCATTCACAGCCACCGTTTTATATTAGCCACTTTTCATTTTTCACTTTTGATTGTTCATTTTTCACTTTTCACTTAATATAACATGCTGATAGGTTACGCTCGTGTTTCGACTTTTGACCAAAATCCAGACTTACAAAAAGATGCGCTTGAAAAAGCAGGGTGCGAAAGAATATTTACGGATACCGTCAGCGGCACTGTACCGCTCAGACCGGGTTTAACAAAAGTTAAAGAGCAGTTGCGTAAAGGCGATACGCTTGTGGTTTGGCGACTGGACCGCTTGGGGCGTTCCCTCAAAGACCTCATAGAGTGGATGCACTACTTGGATACTGAGGGGGTCGCTTTGAAAAGTTTGCAGGAGTCTATTGATACGGCAACGGCAACAGGGAAATTGATTTTTCACGTTTTTGGCGCACTGGCAGAGTTTGAACGCAATCTCATTTTAGAGCGTACACAAGCAGGACTATCCGCCGCAAGGGCAAGAGGTAGGCTCGGCGGCAGACCTAAATCCTTGAATGATGATAAAAAACAAGTCGTCATTGACCTTTACAATGAAAGGAAACTCACCGTCAAAAAGATTTGTGAAATGATGGGGATTTCAAAGCCGACCTTGTATAGTTATGTACGGGATTCTGTGCCTCAAAAGAAAAAATGAGTTTTTTGCACCCTTGAGTGATTGTACGAACTTCAGTTCTCGTCATGACTCATAGAGGAGCGTTTTTTTAGAACCTCACTCACTTAATTTTCCAAATAGATAGCCCCTCCAAATGCTGTCTTTGCATCCATAGACAGCATTTGGGCAAGTATTTACTTCTATTTATCTTCTTTTTTGCCAATAAATTGGAATAACTATGTCGTTATTGCCACTATCGTTATATTGCTGATGATTTTCTAAAAAAGGAAAACAACCGTTTATAATGATTAATCAATAACAATTTTTAAAAAATGAAAAAAGTAAGAATGACAACAAGCAGACGTAAATTCATCAAATCAAGCGCAGTTATTGCAGGTAGTTTCTTTATCGTACCACGCCACGTATTGGGTAAAGGCTTTATCGCTCCCAGCGACAAACTTAATATTGCAGCTATCGGCGCAGGTGGTAAAGGTGCTTCCGATATCTTACATGCTTCCAACAATGGTATGAACAACGTGGTTGCCATCTGCGATGTGGACATGGCACGTTGCAAAGGCAGCCTTGATAAGTTCCCAAATGCCAAAAAATACAAAGATTTTCGTGTCATGCTCGAAGAAATGAAAGGCGATATTGATGCAGTCACCATCTCAACACCGGACCACCAACACGGCGTTGCCGCCATGGCCGCAATGCAAATGGGCAAACACGTCTATGTCCAAAAACCACTCACCCACGATATTTATGAGGCACGGACGTTGACCGAAAGTGCAAGAAAATACAAAGTCGTTACCCAAATGGGTAATCAAGGTTCATCCAATCCGACTCAAAAAGTGATGATGGATTGGTTGGATTCTGGCAAAATTGGTAAAGTGAGTACTGTTTATATTTGGACAAATCGTCCCGTTTGGCCTCAAGGCATTCCCGTACCAAAAGAAAAACCAGCCTTGATTGAATCTATGGATGCGAAAGATTGGGATTTGTGGGTCGGAACGGCATCGTGGGTGGATTATCATCCCTTGTATCATCCATTCAAATGGCGTGGGTGGTGGAATTTCGGCACAGGCGCATTGGGAGACATGGGTTGCCATTTGATTGACCCAGCTTTCCGCGTTTTAGGTTTGGGTTATCCAACCGAGGTAGAATGTAGTGTGGGACAAGTGTTTATACAAGATTGGAATGCTGAATATATTCCCGAAGGTTGCCCGCCATCTTCCAGCGTTCAACTGAAATTCCCTGCGACCAAGCGCAACAATTCACCTGTCACGATGTATTGGACAGACGGCGGTCTGCGTCCTTTCCATCCCGATTGGATTCCTGCCAATGAGCCGCTTGCGGAAGCTGACAGCAGCAATGGCGTGATGATGATTGGCACAAAAGGCGTGATGACCTGCGGCACTTATGGCAATACACCTAAAATTTACATGAAAAATGGGGAGAAAATAGAAATGCCCAAAGTAGACCCCTCAGTAAAAACACTGCCTGAACACGGGCATCAAATCGCTTGGACGGAAGCCTGTAAAGCAGGTTTCAACAGCGCACAACACAAAGCCTTGACTTCTTCATTTGACTATTCTGGACCATTGACGGAAACGGTTTTGATGGGCAACTTGGCAATTCGCAGCTATATGTTGCGAAAACCAAAGGAAAAAAGCGGATTCAATTACGACGGACGCAAAAAACTGCTTTGGGACGGCACAAATATGAAAATTACGAACTTTGACGAAGCCAATCAATTTGTTTCTCGCCCCTATCGGGAGGGTTGGAAATTGGTATAATATCTCCACAACACTTGGGGAGTCACTTCGCAACCTACGACGATTTGGCTCCCCATAATTTTAATGGGCTGCCGCAACCTCTTATGCCAGTTATGCGAAAGCAATTCTGAAGATTCGTTTAGATGGATCTTTTACAACTTTCCTCAATCCTGTGGTTGTGAAGGATTGCGCTCTGAACGTATCCTCGAACGATGCGCCTATGGGTAAATTATGAAATTACACTTTTCCAAACAAATAAATATAGGGCAGTACATTTTTCCCAATGAAAGCACCCCCTCAGTATTTTACATTTTTCAAAGAAATATGGGGTTAAACGCTGCTTTTTTGTCTTAGATGAGTACCAATTGAATCCATTTATCTCATGTTTGTAGAATTTATGCGTCATGGAACGAGAATAAAAATTCGTGTCTGCTAAGTAAAAAAATCTTTTTAAAAATAAACAGTTATTAACAATGAAAAGAAGAGATTTCATAAGAATGAGTGCCACAACAGTGGCAGGGTTCACCATTTTACCATCCCCGGTGTTTGGTCAAAGATTGGGGCATATTGCACCGAGCGACAAAGTGAATTTGGCTTGTTGCGGTATCGGTAATAGAGGCGCAGATGTCGTTAAGGCAATGCACAAATCGGGTTTGGCAAATGTCGTTGCTTTGTGTGATGTGGACATGGGGGCACCGCACACCTTGGAAGTGATTAAAATGTTCCCGAATGTGCCGCAATTCAAGGACTTTAGGGTGATGTTTGAAAAAATGGGTAAACAATTTGATGCGATTACGGCAGGTGTACCTGACTTTTCTCATTTTCCAATAGCGATGTTGGCGATGTCCCAAGGCAAACACGTGTATGTCGAGAAGCCGATGGCACATACTTTTCAAGAAGTGGAACTCATGATGAAGGCAGAGAAAAAGCATAAAGTGGCGTGTCAAATGGGTAATCAAGGACATTCAGAAGAAAACTATTTCCAATTCAAGGCGTGGACAGAAGCGGGTATCATCAAAGACGTGACTCAAATCACTGCTTTTATGAACAATGGTCGCCGTTGGCATGGTATGAAAGTGTCTGATTTCTTGCCTGCACAACCCATTCCTGACACATTGGATTGGGATACATGGATGATGGCAGCTCAAAAGAAAGCCTACAATAAAGGTTATATCAATGGTGACTGGCGGTCATGGTTTGAATTTGGCAATGGTGCTTTGGGTGATTGGGGTGCGCATATTTTTGATACAGCGCATCAGTTTTTAGAATTGGGTTTACCAACCGAAGTGGATCCTGTTTTTATGGAAGGACACAGCCCATTGATATTCCCACAAGCGTCAACGTTGTCGTTTAAGTTTCCAAAGCGGAAAAATATGCCGGCCCTTGAACTCTCTTGGTACGATGGCGTTAACAATCAGCCTAAACTACCCAGCTATTTTGGTGGAATGGTCAAAACGGACAATATACCCGCCGCCACTGCCGCAAGTAGCCAAGCGAAAATACCGCCTGGTAAAGTCATTTATGCTAAGGAATTGACCTTTAAAGGTGGCTCACATGGCTCAACCTTGCAAATCATACCAGAAGACAAAGCCAAAGACATGGCTTCAAAACTGCCTGTTGTGCCTAAAAGTCCTTCAAATCACTTCGAGAATTTCTTAAAAGCCTGTAAAGGCGAGGAAACTTGTCGCTCATCTTTTGCAATAGCGGGACCTTTGTGTCAAGTCATGGCATTGGGTGTGTTGGCTCAACGGCTCAATACAAAATTGATGTTTGACAGTAAAACAAAAAAGATTACAAACCATAAAATAGGCAATCAACTGTTGGTTGGACCACCACCACGAAAAGGTTGGGAGCAGTTTTATACAGTGTAACCTATTCTTTTGGAACTCTATACTATATGGTCGAAACACACGTGTTGGATATTTTTAAAATATCCAACACGTGTGTAAAGTTTTAATACTGAATTTCTGTTTTTAGTTTTCCTCACCGTTCGGATTACTGAGGGGGGTAATATTTGAGCCAAAAAATAGGGCATTTAGAAATAACTTATTTGTGCCATACCAAACTGCACGGAAATTCGGATTATCGGCAAACAGGATGACCCGACCTGCGCCATCTTCTGATACCAATATCGCCGCAGAATTGGCAATGAATTTCCTCATATCGCGATGTAAATAGCCGCCTATCAATGGATTATCAGCATATTGAGCGACTGTATTATAGGTCTTTTCCCCTGGTTTTATGAACGTTGAACCATTGCGATAAACGGATACTTTTCTATCCGAAAAACCAAAACCAATGGGGTGCGTGATGTCTAAATCTATCTGAAAAATAGAGCCACCAATGGCTTTTGCGCCTTCCCAACCCGCCGCATCTTCGTAATTGAGGCGGCGTTTTATTTTAGTAGTATCGGTTATCAATTGTTCTTTAATCAAATTTTGTTTAATTGCCCATTCAGAAGCGGTTTTAAAAGTTATCAAAGTACCACCATTTTGAACCCACGCCTTGATTTTACGGACAACAGCAGAATCAAAACGGTATGAACCACTGACCATAACCATTGTATTATAACGATTTAAATTAATCGCACTCAAATTAGCCGCTTCTACTTTTGTGATGGGCATACCGATTCTTTGGTCAAGTAAATGCCAAACTTCGCCTGCTTCGTAGCCCGAAACACCTGTTCCCAAAAGCATTAAGGCTTCTGGTTTTTTGACGGTTTTGATATTGCCACTGCCTAAATCAATGCCTGTCATACTGTAACCATTGTTTATAGGAATCATATCAATTTGAGCTGCAAGGCTTACTTTTCCTAATAAATTGTATAAACTATCACTTGAAATTTTCTGCAAATTGACAGGAATAACCAAAGTACCATACTCAAAACTTCTTTCACCATTGCCCATTTTTAGCGTAAAAGGTTTAAAACTGGTTTGAACGATGGCGCCGCCTTGTTGTAATTGATATAAGGCTTTGTGCGCATTATAATCCGTCAATTCAATCAGATACGCATAATTGCTTTTTTCAATAGTTTTTACTGCTTTTACTAAAATTCCGTTGATTTGTTGACCTTTTGAGGGCATCACTTTCAATTCGGCATAAGGCAAATTGAAGGCATGAATAACAGACCAAGTGGACGCATCGTAAAAAATACTGTCCGCATAAGTGATGCCTTTTTCAAAAATAGAACGCACCATGATATAATTCAACTGCTCGGTTGGCACGGTGTAAGCCGTGCCTTTTTCAAACTTTTTACCGTCTTGTGTTAGGCTATTTTCTAATCCATAACAATCAATATGGTGTTTGAGTAAGAAATTGACAAACTGATTGGTTCGTGTCCTATCTTTGGCATCTCCAAAAACGTAGGCTTTTATAGGATTTGCTCGGGCTTGATTCAAAGCCGTTTTATAAAAATCATGGCGTAATTGAATCAAATTCGCCTTTTCTGCCAAGGAAGCACGAACCGTTGTCAAAGCTGCCACAAATTGATTGCGCACAGTGAAGCCAAAACTGAGGGGTATCGTCGTTGTCTCTTGCAAATGCCCCCGAGAACTCGCTTGCTCGAATAGGAAACCCGCACCACCATAAAAATTGATATAACTCGACCCATAACCCGGATACAATTTGTCAAAAGCCTCTTTGGTGAAGTACATCGAACCTAATTTATTCATGGCATCGGCGAAATAGTTGCCAAAAGCAGGATAGATTTTATCGTACAACAAAGCGGGTACAATCGGATTGTTTGAACTGTACTTACCTGGGTCGAAGTAAAAAGTCGAATTTGTACCCATTTCGTGATGGTCGGTTTGTACATAAGGATGCCACCGATGAAAAAACGCGGCGCGACTCTCACTTTCAGGGTGCGACAACAAAAACCAATCTCGATTGAGGTCGAACCAATAATGATTGGTGCGACCACCGGGCCACACTTCGTTGTGTTCGCGGTCATTGGGGTCTGCCACAAGCGGGTCGCCTTTGTGCATATTTGCCCAATGGGCATGCCTGTCACGCCCATCGGGATTGATAACGGGATTGAGCGTTATGACCATACTGTCTAACCATTTGACCGTTTCGGGATTGTCTGAAGCCGCCAAGTAGTAAGCGGTCAAGAGCGATGCTTCACCGCCTGATGGCTCGTTGCCATGCACATTATATGCTAAATGAATAACCAAAGGCACGTTTTCGGCTACATTTTCCGTCCGTCGTTTCAAATTCGCTTGACGAATATCCTCCAAGCGACCATGATTTGGCGGCGAGGTAAAAATGGCAGCAATCAAAGGGCGATGCTCATACGTTTCCCCCATAACTTCAAGTGTCATGCGGTCAGAAAGCCGATCCAATTCTTGAAAATAGGACACTAAACGGTCATAACGGGTGTGATGTGACCCAATCGGATACCCCAAAAACTGCTCGGGCGTTGGGATTTTTGGATTAAAATTGCCTGAGTTTGGGTAAAAATAATCGGCTTGTGCCGTCATCTTCAAATGACTCAAACAGAAGAGACAAACAAGAATAGAGAAAAGGTTTTTCATTTTGGATTGATTTAATTTTGTTATAATAGAAATTTTATGACAATAATGCTCAAATATCCAAAATGTTTTGTCTTAGCAAACACCCCCTCAGTAAAAGTTGATAATAAAATGGTAAAGAAATAGGGATAGAAAGACGGCGTGACGTATTTTCGTTTTTTGAAATAAAATCTAAACAACATGAAAGATCAGACAACCCGAAGAGACTTCATCAAAGCCATGATGATCGCACCTGCATTGACGTCCGTCGGCTCTTATAACACATTGAATCTAAATAAAAAACCTAAAAACGGTCATTTAAAAACCAGTTTAAATGCCTTTTCATTCAACGATTCCTTGATGGCGAAAACCATGAATTTGGATGATTTGTTGACCTTCTGTGCGGAACACAATTTCGATGGTGTGGACTTAACGGGCTATTATTTTCCTAATTATCCGCAAGTGCCGACCGATGACTACATTTATCACATCAAGCGCAAAGCACATCTATTAGGCGTGTCCATCAGTGGAACAGGTGTGCGCAACGATTACACGAATCCTGACCCACAAAAAAGGAAAGCAGACGTACAATTGATTAAAAATTGGATAGAAGTGGCTTCAAAATTAGGTGCGCCTGTCATACGTGTCTTTGCCGGTGTGTTGAATCCAAAGGAATTTTCATGGGATGAAATCGCCAAATGGATGGTGACAGACATTAGAGAATGTGTCGAATACGGTCAAAAACACGGTGTTATCGTTGCCATTCAGAACCACAATGATTTTATCAAAACAGCAGATGAAGCCATCAAAATCATCGAAATGGTCAACATGGAATGGTTCGGTTTGATACTCGATACAGGCAGTTATCGCATTGGTGACCCTTACGAACAGATTGAAAAGACAATTAAATACGCTGTGAATTGGCAAGTCAAAGAAAATATTTTTGACAAGGGTGTTGAGGTCAAAACAGACTTAAAAAGGTTATTTAAAATCATCAAAGACTCGGGCTATCGTGGATATATTCCTATCGAAACGCTTGGGAAAGGTGACCCAAAAGTAAAAGTGGCTAAGTTTATAGAGGAAGTGAGAGAAGCGATGAAATGATAGGAGAAATAAAATTGATTGTGTCGAAAACGACTAAGACACAGCCGCATCACAGAGCCGATGGCACTAATTATTTGACACAAGGTGTTTATTGGGGGAAAAGTGTGACGATTAAGTTGTAAACATTTTTAAATATTTGAGCAATAAGTTGATGGAGAGTACCCCCTCAGTATAAGAAGTGAGAGAGTTAGTAATTCTGTTTCATTTTTTTTGAATTACTACCGTTCAATTTGCCATTGAACCCGCCATTACGCCAAATCGCTGTACAAGCTGGTCTTTTTCAGTCGTTGGTTGTCCGTCAATTTTTCTGTATAAAGTTCTGTGTGTATAGTTCGGATTTTTGTCGCGTTTGAAATACTTTCAACGTTGTTATCAAAAACGCCCGTTTCGATAATTGATTTTGTCAATATTTCTATAACTGGCACTGAAACACTGTTACCAACTAATTTCATCCATCTTGCTCTGTTTTCTGGCAAAATGTAACCTTTCGGAAAACCTTGAATTAAACAAGCTTCTTCTTTTGTTATTCTACGGTAATTTTCTTTTTTATAGACATTATTAATAAAAAGTTTCTTATGCTCTTCTTCGTTTTTTGCATTAATAACTTTTGTCGTTACATAGTCGTTTGTGTCACTTGCTACAAGTGTCGGAAAAATGTTTGATGTCGGTAGAAAAATTCGATTTACGCCATAAAGTCCTGTACTGATTTTAGTATTTTTAAAATCATATCTTGTTTCAGTTGGAATAATAATTCCCTTTTCTATCAATAATGGTAGTATTTTAGAAAAAGAGATTTTCTTCAATTTAATTTCTCTATTCATTTTTAAATCGTCCACCAATAGAACATCCGTATCGCAGTTATTGATTATGATACTTTCTTCTTCTGTTAATTCAATTATCTTATTTCTAATAATTAAGAATGAATAGTTGACTTTTTTTAATATTTCCAATTCAACTAACTCGTTTAAGTCATTTTCAGTAATTGAATGGTCTAAGTCTTGAAAATGTTTCAAAGACAATGGATTTCCGTCCAAATTACCATAAGCACTCTTTCGTCTATTTTTGAGCAATAAATAACAAATTTTCTTCTGTCTTTCTGTTGTATCTAAAATGTCCCAAGAATGAATAGTTGAATGTCCGTTCCGTAAGTCATTAAATAAAAAATAATCGTTCAAACCATTACTGGTTGATAAACTCATACTTTTTGGGATAATAATTTCTCCAAACAAATCTTTTGGCATTTCATTTTGTGGGTCTATAATTTTTTCATTAAAATCCGATAAAATGTCTGCCAATTTTATTTTCTTATCAAGTGGTTTTGGTAGTTTGAATTTGTCTGCAAATTCCTTGTCTCTAAAACCTATAATATAAATTCTAATTCTATTTTGAGGAACGCCATAGTCGAAAGAATTTAAAACATAATAGTTAGCAAAATAACCTGCTTCCTTTATTCTTTCCAAAATATAGGTCAATGCTTTTTTGTTTCTTGGATCGACTAAACCCTTAACATTTTCAAAAATAAAAGCATCTGGTCTTGATTGATTTAATAAAAATATTGTGTCGTTCCACAGTTGTCCTCTATCATCATCAAAACCCAAATTTCGTCCTGCGATAGACCAACTTTGACAAGGCACACCTGCTGTCAATAGATTATGTTTGGGCAGTTCTTTAATTTTAGTAATGTCTCCTAAGTTTTTCTCAATTGGTTCGTCTGAATTTTTGCAATATGTATCAATAGCATCTTTGCTTATTTCGCTAAAATGCAAACATTCACCGCCATTGTTTTCAAGTGCCATTCTGAAGCCACCGATGCCTGAAAAAAGGTCTATAAAAGTAAATTTAGTATTTCTCATCTTCCTATTTTAGTAATGATTGGTCAAAGTTTTTGGGTGGTTCAATTTGTAAAAATTCACGATAAATTCTTTCTTTATATTCTTTGCCAAGTTCGTTTACTTCTGTAATGAAAGTTTCATAAGTGCCTTCTCCACCAATTAAATCCCAAAATTCATTACCAATCAAAACGGATTCATCTTTGTGCATATTGAACCATCGCATTGGAAATGTCCATTTGTAATCTTCTTTTTTACCATAAGGATTGTAAACAAGTGCATAAAAAGCAAAGTCCACCTGCTTTGGATTCATTGCTAATAGTTTCAACATTTTTTCTTTGCTTACTTTTGTTTGGTCACTGTTGGGAAGAGGTGCTTTAAGTTCAAAAGCATATTTTGTATTTGTTTCTTCGTTATAAATGAAAACATCGCAAGTCACACTTACCGGAATTGGCAATCCGCCACCTTGTCTGATATATTCAAGTTCTTTTGACCAATCAGGTTTAATTTTTGCTTCGCCTTTTGTATTGTGTTCAAGGTTGTTTAGAACTTCTTGTATTCTTCTCAAGCTTTCACTTCCTACAACACCATTCATGCTATGCCCAATTAAACAATGTCCGTGATTTTCATGGGCTACAACTTGGGCTAATCTTTCCCAAACGCCACCAAAAGGCGTTACAAACCGTCTTTCAAAATGTGAGCCTTTAAATATTTCGTCCGGCACTAATGCCGAATAAAGTGGTTTTGAAGAATGATGTTTTTCTTTTATAAATGGGTCGTTTACAAGTACATTATTCATAACTCTGTCCATCATAATCGAAACTACTTTCTTTATGGCTTCTCCAATTCGTTTTTTCTTACTCATAATTTAATTAAAATATCTGTCTACGAATATACAAAAAGTACGACAAAACTACTCTTCTTTTCTTAAACAGAGATTGTCGAATTGGCTTTTTATTTTTTCAAGTAAAAGCGGTAAAATTGCCACCAAATATAAGTTTCATTACCACCATTTCTGTTTATCCAAATATTTTCATGCCCAAATAAATCATTTCACGTTCAAAAAAGAGTGTATGGCGTTTTAAAGGCTAATATACTGAGGGGTGCATTTCACCCTCTTCCAAGTATAAATCAAACCCATCCATAACAACGTATTCTTAGAGAGCGAAAACATTTTGCCAATTAGAAAAATGTTTTTTCAGATTAGAAAAATGTTTTTTCAGATTGGCTGATGTATGCTAATTTATCCGCACGGTTAATTGTAAAAAATAGGTTCAAAAAATATGGTTTACTTGTCTGATTTGTTTTTGATAAATTGTGCTTCAAAATTACTGGGTGTTTGGTAATTTAATGCTGAATGAATCCTTTT
>JANOAU010000068.1:0-93671 GCA_031411275.1 Saprospiraceae bacterium | reverse complement strand
TCACATCAAAAAACATCAAAAAGATGTGATGTTTTGTAAAGATGATAGATGGTAGTCGTGGGTTACCATAGCCCACCGATTGAAAATCGGTGGTTTCAAGATGTTAGATGTGGTAGAACTTATTGAATTAGGTTTACTTAGACAAAATTAATACACTGATTTCACGAAACTATCACGGTTAAATAAAAAAACAGACCCCTCAGTATAAATGGGCAAAAACAAAGGGCAAACGATGTAAACACCATTTGCCCTTTGTTTTCAATCTATTAAACATTAGCAATAAGTCTCAAATGCTTTTTTGAGATTCATCGCAATCGCTTCAGCAGGGCGACCTTCAATGTGGTGACGCTCAATGAAATGAACCAATTTACCATCTTTGAACAAAGCCATTGACGGCGATGACGGTGGATAAGGTAAAAAATAATCTCTGGCTTTTGAAACGGCTTCGCCGTCAACCCCTGCAAAAACGGTGACCATTTTATCGGGTACTTTACCGTCACGAGTAGAAATGACAGCCGCAGGACGCGCATTACGCGCCGCACAGCCGCAAACAGAATTGACGATGACAAAAACAGACCCCTCAGTATTGCCAAGAACTTTTTCGACATCTTCCGCCGTATGAAGGCTTTCAAAGCCATTCTCGGTCAATTCAGCAGCCATGGGTGCTGTCAGTTGCTCAGGATATTGTGAACGTTGTGGAATTTGATAATACATAACTAACTGATTTTAAAGTTCAGCGTTAAACGCAATTAAACAATAATTTTTATTTCGATGCAAAGTTAGAAGTCTAAACACAGTTTTTTATAAAAATGTTTAAAAACATGTCTTTTTACAAGCAATTTTTACCCCCCTCAGTAAAATTTACCCTAAAAGACAACTTTTACTTTTTTTGTCGTACAAAATAACATCTATTCTCATTTTTCAATTCCTAACTTTACGGCATGAAATCGAATACAGAACTCAAAATCTATAATTCGCTCACAGGCGAAAAAGAAGTTTTTACCCCTATCCACGAAGGACGTGTCGGCATGTACGTCTGCGGTCCAACGGTTTATAACGATGTGCATCTCGGCAATTGCCGCACATTTGTCAATTTCGATGTGATTTATCGGCATTTGCAATACCTCGGCTACAAAGTCCGTTACGTCCGAAATGTCACCGATGTAGGGCATCTTGAAGGCGATGCCGATACGAATGAAGCAGAAGATAAATTGGCAAAACGCGCCCGCATCGAGCAACTCGAACCGATGGAAGTTGCCTCGAAATACACCAATGGCTTTCACGATATGATGCGTATTTTCAACGCCTTACCGCCTTCTATCGAACCGCGTGCAACGGGTCATATTCCTGAACAGATAGAAATGGTAGAGGAAATCATAAACAATGGTTTTGGCTACGAAGCCAATGGGTCGGTGTATTTTGATGTGCCAAAATTCATTCAAGTAAAAGGCGTTTATGGCAAATTATCAGGTCGTGTGGTTGAAGAATTACAAGCTGAAACGCGAGATAATCTTAAAAAACAAGAAGAAAAACGCCATCCAGCCGATTTTGCGATATGGATGAAAGCCGCACCAGAACACTTAATGCGCTGGAAGTCGCCTTGGTCTATCGGTTTCCCCGGTTGGCATTTGGAGTGTTCTGCAATGAGTCGTAAATACTTAGGCGAAACATTTGACATTCACGGTGGCGGCAACGATTTGAAGTTTCCGCACCATGAAAACGAAATAGCGCAAAACGTGGGTGCTTGCAATCACAGCGGTGCAAAACTTTGGATGCACGCTAATATGTTGTTGTTGAATGGTAAAAAAATGTCAAAATCGGACGGTAATACCATTTCACCGCCCCAGCTTTTTACAGGCAATTCCGAACACGTTACCAAAGGTTATTCGCCTATGATGGTGCGTTTTTTCATGCTTCAAGCCCATTATCGGTCAACACTTGACATCACTGATGAGGCGTTGCAAGCGGCAGAAAAAGGCTACAAACGGTTGATGGAATCTTATAAGATTCTACAAAACTTAACGTTAAAAGGTGGCAGCGAAACAAATTTAGATAAAGAAGTCAACGAATTGATAGACAGCGCATTAGATGACATGAACGACGACTTCAATGCACCCCGCGCCATGTCTCGTTTGTTTGAAATGTGTTCAAAAATTAATGCTTTCAAAGGAGGTCAGTTGGATTTAACTCAAATTACTGAGGGGTCATTAGCGCGTTTGAAACAGGTTTTTAATGACTTTATTTTCACTATTTTTGGCTTAATAGACGAGTCCGCTTCGGGTGAAAACGGTCAATCAAGTCTTGAAGGTGTCATGCAATTGGTCATTGACCTACGGGCGCAAGCACGGACTTCAAAAGATTGGGCAACGTCGGATAAAATCAGAGATGGCTTGAAAGCAGCTGGTATTCAGTTGAAAGATGGGAAAGAAGGGACGAGTTGGACAAAGGAATAAATTAGTTTTTTTACTTTTTATAAAAAGAAAATTATGATACGCAATAATATGAAATGGATTATCGGCATCCTATTACTTATCTTTATCGGCACAGCTTTGTCGCCGCTTGTTTGCGGCAGTGATACCCCTTCTTCAAATACGGTCACTGAAAAACCTCTGCCCGATATTACCATTCCGAAATTTAACCCTGATTCGGCTTATGTATATACTGAAAAAATTGTCTCCTTCGGCACACGGGTAACAGGTTCTACCAATGCTGTAAAAGTACGAGCGTGGATTGTTGATCAATTCAAAAAGTATGGTGCTGATATTATTGAGCAACCTTTTAAAGCTAAAACCTACGATGGAAAAACCTTTGATGCGGTGAACATCATTGCTCGAACAAACCTCAACGCCACGAGCCGCATCTTGTTGTCAGCACATTGGGACACACGTCCGTTTGCAGACCAAGACTCAATAAAGAAAAAAGAACCCATTTTGGGCGCAGACGACAGTGGTTCCGCAATCGGTATGTTGTTGGAAATGGCGCGGCAGTTGCAAAAAACACCCCTCAGTAAGATTGGCGTTGATTTTATTTTGTTCGACGCAGAAGATTATGGCGAAGCAGACAAAGAGAATAAAGAAGGCACTTGGTGTCTCGGTTCACAGTATTGGGCAAAAAATCTACATGTTGCAGGATATACTGCCAAATATGGTATCAACCTCGATATGGCGGGTGCTAAAAATGCCCGATTTACAAAAGAGGCTTTTTCAATGAAATTTGCTTCGCAAACTGTTGAAAAGGTGTGGCGTGTAGGTCGTTCCTTGGGTTATACACAACTTTTTGTTGACGAAGCATCACGCGGACCTATCCTCGATGATCATTATTTTGTAAATACATTGGCTAAAATTCCAACAATTGACATCATTAACCACCCATCAGATAGTTATTTTGGAAAATATTGGCATACACATAATGACAATATGAGTGTTATTGACAAAGAGACTTTGCGCGGTACGGGTCAGACATTATTGAGTGTTTTGCATTATGAAAATGCAGGGGCGTTTGCTTATTAGTCAAATGGGTTAAAAGAATGTAACGACGAAGAAAAGTCAAATTTTTGTAATAAAATAGAACATAATAAAACACTGTTCAATCTGTTATCGTTTTATAATTATTCATAAGTTAGAAAAAATAAAACAATGTTTTTTCAAAATAAAATAGCGTTTAATGAACTAAAATAGTTATTAAAGCGTTTTATTATTATTGTATGCTAAAGCAAAGGCGATAAAACGTTGTCACAAATTAAAGATTAGTTAATGAGGTGTTAATGTCCTTGCTTTGTCAAATACTTTTAATGAAACTTGCGTCTTAAATAGCGAAATTCAGTTTTCACATTAAAAAAATAAAAGTCTAATATTCGACTATAAGAATTTATGTTCATGGGATTATAAGTTTGTTGTTGGGGCTGTCCTGATTGAGTTCAGGACGGCTTTTTTTGAAAAAAAGATGCTCAAAATCTAATACAACACTAATGATTTCCAAACGATATGTTAAACCGTCCTGTAAGAGGTGCAATTGTGAATCGAAAAACGTTCTTTTGTAACATCAATCGCGTATTCACAAAGACGAAGAATAAGAAAATACAGGATAAGATTCCCTGGTTTTAGTTGGTTTTGTTTGTAATAGTTTGGGGAGGGCAGTTATCGAAACTTGCCCTCTTTTTTTATGCCCTTCAAAACGATTTTGCTCTCTTGCCTATTTAGTCATAAAATAATGTTTTCGTTTTTTAACTTTGCGTTTTGTAAAACCTTCCAATACTGAGGGGGAGGAAACGAGGTGTGTTTTTAGGAAAATATCTTATTTTTCTATCGAATATTTGAAAATCAAACGTTAAAAAAGAAATGACTAAACTTCATGCAGCCATTACTGGTGTCAACGGATACGTTCCCGACTACATATTAACTAATGCTGAACTTGAAAAAATCGTAGAGACGACTGACGAGTGGATTACAAGTAGAACAGGAATTAAAGAACGTCATATTCTCAAAACACCAGGTTGGGCAACTTCAGATATGGCGGTTGAAGCGGTCAAAGGACTTTTAGCAAAAACCGATACTAAGCCCGAAGAAGTCGAACTCCTCATCTGTGCAACCGTCACACCTGATATGCACTTTCCAGACACGGCCAATACAATATGCGATAAAGCAGGTATCAAAAACGCTTGGGCTTATGACATCAATGCCGCTTGCTCGGGCTTTTTATATGCGCTAATGACGGGTGCCAAATTCATTGAAACAGGTATGCACAAAAAAGTAATCGTTGTGGGTGCAGATATGATGTCCAGTATTGTGGACTATACGGATCGTACCACTTGTATTATTTTCGGCGACGGAGCTGGGGCAGTCATGCTCGAACCCACCAAAGACGGTCTTGGTCTCATTGACGGAGTACTGAAGGGTGACGGTGCAGGGCGCAACTTTTTACACATGAAAGCAGGTGGTTCTTCCCTCCCTGCCTCTTATGAAACAGTTGATAAACGCCAACATTTTGCGTATCAAGAGGGTCAACCTGTCTTTAAAGCAGCCGTAAAAGGTATGTCAGGTACAATGAATGAAGTATTGACACGTAACCATATGACTATTGATGACATTGATTGGGTCGTGCCGCATCAAGCCAATAAACGCATCATTCATACCGTTGCAGAATATGCAGGTGCGCCTATGGACAAAGTGATGGTCAATATCCATAAATATGGCAATACCACGGCAGGTACTTTGCCTCTTTGCCTTTGGGATTACGAAAATCAACTCAAGCGAGGTGATACTTTGCTGCTCACAGCCTTTGGCGGTGGCTTCACCTGGGGGTCTATTTTGTTAAAATGGGCTTATGATGGTTTAGAATTTGGCGTATAATCAGTTTATTAGTTATTGGTTAAATCAGTTATTGGTCTTATAACCAATCAACTTATAACCATTTAACTTATAACTAATCAAACAATAACCATTTAACCAACAACAAATGACTGATAAAATAAAATTCGATAGTTTCGCTCAAAAATTTCCTGAAATTGAGCTACCCATTACATTGCGTGACGATTCGCATCACGATTTCGAGCAAAATTCACCTTTATCTGATGAGATGATTGCCGAGTTTATATCGCGCTACGAAGCAGCTATGATAGACGAATTTACAGAATACGTCGCTTGTTTCCGCTTGCCCCGAGCCACTAAACAAGCCTATCAAGGTCTGGTTTATTGGAAAGCCGCCTTGATGCAATACGATTACGTGCTGGCCACATACAGCAGCGATGGTAATATGATTGACAAAAAAGCCATCGCAGGGACTAAAGCCATTGGGGATGCCGTGCAACATAGCCTCGCAACCATAGATGAAAAACTCGCCATTTTCGTCGCTGAAGGGGCGGCTACTGAGGGGGGAGATTATGATCCTAATTCGACTAAAACGCATCGTTTTGAAATTTTAGAAAACGGACGAATAGAGCAAGATTATTGATAATTAATATATTACGGTGAGTAAAAATTATAAATATTTACTTTCCTCGGGCGCAAACAACCGCGTTATCGTAATTTCTGAAACAGAAGTCGCTAAAATTTTGAAGGCGATACACGTTCCGATATTGGTTCAGAAGCCGAAAAAATGCGCTATGTTAATGCCATCAACAGCCTTGTATGTCAATTTCACCGTTTAGATTACGATGAACAGAACAAATGGGATATGCTGATTACGGAACGGATTCATGCCCTTGAATTTCGTACTTTTGAAGTCCGTAAACGGGAACTCATTTTTAATATTTTTGAAGAGGAATTGAAAAAATTGCATAAAGATGGCTTCGTGCATCGTGATTTACGCCGTCCGTCCAACCAATCAGGTGAAAAATATGACAATATTCTACTGACTACTGAAGGATTACGTTTGATTGATGTAGGCATTTCTGCCATTAAATACAAAGTAGGTGATAAACTTTTTTCAAAATATTTAGAAATTGAACTCAAAGAATTAGATGAGTTTAAAGACTATTTTTTGACGCGCTAAAAAACTTGGTGACACAACACCATTCACTGTTAAAATATTCATCATTCACCATTACATGAATTTACCTCTCAAAATAGCACGTCGTTACCTTTTTGCAAAAAAATCAACCAATGCCATCAATGTCATTACAGGTATTTCGGTCTTTGGTTTGGCTTTGGGTACAGCAGCATTAGTGCTGGTTTTAGCGGTGTTCAATGGGTTTGAAAAACTCATTGTGGGCATGATGTCCAATTTCAATCCTGATGTCAAAATTGCAGTTTCAAAAGGTAAAACATTTGTTGTAGATAGCTTGAAAATCAATCAGTTACGTCAACTCAATGGCGTTGCTTTGCTTTCAGAAACCTTAGAAGAGATTGCCTTTTTTGAGTACGATAAGTCACAAGCCTTTGGTACGTTGAAAGGGGTTGACGACAATTTTCATAAAATAAATAACATAGATACGACCATTCGTGAAGGCGAATATTTGCTCATTGACGCACAAGCGGATTATGCCGTTTTGGGCGGCGGTATGCGGAATCAACTTGGCGTATATGAATCAAGTTTTTCGACCCCCCTCAGTATTTATATGCCCAAGCGTGAAGGAGGCGGCCGGGCATTCAGCCAACCGTTTAAAAAACGTTTCCTGTACCCAAAAGGCGCATTCGTCATTCAAACAGAGTTTGATAATCAATATGTTCTGACAAATATTGATTTTATGCGTGACCTACTCGATGCGCCCAACGAGGTGTCTGCCTACGAAATAAAACTCAAAACAGGCGCAAATATTCCCCAAACCCTTGCCAATATTCGCCGCGTTATGGGCGAAGGCTTTACGGTCAAAGATCGCTACCAACAAGACGAAGCCTTTATGAAAGTAATGAATATCGAAAAGTGGATGAGTTATGCTATTCTCGGTTTAACAATATTACTCGTTGCTTTCAACATGGTCGGTGCATTGTGGATGATTGTTTTAGAAAAACAAAAAGACATCACTATTCTGAAAAGTATGGGCGCAACAGAGAAATTAATTCGCAATATATTCCTAAACGAAGGCCTGTTAATGTGTTTAACAGGCTTAATAAGTGGTTTTATTATAGCGATGGGTCTTTATGCGTACCATGTTTATGCTGATGGCGGGCTTGTACCATTGCCACCAGGTTTTGCAACTGACCGTTATCCTGTGGCTTTAAAATTCAGCGATTTTATTGTTGTTGCCATAACCGTCATTTTTATTGGAATGTTAGCATCTTTACCTGCCGCTTCGAGGGCTATGCGAGTGGCTTCGGTTACACGTGAGGAATAGCTTTTGAGGCTTCAAAAAGTTAAAAAAGACGTTATTTTTGTTCTTAAAGTGTAAAAACCTTATCTTTATGAGAAATAACAATTTTGTTGACTGCGCCATTTCTTCAAACGTTGATTTTTTAGTCTCTGATAAACGCCATATTACCAAACTTCGGAAAATAACTAACGTTTTTCCTCCTATTTCAATTTTAAGTTTTGATGAATTGAAAATATATCTGAAAAAGCATGGCTTGATATAGTGAAGGTGGTTTTCTTATCTTTTAACCAAAATACTGAGGGGTCTTATGTACACAAAAATCCTTATAATTGTTTGCTTATCAACTGTTTACACACAACTTTTTTCTCAAAATTTTTATAATAAAGCAGGTATTCGAGAGATTCGGATGACGTTTCCAACAGACGAATGGGATAGATTTCTCGACTCCACCAAACGGGCTAACAGTGATGCTCGGCTGACAGGAACAGTCATGATAGATGGGCAGAAATTTGAAAACGCTGGCGTGCGTTACAAAGGCAATTCGTCCTATTTTGGTACGCGTAAGCGAGGAGTTAAAAAGCTACCTTTTAACATCAAACTGCTTAAAAGTCAATTATTGGAAGGCAAATACCAGACTTTGAAACTTTCAAATGTGAGTAAAGACGCAAGTTTTATCCGTGAAGCCTTGAGTTATGAAATCATCGGCACTTATATGCCCGCGCCTAAAGCCAATTTTGCTCGCGTGTATGTTAACGACAAATTGCAAGGTTTTTATTCCAATGTGGAGTCCATCGATGATAATTTTGTTAAAAATCGCCTGAATACTGAGGGGTATCTTGTCAAATGTGACCCTGAATGGACGGTTGAAGTGCCTGCCAAATGCCCTAAAGGTGACAAAGCCTCGCTCATGTATGTGGGCGACGACTCAACGTGTTATGAGTCTATTTACGAAATGGATAAGGCAGGTTCGTGGCATGAGTTTATTGATTTTGTCAAAATATTGAACCAAGAACCTGAAAAACTGGAACGTGTATTAAATGTTGACCAAACCCTGTGGATGCTGGCTTTGAACAATATTATGGGCAATTTGGACAGTTACAACGGTCTTTTGTCGCACAATTACTATCTCTGTCGTACGTCTGATGGGCGATTTACGCCGATTATATGGGATTTGAATTTATCATTTGGCGGCTTTATGTCTGAATCATCGTCTGTAGCCCCCCTCAGTATAGAGCAAATGCAAACTTATCAACCCTTAAAAGACATTGACAATCCGAAACGACCATTGATTGCTCAAATTTTAAAAAACGAGACGTATCGAAAAATCTATATCGCTCACATACGCACCATCCTTGATGAGTGGTTTGTAAACGGTAAATATGCACAACGCGCCAAAGAATTAATGCAAGTTATTGATAGTCAAGTAAATAATGATAGAAACAAACATTACAGTTATGAGGAGTTCAAAAAAAATCTGACTCAATCGGTTGGTACAGGGGATTCAAAAATCATCGGCATTGAGGAGTTAATGGTGAAAAGAATTGAATTTTTGAAAACACATCCGCTGATATTACGGGTGCCGCCCAAAATTGAAAACAGTCCGATCCCCTCAGTATCGGAGGATAAATTGACGATAAAAGTTAAAATCACAGGTGCAGCCCGGGCTTTTTGCTGCGTCCGCAATGATGCACATTTGCCTTTTCGCTATTTACTCATGTATGATAATGGTAAAAACAATGATGAAGCGGCAGGAGACGGGATTTTTGCCGTTGTCATGGATAAAAAAACGACATTGGAATATTATATTATGTCTGAAAATGAGCAAGCCGTGAGCCTTTTGCCTCAAAGGGCAGGTTTCGAGTTTTTTACATATAAATTTTAAAAAATTTCACAACAGTTAGTTAAAAAAAATTGTTACGATTTAATACTATAAGCCTAAAAATGATAAACTGATTATTTTACAAGTAAAAGTAACGGATTTAGTTTCTTTAACAGTTTCTTTACAAGCATATCCAAAAGAATAAAAAGGCATAACAAAAAACTGTGCGCCTAAAAATTTGGATTAATGAAAAAAAAAAACGTTTCTTTGCTACCAATAATTAAAACGCACCGTGAATAAATCCGCAACACCTCGCTCCGCTGATGAGCAAATTATTGAGCTTCTTCGTCTCAGAGAGACAAGTGGTATGTCTTTGTTGTATGATAAATATTCAGGTGCCTTGTTTGGTACTATTGTACGGGTTGTTCGTTCCCAAGAAATAGCCGAAGAGGTCTTACAAGATACTTTCACAAAAGTTTGGCGGAATATCGAAAGTTATGACACTTCAAAAGGGCGACTTTTTACGTGGTTGATTAATATTGCAAGGAATTCTGCCATAGATGCCACACGACAAAAAGATTTCAAACGTCAAAACCAGCCGCTTGAAAATGTCGTACATACAATTGACCAGCAGCAAAATTCAACACCTAATCCAGAAACAATGGATATGCGCCGTTTGACTGAAAAGCTCTCACCGGAGTATAAAGACTTGGTTGATTTGATTTACTTTCAAGGTTATACACAATCTGAGGCGGCTGAAGAACTTAACATCCCCCTTGGAACAGTCAAAACGCGAATTAGGACAGCAATTATACGTTTAAGAGAATTTTTTTAACAATAATAAAAATGAAAATTCAGGAAATCATCGAATCTGGCATCATCGAGCTATACGTGATGAACGCCTTGCCCGAAGATGAAGCGGTAGAAGTGGAAGCTCTTGCCATTGAACATCCTGAAATTCTTTTGGAAATTGAGAATGTCCAAAATGTCCTTCAACTTTATGCACAAGCTCATGCCATTGAACCTCATCCTGGGCTAAAAGAGACTGTTTTAAAAAAAATAAAAGCTGAACGTATTTTATCGCCGCCATCTTCCTCCGTCTCTACATCTCTTTCAAGCTCGCCTCCCCTTAGTACCAAAACGCCTTGGATAACTTGGTTGGCAGCAGCCACTTCTGTCATTGCAATTGTTTTGTTTTTTCAAAATATGAATAATAAAAATGCATTGACAAATTGTACAACGGAGAATACAAAATTGGTTGAGAATCAAAAGGTTATAGTACAATTAGAGCATAAACTTAATATCTTACGTAGTGCAGATACTAAGGTAATTGACCTGAAAGGTTTAGAAATAGCACCCGATGCAAAAGTCATGGTTTATTGGAATGCAAATGAAAAAGCGACTTTGCTTTCGATTCAACGTTTGCCTACTCCACATGCAGGGAAACAATATCAGCTGTGGGCTATTGTAGATAAAAAACCCGTTAGCGCAGGTGTTTTCACTTATGATATAACGGCTATACATGCAATGAAGGAGTTTGACCATGCCGAAGCCTTTGCAGTGACAGAAGAACCCGTAGGCGGGAGTGTAACACCGAGTTTGGATAAAATGTATGTGTTGGGCAATGTTTTATAAATATTTTACGGGGTCAATAACACATTTACTTGCCCCGCCGCTTCAAGCCCGGCATTGCGCCCCTTTCCTTCATAAATAAGTTTTCCATTTTCATAAAATTTCACATCAACAACGGCTTGTAGGCTTTCATTGACTTTACCTGTCATCTCGCCATGAAAGGGTGCTACAAGGCTACCTGTCCCTGCTTTTGTGGCAGTGATATTGAGTTGATTTTTACCATCTTTAAATTGCAAAAAGATTTGATTATCAAAGAGTTGTGCTATTATCTTTGCCCCTGTGTAGGTTGCAAAACGATACAATTTTCCTTGAAACCAGAAGCCAACAATGTAACCAATAAAATGACTGCCCAAAAACGGTATGTGCGCTACCGAAGCAAACAAAGAGATGTTCTCATCATCAAAATGATTGGTTTGCAACCAAATCCAACCACGCGGAAACGACTCGCCCCAATCTTTTTCTATATAACCTTTTCCGCCTGTAAAATCCACATCTTGACCATTGATATTTAAGCTGCCTGTGAGAGTATGATTAAGGCTAACGATGCCATGATAACATTCCATAAACGGTACAAAAGAATACCAACCCATGATGCCCGGCGCACCCAGCATTTTAGGCCAAGGTGTTGTGTTTTCAAAAGTCAGTTGTCCTTTGATATTGGGCAAATGGAGGGTCATTTTTGTTGCAGAGAATTGATTACCAGCAAGTTGTATATCAAAATTTTCTTCTGAAGGCTTAAAGGATTCAGCATCAAAACGAATGTACTCTGCTGTACATCTTTTGCCATCGAGGACTTGTATGAAGGCATGTTGCTCACCCTTTTGACTCATCGAAATACCTGGGATGAAGGCGTAAGCCGACCCCTCAGTAATATCGACAATTTTGAAGTACCAACCCTCGAAATAGCTTCGAGAGCGTCCCCAACCATGATACATATCAGGCTGCCAAGTGGCGCGCCAACGGCGTATAAAGTTTTGCATATTGTTTTTTTGTAAAAGGAGAAACAGGAATTTTAAACCTAAATGTAGAAAAAGATGCTGAAATTTTAGCGAATTAAACGTTTTGAATCCATATCAAGTGAATTTTATCAAAAAAAATTGTCAAATTTACTTTTCACATTTAACCTGTTTTAAAAATCATGAAAAAAAGCTTTGCATCCGTTACAACTATTTTCAAGACTTCCCTTTCCATGTAATTAAAAAGACACCAACCAAAACAATGGCAGTACCCAATAACTGCATAATCGTTACTTTTTCACCTAAATATATATAAGCTAAACCAATCATAGACACAGGTCCTACTGCTCCGATGATACCCGAATTGTTCGCTCCTACAAGACGTATCCCTTCAACGATAAGGAAAGTGGGAATGACCGTAGCAATTAAAACCATCCACATAGCGAGGGTGTAAACAGGTGTGGGGAAATGAAAAATATCCATTTGATTGTGAATAGTGGATTGAATGAGGGCTGGAATTGTCGCCGCCATCATGGCATAACATGTAAATTTGGCAGAGCCAATTTTATGCACATATTCGCCCGTCAAAACAACATAAACAGAATATGTACACGCTGCGGAGAAAACTAATGAGCCACCTAACCACACGTTTTGCTGCTCCCCTACACCATTTTCTGAGATGAAAGCCAATATGACACCTAAATAGGTCAATCCAAGGGCAATATACTGAGGGGTCGTAATTTTCTTTTTTAGAAAAACTGCCGATATGATTAAGACGATGGTAGGATATAAATACAGCGTCAAGCGTTCAACGCCAGCCGTCACGTATTGTAAACCCAAAAAATCAAGCATACTGGATACATAATAGCTCAAAATACCTAAACCACTAACGGCTAACCACTCGCGCAAGGTCAACCGCACGTTCTGCTCTCTCCGATTGAGCCATAAAGCAATAACCATATAAAACGGTAAAGAAATGAGCATCCGCAAAGCGATAACGGATATGGTGTCTACATCGTAGCGATACATCAGTTTGATAATAACGGCTTTTGAAGAAAACCCGACATTAGCTAAAACAAGGATACCAACGCCTAAAAGGAAGCGGCTGCGTGAAAGTGATTTCATCTATTGATTTGATTGATGCTTAAAAAGTAGTACAAAGGAGGGTATATTTTTGGGAAAATAGCCATCAAGTTTTGGTTGAATCTACGAATGTCAACGAAGGCATTTACAAATTGGAATTAAAATAAAAAAGAGAAATGCGTCGTCACGACATTTCTCTTTTTTATTTTGCAAAATATATAAAATTAGCTTTAATATTTGTTTTTATCCCCTCAGTATTTTATCCTCAATTCTTTCCAAAGGCAATAATTTATTAAAATTCAAACTCATAAATATCATCACCTCCGGTTCCACCTTTCCGATTTGAAGAAAAATAGCCTTTTGTATCGCTTTTGGGTAAAAACATAATGCCAAAATCATCAAATTCTGTATTGAAGGTCTCTCCCATGGAGAATGCTCTTACTGTCCGATTGTCAATTTCGATGCGATATAAATCATAGCCGCCTTTGCCGCCTATGATGCCATCGGAAGAAAAATAAAGGACTCCACTTTCAGACATAAAAGGAAAAACTTCATTTTTTGAAGTATTGACGCGCGGTCCAAGGTTGATAGGTTGTGACCAATTTCCATTCTTCATTTTGCGCGTCACCCACAAGTCCATACCACCAAAACCACCGGGCATATTGGATGCAAAATAGAGTTTATTACCATCTTTGGACAATGTTGGATGACAATAGGAATACGATTCGCTTTCAAAAGCGAGCAGATTATCTCCTATAAAATTGCCCAGTGAGTCTCTTGTTTTTATATAAATTTTCAGCGTTGCTTTTCCGTTTTTATTAAATTTCACAATGCCCCCTTTTGAAGCCGTCCGTGATAGATAGAAAGTATCTTCATGAGCAGAAAAGCACGAAGGACCTTCATTCGTCTTGCTATTGGCGCGATGACCAAAACTGGCAGGCTTGGTCAAATTACCCATAGTATCGAATGAAGCATAGCGCAAATTGATGTCATCTTTTGCATCATCGTCCTTACCTTTTTTTGCATTTTTTTTGACAGAGGAGCAAAAAATAAGGCCGTTTTGATAAAAAGTAGGCGAAAAATCATCCTTATTGCTATTTAAAGTGCCTGCATTTTTAATGGTCGCCTTTGCACCGCCGCTTTTAATACGTCGTTGTGGGTGAGGCGTCGTTGTAGTAACAGCAGCAACAGAGGACGTTTTTTTATCAACAGATTGTACCATTTCAATATCACTTTCTTTGTTAAAAGCGGTAGTGGAGTCACCTGTTTGTGCAGATACAAGGAATGATAATGAGCTTATAAAGATTGAATAACAAAATTTTTTCAGATTCATGTTTCCAATAGGAGTTACGCGTTGTGAATGATATTTAAACATAAAGAAAATTAATTATCTTAAATTGCACCAAAATGCACAATTTGGCAATATCTGCTCTTTGAAAATAGGAGATTTTGTGACTTTCTAAAGAGCATAAAATTAGTTTTTATGTTTATCTGGAGGATTGTATTATATATACATGAAAATTTTATACCAATTTTTTCATAACATTTCATTTTCTTTATTTTCAACATAATTGTGTAATATCTTTCAGAGATTAAACGAATTAACAAAAACGATGTCTAATTCTCATCAAAACATTTTACCTTTGTACACAACTATATAGGTTTTAATTTTTTAAAAATAAAATTTCAAAGACATGAATTCACTATTTCTGATATTCGGTTTAGGCGGACAGGAAATTTTCTTCGTTTTCGTCATCGTCCTTTTGCTTTTTGGGGGCAATAAAATTCCAGAACTCATGCGCGGTCTTGGTAAAGGCATCAAGGAGTTTAACTCTGCTCGTGCCAATGTTGAGGACGAACTTCGCAAAGGCATGGAAGAGCCTGAAAAGAAAAAAGTTGAAAGCAGTAACTAATCGCTGTCTCATTCAAAAACAAAAGGCAGTAGAGCGCGAAAGTTGCTCTACTGCCTTTTGTTTTTTAAAAATTCAAGAAAGAATACTGTTTTTGCAAAGCTAAAATCTTCAAATTCAGTTGTTCTCTAAATTTTTGATACCCCTCAGTATCTACACCGTGTAAAGGGCGATGCACCAACATAGCGTTAATTTTTTCGACTTCTTGAATGATGCTTTTTGTTTTTTTATTAAAAAACGTTTCTGAAAAAAACTGCCATATATACTCAATCGCTACACTGTTCGGGTGTATCATATCACGCTCATAAAAGCGATAATCCCGCAAATCATCCATCATAATTTCATAAGCAGGGAAGTAATGAACATTGTCAAAAAGCTGACTCAAAGCATCTGCGGCTAACAACAAAACGGCTTTTGAACGATTATTTTCTACCAATCCATCCCGTAAATGCCGAATCGGACTAACGGTGATAATGACTTGACAATCAGGATTTTGTGAAACCATTTTTTCAAAAACAGGTTTGAAATTTTCAACAATTTCTTCAACTTTTAGCCTTTTTTGCTCGAAATACTGAGGGGGTATTTTATGACAATTTGCCACAACTTTGCCCGTTTCTTTCCATATAAAAACATTGGCTGTACCAAATGTGAGGAGGATACGGTTGGTTTTTTTGAAAAAAATACAGGCTGTTTCAAGGCTGTCATTCATGTTTTTTAGAACCATCTCCTTGTTCTGACCTGAAAATTTGCCATGATGTTGCAGCGATGCCCACAAGCCGTTGTGTTGAAAAAAGTCTTTATCTTTAAAAAAAGAAGGCTTCGAGTTGTCTTCCCTATCCATAATTGCCGCCAATTGCTTGGCTATACTGAGGGGATTGTAAACGATCCCAAACGGATTTTGAAGAAAAGGTAACTGCCTTGCATTGAGCATCGCTCCTATGTTTTCGATAAAACAAGAGCCGATGCCTAATGTAAAACATTGATAATCAATGTCAAAAGAAGCCTTCTGCGGGTTTAGTTCTATCCTAAAAGTCTGCATTTTGCTTTATTTTTCAACGCGCTCAATTAACCTCGACGAAATACGCAAAAAATCCATTTCGGTAATAATACCCACTAACTCATAGTCGTCATTGACGACAGGTAAACAGCCGATTCGATTTTCTCGCATCATATTAAGGGCGTCTGCGAGCTTTACAGTCGGTTTCACAGTTGTTGGGTTTTCAATCATAATGTCACCGACAGTCGTATGATTCCCATCCATTAATTGTCTGTTTTGTGTGAATTCCCGTAACAACAACCGCGATGTAACCAAACCTACCAAAGTTCCCTTAGCATCTTCGACAGGCATATATCTAATTTTCCGCCAATCCATCAATTGGGCAACAAATTCGATAATGTCTTCTTTTTGCGCCGTAAACAAGTCAGTTTGCATAAATTCTTCTACTTTTAGAGCAGAAGGTTGATAGTTTTCAAGGGCATTGGGTTTAGGCAATTCCCAAGTATGCACAGGTTTTTCAGCCCATTGATTTTTAGCAATCGCTGCCGTAACGGTCGTCAAAGCTTCATCCGGCGTCACCTCTTTTGTGAGTTTTGTAAAAGCCCGCAACAACCACCGCGCCCCTGTCATTTGAGCTTTTGCGCGGTCTTCGATGATGTCCATATATCTTGAAATATCACTCGGGTCAATGCCTCTTAAGGCTAAACCCTTGCGGGCAATGGGTAATAATTCGTTGATAATCAGATCTTTAAGACTTATTTTGGCATCATTGAACCAAGTGAATTTTGTATCAAAACCAAATTTGGCAGCCTTATAAAAGTTATCACTCACATCTTCAAAACTGATATGTTTTGTCACATCATCATATATATTGGCATAGCCAATCATCAAACCCAACCAAAAAGCAGCGTTTGCCGTCGAATCCACAACTGAGGGACCAGCCGGTAAAACACGACATTCAATCCGCAAATGGGGTTTACCATTTGGTGAAATACCATAACAGGGGCGATTCCAGCGATAAACCGTAGAGTTAAAAATTTGCAACGCACGTAGTTTTGGCGTTCTGCCAGCCGCCACCATTTCCAAGGAATCTTCTTCAATCACATCACCCAACAAAACGCGGAAACGGGCAATATCCTCTTTATGAATTTCAAGCACACTCTCTCGCAGCCAATCACTGCCAAAATTGACCCGCGGACGGCGCACGCGCATGTGTTCATGTGAAGTACGTGTATCAAGGGCTTGTTGAAAAAGCGCAATACGTGTTTCATGCCACAGCCGCCGCCCAAACACTAAGGGGGAGTTGGCTGAAATAGATACAATGGGAGCCAACAACATTTGAGCAATATTATACATTTTGACGTATTCCTTAGGCGAAACCTGCAAATGCACTTGAAAACTGGTATTACAAGCCTCTAAAAGTGGCGAATCATGCCGAATATGCAGTTCGTCAATACCATCTAACCACAACTCAAAATGCTCATCACCCCGCAAAGAATGTTCTTTTATACTTTCCATCAAGGCGAGATAGCGAGGTTTGGGTGTCAGATTGGATAAATCGAGGTCTGGTTTTCGCAGCGTCGGCAGGATACCCGTCAGTATTACTTCTGCACCCAACTCATGCGCCACTTTGCGGATGCGTTGCAACCCCTCAGTATTTTCACGCTCCATTTCGCTCAAACAATTACCCTTAAATTCAAGCGGTGTAAGGTTTGTTTCAAGGTTAAATTGCGCTAATTCTGTTGTTACATTCTCCCAGTCCTTAAATCTCTCTAAGACTGCCATGTTGATACAAGCGGGCTTGAAGGTGTCTTTATCCACAAGGCACATCTCTTGTTCTGCCCCAATACGAGTGATGTCCGACTCAAACCAATCGTTTTTTAGCATAAAATCAAATGCTTCTACGTCACGCAACAAATGCCGTACAAAACCTTGCATTTGCTTCTCGTCTCTCACTATTTTTACTTTGGCTTCTCCCATAATTAATTGATTTTATTGGTTGTTTAATTATTAAAATGTGTTGTTTTAAAATCTGAAAGAAGACCCCTCAGTATAAGGACTAAATTTTGATAGAAAAATTGACTTATTTACTAAAATGGCTAAAAAAATTGAAAAAAAAAGCTACTCGTCCTTTTTCGAGTAGCTTGATGAGAATTTCAAAATCGAAAATTCTAATTCATAAGCTTAACTTCCGATACTTGCAACACGTCCTTAATATCGCCACCCCTATGTGCAACGACCACCAGTTGGCATTTTTCAGCTACCCAAGTAGTTGGCACTTTAAAGTTGCCCGACCAAGACAATGCTCCATTTAGTACAAAGCCTTTCGCATCACCTGAAATAACACGGCGTAAAATGTGTTGATGTGTATAATCTGACTTTTTCCCTTGTGGCGTTTCCTGTTGGTCAGCTACGTCATTTTCCGTGAGTAAAACGCTCAACCTCAAGTCATCAGGCAGTTTGTCCGTAGGAACAATCGTAACAGTCATAGTCAAATCACGCGAATCTTTAGTATATTTTTTGTTAATTGCTAAATTTAGTAAAGAGGCGGTCTTAGATTCTTCAGCAATCAATCCTGCCCAATTTGCTTTTGTCACTTGCAAAGAGCGTTGTCCATCAAATTTTTTGCGATTCACTACGGCTGTCGGATAGCCCAAAGGCACACCCAACCAGGCTTCCAAAGCCGTACCTTCTGTCGTTCTGAAATCATATTTTGAATCGGAATAAGGTGGCGCAAAGTCTCCTGCATGTATGCTCACAATGACCAAACGGTCGCCATAAATGCTTTTCAAATTCTCCAATTCCGATGCACCCGCTGGGCAATTGACGCACCGAACGCCTGTAAATTCCTCCACCAATACCTTTCTGTCGCCTAATGAAGGGACAACAGGTGAAATTTCAGTGCAAGCGGCAAAAGCCATGAGGCTTAAAAAAAATGTTATTTGTTTCATGCTGTTACACGTTTTCAATCGTCTAAAAACTCATTTCTTTCAATTCTAAAGGATGCCAAAGGTTTATTGTTTTTCATAAAATTACACCATGCACAGGTTTTTTTGCCACAACCTTTGAAATCCTGTGCTTGAATCCGTTGCCAAGATTCTGAAATCTGACCTCTCAGTATTTGACTGTCTTTTGGCTCAAAATCAAACGTTTTTGTTTTAAAATGTCCTCGTACATCAGCTTCGACATGACTGATTTCTCCCGAAGTGACGCGTATTAAATTAGCTCTAAAATTTTCGTACAAGAGTTTATAAAAAACCAATTGTCGCCAATAATCACCACCTAACGGATTGCGTGCGGAAGGGCGACGCAGCTTTTCATCGGCTTGTTTACCTGTTTTATAATCTACGATGTGTACCGAACCGTCTGCGCGATATTCAATTTTATCCAAAATGCCACGTACAGGCACACTATCAATTTCAGCAATTACCGTTTTTTCAACCACGACTGTTTTAGAAAATTTATGCACAAATTGATTATAGTATAAACGCAAATTATTTACGCCATTCTCTAAACGTCTTTCAAAATCTGTATGCTCAAAAAACGGACGGCGACGCTGCAAATCTGTCTCAAAATAGTTCACAAATTCATCACCGCTCGGAAATTGTTTTTCTTTCGACCGCAACATCTCACCAAACAGCTTACGAAATGCAAAATGTACCGCTTCACCATATTGAAAATACTCACTCGGTTGTGAAGGCACTTTTAAGATATATGAAAAATAAAAACTCAACGGACAATCCAAGTAAGCATTGAGGGCAGAAATAGACAGTTGAAAATCTTTCAAAACGTTTTTAACAAACGCTTTTTCAAGCAAATCGAGTTCAATTTCGACCCCCTCAGTCAATAATGCTATTTGACTGTCTAAAACGGCGTCATCATCGAGCTGCCTTTTTTCAAGGGTGTTGAGCTTCATTTCATCTAAAAATTGGGTTTGCATCAAGCCTTTACCCCGCCCGTCTGAACGTGCATAACTGACGGTCAGATGCTCTTTTGCCCTTGTTGTCGCCACATAAAACAGTCGTCTCCTGGCTTCTGTCGCATCAGCTTCTACTGTAAAAGTGAGCGATTCAGGCAATTTGAAGCGATAAACGCTCCCGCTTTTGGCTTCTTCCCATTCTGTTTTTACTGCATCAACAATAAAAACACGGTCAAATTCTAAGCCTTTTGCAGAATGTGCCGTTGTCAAAACCACCGGATTACTGCCGTCTTTGGCAACGGTATTTTTTATAAATTCCAAACGGATATTATTAGCATCCATCAAATCCAGTGTTTTCAAAAATTCTGGAAGAGTCAAACGCGGTCTTTTCGACGTTTCATTTTTGACAAAATCAAAAAAAGTATAAATAATTTGCGTATATTCCGTTTTGTATTTTTCTTTTAAAATCCACGTCAATAATCCGCTTTGATTCAAAATGTGTTCTATCAGAACAGGCAAAGGGTCATTGTTAGCAGCTGCAATCCATGATTCGAGATGCGTTGAAAAGGTCGTTATTTTATTTTTATCTAATAATTTGATTCGGGGCAATTGAGAAAGGTTTTCCCGCCAAGTCATTTTAACATTGTTGGTTTCTTCAAGTAGGGTTTCTCGCTCTTCCTCAGTATTTTGAGGATTTTTCTTTGCTAAATAAGTGGTTAGTTTTAAAACATCCTGTTGCAAAACTTCTAAAAACCGCATATTTAGAATTTTGAACAATAAATACTCGCCACTAAACGGTTGCCTACTTTCCAAAGCGATATAAGTGAGCAAAAGCCTTAGATTTTGAATCAAAGAATCGTCTAAAACATTGAGCGCACGACGAACCGTATAAGACACCCCTTGTTTATCAAAAAGTGCAATAAAAGGTTCGATTTGACGATGTCGGGCATAAATTATTGCAGTTGTACTGAGGGGTGGATTAAGCGTAGTTAGAACTTCAATTTGCTGAACAATGTCAATAACTTCATGTGTCCGGTTTGGATATTCAATAATTTGAGGTTGTATATTTGATGCTGCAACATTGCCTTTTGCGCTTAGTTTTTTTTCTAAATTTAAACCTTGAATATTATTCAAAATGCGTAATTCATTGTTTTCAACGAGATTACGTGCAGCATCGAGGATATTTTGAGATGAACGGTAGTTGTCTTTTAAGACGACAACCTTGACATCTTTTTTATAGGTTTCATAAAAATCAACCAAACTTTTAAGCCTTGCGCCTTGAAATTCATAAATGGCTTGGTCATCGTCACCGACGATAAAAATATTGGGTTGCTCCCAAAAGCCAATAAGTTGGCTCAAAACGCGGTTTTGTGAGCCGTTTGTGTCTTGAAATTCATCTACCAAAAAGTACAAAAATTGCTCTTGATACCCCCTCAGTAAAAACGGAAATCTATCGAAGGCATCAATGACCCACAGCACCATATCGTCAAAGTCATAGCGGTTTGCGGCGGCTTTCAAGGCTTCAAAACGATAGTAAAGTTGCGCCCCTGCTTTGAGTTTCTCCATTTTTTCGACTTCATCGGCAATGGTTTCTGTTTTTAGATCACCTTTTGCAAACTGTCCTTTTTTATTAACTTTATATTGAAAATCAGGATTTTGTGGCAAATATGCTATCCAATCATCTATTTTTCGGCTGATATACTGAGGGGTCCATGCTTCTGTTTTTATCAACTTGAAAAGGTCGGCAAGGTGTTTTTCGTAGAAATAGATGTCTGACCCACGTCCGCGTTTGAGCGCGTGTTCATGCGGCAACTCGTCGAGCAATTGACGAATGATTTGTCGGCGTTCCAATTCGTCGAGTTGCGTCAGGTCTTGTCGCCCAAACAAATCGAGATTGTCTTGAATAACACGGTTGCAAAAGGAGTGGAACGTACTGATATGCACCTTATGGGCGGCGGGTCCAATCAGCGACATCAGGCGTTCACGCATCGCTTGCACGCCCGCATCGGTGAATGTCAGACACAATATATTATAAGGCTGCGTATCAGTAACAGTCAAAATCTGCCCAATACGTGCCGCAAGGATATGCGTTTTGCCCGTTCCCGGTCCTGCGATAACGAGAGTCGATCCGTCAATATGCTCAACTGCTGCACGTTGTTGAGCATTGAGAGACGCGAGAGTTTGCTTGAAATTTTTATTGAAATCGGGCATTCTGCTGTTTGACGTATTTGGAAAGTCAAATTTAGGTCGTTGAGGGGAATAATTGTTGAGAAATTCGGACAAATAAAATTATACCTCCGAATCATACGCATATTGTTTATTAATACCTTTTTCTTTGAGTGATTGATTGAAATCATCTAAAGAAATCTCATCTTTCCAAAATCGTTGACTCAACTGGTTATGTTTAAGCATCTTTTTCAAACCTACTCTTAATAGTAAACTTGATCGCAAGTGGATAATAGGGATTTCTTCTGTTTTGTATGATTCGAATTATTTTTCCCATTGCTCACGCTCTGGAGTTCCTCGCTCACCATATTTATGGTCGAGCATTTCATCAAATGTCGTTAAGTGTACTGTCTTTTTCATTGTTACAAAGTTATCCAATGCCATAATTTTTCTCTAATTTTTATCTCTAAATCTTTGTTCAAATTCCTTTTTTTACAAACTCTCGACGAAACGTCAAAAATAATCTACCAAAGCACAGTACCATGTGTTGCATAATACCTTACAATAACTATATCTTTGCATCATGAATACAGAAAATGCAAAACAGCAAATGCGAAAAGGAGTTCTGGAGCTATGCGTCCTCTCTATTATCGCCACGCACGACGAGATATATCCCGCTACCATCAGAGAACTGTTGAATGGCGCAGGCATCGAGGTCGTCGAAGGAACATTGTACCCGATGTTGACAAGGCTCAAAAATTCGGGTCATTTAGGCTACTCATGGCAGGAGTCTGATGCGGGACCACCGCGCAAGTATTACAAAATTACAGATGCTGGACGCAGCTTCCGTGCTGAACTGCTGGAAGCATGGCGCGAGTTTGTCGGCTCTGTTGATAAACTGTTTTTAGACAGTTAGCCACCTCTCAGTATGGCGAGGCAAAACTTTAAAAATCAATGCTTTAATCGAGTAAAAACGGATTTAAGATTAAATAATCTATCCATCTATAATTAAACAAAGAAAATGAATAAGGTACTTAATATTAACCTCGGTGGTTTGCCGTTTACGATTGACGACGAAGCTTACCGAATGTTAGAAAACTATTTACAATCGCTTCATAACCACTTCCGAGCATCGGAAGGGTATGAAGAAATCATGAACGACATTGAAGCACGTTTGGCAGAACTCATAAAAGAGGGCATGGGCAAACGGGGTATCGTGACGCATCAAGATGTCAAAAATGCCGTCAGTGTCATGGGTAAACCCGAAGACTTTGGGGCAGAATCGGTTGATGAAACGCATAGTTCATCATCTGAAGGGTCACATACTGAGGGGTCTAAAAAGTCCAATTCAGCCTCAGGGGGTACCCCCTTCCAAACAGGTAAACGCCTTTTCCGTGATGATGCACATAAGATGGTCGGTGGTGTTTGTTCGGGTTTGGCAGCTTATTTCGGTATTAATGTGGTGTGGCTGCGTATTGCTTGGGCAATTTTGTTCTTCTTTGCTGGGTCGGGCTTATTTCTCTATATCATTTTGTGGGCGGTTTTGCCGTCCGCAAAGACAACAGCCGACCGTTTAGCTATGCGTGGGCAGCCAATTGATGTCAACAACATTGCTAAAACTGTTGAAACCAGTTTCGAGAAATTCTCTGAAAAGGTCAATGAGTTTGGAAAAGCAGAGAATCAAGAGCGTTTCCAACAACAAGTACAGCAAATAATAACCAATATTGGCAATGTGCTCAAAGCCTTATTATCGGGTTTAGGGGGCATAGGTCGCGTCTTAGGTATTCTCATTGCCATTGCTTTAGTGATTTTTATGCTTATATCGTGGTTTGGCTTAACCATTGCCGCCAGTCTGGGGTCGCCAATACTGGGTTATATCACCGATGAAGGGTGGAAAACCACGTGGGCAGGCTTCAATGCCTTTGCGATCATGGCTTCTATTTCAGCGTTGTTGATTTTGGCAATTCGTCGCCTTGTCTATAAGCGGGAGGCGGGTAACGGTGTTATTATTGGTCTATGGACGTTTTTGGCTATCAATTTTTTTGCTCTTATTTCTATTGGTGGCTCGGTGGCTAAAAACTTTACGTACCACTATGACAATACCCAGGAATTAAATATTTCTAATATTGATACCCTTGATATTACAGTAGCTTTGAACAAAATGAATGGAGGCATTAACTTCGGTGACCTTTATGTGTCCGATGAGTATCTTATCAATTTCGATGTGGATATGCGTATTGAACGCAGTGAAAACGGCAAATTTGAATTAATCAGCAATCTAAGGTCAGGTGGTCGTTCATCAGATGAAGCGCAACAGCTCGCTAAAAGCATCGGATTTACACCCTCCCTATCGGGTAATGTATTGACTGTTGCAGAGTCATTTCGGATACCGCAGGGTACTAAATGGCGGGGGCAAAATGTTCGTTTGACGCTGAAAGTACCTGATGGTAAAGTCATTAGGTATAATAGAAACACAACAGGTGTTATAAAATCTATAGAAAGAGACGATGACGATGAAGATGACAACAACTGCTTTGAGAGCACTGTTCGTTCTTGGAAAATGACACCTAATGGCTTCGTCTGTACCCTCATAGAATCAGACGGCAATATTCGGAAGAATAAGAAAAGAAAACAGTAAACATGTTTTTATGGTAATATAAGACAATATGGGTTATAAGCGATGGGCTTATGACCCATATTGTTTTATGGAGAGTAAGCGCAGTACCCATGGTTTTCTATTGTAAAACTTGTGTCAAGGCAGCGACTTTTAACAAAGTTTTATGTCTATGGACTTCATACTGAGGGGGTGCTATGCGTTATGTTGATAGTTTAAAATCCTAAAATTAACACAAGAAATTATCAAATAAAATGCTACTTTCGCCCCGTTTTACGTCTATATTAGGTAATAAATTAGCAAATAATTAAATTTTGACAATGAAAATAAGTAAAATCGTTCTCGTATTAACGGTATTGATGATGGCGACACAAGTCATGACGGCTCAAAAAATTGGGCATTTAAATTCTGGAAACATCTTGGCTCTGATGCCCGATGCCGCTAAAGCGGATAGTGGTTTGGTCATTTATCGCAATGAATTAGTGGCTAAAGGAGACTCGGCAGGAAAGGTGTTTGAAACGGAATACAAGGTGTTTGTTGAAGCGTACAACGCGGGTACGCTATCTCAAATCCAAATTCAAAAACGGCAGGATGACTTGAAACAAAAGCAAGAAGTCCTTCAAAACTATGCACAAGAGATAGACCAACGCATTGCGAACTTGCGTCGGCAGCTGCTCCAACCTATTTTAGCTAAACTCGATGAGGCTTTGGCTGCTATTGGCAAAGAAGGAGGTTATCAAGCTATTTTTGACAGCAGCACAGGTAATACCTTATTTGCAGCAGAAGGCGATGATGTGAGTGAAATGGTGAAAAAGAAATTGGGTTTGAAGTAAAAAAAACACTTAAAATAGCATTTAAAATGAGCGTTGAGTCGTCAAACGATTCAACGCTCATCTTTTTGTCTGACTTATGACTTGCCTTTATCAGGTATTCGTACCAACGTCTCTAGTAAAAAGCCCCAAAACTTCTGTACCGAACTGATTTGCACCCGTTCATCGGGCGAATGCGCGCCATGTATAGTAGGGCCAAACGAAATCATTTGCATATCTGGATAATGTGTGCCTAAAATACCACATTCTAAACCTGCATGACAAGCACTGACCAACGGTTTTTCGTTGTAACGTTCCACGTATAATTCACTCATCAATGTGACGATAGGCGACGACGGCTTGGGTGTCCACCCTGGGTAAGCACCACCATAACTTACTTCTGCACCCAATAAATCCAGAGCCGATGTTATTGCCATTTGTAAATCAGTCTTTTCAGAGTCAACAGAACTGCGTGTTAAGCACAGGACAGCAAAAGCACCGTCTTTTACCACAACACGAGCCACATTATTAGAGGTTTGAACCAAACCCGCAATATCTGGACTCATGCGGTAAATGCCGTTTGGACAGGCATAAATAGTACGCAATAGTTTGTAAGTGAAATCAGCAGATAAGACATGCGTAGGCGTATCAATGGCTTCTATTGAGATATTAATATTGGGGTCAGTCGTAGCGTATTCTGCTTGTAAAATGCTTTGATATTGCTCAATCGCTTGTTTTACTTGGGCAATTTCGCCGTCAGAAACCACAATATCCACTACCGATTCGCGGGGAATAGCATTGCGCAAGCTGCCACCTTCAATAGCAGCGACCTCTACAGAGGTATCTTGAAAGAGCCTAAATAAGCAACGATTCATCAATTTATTGGCATTGCCTCGTCCTTTATGTATGTCCATGCCCGAATGGCCGCCTGTTAAACCCTTGATTTTTAGGCGAAAAGCAGCTGTTTTCGTCGTTTTTACTGAGGGGTATGTGCCTGTTGCTGTCACATCAATACCTCCTGCACAACCGATGGTTAGTTCGTTGTCCTCTTCGGTATCTAAATTGAGCATAATATTCCCATCGAGCAAACCGCCTTCAAATGCTAATGCGCCTGTCATGCCTGTTTCTTCATCAATGGTGAATAAGGCTTCCAATGCAGGGTGTGGAATATCGGTTGATGCCAACAAAGACATAATCGTTGCCACGCCAATGCCATTGTCTGCGCCCAATGTTGTGCCTTTGGCTTTTACCCAATCACCGTCTATGTACATGTCTATGCCTTGTGTCTCAAAATCAAATGTTGTATCGGCGTTCTTTTGATGCACCATATCGAGATGGCTTTGTAACACAACCGTTTCTTTCGATTCCATACCCTTAGTAGCGGGCTTTTTGATAAGGACATTGCCAATTGTATCAACTGTTGTAGGCAAATTTAAGGCTTCGCCAAACGATTGGATGAATTGAATCACCCGTCCTTCTTTTTTCGAGGGGCGTGGTACGGCGTTCAAGTCCGCAAAATTCCGCCATAAGGTTGTGGGTTCTAATTGTCTGATAGCTTCGTTCATTTCTTTATTTTGATTAATGGTTAGGTGAAATACTGAGGGGTCAAAGATAGGAAAAAGGTATTAGGGCTACACCTTAATTAAAGGTAAAATAGAAAAGGCGGCTACCAACGTTATGCACCTATAGGGTCAAGCGTTGTATTATTATATTTTGGAAGGGCGACCGCAAGGGTCGCACCCTACCAAACGCGGCACAAAGGTAGGGCGCGACCCTTGCGGTCGCCCTAATAATGGTGATACAGTACATATAAAACGAGGTATAAACCTGTTTTTACCTCGTTTTATATGTACGCCACTATTTAACCTTTCTTTCCGAGTACTTTCCGAAACGGCTCAACGATTTGCCCCACAAAATCTCTTGGAAAAGCCGCATCCGTTTTGGGTAAACCGACAGGCAAATCTTTATCATTGTGGGGCCAGTAGTTCGTACCAAATATGAAATCCCAAATACTCAATGTGATGCCATAATTGTAGCCGTGCGGATGTGATGCAGGATAAGTTTGGGCATGATGCCATAGGTGCATTTGAGGGCCATTTAGGACATATTTTAATTTTCCCAAAGGAATAAATAGATTAGAATGACCCAATTGACCTGTTACCAATGTAAAAATGTGGACGATGAAAAAATCAGAAATGCCAAAACCCATCATCGCTAAGGGTATGTATTCGAGGGTGCGATAAATGATGTTTTCCATAAAATGATAGCGCATCAACGCCGCAAATCCCATTTCCTCAACGCTGTGATGCACTTTGTGGAATTCCCACATCCACGGCACATGATGCAAAAGACGGTGAATATTCCATTGCATAAAATCACGCAACACGAATATAATGACAAATTGTAACCATCCTGGCAGTGTTTCGACATGAATTGCTACAATATTCACAATGCCAAACAACCCTAAAAAGTCATTGAACAACTGCACAAACACAGACGACAGCGCATTGTACAACACCAATGAAAAGAGAAAATAATTCCAAAGCAGATAAAACGCATCAATCCAGAAGTCTTGCCGAATTTTAGGTTGGTCTTTGCGCCACGGGAAGAGCATTTCGAGCGTCCATATCACGATAGATGCACCAAACAACCAATAAAAATGATTGTGCCAACTCGGATGCAGAACAGCATGTAAGAAGTAATCGAAATAACCCGTATAAGCGCGCTGAATGATGTCTGTGTATTTATTCATTGATGGATGTGTGGATTTTGTACCCCCTCAGTATTTACGTCTCAAAAATAGCAAAAACAATATATCTTATGTCCAAAGCGGTGTGGAAAAGATGTTTTTTTTATCATACAAAACACTATTGCAGTATATAACACAAAACCGTAGGCTTCAACTCATACAGGACCTGCCCTATTTTGGTATGCTCCGAACAATCCGCTTTTGTCATTCAGTAGGAATCTCTTTATGTCTTTAACGCATGTACAAAAGAGATTCCTACTGAATGACAAAAGCGGATTGTTCAGAAATTGATAAAAATAGTATTGTTTTACATAGACTTGCCTATTGTTGGACACGTCTTTGTCTATTGTTTTACATGGCCTTGCTCATTGTCGCACACGCCTTGCCCTATTGTTTTACATAGACTTACCCATTGTCGCACACGCCTTCATCCATCATGCTACATAGACTTGCCTATTATTGCACACGCCTTCATCCATTGGTTTACATAGGCTTGCTCATTGTCACACACGCCTTTGTCCATCGTTTTATATAGACTTATCCATTGTGGCATACGCACTTGCCCATCATTTTGGACAAAAAAAAGAGTGCATGAGGCGACTCATTGCTCCCCTCACACACCCAACATAAAGTCTAAATGCATTAATTAGCCCAATTCTTTGTTAGCGGCGATGATTTTCTCGGCTTCACTCAACACGGCATTGTTCTTCTTCGTTCCTTTTGCCGTTTCTGCACGGTTAGCGTAATATTGATGAAAATCATCGTAATCTGCCTTGTATTTTGGCAAATCTTTTTTGGGTGTCATCGCATCTTGAACGTGGTGTGCTTTGTTCATCATAGCACGCCCATGCAGCCCTTCGATAAGGTTTTTTTGGTCATCAATGCTCTTTCTTTCTGCTTTGTGTTTATACCAAAATGTGTCAAATTCGATGTTGCCCTTGTAGTCCAAAAGGGTAAAATGAGCATCTTCATCAATAAGGTTCGGAAATTTAACGGCACATTTGTATCCATTTTGACAGAATATCCGTCCGTTGCCATCACCCATAGATAAGCCCGTGGATATATCATTGGGATTTGTGCCTTCGAGCATGATTTTGTGGCAAGCATCTATTTCTGCTAATGCGGCGGCATACCGGAGTTCAAACTCTGGACTTGGGATAAAAGAGAAGTAAAACTTCATGGTTTGAAGCAATTAAAATATGAACAAAAGAGGTTTAATAAGTGGTGTGTCGTTATTCCTTTGGTTGTATGTTCTAATATTTTACAAATATAAATTAATTAAATTTAAATATGCAATAGTAATTGCTAAACGTATATGTTAACCATTTGTTAATGATATGATACAACCATTCGATTTAATTGTTGTTACTTAGCAATGCTGTGAGGAACAGGACAAAAAATTAATCAAAAATTGATTTTAGAATAGCTCGCGAATCGTATAAAGTCCTTACTTTCGCTTCCCCCTCAGTATTATTAGCTCATTTAAAAATATTTTATGACCGTCAATATCATCAATCGTTCTAAAAACGCGCTACCCCATTACGAAACTGAAGGCTCGGCTGGTATGGACTTACGCGCCAATATGGACGAACCGATAACCCTTGAGCCGCTTGAGAGAAGCATGATTCCAACAGGTATATTTATGGCATTACCACAAGGTTTTGAAGCGCAAATACGCCCCCGCAGTGGTTTGGCTGCCAAACGCGGCTTGACTTGCCTGAACAGCCCAGGCACTATTGATGCCGATTATAGAGGTGAAATCAAGGTTATTTTAGTCAATTTATCAAACGAAACGCAAACAATCGAACCCTCGGAACGTATAGCACAAATGGTGATTGCTAAATACGAGCGTGTGACGTGGGCAGAAGTGAGTGTTTTAAATGAAACCCAACGCGGCGTAGGTGGTTTTGGCAGTACAGGTACACAATAGACAGCAATAAATAGCAATAAACACAGCCCAATTTAAAACTTATATTGTCTATAAAAAACGACGAAAACTCAATACACGAATATGAAAATTATTATCCCAATGGCAGGCAAAGGGTCGCGTTTGCGCCCGCATACATTGACAGTTCCGAAACCCCTTATTGCTGTTGCAGGTAAGCCGATCGTGCAACGCTTAGTGGAAGACTTAGCACAATCCTTTAACGGTGTCATTGAAGAAGTCGCTTTCATCACAGGCGAATTTGGTGAAGACGTTGAACGTCAACTCATTGCCGTCGCCAATTCTGTAGGGGCAAAAGGAACGATTTACAAGCAGGATATGCCTTTGGGCATTGCTCATGCCATAGGGTGTGCAGGTCCCAGTTTAGCTGGGAATATCATTGTAGCGTTTGCAGACACTTTGTTTCGTGCCGATTTCAATTTCAATCCCAAAGAAGAGGGTATTGTTTGGACTCAAAAAGTAGAAGATCCATCCGCGTTCGGGGTCGTGAAATTGGATCAAAACAATTATATCACTGACTTCGTAGAAAAGCCGCAAAACTTTGTTTCCAACCTCGCTATTGTGGGCATTTATTACTTTAATAGTGGAGAAAAACTGCGTGAAGCCATTGAATATCTCATCAAAAACGACATCAAACTGAGGGGTGAATATCAGTTGACCAGCGTTTTAGAGAATATGAAAAACAACAATACTAAGTTCCGCACAGCCACCATAGACGAATGGATAGACTGCGGCAACAAGGAAGCCGTTGTCCACGCCAACAAACGCATGCTTGAAATCAAGAAACTCGAATCTATGGTAGCAGCTTCCGCTAAAACACGGAATTCGGTCATCATTCAGCCTTGTTTTCTGGCAGATGGTGTAGATATCAAAGATTCGGTCGTCGGCCCTTACGTTTCGATAGGTCGCAACACAACTATTGAAGGTAGTATCGTTGATAATTCGGTTATTGGGGAAGAAACAACAATTATTGACTCAATTCTCAGCAACAGTATGGTGGGCAATTACGTTGAGTATGTTGGACGCAAATCAGAGTTGAGCATCAGTGATTATTCTAAATTTGCATCTTAATAAAATGGTGAATGGTGAATGACAAATGGTGAATAATTCACTATTCATCATTCGCCATTCACCATTAAATAATTTGTCATTTTAAGAAAATACGAATATGAATCTTCCAGTCAATCATCTACTGCTCTCTACACTTTGCTGGCGTACTCGAGGCTTGCAAAGTGTTTTATTTTGTGCCTTAATGCTCCTCATGCTTTTGAATAGTCGTCTATCGGCTCAAATCACCAATCAAGCACAGGCCATCCGCATTTCAGAAGACGAAGTACAGTTACAAGACAAATACATGGCGGCTGTTGTGCAGCAACAAATTGGCAAATTAGAAGGTGCTGCAAAGCTTTATGCCGAGGTTATGGATAAAAATCCCAAATGCGACGGCTGTGCGTTCCAGTTGAGTCGCCTCTATGACAGTATGGGAGACAACCAAAAGGCTATTGATTATGCTAAAAAAGCCGCTTCATTGGATGGTAAAAACAAGTGGTATCAAATACAGTTGGCTGAAACCTTTGAAAAAGTAGGTAGAGACAAGGAGGCTGTTGAGGTCTATCGTGGCTTAATTGAAAAGAATAGTTTTGAAACAGGTTTGTCCGAAGAAATGTATTTCCGCTTGGCTCACGCGTATGTCCGCATCAGCGAACCCAACAAAGCCATAAAGGTTTTAGAGGAATTAGAGAAAAAAACAGGCATAGATGAAGATATCACCGATAAGAAACGTCTGACATATGAAGTGATGAACGACCCTAAAAAAGCTGCTTTGGAGTTGAAAAAACTGGCAGATGCCTATCCACAAGTCATTAGTTATCAACACCAAGCTGCTGAGTATTACTCGAAATTAGGTGATAAAGCCACTGCCACTGACTTATATCAAAGAATATTGAAAAATGACCCCAATGACTCGAAGGCACGTATGGCATTAGCTACCAAACAGGCCCCCTTAGTATCCAATGCCTCTGGCAATGCCGAAGTCAATTATTTGAACTCTTTGAAAGATATATTTCAAAAATCTGACATAAAGATTGATGAAAAGATAAAAACCATTCTGCCTTATGCCCAAAAGATAACGGAAGGCAAAGACAAAGCATTGGCAGCAGCCGGATTGCAATTGGCTGAAATATTAGAAACGGCACATCCCACAGAGGCGAAGTCCTATGCGTTATTAGGCGATATGTTGTATCACAATGGGCGGCTGAATGAGGCTTTGACAAAATATAAAAAATGTTTAGAACTCAATAAATCCATTTTTGCCGTTTGGGAGCAAAAGATGTATACCGAAGACGAATTGGGTCTATACGACGACCTTGTAAAAACAAGCGAAACAGCATCCGATTTATTCCCTAATCAAGCCATTGCTTTTTATTTCAATGGCTTAGCCAATGAAAAGAAGGCGCAGTATGATGCAGCTGTCTCGTCGCTTGAACAAGCCATATTGATGTCTGCCAAAAAACCACCTTTGAAGTTAGATGCACTTGTATTATTAGGCGTAACGTATGCTAAATCAAAGCGTTATGCACAATCGGACAAAACATTTGAAGAAGCTTTAAAACTCAACAACCAATCACCTATCACGATGATTCGTTATGCCAATGCCCTTATCGGGCGGGAAGGCTTAGGCGATAAAGCCAAACAATTGGCAGACTCAGCCTTGAAAATTGACCAAGAATCAGACCCCTCAGTATTAGAAGGTTTTGGCGATTATTTGTATAAATCAGGCGATAAAAATAAAGCTGTTGCCTATTGGCAGAAAGCCAAAGATCGTGGTGCGAAGTCATTGGTTTTAGATAAGAAAATAATAGAAAAAGCGTTTATTGAATTGCCATAGTGACTGTTTTAGGTTACTGATTCACAAATTTTCACAAATTTTCACAATATTAGATTCATAATGAAGTATATTAATTTCCTTTTTGTGGCTTTATCTTTGACATTATTTTCTTGTCATACAGCAAAAAAAACGTCCACAACGACTCCCATATCTACAAATACCCCCCTCAGTATATCTACGGTTTTATTAAACATGCAAGCCAATAAGGTTGATTTTGAACACATGAATGGCGATGCAGGCGTGGACTACAAAGGTCAACCGATGAATATAGCCCTTTCTTCAACTATGAGGTGGCGGCGTGATTCTGTAATTTGGATGAATGTCAGAAAGTTGGGTTTCTCTGTTGCACGGATACAAGTGACACGCGACTCTGTTTTTGTTGTCAACTATTTGCAAAGCAATTATACGGCAAAAAACTTATCTTATATAGAAAAGAAGTTTGGTGTGCCGCTTGATTTTTCTGTTTTACAAGACATTTTATTGGGTAATCCTGTTTTTTTAACTGATAAAGAAAAGCTAACCCTTGATAAGTCAATAGACGGCGACGTGATACTGAGTGGTAATAATGAACGGTGGAAAGCTACCTATAAACTCGATGCAACCAATTTCACAGTGAAAGAAATGCTATTTGAAGAACCCTCGACTAACCGTACGCTGAAAATAAGTTATAAAAACTATGCTATTGTACGTGTACCCAATCGAGCAAACCATAATTTCTCTTACCTTCGCACAATAGAAGTAGAGAGTCCTCAAACAGGTAAAGTATCTGTTATACTCGAAGTAGATGCCCAAAGTCTTGAAATCAATGTGCCAAAAAATATCAAATTTGAGATTCCAAACCACTATCAAAGGGTGGATTAAAATGGGTTTAGGAAACTGTAAAAGTTTCCTAAACCTCTCTTTTTTATTATTATTTTCGTTGTTTTTTTGCTCTACCCAACACTTGAATGCCCAAAGCAAGCAGGCAGAACTTGAGCTGAGGCGACAAAAGCTATTGCAACAAATAGAGGTTAAAAACCAAGAACTCGGAAAAACTAAAAAAGAAAAATCTGCAGCAATCATTCAGCTTGAACTCCTTCAAGACCAAATCGAAACCCGCGAGGCACTCATCAACAACCTACAAGAACAAGTTACGGAAACAGATAGAATCATAGACCGTACTGAGGGGGTCATTAAGTCGCTCAATGAAGACCGTGAACGACTGCGTGTGGAATACGGCGCGATGTTGCGGCGAGCCTACAAAATGAAATTACCAAACAATGGTTTTATTTATATGCTTTCAGCCTCCAATTTTGAAGAATCCTATAAAAAATGGCAATATTTTCGTCAGTACGATAAATTCAAAAAACGTCAAGCCAGACTTATTGTCGAAACACAGCAAGCTTTAGAAGCTAAAAACGCATTTCTGATTCAACAAAAAAAAGAAAAAGAGACTTTATTGGGCGTTAATGAACAGCAAAAACGCATTATTAGTACTGAAAAAAAAGATAAAGATAGCCTCGTCACAGGGCTGAAAAATGACGAAAGACGAATAGCAGGAGAATTAAAATCGGCTCAAAAACAATCGTCTAAACTCAATGCAGCAATAGAAAATCTCATAGCTTTAGAGCTTGAGTCACGCCGACGTGCGGCTGAAGAACGCAGACGAAAAGCGCAGATAGAAACTGAGCGTTTGAAAAAAGAACAACGCACAGAGCAAAAATCAAACCCATCCCGTAGGGAGGTTGAGGAAACAAAAAAATTAGAAGTTATAACAGAATCAAACGAAAACTTAGCATTGTCAAGCGATTTTAGGTCAAATAAAGGCAAATTGCCCCCTCCTGCCTTGGGTACAATCGTCCGCGACTTTGGTAAACAAAAGGTAATGGACAAAGTAACAGCGGTAAATAATGGCATTGATATTCGTACGGAAGTAGGTGCTGATGTTAGAGCAGTATTTGGAGGAACGGTTTCTGTAGTGTCGAGTATAGCGGGATTGGGAACGGTTGTTTTAATTCAACATGGCAATTACTATACCGTCTATTCCAATTTGTCAAATGTCTCTTTGCGAAAGGGCAATACTGTTTCACCCCGCCAAACCATCGGACGGGCAGCCGTTAATACGGTAACAAATGAGCCAGAAGTTCACTTTGAAATCTGGTTAGAACGTACACAACTAAACCCCTCAGTGTGGATTGCTAAATGAGACTCTGTTCCAAAATTTATTAATGTCATAGCATAAGAGGTTCAGTGAGAATTTATATGCTCACCATTTGTTGTTTCGCTCCTATAGATTTATTCGCACGTAGGCTTTTTACTGCATTTCGCAAGGATGACTTTGTTGCTGGTAAACTGTGATTATTTTACCATATAAAATTGTCAAAGAATGAAATAAGAAGCGGGTACAACTCAAAGAATTGCCCCGCTGCTGTTAAAAATGTTCATGAGACTTATCTTTTCTGCCGTTTTGGAACCGGATTTTTGATATTTTTAACACTTTTAGATGCTAATTCAGTCGTTATCTCAAATAAAATATGCTCTTCTTCTTCTTGAACCTCTTCTTTTTGATTTCTATAGACATATTGTTGCAAAGGTTTTGTTTCGACCGCATAATCTTTACTCACCTTCACTTTGGGTGTTGGATTGGGAAGACGGATTTTTTTCGACTCTTCAGCACTCTCTAATACTTTAGTCACTTCATTTTCAACTTGGTGATTGTACTGAGGGGTCTCCTCTAAAGATAATTGCGTTGGGACATCAAAACGATCAAGATGATTTTGTTCGATAATCTGAATCAGCAGTTCTGCATATTTGGGATTGGTTGCATACCCCGCTTTTTTTAGACCATAAGCCCAAGAGCGATAGTCTGAGCGGTCATAAGTAAACAAAAGACGATAGTTTGAACGCGACATTAGAAACTCCGAATGTTGTTTAAAAGACTCTTCGGGTGATTTGTATTTGACAAATTTAGACAGTTTGGGTCTGCCATATTTGTCTTTATCATCGTCATAAGACTCAATGTATTCGCCATCCAAAGGAGAACGCCATTTGATACCAAAATGGTTGTTGGAGAATAATGACAATTTGCTTTGCCCATTCGCCGATTCTAAAAGACCTTGTGCTAATTTAATACTGGCAGGGATTCCTGTCCGAAATGATTCCATGATAGCAATAGAGCGATACTGCTCGATGTAATTTTCACGAAGTTGGCTGCGAGTTGGGTTGGGTGCAGCAAAGAGGTTTGCGATTGTCATGGCAAACAATACGAAAGGTACAATAGATTTTCTCATAGTTTTAGCTGTCGGTTGCTTAAGTTTTAATTAAAAATAATTGTTTAAAATTTGGTTAGAAGTAAAAGTGCGACACAAAGAAATACCACTAAAACGACAGCTATTGGGATGATAATTTTTACTGGTAAAAATAAGCTATTGAGTTTACAAATATTCTTTCTGTTATTTGAGGACAAACAAAGGCTATGCCAACGAAAGTTAATATACTGATTCTCAAAAAGTTGTGACTTAACATGTAGAGGCATTCATAACAATATGCTATATTAAGTTATATATAAGAATCTGTTTGTTAGGTTGTTAAAAAAAAACAACTCTTCATATTGTCATTTAAACAATGTGAAGAGTTGTTTTTTTTTCGCCATCTCACAATAAATGCAAATATACTGAGGGGGTGCCAATGGTTTGTTTTAGGTGCTTAAAAGCCAAATGCAAAAGAAACACCTCCCCAAAACATATTTTTTGCACCTTTAAACTCTGGTGAACGAATATTTTGGCTATATGTAAAATTCATATTGCGATAGGTAAGGCTGTAACCAAATTCAGTATTCATATAATAGCGACTGATGTCATCGCGTGCAATTATGTATGGACTTTTATAAAAAGTAAACATTCCGCCTTGAAGCAGGGCATTGTCAGCAACGATGCGTACAAGGGGCTTCATATAAACATAGGCTTGCCAATTGTTGGTTTTACCTTTAACTTGCATAATGTCTTGAAAATAGTCCTCGAACCAGCCAACGCGTATCATACCACCCAGACCCATATAATTGGTAACAGTGCCGACATTTGCCTCCATAATGCCAATGATGTCCACGTAGTCAGCTGGTTTGAAGAGGCGTTTTTCACCTGTAAAACTTAGGGTGACAGCAATATCATTGGCAATTTGGTTTTTCCAGCCTTTAGGAGGGGGGCGGCTGATGATTTCATGCCATTTCACTTGAATTGCTTCTTGTTGGACAATAGGACCTATCGCACCGAAGGTATATTCAGTGGAAAACCTTGTCGCAGATACAGGATCGTTTGAGATATTTGTCAAACCAATGTATGCCCAACCCGCATATGGACGATCACCTTCTATTATGGTTTCTGACATATTAGCGGGTGTGTACATGTTTGAAGCGGCAGTAAGACCATAATAGTTGTCACTGCCTTTTTTTAGGCGAGGAAAGATTTTTGAAAACCACAGTTTTTCGTGTGGATTTTTCAAAAAGAAGTAGTCGAGCTTCAGACCACTTGTGAAATAACGGTCGGTTTTTTGCCGCGCGATGAGCATGTCATTTTCGATGTCAAGGCGTAAATAACCGTTAAAACGCTCATGTACTTCGGAGTCACTGTGAACAATGGAAGAATTAGGAAGTGTATCAATCGGCATTGCTGTGGCTGTACAGAGTGTCAAACTAAAAAAGCATAGGTTCAGATAGTGTTGTTTTAAGTTCATGTTGGGAATTTAAATTTATGAAAAAAAAATGTAAACAATTCATTTCTTCATTTCAAATTCACATTCACTAAATAATTTAATTGATTATCAATTACTTAGGTCCTATAAAAAAATTAAGCAAAGTTCATTTTTTTTTTCCAATGTGTCAAATTTATTTTAAAATAATGTGTCAGTTTGTAAACCAAACTGACACATTATGTACGAATGAACCCCCCTCAATAGTTTCTTTAATTTATACAAATTAAAATATTTTTTTTAATTATTTGCTACCAAACATACCACCTAATAGTCTGGAGCCCACCATGCCCATGATATCATCCATAGCATTCCCATCGCCATCTTTATCTAGAAAACGAGTCGCCATTTGCATCAATGGATTATCACTCTGTGATTGAACCGTTTTGCCTAACAAGCCATATAAGGCATTGGGACTCATACCACCTTGTTGTTGGTTTTGTTGACCCAAAACCCCCATTACTATTGGTGCTAATTTAATCATCATGTCCATGATACCACTTTGGCTCACACCACTCGTTTGAGAAAGCATTTGGGCGGCATTTTGTTGTTGACCACCCAGAATATGTCCTAAAATGCCTGCACCATTTGTTGTGCCTTGTGCTTGACCACCTCCCATGACAAGACCCATGACATCGTTTAAAATTGAACCATCGTGGTCACTGTCTAAAGCACTCAGTATGCCAGACGCACCGTTTTCATTAGAAGCATTTTTTGCTAAACCACCTAATAATGTAGAGAAAACACCTTGTGCAGCGGTGGTAGTTTGTTCTGGAGATGCACCTGTTTGTTGGCTAAATTGGTTTATTACTTCGGGTGTTAAGTGACTTTGTAAAAGACTCATTAAATCCATAATCAAATTTTTATTTTAAATTGTTAATAATCAAATTGTTAATTTTTAATATATATCGTAACCTAATTTTTTATCTGTATCTCTGACGAATTTTTAATTTTTAGTAACAAAAGGTTTGACAAATACTTCATAAAATAATACAAATCTAAAATTGGATATCTATAAAACGGGTTTTTACAGGGAAACAAGATTAAAGTTATAGAAAATTGCCAAATAATTGTTAATACTACACTTTTTTATGTATTTTTACGAATATAAGACTTGACAATTACGTTAAGATAACCTTAACTTTGCAGTACAGTTAAAAACAACAACTCACATCCAGCTTTCCCATTCTCTTTATTGCCTTGTCATTAAGGTTTTTTTTGTTCATTTAACTTAAATTAAAAATTGATTATCAATCAGTTACATTTTTCAATTTTTTCGTCTATATTAAGTAACTATACTGAGGGGTTTATCGTATCCCTTAGAGAAGCCTTGTTTTATTTCACTGAAAACCGAAACCTGAACATATATTTTGGCAAACAATAATTTTTAAACTTTGATTGTTTCACTTTAACATAGGTTTCAAACACTGTCAACACATGAGAGAAGTAAGTACATCGTCAATCAAATTGAGTTCAAACCCAAGTAATGTCGAAAAAGTCTCGACTTTTGTTGAATCATTAGCCAGTAAACTCCGTTTTGCACCCGATACTTACGGCAACGTACTTATCAGCTTAACGGAAGCCGTAAACAATGCCATCATACACGGCAATGGGCAAGATGAAAATAAAGTTGTAGAAGTACGTACAGCTACACGTAATGGAAAACTTGCCATTACAGTAAAAGATGAGGGCAAAGGTTTCGATTTTTCCAATCTCCCAGACCCAACTTGTGCAGAAAGAATGCGAGAATGTGGTGGACGTGGCGTTTTCTTAATGAGACAATTAAGCGACCGATGCCGATTCCAAGACAATGGACGAATAGTCGAGATGGAATTCAAGCTCTAAAAAAAAAAGCAGATGTTTGAAACATCTGCTTTTTTTATGTTATAACAAAAATTCTTCAATATACTACCATATCATATTAAATAGCTTGTGCAGGAATAGAAATGTAAAACTTTGTTCCGATGTTTTCCTCTGAATCAAACCATATACGTCCGTTATATTTTTCAACAATATTTTTGCAAATAGTTAACCCAATCCCTGTTCCGTCAAACTGCCCTTTTTTATTCAGTTGTTGAAATAAAACAAATATTTTATTACTAAAATCTCTTTTCATACCGATGCCATTGTCTTCAACAGTCAATAAAATTTGACCATTTTCCTCTTTACCATCAATAGAAATGTGCGGTATTTTTGTCGTGAATTTTAAAGCATTACTAATCAGATTTTGCAATAATTGAAGCAAATGAAGCCGATTCATACGAATACTTGGTAGATTCTCAGAATACTCAATTCGAGCGCTTTTAGATTCAATGGCGTTTCGCAAATTCGATTTTACGTCTTCTAAAACCTCTTCGGGTCGAATAACTTCTGCTCCAGGTTGTTGTGAAACAACTTGTGAGAAATCCAGTAAATCTGTCAATAAACTATACATTCTTTTGACTCCAGCATTCACAAATTGCATATATTCTTTTGCGGATTCAGGCAAATCTTTGCCATGTTTCATTTGTATCAGACCAATATAAGAACCAATACTCCGTAGTGGTTCTTTCAAGTCGTGGGCAACAACATAGGCAAATTGAGATAAAATCTCATTCGATTCCTCAAGCCGTTTATATTGGTTTTGAATCTCATCATTTTTTATTTTCAATGAACGATAGTTACGCCCCCTCAGTTGGATTATATAACCCAAGAACAATACTATCATCAGAAAAACACCCATACTTAATATAAGAAATAAACGATTTTCACGAGCTTTAAGCGAATTAAGTTCGTTTTCTCGTTTTTCAGAGTTAAACTTCAACTCTAAACCTGCCACGCTACGGGCTTTCTCAATACTAAAAATAGAATCGTTGAGTGCGTTGGCAATATTCAGATATTTTAAAGCCCCTTCTCGGTCATTTCTTTCGAAACGCACCAAAAACATCTGATAATTGGCTTTTTGAACAATTTCTTTATAGTCATATTTATCTGCCAATATTAAACTTTTCAAAAACTCCTTTTCAGCTTCCACCAAGTGTTTTTGTTCACGATATAAAGTACCAATTTTAAAATGCAACTCGGCTTGGTCAACATTGATAAATTGCGATTCGTATTGTAGACATTCTTTGAATGCTTCATTTGACTTTTCGTATTTATTTTGTTGTAAATAAATGTCCGCTATCAACATCAAAGTCCGAGCAATATAGGCTTTGTAATTCATACCGCGATAGATGGCTAATGCTTCTTCATGCTTTTCTAATGCCAAATTGTATTGATGCCGAAATCCCAAAATTTCGCCGTAACGATTAGTTGCACTTGCCAATTGAGCTTTGGCTTCCAAATCTGTTGGCTTTTGCCTTTTCTGTTGGTTCGCTAAACGATATGCTATTTCGATGTGGTCAACGGCTTTGTCTAATTCTTTGGCTTTAGCATAGGTATCTGCAATATCAATATGCGATACAATGAGGTCAACCGTTTCATTCAGGTGGCTGGATATGTCAAGTGATTTAAGATAATAGCTAATGGCTTTATCATAAATCCCAACTTCGCGGTGTAAATGCCCCAAGCCATGATATGCTCCAGCAAGCATAAAGTAGTCAATTGGCGTTGTTTTTTGAGCTAAATCAAGGACTTTTTCATAGTAACTATAAGAGGCTTTGAAATTACCGATTTTACGACTAACAATAGCGAGGTCGTTATAAATTGTTGTTTTTATTGTATCGTGCAAGCTCAAGGCTGTATTTGCTGCCATCTCGTAGGCAACGATGGCTTTATCAAGGATAGCATTGTCTTCATATATAAAGCCAATGTCTCTTTGTACTGAAAACTCTTCATCCTTGTTTCCTTTTTTCTTAGCTAAATCTAAAGCTATATCAGCATATAACAAAGCTTTGGGCATATCACTGTAAGAATATTGATTGGCAAAACCCAATATTTCTATAACACCTTTATTTTGCATGGCTTGGGTGAGGCTGTCGCGCAATGTGGCATTTTCAGAAGGCAAATCTGAAGTTTCTGCCCCCCTCAGTATTATGCTGCAAAAAAGAAAAAAAAGCCCCAAAAAGCATCGGGAGGTGTCATGTAGCGTTCTTTTCATTTCAAACTGTGTGGTTAAGATTAATTCATGTAAGATTATAATGGTATTAGTTCCTATTAAATTTATTGGTTTTAGATTAGAATCGGAAAATCATTATCATTTAGTCCGTGAACTGGTCAAAACAGATTTTGACCAGTTCATAGACTTACTTAGTTTTTATCAGATTTACAAGGGCTACTTGTTGTAGTTCCTCCTCCAGGACGCATCCGACGTTTATCATCCTTGGCTTGACCACCTTTGACAGCCAGTAACTCCTGAGTTGAAAGCTGTTCAACAGCCTTCAGTTCTTGTTGAATATTTGAAATCTTCATCATTTTAATAGATTAATTTAGATGCAGGCATAAGGGAGGGGGTCCTGCAAGTTTTGTTAAAAAAAAAGTTTAAGTCAGAGTTTTTAAAGCCCACATCTCAATTTTCTCTTGTCATTTTCATAGCAGCGTGGCTATTTTTGTTTAAAATGCCCAAAATACTGAGGGGGTAAATTAATGTGTGGAAATACCACCTCCCGGGCGGTCTCGCCGTTTGTCATCTAACGTAGCACTAATTGGTCCCACAGATACAACCGAGGCCACACTTAAAGGGTCATTAACAGAAAGAGTACCTGCGATTGAAAATGTCGCATCTAAACCACCTCTTATTGCCGACATTTGTGAAACCGTCAAAATGTCAAAAGACTTGTTAACGGAAAAATTGAATGAGTTAATTTTTTTCATTGCTTTAAGCTTTGATTGTAAATAAATTTTAGTTTAAAAAAGTGACAATTTCCTTATCACAATCAAAGGTATTCTGTGATATAACCATTCTTAATCTTCAATTCCTAAAAAAATGACAAGGCTAAATTCATAAATTGTAAGAAACTATTACTTCTAATAAGTTGATTATGAGAAAAATAGTTACTTTTTTAACTCCTGCTTTCCTATTTTTTGTGCCTAAATGCCGATATACCTGTTAATAGGCTATTAGTTGTATTTTTACCATTTCATTAAAACATATATATTTATTACACAAAAGGCATAACTTATTAGAGTTATACCTTTCTTCGCATTATAAAATCGAGTACCAACTTCCTCAACCCTACGAGAGTCACTTGACATAGGCATTAAATACTTTATAGCAGTCCCATTACCCCATTGTCACTTGGTTCGTAATAGATAAAAGTAATTTTTTTGAGTTAATATCCTGTTACTGTGAAAACTTATTTTTACTTTATCCTTTTCATCATCCCAAGTACCTTGATACTTTTCATGGGCTTTTCATCTGTCACACTTCCATTCCACTTTGGTCAATTTTCGCAATTAACCCGTTGCAGCAATCTGAATATCGCCATTGCTATTCACTATTGCTTCGTAAGATTCCATCACATTGAATCATATCTTTACCGACTTCTATCAGCATTTTACAAGAAATTGTCGTTCCAATTTTGTTAAAATCAATCTATGTCAAATATTTGATAGTCAACACCTTGTATTATTCATCGTTCATCATTTATCATTCATTATTCAAAAAGATAACTCTCAAATTAACTTTTCTTTTTTGTACTAAACCAAGGCATCATAAGGCCTCTTTCCTCCGAAAATGACGTTCCATAAAGCCTGCCTTCGTCCAAATATCCAGAATGATAATAAGCGTTTGATTGGTCAGCTGTTGAAAATGAAAAGTATAGTTTTCCCCAAACAGTATTGATTTTACCATTCTTAAAAGGCGTTCCATAAAACACACCACTCAACTTTCCATCTTTGAGCGATTCTATAATAAAATCTTTGAGATAAGGTTCAGCGTCAGGTGAAGGGCGTAAATCAAGTTCCCAAGTACCTAAAGCGTTATTGAGTAACCGCATTTGGGTTGCCTCGGCCGATTCACGTTGAAACCCATATTTGTGTCGCAACAAAAACTCATTTGAACCTTCATATTTTATCTCCTTAGTAATGGTCAAATCGTCTTTTGTATAGTCAATCGTCTCTCTGATAAGCGATTTTTTTTCATTATCTTTTCCTTCTCGCGTTAAAACAAGGCGACCCACCGTTTTTTCGGAAAGCGTGAATAGGTCATCATTAAAACTGATTTTATCACCTTTGCGACTGATAGAAATTTGCCCTTTACTGTAAACAGGAACGCCATTCGGCTCTATATAAGTCGTTTGTATCAATAGTTTTTTATCCAAAATTCTGTAATTTGTAGTTGTTTTTAGGACAACTTTTGTCTTATCGTCTTGATAATCGGTGTATTCGAGTACACCCGTCCAGTTGCCTTGCATGAAAGTAAAATCTTCAATAATAGGCATTAAGGAATTGTTTTGTCCAACCGAAAAGGTTGTATAATAAAGCATTAGTGCTAAAAGGATGAGTACATTTTTCATCTTAATGTCGATTAAAAGGTTTAAAAAATAATGATGTGTGATGGGCTTTTTTAAAAGCATAATACAAAGGTGATTTATTCTGAAAGCGCCATCGCCCCGAATAATGATATGATACGTGTCAAATGACAATTTGACACGTATTTAAAAATCGCTGGGTGCTTTGCCCATCATTTTCTTAAAAGCTCGATTGAAAGTCGTTTTGGAGTTGAAGCCGCACTCAAACGCAATGGCAAGCAAGGTGAGATGCTTATACTGAGGGGTCTCTATTTTTTGTAAATAAGCTTCAATCCGATAACTGTTTATAAAGTCATTAAAGTTTTTATGGAATCCCGAATTGATGACTTGCGAAATGACAGAGATATTGGTTTTCAATAGATTAGCTAAATCTGAAAGAGTCAAATCAGGTTGTAAATAGGGATGATTTGTCTCCATGATTTTTGTTATTTTTGTTTTCCATACATCTAAATCTTCATCTGATAAGCCACCCTTAGGCGTTGTGGTGAGTTTTTCGTCCATAGTATTTTGGGCATTTTCAAGGGTTATAGCGTCTTTTTTAGGCTCAAAGTGAACACCACGCACTCGTACTTGAGCAAAACCGGAAATACTCAAATAATAAGTTAACAACATAGTTGCTCCATACGACAACCACATTCTGTCATAGCCAAATGCAACGAAATGTAGGTAGAGGCTGTTCAGGAGTGCTGCACAAGTAACGATAACGTTTAGCATCAAAAAATTTCGAAACCACACATAGTCTACCTTTTCGAGGTCTGAAAATTGGGTCGCTGTCCAGTTTTGATATGATTTGTAGAGCTGCCAACCTAAATAGTAATAAAAGAAAGTTTGCAAAAAACTTAAAATACTGAATGTCGTAGAAATATAGTATTGCCCTTCAAACTGATGCCACCAATTTAATACGAAAGATTTATCGTACAAACCATATCCGCCTATAATGAGATGATACAAAAAAATGACACCATACAATATGAAATGCACGCCATCGCGTTGCCAAGAAAAACGCCATTCATCATTTGTCAAACTCTTAAGAAATAAATAAACTGTTGGCGTAGCTACCCAATCAAAGCCATCCCAAGGCAGGAAGGTCAATTTTTCCCATAAATAATCAATGCCTAACCAACCCAGAAGGAAAGGGATGACCATTAAGCCTTGTAAAAACAGCAAAAAAGCAAGCCAAAAGTCCGAATAACGCTCCTCTCCCCCTCAGTACAAGGATAACTGCAAATAGCCATCCTTGTAATAGCGTTAGAAATGGAAAAATTGTGTTGATACTGATTTTAAAATCCACGTTGTTGTGATTGATGGTTCGTTCTAAATTTGGCTTTTAAACCTCTAAGAAGAACAAAAGTTTAACAACAAGGCGTAAAAACAAGCAAAAAACATGTAAGTCTTATTTATTCACCTGAATCCACCCGTCGCCCACGTTCAGTTTTTGAACTCACTTCTACTTTTCGGATTTTACGCAAATCTACTAATAAAGAAGCCATAGCACTTGGCTCATTGGCAAAGAAAAACTGGTTATCGTATCGGACTTTACCACTACGATTTTTCCATTCAGATGCTAAAAGAACATATGAGCCTTGCCTTTTCGGGTTCGGCCCAAACATCAAGTACCGTTTGTCATTTGCCGCATCAAAACCTATGGCAAAATGGTCCTCATTGGCTCTAAATAAAAAAACGCCAGGTGTTCCACGTGGGATTCGGACTTCTTCTACTTTTTCCCCTTTAACTATTTTGATAGCACCCCCAGAGGAAATTTCATTCGCCCCCTCAGTCAAGTTACGATAGATAACGATATCGTCAGATAAATAGAACTGAATTTTACCGAGTTCTGTGTCACTCCAACGACCTTCCTGAAGTATATTGGAGGTGAATGGACGTAATTCACGGCTACAAGAGGACATAAGCACAATAAGCGTAAAAGCGCACAAAACGTTAAATAGTTTCTTCATTTTTTAATTTTTTTTCTTTTAAAGAATTGGTTATCAATAGTTTAAAAACGCGTATTTAATTTAAGGTTTTATATAAAAAATTAAGAGCCAAGTTATACATTCTTTCATCAATTGTCCATCTCTTTAAAATTGCCTTAACATTTCTTAACAGTATTTAACGTCACAATATTCCTATTTCGAGATTTGGTGTACAAACTGATAACTTTATATTTGAAACAATTAGATAACAAATAGACATAAAACACAATTCTTAACGTATTTATTTAACCATCTAAATTATGAGAAATTTACATAAAATATTGGCTGTTTCCTTTACACTCACAGCGGCAGTTATGCGAGCAGATTGCGTATTTGAGCAAGGTTTAGAAGCCAAGGAGTTTGGTGTCGGACTGATGCTCACTTGGCGTACATCAGTAGAGGACAACAATCAGACTTTTATCCTTGAAAAATCTGAGAATGGCTCTTCTTTTTCCAATATTGGTAACGTCAAAGGCAATGGCACCACCAATCAAAAAAAATCCTATAACTATCTCGATGTACAAGCAACGGGCAAAAAAATATTTTACCGTTTGAAACAAGTTGATTTTGATGGCACCTATAGTTATAGTGAAGTCTTGGTCGTCAATAAAAAATTAGACAATAATTTAATTGTTGTTCAAATGACCAGTGAAACAACTTCACGCCTTTTTGCTTGTATGATGGATGCAATAAAAGCCGGTGATGCCAAATTACAGTTGCTTGATACCAGCGGAAAAGCTGTTTGGCAAGGCACACAAAAAATGACTGAGGGGTTAAATAATGTCACTGTTGACCTCTCTGCACACCGCGAAGGCACTTATAAACTTGTTGTAACAATGGGTAAAGAAGATGAAACACTTGTCATACGCAAATCGCTTGACGAAGTAGAATCTAAAATCAACGTGGCAACAACTAAGCGCGCATTGGGACCTAATAGATAAGTTACTAAACTATTGATAATCAATTTCATATAAAAAAGCGGTGCTATACTGAGGGGAGGTAGCAACGCTTTTTTTGTATGAAATAATGAAAAATTGAAGTGCTAATGTGAAATCATCACCTCAATAGGGCAAAAAAAAATCCCCGATAGCAAAGCTGTCGGGGATTTATCAAAATACGGTTTAACCTTAATATTTAGATATTAAAAGTTTCAATTATTGGTTATCGAGTTGCTCTTTCAAAGCAACCAAGGCAGATAAGTCACCAAAAGTATCTTTTTCAACGCTTTTTTGAACGTTTTCAACATCTTTACGAGCTTCTGAATCTTCAGCATGTTTTGCTTTGCGCGCGACATCATCTGCTTCACGACGAATATCATCGTTGAATCGAGAATGAGAAACGAGGATACGCTTATCGTCACGATTGAACTCAATAACTTTTACTTTTATCGTTTCGCCCACTTCTGCCGTAGTACCATCTTCTTTGCGGATGTGTTTCACTGGCGCAAAGGCTTCTAAACCGTGTGGCAAAGTAACGATAGCACCACGATCATCTTTACGCAAAACCGTTGCTTCATGGAGTGAACCAATTGGGAACACCGATTCAAAATTATCCCAAGGGTCGTTTTCAACTTGCTTGTGACCGAGCGACAATTTACGTGTGTGGCTATCAATTTCAAGAATAATCAAGTCAATCATTTGACCAACTTTAGTAAACTCCGAAGGATGAGCAAAACGTTTTGTCCAAGACAAATCGCTGATATGAATCATGCCACCTACACCTGGTTCAAGTTCGATAAATACACCGTATTGTGTGATATTTTTCACTTCACCTATGTGACGAGTCCCAACAGCATATTTTTCTTCAACGATATTCCAAGGGTCGCCAGTGAGTTGTTTGATAGACAACGACATTTTGCGGTCAGCGCGGTCTATTGTTACAACACGAGCTTCACGCTCTTCGCCCAATTTGAAAAACTCTTTCGCTGCGATAGGTGTATTCGCCCAAGTAACTTCACTAACGTGGATAAGCCCTTCGACACCTGCATTGATTTCCAAAAATGCGCCGTAGTCTTCGATATTGACAATTTTACCCTTAACGATAGACCCCTCAGTAATATCAGCATCTAAGACTTCCCAAGGGTGTGGCAACAATTGTTTCAAGCCCAGGCTAATCCGTTTTTTGTTTTCGTCGAAATCGAGTACAACAACGTTGATTTTTTGGTTAAGGCTTAACACTTCGCTTGGGTGATTGATTCTGCCCCAAGAAACGTCTGTGATATACAACAAGCCATCTACGCCGCCTAAGTCCAAAAATGCACCAAAATCAGTGATATTTTTGACCGTACCTTCCAATACTTGACCTTTTTCTAAGCCACCGAGGATAGCCTCGCGTTGTTCAGCCAAGTCACTTTCAATAAGGGCTTTATGCGAAACAACAGCATTTTTGATAACTTCATTGATTTTGACAACCTTGAACTCCATGACTTTACCAACGTATTGGTCATAATCAACCACAGGTTTGATGTCAATTTGAGAACCTGGTAAGAATGTTTCCAAACCACCGGCGTCAACGATAAGACCACCTTTCGTTTTGCTGATAACTTGACCACGAATGACCGTACCGTTTTGGTGAGAGTCAACAATCGCTTCCCATGCCCGCAACAATTTCGCTTTGCGACGGCTCAATTGCAATTGACCTTTGGCATCTTCTTGACTTTCAACATACACATCTACATAATCACCAATTTTCAAATCTGGAATATCACGGAAGTCATTCACTGCTAACAAACCATCAGATTTGTAGCTGATATCCAAAACAACATCATTGCCAGAGATAGCCGAAACGCGTCCTTTAACGATTTCTCCCACATTCAGCGATTTCATGCTGGTATTGTATCGAGTCATCAATTCCTCACGCTCTTCTGCGTTGTACATGATTTGACCGCGTTTGTCGCGATCCCAATTGAAATCATCATGTGCAGAACCTGGAGCAGGTGCTTCGTCAATGATGAGGTCTTCGATAGGTTCTTCTTCCTCTTCTTCCTCTGTTACAGCTTCAACTTCTTCAACAATCGCTTTAGTTGTAACTTCAGGCGCATCAGGTGAAGCAGGAGCTTCGATGTTGACTTCAGGAGTTACTTCAATAGCCGTAGGAATTAAAGCTATCGCTTCTTCTTGCGTATGTAACGGCAATGAACGTGCAATTTCTTGACCATTGCCCGCTTTGACAATAACATAGAAAAGGTTGTGGACTTCTTCTGTTGCAAAACGTGCTGGATTGATAGAATTTTTTAAGAAAGATTCTGCGCCGTTGTCACGTGAGCTAACCGAGTTATAGCCTTCTGAACGGAACTGAACAGCCCCCTCAGTATTGACTACCGCAAAATAATGTTTACCGTTTTCATGCGTGAAACGCACCAGGTTGTTCTCGTCAGCAGTGCCTTGATTGGCATAGTCACCGGGTACGAGATAATCGTCGGAGACGTGTTCGATAGTTTCTTCTACCATTATAATAAATAAAAAAAAGTCTGAAAATAGAAATCTGTTGACAAACCGTTGATATTCAATTTTTTATTGAATCAAACACGATTTTAGGTGTTCACAAATTTTCTATTCTTTTAACGTGTCATTAATAGACTCACACCATGCCCGAGCCGTTGGGCAGCGAAAAAGCAAGTGAATTGCCAAATTGCGCCGCAAAGTTAGTATCTTTTACGTGAAAAAATAAGTATGGCTTAAATATTTGTGATTTTTATTGAAAAAAAACAGCTAAAAATGAACTTTTTCTTTCTCTGATAAAGAAACACTACTTTTGCCCAAAAATAATAGAAATGAATTTACACCAATTAGTTTACCAAGTCGTAGATATAGCCCATATAGCCAGTGTTGAAATTCTTAAAATTTATCACTCCGCCGATTTGCATATTCAAACAAAAAGTGATGCCTCTCCTGTGACGGCTGCGGATTTTGCATCAAACCGAGTTATTACTGAGGGGTTGTCAAAACTAACTCCGAGTCTACCGATTTTGTCGGAGGAAACACTTGAAATTCCTTATGATGAACGGCGTTTTTTTGATTATTTTTGGATGGTTGATCCTCTCGATGGCACTAAGGAGTTTATCAAACGCAATGGCGAGTTTACGATTAATATTGCTTTGATTCATCAAAACAAACCCGTCTTAGGCGTTGTTTATACACCAAATACTGAGGGGGTCTTTTTTGCAGTGAAAGATGGTGGAGCTTATAAATTGGAAAAGGGTATTGAAAAACGTATTACTTGTAGTACTTTTAGCCTGACAGATAAAGGTTTAAAAATCCCCATTTCACGTTCACATCGCAATGACGCAACGGATAAATTATTTGAAGTCTATAATCAACCTGAATTAATACCTTGTGGTAGTTCGTTAAAATTTTTGAAATTAGCAGATGGTACTTTTCATATTTATCCACGCATTGGAACGACTATGGAATGGGACACTGCTGCACCTCACATAGTTTTAGAGGAAGCGGGTGGGCAGATTTTGGAATGGCATACACGTAAACCCTTGATTTATAATAAAATGGATTTGAGAAATCCAAATTTTATTGCTCATGGAAAAATCATTTAGTTAGACACCAATTTCACGCATTACACGAATTGCTTATTTTAAAAAAAAAAAACATACATTCGTGTAATCCGTGAAATTGTTGTCAGAAAAATAAAAAACATATAAAATGTCAGCACATCACAACGATTCAGATATCATCAAGGAAGTAACAACGATTTTTAGCAAGCATTTGGAAGTCAGCGGCTTTCGCAAAACGCCTGAACGCTATGCTATTTTGGAGGAAATATACCGCCGAGGCGATCATTTCGATGCTGAAGCCTTGTATATCCACATGAAAAACCAGAACTATCGCGTCAGTCGTGCAACGGTTTACAATACGCTCGACCTGTTGGTGAATTGTGATTTGGTAAGAAAACATCAATTTGGAAAGAACCTTGCGCAGTACGAAAAGTCCTACGGCTTCAAGCAGCACGACCATACAATATGTGTAGACTGCGGGAAAGTTGTCGAGTTTTGCGACCCGCGCATCCAAAACATCAAAACGATGATTGGCGAGTTACTCAATTTCAAAATCACGCATCACTCGCTCAATCTCTACGGCGTATGCGGCATTTGTCAGAAAAAACGCGATTTTGAAAGGGAATACACGATTCCAGATACTTTACTTAATGATTGATTGTTGAATTGCTGTATTGTTAAATTGTTATACGATTGGTTTTACAATCCATAAAACAATTTAACAATACAACAATTTAGCAATTTATTTGCCTGTAAAATGCTTCAACATAATGACTTCGCGTTCAGTTAATGTCCGATAACCCGCACGCGGTAGGTCTTTTTTAGTTAAACCACCATAAAAAACACGGTCAAGGCGCGTCACTTGATAACCCAAATGCTCAAAAATGCGGCGAACGATGCGATTTTTACCGATATGAATTTCAATCATTACTTCGTTTTTGGTCGCACCACTCACATATTGAACGCCATCAATTTCAGCCAAACCGTCTTCCAATTCAACCCCTTTGGCTATGCCTTCAAGGTCACTTTTGGTCAATGGTTTATCTAAAACAACATGATAAAGCTTTTTGATAAGATAACTTGGATGTGACATTTTTTGAGCCAAATCGCCATCATTTGTCAACAACAACAAGCCCGTTGTATCACGGTCAAGTCGTCCAACAGGAAAAATACGTTCTTTAACTGTGCGCTTTATCATGTCAAGTACCGTTTTTCTACCACGTTCATCGCTCACAGTTGTTATCGTATCTTTTGGTTTATTCATCAAAAGATAGATTTTTTGCTCGACAGGTTTTATTTCTTTTCCTTTGTATTTGACTACATCAGAAGGTAAAACACGTAATCCTGGCTCATTGACAACTTTGCCATTAACAGTTATTTCACCTGCCAAAATCATCTCTCCTGCCTTACGTCGTGCCGCAACACCACACATCGCAACGTATTTATTCAAACGTGTATCGTCGTCATCCGAAGGTGTAACTTTTGCAATATGTGGCTTGAAAACGCCTTTTTCGTTAGGTTTAAACGTCGCCGTTGACTTTTCACCACTACTTTTTTTGGGACGCATTGTTCTAACAGGTTTGTCAGTCTGTCTGGTACGGTCGTCTGAATTAAAATCGCGTTTCGGACGGTCATCAGAGTTGAAATCACGTTTCGGGCGGTCGCTTGAATTAAAATCGCGTTTCGGGCGGTCGCTTGAGTTGAAATCGCGTTTCGGACGGTCGCTTGAATTAAAATCACGTTTCGGACGGTCGCTTGAGTTGAAATCGCGTTTCGGACGGTCGCTTGAGTTAAAATCACGTTTCGGACGGTCTCCAGAGTTGAAATCGCGTTTCGGACGGTCATTGTCACGTGGTGCATCAAAACGCTTAGGACGGTCATCGGAGTTGAAAGTGCGTTTTGGACGTTCGCTATCGCGCGGTGCGTCAGAACGCTTTGGACGTGAGGTACTCTTTGGTTTATCGGAACGCGTAGGGCGTTCGTTTCTTTTGGGTTTTTCTGTCCGCTTCGGACGCGGGCTGTCTTTCGACGGTCGCTTTGAACTTTTCATTATTGAATGACATTTAAAAAATGATACCCCTCAGTAAAAGAGGTTTTATGGATACTAAAAAAATATAAACTATTGATTAATAACTATTTGGATGAATATTGTCCTAAAAATTCTAAAATATTTTATCTTAAAACCTTAGTCTAATAACAATCCCAATTGAACCAAGCTTTTGAAAAATCTTTATTTAACAAAGCCTCTTTTGGTATAAAAAAATGGGCGACACCTGAATCGCCTAATGTAATTTTCTTATCTGTATCTATCTGCAACAATAACACATCGTCTTTGATAGGGGCTTTATATCGAGGGTCGTCTTGCGTAAAGTGCGCATAACCACTCAATTTATGTCCTGTTCCATCAAACAGTTTATACAGTGCATCTTCTTGTTCGTGCGTTATGTCCTCTGAACCGATTAACGGTATGATATTTTGCGTCCGTACATCTGTTGGGCTTCCATAATCGTTCACAAGGTCAAAACACAATTCATGCGCACAGTGTATGGGACATTCTTCAAACAAATCTTCTATTAAAAAAGAAAAATCGGTTGCCAAAGCCGTTTCTACTGAGGGGTCTGCCCAAAAGACAATTTTATAATCCTCCATTTCTGTCCATTCAGTAGGCGACAAAAAGAACTGTAAAATACCTTTTAGAGGGAAATTAGGTAATGGGGGTATTTCTGAAAAATTAATTTGCGCCCACATTAACAGCGGTTGCCCGTTTTTATCGTGCGGATATTCAGCATTTTTAGGCAAATAAATTTTGCCTAAAAAACTGCTTTGCATCCTTTTTAAGTCTTCTAAACGACAAGGTGTACTTGTTATTTGAAGGCTTTGCATTTTAGCATTTGCTATATCTACTTCAAAAGGCTTTAAGAAATCGGGCAGTTCCATGTTGTCTGGTTTCGAGTTTCGGGTTTTGAGTGTAGGGTTAACTCAAAACCCGAAACTCAAAATTCAAAACTATTTATGAATATCCCCCGTTTCAAACTTATCATACTGAGGGGGTGCAAAATTCTGCATCAAAGCTAATAACTCAGCAGGTTCATCAGCAAAAACAGCATTTGCACGATAAGCCGACTGTAAAAAACCTTCATTCATCATCTTATCAAGCATCTCAATCATCGGGTCATAATAACCTGCCACATTCAAAAAACCACAAGGGAATTTACGGTTGCCCAAAATGGTAAGCATCAAAACTTCGCCGATTTCGTCCAATGTACCATAACCGCCTGGCATCGCAATAAACGCATCAGACAAATCAATCATCAAATTGCGCCGTTCAAACATGGTATCCACCATGTGCATTTCACTCAATGTATGGTGCAAAACCTCTCTTTTTCCTAAGAAATGAGGCGCAACACCTATCACATGTCCACCATGTTCCAAAACGGAACTGCCTATAACACCCATCAAACCGACATTGCCACCACCATAAACTAAGCGAATGTTTTGTTTTGCCATCAATTCACCGAGTTCTGCTGCCTTTTCAGCATATTTCGGATTATTCCCTTTCATTGAGCCGCAATAAACGGCAATACTTTTAAATTCCATGGTTGGTGATTCGTTATTGGTAATTCGGAAATTAGTTATCGGGTTTTTTGTTAATACGTAAAACTTTGATGTGTAAGATTCAATGAGCGTTACCCATCTCTACGGATTACGCTCTTTCAGACCTATATTTTATCACTTTTCGTTTTTTACTTATCACTCATTAAGTCAAGTCCAATGTCTTTTCGGAAATATTTGCCTTCAAAATCAATACGTTGTGCATAGTCGTTAGATATAGACAGCGCAGACGGTATATCGTCACCAAAACCCGTAATTGCCATGACACGACCACCATTGGTAACAACCTGATTATCAACGTTTTTTGTTCCCGCATGGAAAATCAATGCTTGGTCTCCCCCCTCAGTATTTTTAATTAAATCCCCTTTTCTATAGTCATTTGGATAGCCACCTGCGGTTAAAACAACAGTTGTCGCCGTTCGTTCATCTTGTTGAATTTTAACTTGGGACAGTTTCCCGTTACTTGCTTTTTGAAACAAGTCTACCAAATCATTTTTTAGTCTGGGGATAACCACTTCCGTTTCAGGGTCGCCCATGCGACAATTGTATTCTATGACCATCGGTTCGTCGCCCACTTTTATCAAGCCGAAAAAGACAAAACCGACATAATCTATCCCCTCAGTATGCAAGCCGTTTATTGTCGGTTTGATGATACGCTCTTCAACTTTTGACCACAAAATCTCATTCACAAAAGGAACGGGACTGACTGCACCCATGCCACCCGTATTTAAACCCGTATCTCCTTCGCCAATGCGTTTATAGTCTTTGGCTTCGGGCAAAATCACATACTCTTTACCATCCGTCAAAGCAAAAACGGAAAATTCAATGCCGTCTAAAAATTCTTCAATGACAACTTTGCGGCTGGCATCGCCAAATTGACCGTCGAGCATTATTTTTAAAGCATCTATCGCTTCATCTAAATCATTGATAATCAATACGCCTTTGCCTGCGGCTAAACCATCGGCTTTCAAAACATAAGGTGGATTGAGGGTTTTCAAAAAAGAGACCCCCTCAGTATGTTCCGTAATTTCAGCATAACGAGCCGTTGGAATGTCGTGGCGAGCCATAAACTTTTTGGCGAATGCTTTCGAGCCTTCCAGTTGTGCGCCGTAAGCGGCAGGTCCGATGACTATAACGTGTTGTAAATCAATATATTTTCTAAAAAAATCAGTGATACCACGCACCAAAGGCTCTTCAGGACCAACGATAACAAGAGTTATGTTTTTTTCTAACAAAAAAGACTTAATAGATTGGAAATCAGTCACTTGCATCGTCACATTTTCGCCAACTTGCGCTGTTCCTGCATTGCCTGGGGCAATAAACAATTTTTCGCAAAGCGGACTTTGACGCATTTTCCAAGCGAGTGCATGTTCACGTCCACCAGAACCGAGTAGTAAAATATTCATAAAAAGAAGGAATTTTCAAAAAACGGTGCAAAGAAACGGCGTTTTTATCGAAATTTCTTTGTTTTTAATGCCTTGTTTTCAATTTTTCGTCGCCACAAGCACATAATAATTAAAGATAAATTCATGTTTTTTCAGAATAACGTTATCAATCGTACAACCTCGCTCTGTCAACATTGCTTTGTACTCTGCTAAATCGTATTGGTGCGGGTGCAATATATCGCCTGGTAAGGCTTGAAAAATGTGTTTAAGAAAAGGGAAATTATGGGCATCAATGGACACAATGAGTTTGCCCCCTTTTTTAGCAGCAGCCACTAAAATATCAAAACAGCGAGAAAGGTCTGCTACATGATTGATGGCATTGAGACAGAAAACAGCATCATAAGCGTTTTGTTTTTTGAAATTTTCAAGCGGTTGACTGTAAAAAGTGACATTTGGATAAAGCATTTTTTTGAAATGCGGAAGAGTTGCTTCGTATTCATCAAGTAAAGGGTCGAGAGCATCTACTTTTTCATTTTTGAAAATCATGAAAATACCTGCAGGCCCACAACCTGCGTCGAGGATTTGGGTTTTGTGTTTGGGGTTTTGAGTTTTAAGTTTTGTCTCCCCCTCAGTATTTAGGGCATCAAGTCCTATTTCCACGAGTAATTTCTGCCAATAATCGGTTTTCCAGACGGCATAATCCCTTGTGGGTTTGTTTTTAAGGTAACGTTGCCACCAACGTATTTCAGCGGCTTGGGCGATTTTCCAACGAAAAGTCATGTGAGAGTGAAAAGTGAAAAGTGAAAAGTGAAAAAACTTGCGTCAAGTTTCAAACTTGACGCAAGTTTAGTTTTATAGTTATAGTAAATTAAAAACCATCACTCGGTTTGCGTTTATAAAAATCAACACCTGAGCCGTGTACCCAGCCCACAGTACCGCGTTTGGTTTGTACCTTAAACCAAGGTTTCGTGACAGATGTGCCATTCGCTAAGCGAACGGTTTGGGCTTCTTCGGAGGCTTCTTCAAGGAAGTAAACTTGGTCGTTTAGTTTGAGTTTCCCTTTAACTTTTGATTTTAAATCTGGTTTTGAGCGAATATTTAAGCCATTTATGAGGACATAAAGCATCGTATTGCTCGGTGGAGTAGTCGTAGTTTGAGGTACTCCTTTTGAAGTGACGACGGGTGGCGCAGTGGGACGTTGTGTGGCAGGGGATGTCGTGACCGCGCTATAAGGTTGAGGGATGTTGTTTTGTATCGTCGGAGTTGGCGTATTGGTAGGTGTGCCTGGAAGGGGTACAGGTGACGGCTGATACTGAGGGGAGAGCGGCTGTTGCTCGGTAAGGTTCTGCGGTTGAGGCGTTTCTGTGGGCTTTGTTGAAATACGGGGACGCGGTGCTGCCGGTGAACTCAAGGTATCCAAAGGGCTGATACTGCCTTCTGTGGCGGTACTGATAGCTGCTTCGTCTTTTTTTCTTTTACATCGAGAAATTCCCCATAAGCCAATACAAATGAGGAAAACAAAAATGATGGCGGTTTCCATATTCGGAAAAAATTTTTTCATTTAATGCGTTTTTATAGTGATTTCATAATACTAATGGAACATCAAAATTATAAGCATTTTTTGAAAGCGGCGAAAAAAATGTGTTTAGGATACTTTATTACGAAAATATTTGTCTATAAGTAAAAAAAACAAGACTATTGAGTACTTGAAAGTGTCGAACAACGTAGGGATTAAGGTTTTTAAAAAAGGCAATAAAGCCTTGAGCATCACGTTAAATTGGTGCGATTTTTACTTAATTTTTATGGAATAAATAACAGACGTATGTTTGAAAAACAGAGCGATAGATAGAAATGTCTTTTCAAAAAAAGAAATGAAAATCCATAAAGAAAGATTGAGAGGCTTGAACGGAATTTCATCTAACCTTTTTTTTCTATTTTTGCCCGCCTTTTTGCAATGATAAGATAAAACAACTGCATAATGCTGAAACGTTTTTTACCGATTTTTACCTTTATGGCGATCGCCACGACTGTGATGGCTCAAATCCCTGAACCTATTGCGCCTACGCGCCCCTCCATACAGCAGCGTTCACCCTTAGCTTGTGGGGGTGTAGCGAATGCAGGTGTTACAACCCGAACGCTTGGTTTTGGTGCTAAAAGTAATGAAAAACATTATTTATGCTTGGGGGATACACTTTATGTTAATGGTTCAGGATCAAACCTTTCGGAGGATCCTGTAGCCTCGACAACACCAGGCATTGGCTATCTGTTTTACAATTGTATGCCTACGGTGACAGGTCAAAGGTGGAGCGATGTGAAACTCGACGCTTGTTTGACCCGCTTATTGTTTAATGGCTCAAATGGTAGCCCTTATATAGCTCGAGGTAATCCTGCTGGGCGAGACACCTTTTTCAATAATGGTGCTTTGCAAACAGGTTTTAATGTTGGAAAGCCTATTAAATTCTATTTTGCACCAATTACAGTGTACAACTTTTTTGGACAAGGAACGAATGGGGTTGCCGATTTTGAAAGTGATACAGCGTGTGTGAATGTGAATGTGACAAATGGCGTTCCAACAGATACCTTCTCCGTTGTCTATCTGAATGCGGTAAAAATCAGCAATTTAAACTTAACCAATAATGGCGGTAGTTTTGTGGTTGGCGGCGGTTTGCCTGAATATGATGGCACTTCGACTTATACCTTTACCATTGGTTTGCGGAATGACCCCTCAGTAAATGTAGGTACTATCACGAGTGGTCCTGCAAGGAATGGCTCGACAGTGACTTTTACAGTACCTGGTAATGGTACGTATGTCATTACTGCAAAAGATGGTAAGGCTTGTGATGCGGTAGCTACGGCGAATTTTCCTGTTGTAACGATTCAGATGCCAAATCTTATTGTTAGTCAAGGGGATACAGTGTGTGTGACAGTGAGTGCTAAAGGGTTTACTAATATTTTATCGCTACAAGGTAGTTTTCAATATGATCCAAGTATTTTACAATTTGTAGGTATGCAAGGTATTAATTTACCTAATTTAAGTAATGGAAATATCAGTGTTCCACAACCTGGGGGGGTCATTGGACTTGCCTGGGACTATTCATCGGGTGTCACAAGAGCCGATAGTGTGGGTTTGTTTCAATGGTGTTTCAAGGCAATTGGTCCGATAGGGTCAGTATCACCGATACGATTTACAGATTCTTTAACGCTCATTGACATTTACAATGCGGCAGGGAATCAGTTAGGGGTTAATCGTGTTAATGGTTCAGTGACTATTGGCTCTTTAAATTATACGCTTCGGGTGAGTGCAGATAGTGTTAAATGCAATGGCGGTAATACGGGCCGTTTTAGGATCGTCCCTACGGGCAATGGCTTTCCGTGGTCGTATTCATGGCAAAGTGCCTCGAACCCAGGTCAAAATGGTTCTGGAACAATTGCTGCCAACGATAGTGCCGTTATTGGTATGTTGGTGGTTGGAAAATATTATGTTACCGTTACAAATGTCTTAGGTGGTGACCGAAAAATAGATACGATTACTATTTTTCAACCTAATCCACTTTTTATCAATCCACCAACGGCTAAAAATCCGACCTGTGCAAACGATACGGATGGCAGTCTCACCTTAACACAGTACGGTGGCGGTATCAGTCCTTATACATTCCGATGGTCAACAGGGGCAACAGGGCCTATGATTTCAAATTTAGCCAGTGGGGCTTATACAGGTGTAATTACAGATGCTAATGGCTGTAAAGACTCTGTTCGCGCCTCGATAGGGGTTAATCCTATCACCATTGGGTCAAAAAATGTGACAGGTGCGACTTGTAAAGGTGTTGACAATGGTTCAATTGTTATTTCAGGCATGGCGGGCGGTACGACTTCTAATGGCAATTATACTTTCCGTTGGAGCAATGGAAGGACGAATGTTGGTACAAGTTCGACCATTGCCAACCTGCCTCCAGGGTTGTATCGCGTAACAATTACAGATTTCAATCAATGCGCTATCATGGATTCCTTTACCGTTGGTTCATTGCGTATCCTTAATTCGGTGGCCACTATTGGTAATATAACATGTGCAGGACAAACTAATGGCTTCATTCAAGTCGTTGCAAGTGCAACTGGACCCGAAGCACAGCCTTATACGTTCACGTGGTGGGGCAATCCTGGCACTCCGACCAATACAGCCGCCACGACTTTCTTGCGTAATTTGCCAGCTGGAAACTACCCCCTCAGTATCCGCGACCGTGACGGATGTAGTTTGGACACAGCTTTTGTTGTAACACAACCCGATTCAATAAAAATTGCAGCAACTGTGCGAAATGAAAGTTGTAGGGTCGGTGGTGATGGTCAAGTTGTCCTTACCATCACAGGTGGCAGACCGCTCTCAGGAAACCGTTATACAATACAATGGAGCAGAAGCACAGCCGATACATCGGCAACGATAACAGGTTTAAGTTCAGGTAGTTATATGGTGACAGTGACCGACTCAACCAATTGCGCTGTTGTTAAAACCTATATAATTACCAAACCTCAACCGCCTACTATTGACAGCATTTCAGTCAGAAATGCCACTTGTTCCGATAAAACTGACGGAGCGGCAAGAGTATTTGCCCGTGCGCCTATAGGTGCAACACTTGACTCCTTCCGTTGGAGCAATACAGGCTTCCGTGATAGCATTAACAACGTACTACCAGGTATGTATTCAGTAACGGTCACGACAAATCAAGGTTGTACCGCTACATTATCCACTACTATTGGCGCACCTGCAGCGTTAGCGATTGACACAACCCGTTCGCGGACAACCAACCCAGATTGCCCCAAAAATTTAACAGGTACCATTATTCTTGTCATGAAAGGCGGAACAGGTCCTTATGTCTATAATTGGTCGGGGGGACCCACCACCTCCAATGCTGTTTTTGCATCCCTTCCAGCAGGTACCTATTCCTTTACTATTACAGATTCTAAAAGTTGTACGCCCTTAGTTACGAGTATAACCCTGAATGACCCGCCTAAAATTGATATTACTTTTGGCAGCCTTGAAGCAGTTAGTTGCTACGCAAAATGTAATCCAGGTGATGGTAAAGCGACCGCTATCGCCAGTGGCGGTACGGCAAATACTGGCAAATACACTTTTATTTGGACATCAGGAGAAACAAGTAATTCTAGTAATTCCAGTACTGCCGTGAGTTTGTGTGGTGGCTGGCAAAAAGTGACAGTTACTGATGGCAATTGTGCCATTATTGACTCCGTAGAAGTCCCACAACCGCTACCTTTTAGTTTTTCTACACCTACCATTAATCAGCCAAGTTGTCATGGCGACCGTGATGGCAGTGCTGAAATTCGCGTACAAGGCGGTTCGCCACCCTATAGCTATTTTTGGAGCAATGGCTCAAATCGGAACAGTATCGTCAATGTTGTAGCGGGGACGTATTCGGTGTTGATTACTGATTCCAAGTTATGTCCTTACAATTATTCTGTCAATATCACAGAACCAGCCGTTGTCAAATTGGATACAGTTGCTGCGCTAACCAATAATGTAACCTGTAATGGTTTAGCGGATGGACAAATAAAAGTCAAACGAACAGGTGGTAATGGGGGCCCTACAAATTTTGTTTGGTCACCCTCGGTCACTCAAAAAGACTCTGTAGGTGGTCTCAAAGCAGGTATTTACAGTATCGCTGCTTATGATATTAAAGGGTGCGGCGATTCGATTCAATATAACCTCACTGAACCTGACCCTATCTATTTCTATATGACACCACCAATTCAACCTCGATGCAATGGTGAATTAACGACTTTGCGCGTGGATACAGCGTTTGGCAGCACTTACAAACATGCTTTTTCGATTTCTGTGGATAACGGGCCCCAATATCCAATTGGTTATTTCATACCCGTCTTTGCGGGACCGCATCAAATCAGTATCATAGAGCAAATAACAGGGTGTACGCTTGATACCAGTGTCACTATTACAGAACCACCTTCGCTGCAGATTCAATTCGATTCATTGACTTTACCTAACGAGACAACCAAAATCCTTGTTGGTTTGGGAGACAGTGTTCGGATGTTGAGCGACCCGCGTTTTTTCTCGCGGTCTCAAATCATCAGCGCATTACCGATTGACTCGGTTTCATGGACACCTAAGGATTATTTGTATTTTGCCAATGGCGATTCATTACGGCCTTATGTACGTCCGTTGGATGATAGAACTTATAAATTGACCATCTATGACGTCAATGGCTGTTCAACATCACAGTTTATTCTCGTAGAGCTTGACCGCAATCGCAACGTCTTTATTCCTAATATTTTCTCCCCTAATGGGGATGATAAGAATGATTATTTTGGCGTAGCCACAGGACCAGGCGTTAGAAAAATCAATTTTATCCGCATTTTTGACCGTTGGGGTGAACTCCTTTTTGTCAAAGAAAACATTCCCGCAGGGGCTGACCCGTCTGCCAATGGTTGGGATGGTACTTTCCGAAGCCGTACCGTCGATACGGGAGTGTATGTTTATCTCATAGAAGCTGAATTTGAAGACGGACAAAAACTGCTATATCGAGGGGATATAACCGTTGTTAAGTAAAAAAAAGGCTTAAAATACTGAGGGGTATAAAACATACATGTTTTATACCCATCAGTATTTTAAGCCTTTTTTCTACGAATCCCGCAATTCTCTTCGCAATATCTTACCTACATTTGTCTTAGGCAATTCTTTTTTAAATTCAATGTGGCGCGGTATTTTGTAAGGCGTTAAGTTTTTTCGGCAATGCTCCATTACCTCTTCTTCTGTTAACGAATTGTCTTTTTTGACAATAAAAACCTTTGGTACTTCACCGCATTTTTCGTCTTTAACACCTACCGCGGCGACTTCTAAAACTTTAGGATGCATCATCAAAACGTCTTCAATTTCATTTGGATAGACATTGAAGCCAGACACTAAAATCATATCTTTCTTACGGTCAACGATTTTGAAATAACCGTCTGCGTCCATAATAGCAATGTCGCCCGTACACATCCATCCATCTTTCATGACTTCAGCAGTCGCTTCGGGGCGGTTGTAATAACCTTTCATGACTTGCGGGCCTTTGATTTGGATTTCACCAACCTCGCCGATAGGCATAACATTTCCTGCTTCATCCACAATACGCATATCCGTTGACGGCAAAGGCATACCGATTGTGCCTAATTTGCCAGAACCATCAGGGGGATTTGTGGATGCACACGGCGAAGTTTCCGTCATGCCCCAGCCTTCTGCAAGCGGGCAGCCAGTCACAGAATGCCACTTTTCAGCAACCACCTTTTGGACAGCCATGCCGCCACCACAGGTTAATTTCAAATTGGAATGGTCTAAGGCAACGAAATCCGGATGATTCAAAAGCGCATTAAACAAAGTATTGATGCCGATAAATGCCGAAGGTTTATGCTTTTTCAATTCTTTAATAACAGAAGGCAAATCACGGGGATTGGGTATCAATACATTCATAACACCCAAACTGAAAAGACCCATACAATTGACCGTAAATGAAAATATATGGTACAAAGGCAAGGGGCAAAAAGCCACTTCTGAACCATCATCTTTCAACATAATGCTTGAAGATGACCGCATTTGAAGCATATTGGCAACCAAATTGCGATTTGTCAACATGGCGCCTTTAGACACGCCTGTTGTACCGCCCGTATATTGCAACGCCACTACGTCTTCGGGTTTTGAAGTGAAAACCTTTGTCTCGAATTTAGCCCCTTCTTTGATGGCATGTTTGACGGTAACAGTATTAGGAATACTGAAATCAGGCACCATATTTTTGACATTCCGAACAACAAAATTGGTAATAGCCCCTTTCACAGTGCCTAAAAGTTCTCCTATACTGGTAACAATAACCGTTTTAATGCCTGTTTCATTGATAATTTCTGCCAGATTCGCTGCAAAGTTTTCCATCACAACGATTGCCTTAGCACCTGAATCCGTAAATTGATGTTTCATTTCACGCGGCGTATAAAGCGGGTTAGTGTTTACAATCGTCATGCCCGCACGTAATGCACCAAACAATACAATCGGATACTGTAAGACATTGGGCATCATAATCGCCAATTTATCGCCTGGTTCCAAGCCCCGAGAATGTAAGTAAGCGGCAAAATTGCGGCTCGCGTTATCCACTTCGTCAAATGTCATGTCTGTACCCATACAGGTAAAGGCTCGTTTGTACCGATATTTTTTAAAAGTTTCTTCAAGAATGGCGAGTAAATTCGGATAGGCATCTGCATTTATATTCGCAGGCATACCCGCAGGGTAATTTTTCAACCACGGTCGAAATTCAGTTACTTCAGGCATATTAGGTTTTATTTTTAGAATGATTCAATAAAATTTGGCATAAAAATACTGAGGGGGTTGCATATATTCTGCAAAAAGATGAAAATGAAGAATTTTTTTTCTAAATCAAATTTTATTACTTTTTTGAAAGACCATTTTTATTCAAAAAAATAAATGTTCTCTAATAAACTTTGTGGTAGAAATACTGAGGGGTATCCTATCTTTTATATCATGTCTCATAGAAAAGGCTGTCCTTTTGAAACAGCCCTTTTTATTATTTTTCTTTAAACGGAAATGTATAGCAAAAATTAAACACTTCTAAATAGTAAAATGTTGGTAATCAATATCTTATATTCACCATTCATATTTCCCCAGCAATATACGATTTGTATTTTTTTAATTTTGAAAACTCGCCATGTACTAAAAGGCGGGCTTGTTCGGGCCAACTTGAGGGATAGATGTGATTTAGTCCTGCATTGTCCAACACAACCCGCAACCGTTCAGGGGTGGTCATAGACAGCGTTTCCCAATTTGGAATGTCTGCATCTTTAAGCACAGCAGCTATTTTTTCATCAATCCCATCTATCGCTTGTAAATTGTCAGAAGTGCCATAATCCATAGGCATTTCATCGTCTGCATCTTCTGTTTCTAATTCAATGTCCCCCAAACCCCTACTAATAACCACATAATCGTCGGTCGTTATGTCACCCTGCTCTACTTGAATATCAGAAGCCTTGTTGCTCATTTTAGTGTCTAATTCTGCAATTAAACCCGCATTTTGAGTGTGCAAAGCAGTGTTTTCATCCACCAATGCTTGATTTTTCAGTTTAATAGCCGCAATTTCTTCTTGGAGGGACACGCTTTGTGAATGAGATGTTTCTGTGGCAACTGTATTGTCTTCTTGAAGTTTTGAATGATTCTTTAGAAGCTCATCGAGCTTTTCTCTTAAACTGGCTATTTCTGCTGTTTGTGCGCGTGATAAACCATCGAGTTTGTTCTTTTCGTCTTCCAAAAGAAAAATCCGTTGCTCATAAGGCTCTATTTCAGTATGAGTTGTTGCCGTATTCAATTGGGTTTGCAACAAATCTACCCGCTCTTTCAAGGCTTGATTTTCTTTTTGAGAGACATGAAGGGTATCTTTCAAAGATTTTTTTTCAACTTTGAAAAAATAATCGGCTATCAAATAGCTCGATAGAGCCGCGACAAGCAGACCCAACAAAAAAACGAGACCACTTGAATAGGCCTCTGCACGGATGGCCCATAATAAAACGATAGTAACGACAACGAGAATAATGAATAATAAATTTTTCATAATTAGGAGAGTAGGTTTGTTCTGGTTAAAAACTCAATGTGTTATTAATATGAAAGTACAAACTTATGATTTACAATGGGTTATAACAAAATAATTTGAATCATTTTTTCAAAAAAATAGAAATTTTTGTTTTTCATAATATTTCCGCTATTGAATGTGAACCCGACTAAATGTCTCTCTACTTTTTATCAACCACTTTTGTGATTCCATTTTTGGGCAATCGGATTTATTGTAACTTTGCGGATTCTAAACACCCCCCTCAGTATTTTTAGTAAAACAAACATTTTTTGTCAAAATAAATGTTTTATTTTGCACATAAATCCGAATTCTTTGAACGTGGCATTTTTGAATCTTAAATCTAAAAGCATGTCTTCTTATCTCGAACAACTCAATGATGTCCAACGTGGCGCAGTGACAACAACGGAAGGTCCTGTCCTTGTGGTAGCAGGGCCAGGGTCAGGTAAAACCCGTGTTTTGACCTTTCGTATTGCCCATTTGATAGAAAAAGGGGTGGCTCCATGGGAAATATTGGCGTTGACGTTTACGAACAAAGCAGCGAGAGAGATGAAAGACCGTATCGAAAAAGTGGTCGGCACGAAGGCACAAAAGGTGTGGGCGGGTACTTTTCACGCTATTTTTGCGCGGATACTGAGGGGGGAGGCTGACAAAATTGGCTACCCGTCTAACTTTACTATTTATGATTCAGATGATTCTAAAAGTCTTTTAAAAAATATTATCAAAGAACTGAACCTTAGCAAAGACCAATACAACGAAAATGCCATTTTGAGCCGTATTTCATCGGCTAAATCCAACTTAATTCCGCCCAAGGCTTATGAGCAAAATGCGGAATTGATGGCACAGGATAAGCAGACCAAACGCCCATTTTTACATAAGATTTACGCTGAATATGTCATCCGTTGCCAACGTGCAGGTGCGATGGATTTTGATGATTTGTTGTATCAACTCTATCGCTTGTTGCACCAACATCCAGAAGTAGCCGATAAATATCGTCAACGCTTTCGTTACTTGTTGGTGGATGAGTTTCAAGATACCAATTATTTGCAATATTCGATTGTCAAAAAATTGGTTTTATACCCCAACAGTCCACAAAACGTCTGCGTTGTAGGCGATGATGCCCAATCCATTTATGCCTTTCGCGGAGCGACGATTGACAATATATTAGATTTTAAAAAAGACTTTAATAACCTCAAAACGTTTAAATTAGAACAGAATTACCGCTCTACACAGCATATTGTCGAAGCGGCCAATCATGTCATTTCGCATAATAAACGACAGATTCAAAAGACAATTTGGACGAGTAAAACAGAGGGTCAGAAAATAAAAATTCTGAAAACACAAAGCGACCAAGAGGAAGCGCGACGCATTGCGGACTTGATAGCGGAACAAAAAAATCGCTACCATTTTCGCAATATTGATTTCGCCATTTTGTACAGAACCAATGCCCAAAGCCGCCCTTTTGAGGAATCATTGCGGCGTTCAAATATACCTTATCGTGTCTATGGCGGCATGTCTTTTTATGCCCGCAAAGAGATAAAAGATGTCATTGCTTACCTTCGACTCATCATTAATCAGAATGATGATGAAGCTTTACGGCGCATCATCAATACGCCAAGACGAGGCATAGGCGATGCCACTGTAGAAAAAATAGCGCATTTAGCAGCTTCAAAATCACAGACTTTGTGGCAGACGCTGCCTGAATATGCTGGTACAGCGCGCGAGAAAAATGCACTACAAAATTTTGTCGCCATGATAAAGGCGTTTATTCATAAGTCCTTGAAAGCCAATGCCTATGAAATCGCTTCTTATGTTGTGAAACAGTCCACCATGATGGATGTGTTAAAACAAGATACCTCTTTGGAAGGTAATGGGCGGCTTGAAAATGTGAATGCTTTGCTCGATGGGATTTCAGAATTTGCAGATTCTGATGAAATGACAGATGACATCATCATGCCTGATAAATCGCTTTCAACATATCTACAAAATATTGCACTTGTAACCGATGCAGACAATTCTGACCCCAATGCAGATGTTGTTACGCTCATGTCGGTGCATTCTGCAAAGGGTTTGGAGTACAAATCGGTGATTTTAGGTGGCTTGGAAGAGGATTTGTTCCCTTCATTTATGTCAAAAGATACGCCTGATGGACTCGATGAAGAGCGGCGTCTGTTTTACGTTGCTATCACGCGCGCAGAAGAATTTTTGACGTTGGCTTATGCGACAAACCGTTATCGTCATGGACAGATGAAACAATATGAGCCGAGCCGTTTTTTAGACGAAATCCCGATGGAAAGCACAGACGCACTCGGTGGGCTACGAGCCGTTCAACGAGAGTCAAATAAACCACAAACAGCACGTGTCTCAGGCAATTTCAGTCGCACGACGACCCCTCAGTTAAATATTAATACGGCGGATTTTAAGGCGGCGAAGTCCGAAGAAATTGAAATTGGCAACAAAGTGTTGCATTTGAAATTTGGCGAAGGAAAAGTTGTTGCCATTGAAGGAGCAAAAGATAACCGCATAGCGACGATACATTTTAAGGAACTAACTGACCAACCTCAAAGAAAAATCATGTTGAAGTTTGCCAAGTTACAGATATTATAAATAGCTTATAGTTAATTTAATGGACATAAAATCTATTGTTATTTTAGGTGGTTTAAGTATAAACCCAATAATTTGCCTTTCATTAACATAAAAGTTTATTCATAATTGTATTTAATTGCTATTAAATCACGTTCTTTGGAGAAATTTTAACTAACGCAAAACATTTATAATAGTGAAAAAGACTCTGACACTTCTCGCAGCTCTATTTTTTTTAACAGCCGCCCAAGCAACACCTACGCTTGTAAAAACCGATTCGCTCCCTACGGTATTTGCGCTTGGTCAATATGACGGACCGCCTTTTGAGGGTTTAAAAGCGGATTATGAAACGCAGCTCCTCAGCGTTTGCCGAAACGATATGGAAATGGCTTATTATTTATGGGTGCATGTTCTAAAACACATTGAAACCCAATCAGTTAAAACAGGTTTTAACTTGGATGGTGTTAAGTTGTGGCTTTATGTCTTTTGGAATAAAGATGGAACGATTAAAAATATTGGCTTTTATCCAAAACCCAATTCTAAAAACATTAAAAATGAAGATATGGCAGCTTTTTTGACGAGTTTTTGTAAAACATACAAATTCCCGATGACGGCGGCTGTCAATTTTTCGCATTACAGTACTGCCAATTTTCCTGTTATGGTCGAAAAACCTTTAGAAACCTCTACCAATATTAATAGGAAGCAGGATTGAAAAATAGGGAACTAAAAGGGAAAAGCAGAAAATACAAAGGGCTGTTTTTCAACAATTTAGGTTTTTTATCTGAACAATTTATTTTTTTTGAATAAAGATAATAATGAATAAGAAATGCCGATATGAGATGTGTCATATCGGCATTTATTTGTTGAGAAATTTGCACTTGTTAGGTGCATTGGGCTTTACACAAAAAAAGCAGTTGTCTCATAGAGGCAACTGCTGGATTGATAGTTGATGGGAAAATATTCTAATTAACTGTCCTCTCATTTGTAAAACCTTCCAAATCATAGACTGTATAACCTAAACGCCCTGTGCTGCCCATAATTTCAACATAATTGTAGCGAAATACAAGTCTTGTTAATACCACCGCTTCTCTTTTTTCTGGATTGATTTTATTGGTTTTTTGCAATTCTGGAAAAATATCTATTTCAAATAACTGCCAAACTTCTTGTTCCGTCAAGCCACCGAGAATCAATCTCAAATAAATCGCTTCCCCCTCAGTATAACCCCTTGTTGCTTGCAATATAAGGCGTACCTCTTGGGGGTCAAGACGCAGGGAAATAGGCGAATGGGCTTCTTTTAAATTGTAAAAAAGCTCAACACGACTATTACCATAAGCCATGATACTGCCACTAACACCTACGAGTTTATGAACATCTTTAATATTCTCCGTGGCACTTGTTTTTTTGTATAATATTTTTGGCACATCGTTCGGCAGTGTTCTTCTCGAAATAGTTTCTGTTTGAGAAGCTTGATAAGGCTTGTACAATTCGCAAATAAACGCCCCCTCAGTATGCGCCGGCAATGTAGGCGATAAAAGCTGGGCTGTTTCAGTCAAATAAGTAGGGCTACAATCCGAAGTATTAAAAATACGGTAAGTGCGTTGTTTTGCTTCACTTTCACTTAAACCCGCTTCAATAAGGGTTGATTGGAAGGTTGCCAATGTATAAATTTTTTCTTTTTCTCCTTCGAAAAGATGAAAATAAGTCAGCGCAAAACGCGCATTATTGTTTAGTGTTACGATAGGCTGGGCGGTGTCTGATGGGTTTAGGTGTATTGTAAAATGTTGATAATCATGACTTTGATTTGTTAATTCAAAAACGCGATTGGAAAGCGGTCTAAGAACAGCATTTGAAGAAGGAGGCGTAAGGGGTAAAGACAATAAATCTGATTCATTTTTTTGACAACCCATAAAGGACGTGCCAAAGACTGCTGCAAGACAGCACATGGTTGTAAGTTTTCTCATTGTAAGATTGCGTAAATTAAATGGTTAAGAATTTTTGTATTTAAAAATTGAACATTGAATGACTCAATAGAAAATGGGTAGGAGGTTTGTGTTAAAACCCTTCATGCAAAAGGTTTGCCAATTTTTTTTCAACAAAATTTTTGCTTAAATTCAAAAAACTAAGGAAATGAGACAGAATACTGAGGGGGGCTATATAAATTTGCATGATTTTTTTAGGTAATTACGCCTTCACCAATTAATATATCAAACAAAATGCAAGAAATCCACAACCGTTACAAAAAAATAATGGTCGCCAATCGTGGGGAAATAGCCATTCGTATCCTGCGGGCAGGGCATGAATTGGGCTTAACAACGGTTGCCATGTTCACCTATGAAGACCGTTATTCCCTCCATCGCTACAAAGCCGATGAGTCGTATCAAATTGGATCCAATGATGAACCATTGAAACCGTACCTTGATGTTGAGGAAATTATCCGCGTTGCGAAAGAGAACAATGTAGATGCTATTCACCCGGGCTATGGTTTTTTATCCGAAAACGTCCGATTTGCAAGGCGTTGCCGCGAAGAAAACATCATTTTTGTAGGCCCAACGCCTGAGACAATGGAGCGATTGGGCGATAAAGTCGCTGCCAAAATCGTTGCCAAAGAGGTCGGTGTGCCGATGATTCCAGACTCTCAAAAGGAATTGCCTAATGAGGGAGTCGCTTTGGAAGAAGCACAACGTGTGGGTTTCCCTTTGATGGTCAAAGCTGTTGCAGGCGGCGGCGGTCGTGGGATGCGTGTTGTCCGTTCAGAAGCTGATTTTATCAAGGCGTTCCGCGAAGCAAAAGGCGAAGCCAAAACCGCTTTTGGCAACGATACGATTTTCCTTGAAAAATTTATAGAAAACCCAAAACACATTGAGGTTCAAATACTTGGAGATAATTACGGCAATATGATTCACCTCTTTGAGCGTGATTGTTCTGTCCAAAGACGTTTTCAAAAAGTCGTTGAAATTGCCCCAAGTTTGACCCTTTCGCAAGAAGCCAAGAATAAATTATATGCTTATGCAAAGTCAATTTGTAGCCACGTCAACTACTCATGTGCTGGAACGGTCGAGTTTTTAGTGGATAAAGATGAGAATATTTACTTTATTGAAGTCAATCCGCGTATTCAAGTAGAGCATACGATTACAGAGGAAATTACAGGCGTTGACCTTGTGCGCTCTCAAATTTTGGTTTCAATGGGCTATTCGCTCAATCACACGACTTTGCGCATTGGTAAACAAGAAGATATCGAGTGTTCTGGCTTTGCGATTCAATGCCGTATCACAACTGAAAACCCTGTTGATAATTTCAAACCCGACTATGGGACTTTGATTGCCTACCGCTCACCGGGTGGTTTTGGTATTCGCCTCGATGCGGGTTCTGCTTACACGGGCGCACAGATTTCGCCATTTTTTGATTCTATGCTTGTAAAAGTAACGGCTTGGGGACGTAGTTTCGATGGGGCTGCTGAACGTTTGTTACGGGCTTTGTCCGAATTTAGGATTCGCGGTGTTGAGACCAATATTGGCTTTATGGAAAATTTGTTGCGCGACAAAACATTCCGCAAAGGGCAATGTACCGTCAATTTTATAGCTGAACATCCAGAGCTTTTGAAAATGCCTCGTCGCCGTGACCGCGGCACTAAAATGCTCCGTTACCTCGCTGAAGTCATCGTAAATGGTAATCCCGATGTGCCTTTTGTAGATAAAAAACGGAATGACTTGTTCCGAACGCCACAAGTACCACCCTATGATGAGCATCAACCGATGCCAAAAGGAACACGTCAACGACTTCAAGAGTTGGGTGCAGAAGGTTTTGCTAACTGGTTGACGGCTGAAAAACAAATCCATTACACCGATACGACTTTCCGTGATGCCCATCAATCACTGTTGGCTACAAGGGTTCGGACGTATGACATGGAGCAATTAGCAGAAAGTTATGCACAACATTTTGGGGATAAACTCTTTTCGATTGAGATGTGGGGCGGGGCGACTTTCGATGTGGCTTTGCGGTTTTTGAAGGAATGTCCTTGGAAAAGGCTCGAATTACTGAGGGGTAAGATGCCAAATGTGTTGTTTCAAATGTTGGTACGCGGTTCAAACGGCGTAGGGTATAAAGCGTATCCTGACAATCTGATTGTGAAATTTATAGAAGATGCTGCCACAAACGGTATTGATGTGTTCCGTATTTTCGATTCGTTCAACAATATAGATTCTATGCGGACCTCGATTAAAACGGTTCGGGAACGCACGGGCAGCCTTGCGGAAGCCTGTATTTGCTACACCAGTGATTTTACAAATCCAAACCGTCCGAAGTTCGATTTGAATTATTATGTCGAAATGGCAAAGCAATTAGAAGGTGAAGGCGCACATATTTTAGGCATCAAGGACATGGCGGGTTTGTTGAAACCCTTTGCAGCGGAAAAATTGGTGACTGAATTGAAAAAACACATTTCGATTCCGATTCACTTGCATACACACGATACGGCTTCGATTCAGTCTTCGACGTATTTGAAAGCGATTGAGGCAGGTGTGGACGTGATTGACGTGGCAATGGCTTCGATGTCGGGTTTAACGTCACAACCAAATTTCAACTCGATTGTGGCAATGATGCAAGGACATGAGCGTGAAAACAAGATGGATTTGCACCTTTTGAACAAGTTTTCAAACCTTTGGGAAGACATTCGGGAGTATTATTATCCCTTTGAATCAGAACTTAAAGCGGGTACAGCAGAGGTCTATGACCATGAAATCCCGGGCGGACAATACTCAAACTTGCGTCCACAAGCGCGGTCATTGGGTTTAGAGGCGAAGTTTGAAACCGTCAAACAAAACTATCACATCGTTAATGAGATGTTTGGCGATATTGTGAAAGTAACGCCTTCCTCAAAAGTCGTAGGCGACATGGCTTTGTTTATGACGGCTAATGGTTTGACAAAAGACGATGTTTTACTGAGGGGGTCAAATTTGGCATTTCCAGAATCGGTCAAAGAAATGATGCGTGGTGACTTGGGTTTAAATCCAGGCGGATTTCCAGAAGATATTCAAAACGTTGTTTTAAAAGGTGAAAAACCAAACGACAAACAACCCAACGCCTATTTGCCGCCGATTGATTTTGAAACAGAAATGACCTTTTTCAAAAATAAATTTGGCGAATATGTGCATGACCTCGATTTCATCAGCTGGCAGTTGTATCCAAAAGTTTTTGAAGACTACCAAGCGCATTTTGAGGAATTCGGTGCCGTTAGAAATATTCCAACACCTGCTTTTTTCTACGGCTTGAAGCACAACGAAGAAATTTTGATTGAAATTGACAAAGGAAAGTCCATTCTCATCAAATTCCTCAACGTTAGTGAGCCGAACGAAGCAGGTGAACGCACGGTGTTTTTCTTATTGAATGGTCAAACACGCTCGATTACGGTTAAGGATAAAAAAGTCGAAACAAAAATTGCCGCCCATAAAAAGGTGGCAACGAAATTCGACATTGGCGCACCGCTACAAGGCTCCATCAGCCGCATCATCGTCAAAGAAGGCGAAGAAATTGCTGTTGGCGCACCGCTTTTCATCATTGAAGCGATGAAAATGGAGTCAACGATTACTTCTCCGATTGCGGGTAAAGTGCATAGAATTCACTTGCCTGAAAAAACTTTGGTGGAGCAGGATGATTTGATTGTGGAGTTGGTATAATGTAACGCCAAATTTCATTTGGTGCAAACAAAAAGCCTTGCAAAGTCATTTTGCAAGGCTTCTTTTTTTTAAAATCGGCACAATCAGAAGGCTAATTGATCCAATCAGAGAAGCAATCGGCACAATCAGAAGACCAATCGTTCCAATCAGAGAAACAATTATACAATATTATTGAAAAAAGCACCTCGTCATTGCTTCGCTCCACTGCGTTGCGCTCGCAATGACGAATCGGTTTGAAGGTACTGTTAGGAATTAAGACAGACCTATATCCGCTGCCATAAATCCACAAAATCTTTTCTCGTTGTTTGTGGATTTATGGAGGTGCAAAACGAACACACGGGGCGAGTCGCCTATTTCTCACATACAATTAAGCCAAACCCAGGAGCATTGAGTTTTTTCAATGTTTGTTTAGTAAAGCGAGCCTCTTTTGCCCACGCACTTACTTCTTCAAAAGCATAGGCATTGCCGCTGGCTTGATGAAATAAATTCAGGGCAATAAATGACGTATTGGATTTAGACAATTGACTTTTTGAACCAATCCCTTTTATCTGTTCAAGTATAACCAATTGACCGCCTTGATTGAGTGCTGAATAGACTTTCTTGAATAAAGCAATGTTTTGTTCAGGCGTGTTTTGATGAATGATTTGAAACAACAACACGATATCATTGCTGTGAGGTACGTCTTCTTTCATAAAATCCGAAGCGGTGAATGTCACGCGCCCTTGCATATTGTGTTTCTCAATGTTTTCATCAGCATACTTTCTAACGGGCTCATAATCAACGATTTCTGCCTTGAGTGCAGGATGTTTTTTACAAAATTCTATACTGTATAAACCATGCGAACCGCCGAGGTCAAGCAGTTGGGTTGCCGTATGGGGTATTTTTATCTTTCCAACAACTTCTTTCAAATTGGTATTGGCAAGTTCTGCCATGGCGCGGCTAAATAATTCCCATTCATGTTCGTTGAAATAAACAAGGCTTTCTCTGGGTTGTTTGCCCAATCTAACCGTGTCCTCTAAGTTGATAAAAGAATTATAAGCCCAATCAGAAAAGAGAATAAAATAACAAAAACTATCTGGCGAGTTGCGATCCAAAAACTTTGAACCCCGTTTATTGAATTTGTAACCGCCGCTGTTTTTGTCCACATAACCCATCGCTTCCAAACAATCGAGGATGATTTCTGTGCCTTTTTCGCTGATGTTACACGCTTTGGCAATATTAGTAACGCTTTTTTCCTGCGTGCTTAATTGGTCAGTAATTTTAATTTTGACCGCAACGCCTAAGGCTTTTGCCAGCCCAACATTAACGGCTGTGTCCATCAAAGGATGTGGAATGATATTAAGATTCAAGAGAATCCTTTCAATAATATTGAATTTATGAATCATTGTTTAGTTTTGGTTGTATCGTTAAATATTAGGACAAAGCTAATTTTTTATCAAGTCAAGACCATATTTTAAATTTTAAAATTATATCTATTGTTCGTTAAGAAATTAAGCACCGCCGTTCGTTGTTTTATCTGTGTGGAAATGCCAATCTGTTTAGTGAGAACGGTCAATACGACCAATCGCGACAATATTTTTGACCTGATGACCGACTTGAACAATAAAATCCTCAAAGTGGCGGTTGGTTTCAAAAAGATTGATTTTGATTTCTACAAGAAACTCATTGCTGCCGCAACTGTGGATGCCACGACGACCAAGCCCGCACAAATAAAAGTGGTGTTGAAAAATGAAACAGGTACACGCAAACTCAAAGCCATGATGGCGCGCTCACTGGACAGTGATAAGCATTTAGCTGCCAATACCAAAGGTGTCATTACTTTTAATTTGCCAAAGGTGGACTTAAAGATATTGAGGTGCCAATAGAAGGTGGTGAACCCATCAAATTGACAGGGATTATGACAAAAAATGGGAAAACAAAACGGATTGTCGTGTCTGCTTAAGTGAAAAGGGGAAAATGCGTCATGTTTGGAATATAACGCATTTTCCCCTTTTCACTTTTTTACTTTCCCTTTTTAATCAAAGGCACAACAGGCGTGGTATCCAAAGGCGATTTTATCAACGGTTTCGTCGGCTTTTTAGGTTTTCCGTTGATAAGTGCCGTATCTACAACGGTATTTCGGACAAGTATGATGCTGTCTGCTAATTTATTAGCAGAATCTAAAACCATCATGCGGCATTCGTTTAGCTTTTTTTGACGAAAACTTTCAACGGCGTTGCGCACTTCTTGGTCTATGAGTTCTTGTTTTGTATTGTCCTTCTTACAAGCAAAAAGGAGAACAGATATTGAAAATGTTAGAAAAAATAGCTGCTTCATATTTAAAGTCTTTTATCTTAAAATTGTCCAATTTTATTCTACAATCCGTTGAAAACCAACATTTTGCAAATTCACCATTGCCCTAAGATTTAGGTGTTAATCCATTGTGTAACATACCTTTATGATGTTGTTGGATAATGGCTTTTATGACTTTTTCCAACCGCAATTTCACTTCTGGTAGTTGTTCTGACAAATCATTATTCAAAAAAGTATCTGTTGTATAATCAAACAGACCTTGTGTATGGCTGCCATCAAACAGTAAGGCATAACGATTGTTGTGAATCTGATACAGTCCTTCTTCAAAATTGACCGCATAAAAATCGCTGTTTTTACTGAGGGGGGTAAAAATACTGCGTCCAAACGACAAATAAGGCGCATCATAATGTAAAAAATCAAGGATAGATGGCACTATATCAATTTGTTGACCGACACGCGGCAAAACAGTTGGCTTAATTTCATTGGGTTTATAGAACAAAATGGGTATTTTGAAACGTCCGACAGCGGTTTGATATTCTTCAACGGTGCCATGTGCGCCTGTGTGGTCGGCACTGATGACAAAGAGCGTATTGTCAAACCACGGCTGTTTTTTTGCTTCTGCTAAAAACTGACCCAATGTCCAATCGGTGTATAAAGTAGCGCGGTGGATGGGTTCGATATTTGGATATTTTTTTTCAAACCAAGCGGGAACGGCATAAGGATGATGCGATGTGAGCGTGAAAATCATGCCGTAGAACGGTTGCGGTGTTGTATTCAATTTGTTAAGCATAAATTGAAACATCTGTTCGTCCCAAATACCCCACGTGCCGTCATAATCGCCTTCTTTTTCAGGGAAATCCTCACGTGCATAAAAGTATTGGAAGCCTGTCAAGGGCGCAAATTTGTCAAAATCCATTGAGCCACGATCAGCCCCATGAAAGAAGGCGGTACTATATCCTTTGCGTTTTAGATGCGCTCCTAACCCATCTAATTGATTGGATTGATAAGGCGAAAACATAAAGGGGTCTTCCATCAAAGAGGGCAAGCCTGTCGAAATCGCTGCGATGCCTTGCGTCGAGCGTAAACCGTTGGCAAAGGTGTTTTCACAATACAAACTTTGCTGTGCAATACTGTCTAAAATAGGCGTAAAACTTTGATAACCAGCTGTTTTTGAATTGAAAAAAGCAGAATATTCTTTGCCGCAACTTTCAATCGCAATGACAACTATATTAACACAACGGAAAGAGTTATTGGATGGTGGTTTTACAAAAATAGGATAAATTCGCTCGGCTTCCGTATCGGACATATAGTTTTTTTCGGATAAAAAACGCTGTCCAGACGAATGAATGACGTTCAAAGTAGTGTTTGAAACCAAAGGCATGAGCCGTAAATCGCTTGCATACTCGGCACTACTGAGGGGGGTCAATGGACGATGCTGCAAACCACCTCTCGCGGCAATCAAAAACACCCCCATACCGACTATGAAAATGGCAATTTGCGCTTGCCAAAATATCTTTTGAGGGGGCGATGCAAGTGTTGTTTTTTTGTATAAAACATTGAAAACAAAGAGACTACTCAATCCTAATACTACCAAATACCAATTTTCAAGAAGGAGGTTTGGTATCATATCGAGGGTGTTATTAAACAAAGCGAAATCGCTCAAAACCATGCGCCGATTGGCAAAGCGGAAGTAACCAATATCGCCTAATTCAAAACCAAGTGCAATAAAATTGGTGACAATGAATGTTAATTTTTGAAAGAGAAGATACTCTTTTTTGAGTTTGATACTGTTAAGGGATGAACTTTCGATATTGTCGGGAAGGGGTAATATATAAGTAAACCATAAAATCAAATTGACATACATGGCGGCGGAAAGATCGAATTTTAAGCCATACAAAAAATCAAGTGCTGTTGGAGAAGGTAAAATAGTGTCGTTGAAAACATAAAAAAGCAAACGACAGGTTGAGAAAAATAAAAGGGACAAAGCGACTCGAATGAGGGCTTGGCGGAGGAAGAAGGTTTCTGATTTGAGTTTTGAAAACATAATTGTTAATATTTATCACATAGGCACATAGGAGTTTTCACATAGGTTCATATAGATATTGACATCCAAATTCCATTTTCAAGATTATAAAAATCCACTTCTGGAAAACGTGATTCAAGGCGTTGTATCGCTATTTGGCTACGGATGCCTCTTTTACAATAAATAACGACGGGTAATGTAGCGTCTTCAGGGTGCCAACGACTGATTTTACTGAGGGGAATCAACACGCCACCTATATTGCAGGCGGCGTGTTCATCTGCTTCACGGACATCTACGAGTTGGTGTTTTTTGCCTTCGGCAATCCATGTTTGGAGTTCGCGGAAAGTAATGTTTTTCATTATTATTCGCCTTGCTCTGCTTGATTGTCATTATCATGATTTTTTGGCAAAAAATACTGAGGGGTCTCTTTGAGTCTTTCTTCTGTCAATTCGACGACTTCACCGAGTTCTGGTATTTCGATTCTTGGAAAACCATTGTCGTTTAGGTATTTTTTGAAAATGATTTGCGTATCAAAATCACCATGAACGAGAAACAGTTTTTTTAAGCTACCTTTTTGATTGTCAAGGAATTGTAACATTTCTTTATAATCGCCGTGCGCTGAAAATGAGTCCATGACCTCGACATCGCAATTGATTTTTTTCATCTCACCAAAGAATCGGACGACTTTATTGCCATTTCGTAATTGCCCTGCGGGTGAGTCAGGTGAAGCATAACCGACGATGAGGACGGTGGTGCGCCAGTTTTCAACATTATTTGCCAAATGATGTTTAACCCGACCTGCATTTGCCATGCCCGATGCTGAAATGATGATACACGGTTCGACGGAGGTGTTTAGTTGCTTTGAATCCTCTGTTTTTCGAATGAATTTGAGATTTTGAAAGCCAAAGGGATTCGGGTCATGAAGCATATATTCATGCAAATTACTGTCAAAACATTCGGGATGATTGATGAATACTTGAGTCGCATTCACACCCAGAGGGCTGTCCACGTAAACAGGGATGGGGGGCAACCTTTTAGCTTCAACGAGTTTGTCCAAAATATAAACAATCTCTTGTGTACGCCCCACGCTGAAAGCAGGGATGATGATTTTTCCTTGCTTTTCAACGCATGTTTTCTTGATAATTTGCAAAAAACGCTCGGTTTCTTCGGGCGCTTCTATGTGTAAACGGTCGCCATAAGTGGATTCACAGAGTAAAATATCGCAAGGTGGCATGGGTTGTGGGTCATTCAAAATAGGGCGATTGGGTCGTCCGATATCGCCTGAAAAACCGATGAGGGTTGTTTTGCCCCCCTCAGTAATTTTAAGTGTAACTGTGGCTGAACCCAAAATATGTCCTGCATCAGTAAACATCGCTTCTACATTTTCATGAATAGGAAACCAATATGCGTAGTTGAAACTGGCAAACAGTTTCATGGTTGAGCGTACATCCTCGGTGGTATAAAGCGGCTCTGTATCTGCTTCATCTCCTCTTTTTAAGGCTCTTTTATTGTCATATTCTGCATCGCGCTCTTGGATACCTGCACTATCGAGGAGCATGATATTGACGAGTTCACGGGTGGCATGTGTGGAAAAAATGGTTTGATTAAAGCCATCTTTGACCAATTTGGGCAAACGTCCGCTGTGGTCAATATGGGCATGAGACAACACCATGCAGTTGATATCTGCGGGGTTGAACAACCAATTTTCATTAAAGTCCTTCATCGAGGCACTCCGTCCTTGATACAGACCGCAATCAAGTAGGATGGTGAATCCACTATCGAGGGTCAAAAGGTGGCAACTGCCTGTGACTTCGCGCGCTGCGCCGCAGAATTGAATTTTCATATTTTAATTTTCTCGTTTTAATTGAATTTCTGTTGCTTTACCCACATTGATAGGCACTGTTTCGACTTCGACGTTAGAGATTTCGAGTCCGAAATCCTCGCTTGTTGGTAGGCTTAAATTTTTCAAGATGCGATAAGCGCGGATGGTGAACTGGTCGAATGGGCTGATTTCGTCGTCAACTGAAGCACGGCTGTTGAGGATGATAAATTTGAAATCGGCAGCGAAACGATGTTTTCTGAGGCTTGGATAATGACTCAATTCGTCAACTTCACCATTTTTTTGCATATCTTGAACGATTTTACTAAACATTAAATTGACCTTATGCTCCACTTTAAAACCAAATTTAAGCCGCACAAAAAAGACTTTTTGAGGCACAATCGTCGTCACTTTGTATTGTTTTAAGTAAGGGTCGTCGGAAATATCCACATGTACGAACCAATAAATATCAGCGCGTTTGGGTCTTTTTCGGAAGATAGAATAGATGATATTGGAGTCTATTTTGTCCTGATCGCTTGATAGGGCGAGGTAAACAAGGTTAGTTGCTTCTTTAGGTAAAGTATCATCATTCATCAAATCTTTGAACATCGGAATATAAGGTTCTATGTTCACTGTACTGAGATGGCGGCGACGTAATTCTTTTGCTTTATACCACATAAAAATACCAAAAAACAAGACGGCTGCTAGCATAACACTAAACCAACCACCGTGGGAGAATTTTGCTAAATTAGATATGAGAAACGCTGTTTCAATAACGAATAATAGAACCCCTAAAGCAATGATTCGCCATAAAGGTTGGCGTTTCATGTGCATATAATGAAGCAAAAGAGTGGTGGTCATCAGCATATTTAAGACAATAGCCAAGCCGTAAGCGGCTTCCATTTTGCTTGATTCTCGAAAGATTAAAACAACAGCGATACAACCTGCTAATAAAAACCAGTTGATACTTGGAATATAAATCTGCCCTTTCATTTGAGTTGGATAATTGACCTTCATATTGGGCCAAAGTTTGAGCTTCATCGCTTCATTAACCAATGTAAAGCAACCGCTAATTAAGGCTTGGCTGGCAATAATGGCGGCTAAACTGGCAATCACAATACCATAAGGTAAGAAATCTGCGGACATGGTGGCATAAAAAACGCTTTTTCCTGTAAATTCGTGATGGAGATGATTGGTCAATAAGTAGTTCGCCTGACCTAAATAATTGAGCATCAAGCATATAAATGTCATAATCCAACTTACGCGGATATTTTGTTTGCCACAGTGACCCAAATCAGAATACAAAGCTTCACCTCCTGTTGTGCAAAGGAAAACGGCACCCAATAACCAAAATCCATGTACGCCAGTCAAGTGATTACGATAGGTTGTAACCATTTTGAGGGCGTATATAGGGTTTAATGCTTCGATTACTGAGGGGTTCTTCATAATTTGAATAAGCCCTAAAAAACCAATCATACCAAACCATATCAACATAATAGGACCAAAAGCCCGCCCAACAAAGTTCGTCCCAAACTGTTGGATGATAAAAAGAGCGACCAAAATTGTTAAAACAATGGGGACTGTTTCGATATGTGAAAAATCAAAGCCATTTCGAACACCGAGATTGGAGAGACCCTCGATGGCAGACGAAACAGAAATAGGGGGTGTAATGAAGCCATCGGCAATCAATGAAGCACAACCAATAATAGCTGGATAAATAATCCATTTTGACCTATACCTTCTAACGAGTGCATAAAGCGCAAAAATACCCCCTTCCCCGCGATTGTCCGCATTGAGTGCCAGATACACATATTTGAAAGTGGTGAGAATCATCAGCGTCCAAAAGACCGCTGAAACACCACCATAAACTAAGTCTTGTGAAATAGGTTCTCCAGTTGTGATGGCTTTCATAACATAAAGGGGCGAAGTGCCAATATCGCCATAGACAATGCCGAGGGTAACGAGTAAACCACCTGCGGTGAGCTTATTGTGACTGGAATGTGACATTTTTTCTTTTTTATTCCCGTTTCTTTTGGGATTTTGTAAATTTATAACAAGTAAATTAACTATATTGATCGTAAAATGATAAAATCGAGCAAATTTACACGACTTGGTGATTCTTCTGTACAAAAACAAGAAAAATACTGAGGGGGGCATATTTGTAACTTACCGATAGTGAATAGTCAAGGTATCTCCCAATTTAAGATGATATTGTTCTTCCTTGGATGCGATACCGTTGTCAATGCCGATTTGATAGCCCGCGGCGGGGTCGTTGAAAAACAAGCTGCCCAATGTGACCAACATATCCCCTTTTTTGATAACATAGCGAATGGAATCTTTTTTTACCTTTTTGATAGCGGCTAATTCAAGTTTGAGGTGTACAATAGAGTCCTGTTGCAAAGCTGTTTTTTGTTCCAAGGGTTTAATATAGTGTGTTTTGTTCCACCAAAAGGTTAATAGGGGCAACAAGAGTAGAAGGAACAAATAAGTTTTGTTTTTAGAACGGGCTTTAGCAAGCTCTTTTTCAGCTTGACGGCGATTGAGCGCAAGTTTACCTTCAAGCGCGACACGCTGTTTTAGCAAATCGTTGTATCTTTCCTCCAAGGGTGGTTGAAACATGCTTTTCAATTAAAAAGAGAAATAAAAAATATTTAAAAAATAATTATTTAAAATGGCAACATCTAAAATTGAATATATACTTTGCGGCTTCTAATAGTAAAAGTTATTTGATATATTTTTTGAATAAAAGTTTGGTAAAAGCGAAACATATTATAGTTTTGCTAAATTATATCTTTCCCACAATATCATCACTCTTTAATAAGCTGATACGATTACAGGCTAAACAATCAATTTCTATTAAGTATATCCTTAAAATGCTAACGTGTTACTCATTATTTGAGCTACAAACTTACATCACAACTTACTTTTGTGCGGTGAAATTACGTGAATAATTCTTGAACTTAAAATAAGAACACACAATGATGTTAGATAGAAAGCAGCTTTGGATTTTATGGATAGGCTTAGGGCTATTTATTTCTGGATTTATATGGGATGCCGTCTTTTCAGGCGAGCGCAATGTTTACCGATATAGATATATGATTGAAAAGAATCTTCAAAATCAAGAGAGAGAAGTAGAAGACATTTTTAATGATACAGCTTTTATGGACCGTCGCCTCAATGTCGTTATGGCAGGGGGGGCATTTAAAGAAGATGCCCTACGTGTAGAAAAACTGCAAGAGCGACCCTTCAATATCTGCATATTTAAAGGCGATTCTGCCATTTTTTGGACGCATAATGATGTTTTACCCAATGTATCTGATTGTGTAAAACAGGATACACTCGAAGGACGAACCCATTCTAAACTGCTTGAATTGAAGCAATCGGACTACGAATTACGCTATCGCATCATTCGAAATGCAGTGTCAGAGGGGGACAATACTGAGGGGGGCGGCGCGGTCATAGTTGCTGCATTGATACCAATAAAACGCGTATATGGTTCATTTGAAGGCAAATATTTAGAAAGTCATTATATCGCTTCTTCATACATACCAACGAGTATGGAATTAGTGAAAGATGGAAAAAAACAGTTTGCCGTTTATACCATAGACCAGAATGCATTGTGTTCACTTGCGTTAGATTTCAGTAACGATGCCGACCCCTTGCATGATATAGGCATGATGCTCTTATTATCCTTTGGTTTTTTTATGTTAGGTATATTCGGTGATCGAATGGCGAAGCAAATGCTGTCTCAAAATGAGTCACCGATGATGGGCATTACATTCTTTATAGGCACTTTAATTGCTTTGAGAGCTTGCATATTATTTATCGAAGGCAGTGCCTTATTACCGACCACGGATTTGCAACTGGCTCCTTTTAGTAATGCTATATTTATGCACTCCCTATCAGAATTGGTTATCAATACCGTGTTTTTATTTTGGTTTTCTATATTTTTTAACAAAGAGTTTAAATTGCCTAATTTTAGGCAGCAGCCCCTGTGGGTAAAATGGAGTTTGGCGGTTGGCTGTTATACCATTTTGATTGCGCTCAATATTCTATCCATTGGCATATTCAACGATTTGGTTTCTCATTGGAAGAACATTATGACTTTTGAAAACCTAACAGATTTTAATAAGCAGACAATTGTCACCATATTAAGTATGGGACTCATCCAATTGTCTGTCTTTCTCATGAGTCATCGGTTAATTGTTTCGGTCAAAGAACTGGAAATGAACAATTTACAGTTGTTTTTTGCGCAAACCTCTGCTATATCGGTCGGTGTATTGCTTTACCAATTCTATCCTTTCAGTGCCAGTTTACCTGAAGCTATATATGCCATTTTTTTATTTGTATATATATCTATTTATCACCAATTTCTAAAAAACAAAGAAACACATATCAGTTGGCTGGTGATATGGATTATTATTTTTGCTGCCATACAAGCCTTTTTCGTATCTCGATTGAGTACGGATAAAGAAAGAACGAGCCTTTATAGTTATGCACGTATCCTTGCAAACGAACGTGACCAGATTGCCGAAGGGCATATCCGTTTGTTGGTTGATACAATCAACAAAGACCCTTGGATAAAGACTTCTACTTTGATGCCCTTCCGTATTGGTATTGATCCCAAACATATTGAAGAACAGATAAAAACGTTCTTCAAATCGGACGACTATCTGAGTGACCACTACTCCCTTCGATTTTGGGGTATCAATAGAACGGGCGAAGCCGTCATCAATCCAGATAGTATTCAATTACCTCAACTCCAACAGCGTTTTTCTGAAAGCATCCTGATAAAAGATTACAACTGTAAATTTTGGACAAATAAAAAAGGAGAAAATGCCTATTTAGCACATATAGAGCTGCCTTTACGCAAAGAAAACCCCTTGTCCATTTTGATGGAATTTACAAGAGTAGATAGAATTTCAAGCCGTATTTTTACTGAAATCTTGGCGGACAAACATTACAAAAGGCTGCCACAACTCAATGAATACAGCTATGCTATATACAAAAATGGTATTTCTGTTGAGCAAAACCAACATGGTTCTTATGAGCGCACGCTCAACCGTTCTCAAATGCCTCCCAAAGGTCAAGAGGTTTATGAAGTTGTAGACAACCAAGACCAAGTCACATATCAAAGTGAAGAGGGTATCGTTGTGCGCATCAGCAAGTACATTCCCTTAAGTTCACAAGGGTTTACGCTGTTTATCTATTTTATTTTGGTATTGACTCTTTTGCTTTTGCTGATGATATTTATCAATCATTTTTATTCGTTTTTGCCTGACGTCTTGTCTATGTCCTATACCAACTCTGCCAACACTTCGTTGCGGTATAGGATAATGATTCCAGTTATATTGTTTATATTATTGTCTTATGCCGTTGTTTTTGCTTTTACTTTTGGATACTACAAAAAAGTAGGGGAAAAATTTTATACGGCTGAATTTGAAAATAAGGCAAAGACCATCATTAAAAATCTTCGTAAAGAATTTCAAGATGACATTAGAAGTGATAAAGACCTCATAAATGCCTGTTTATCACGTCATTCTGACAACTACGAAATGGCCATGCACTTCTTCAATACTGAGGGGGTACTCGAAGGAACAACGGAATCTAATATTTTTGATAAAGGGATATTGGCACCTCGTATGAATCCAACAGCCTACATGAAACTGCATACAGGCGTAGAAAATACCTATAAGTCGGATGAAAATATTGGTCATTTTCACTACAAATCATCTTTTTATGCGCTAAAAGACAGTGCAGAGAAACAACTCCTTGGCTTTATCGAATTACCTTTTTATTCGCGGGATCGCAACTTGAGGCTTTCAGCCAGCGATATGTGGAGTTATAGCGCGGGTGTACTGACCTTTCTTTTTATCCTCTGTATTAGTATTATTTCTATGCAAACAGCAAAATTAATTCAGCCTTTGCAACAAGTTGCCGATACACTCCGTCGCCTTCGTGTCAGTAAAACTGAAAAAAATGAACTCATTAGTTGGGATAAAAAGGATGAAATTGGCGCGCTCATCAATGCCTACAATGCCAAAGTAACCGAACTTGAAGAAGCCATTTTGCGCCTTGCTGAAGCAGAACGTGAAGGGGCTTGGCGGGATATGGCAAAACAAGTAGCACATGAAATCCGTAACCCCTTGACACCCATGAAACTTGTCGTGCAACATCTGGAAATGATGCGTTTGCAAGGCAATGAAAACATGGTGGAATATACTTCAAGGTCTAACAGGGTGCTTTTGGAACAAATTGCCAGCCTCGAAAACATTGTCAATGAATTTCATTCGTTCGCACGGATGCCCAATAAAGCGACAAATGTCAACTTTCGGCTCAATGATTTGGTGCAATCTGTTGCAGAACTGTTTGCTCAGCACAATCCGGAAGGTAAAAGTTTAGAAGTCAAGTTGACTATGCCCAACGAAGTTTTTATTGTCTACGCCGACCGCGCTTTATTGACCAGTGCTTTCAACAATTTGGTAAAAAATGCCATTCAATCTGTTCCACCTGAGCGTGATGGTATTATCAGCATCAATCTTTATCGTGAAAACAATACTGCCGTCGTCAAAATCAGCGACAACGGGTCGGGCATTCCAAAAGATATTCAAGACAAAATTTTTAGCCCTAATTTCACTACAAAAGTTTACGGGTCAGGGATTGGTTTGCTGATTACAAAAAATATTATTCAATCGGTCAATGGCACAATTACATTTGAAACCATCGAAAATGAAGGTTCTGACTTTTTTGTTCAATTAGAAATTACAGAAACGCATAAAATCGAACCGCAGCCCTTGGCTTCAGCAGGGGTTTGAATTAGGATTATTTAGATTTTAAGTATTTAATAGGATTTTTTATGGTGTAAAAAATCCTATTAAATACTTAAAATCCAAATAATTCTAATTCAAATATTCAATTCAAACCCTGCAATTCTACCAATTTACGATATTCACCACTCAGATGAAACAACGATTCATGCGTCCCGCGTTCAATGATTTTTCCTTCACGTAACACAATGATTTCGTCAGCATGTTGCACGGTCGAAAGGCGATGTGCAATAACGAGAGCCGTCCGCCCTTTCATTAATTGTGATAAGGCAGCTTGAACCAATCTTTCACTTTCAGAATCTAAGGCAGAAGTCGCTTCGTCGAGTATCAAAATATCTGGATTGCGGAGCAAAGCCCGTGCAATGGTCAGACGTTGCCGTTGTCCGCCGCTTAGTTTCATACCTCTGTCACCAATATTTGTTTGATAGCCCCCCTCAGTATTTTCGATGAAATCATGGGCATTAGCCGCTTTTGCTGCCTCAATAACTTGTTGATAATCAACATTTTCTAAACCAAATACGATGTTGTTATAAATTGTATCATTGAACAAAACTGCCTCTTGCGTCACGATGCCCATAAGCGAGCGCAAATCTTTCACTTTTATATCGCGAATGTCCACACCGTCTATCAAAATCCCCCCCTCAGTAACATCGTAAAAACGAGGCAATAAATCGGCTACCGTTGACTTGCCCGCACCTGACGCACCCACCAGTGCCACCATTTTACCTTTTTCAATCGTCAGATTAATATTCGCCAAAATTTGCTTTTCCGCTTCACGATAATAAAAAGACACGTTTTTATATTCAATTTGATGTTGCAAGCCCCCTGCCCCAACCCTCGACCCCAAAGGGGAGATGGGTTGCAGCGTCTCCCCTTTGGGGTCGGGGGTTGGGGCAGGGTCAACAATCGTTTCCTCTGCATTCAGTATTTCTTCAATACGCATCAATGCACCCGCACCTCTGCGTATATTATAAGACGCTGCCGAAAATGCCTTTGCGGGTTCAATAACCGTAAAAAAAGCATAAAGAAACCCTAAAAACGATTGTGGGGTCAGCTCTGTTGAAACGACTTGTTTGAATCCAAACCATATCAAAACGCACACAACCGCGATACCCAAAAACTCTGTTGTCGGCGAAGCCAATTCACGTCTGCGGTAATGTTTCATCAATAAATTGCGGTAGCCATTGTTTTCTAACCCAAATTTTTCACGTTGATAACCCTCCGCATTGAATGCCTTAATGACCCGCGAACCACCCAAAGCCTCGTCCAAAACAGAGACCATCGACCCTAATTTTTCTTGCAAAGCAGAGGACTCTTTTTTCAACGATTTGCCAATGCCACCAATGATAAACCCTGTAAAACCAAGCAAAATGAAAACAAAACCCGTCAAAGTAGGTGAAATATAAAGCATCAAGGACATCGCCCCAATGATGAGTAACGGCTCTCGGACAACCGTTTCCAACACATGTAAAATGCTGTATTCAATTTCTTGAACATCGGCAGTGATGCGGCTGATAAGGTCGCCTTTGCGTTCGTCGCTGAAATAACTGAGGGGTAGTCTTAGTGTTTTCTCAAAAAGTGCTTGTCGGATGTCGCGTACAACGCCGTTACGCAAGGGTGCAATGAAATACAAAGCGAGATAGCGAAAAAGGTTTTTGAAAAAGAACAAGATAACCATAGCAATGCAGATATAAATCAATGCACGCTCTTTGCCATATTGTTCAATTATATGACCTAATTGATAATAAAAAGCATCTGTCATTGCAGGTATATTCCATTGGAAATCAGGCTTTTGTGTCGGCGGTATCGTTTGTCCCAATAATATTTGGAGAAATGGAATCAACATCGGAATACTCACGAGGTTAAAAAAGACCATCAAAATATTGCACAAAATATTGAGCGCAACATAAGGTTTGTAATTACGGATATATTTAAAAAGTTTGAAAATTGTTTGCATCTTATATTATTGCTTATTGTTGATTGCTTATTGTTGATTGATTGCTACTGAATATTCAATAATCAATCAACAATAAGCATTATTCCAATTATCTTGCGGCAAAAATAGTGAATAGAAACGCAATGACAGTAGCAGGTTTTACCTTTATCAGAAACGCCGTCAAATTAGATTATCCGATTATGGAAGCAATAGGCTCCATTTTACCCTTGTGCGATTACCTTGTCGTTGCAGTTGGACAGTCAGATGATGATACATTGAAATTGATACAAAGCATTGATAATCAAAAAATTAGAATCGTCGAAACCGTTTGGGATGACACCTTAAAAGAAGGCGGTGCCGTCTTAGCCGTCGAAACCGACAAGGCTTTTGATGCCATTGGCGACGATGCCGATTGGTGCATTTACATCCAAGGAGACGAATGTTTGCATGAAATTTTTTTACCAACAGTTAAAACGGCTATGGAACGATGGCAAAATGATGCGGATACTGAGGGGTTACTTTTCAAGTATAAACATTTTTACGGCTCTTATGACTATATCGGGACTTCAAGGGCATGGTACAGGCACGAGGTACGCATTATTAAAAACGATAAAGCCATACGGTCGTATCGAGATGCACAAGGTTTTAGGAAAAACAATCAAAAACTAAAAGTACGACAAGTGGAAGCCTATATCTACCATTATGGTTGGGTCAGACACCCTCAAGCGCAACAGCGTAAACAGTTGAGCATGAATCGTTTATGGCATTTCGAGGAAGAAGTAAAAATGCGAGTGCCAGATGTAGCCGAATTTGATTATTCAAAAATTGACGATCTTGAACGCTTTGAAGGTACACATCCGACAGTGATGCAACGACGCATCAAAGCCTTAAACTGGCAATTTACGTTTGACCCCACTAAAAGAAAATTGAGTGCCAAAGAGCGTTTTTCTCGATTTATTGAACGTTTAACAGGCTGGCGGATTGGGGAATATCGGAATTATAAGAAAATTGGGGCAGCATGACCCCCTCAGTATTTTTCCTGTTTTTCCTTAAAACATTTATTTTGAAATCAAAATGATGCCTTTTATTGAAAAAATTAAAGATTATGACAAGACTTTATTTCAAAAGCGCATGAAACCGTGTTTTGAACCTTGCCCATATAAAATCGTAGGTGCAATATTTGAAAGTATATTTAGATGAACGGCTTGTTAAGGAACACTTATAAATTAATGATTCCGTGCATCTAAACCCCAGGACAGTTTTTCCCGTAGCGTTTTAAGATAGGTATCACCATGAAGTTGAACAAGTTTAGTCGTAAAATCGGCACTCCGCACAGCCAGTTGAAAATCGGCATTGACGACGGCAAAACGCGAATCGAGGGTGCAAAGAAAGTTATCTGCTCGTCCTTCAATCTCAAAACTAATCACAGAACGGTCGCTGACGACGACTGGGCGGGCATTGAGATTGTGCGGTGCAACAGGCGTTATCACAAAATTATCAGAATTGGGAAAAACAATCGGACCTCCGCAACTCAATGAATAACCCGAAGAACCCGTTGGTGTGGCGATAACCAAGCCATCAGCCCAATAAGAATTGAGGTATGCACCGTTCAGATAGGTGTGAATAGTAATCATAGAACTGGTGTCGCGTTTCAAAATTGTAAAGTCATTAAGGGCAAAACGTACGTCGTCGAAGATGGGTAGGTTGGATTCAAGATGTAAAAGCCGCCGCCATTCTATACTGAATTGCCCTTGAATGAGCATTTGCACCGCTTCCGCAATACGGTTTTTACTGATACTTGCCAAAAAACCCAATCGACCGAGGTTAATACCCATAATCGGCACATCGGAATCGCGCACAAGGGTGATAGCGTCCAAAATCGTTCCGTCGCCACCCAGCGTAATGACGTAATCGAAAGTATGAATTTTGAAATCGAGATAAGACTGAAAAAGAGCGACATCGCGTTTGAATGTGACTTTATCTTTTATCTGCTCAAAATAGGACTCATATATATACGTGTTGACCCCCTCAGTATGCAGGGCATCGAAGAGGGCTTGCACATGAGGCACATCTTCATAATGAAGAACTTTACTGTAAATGGCGACTTGCATGGGGCAAAAGTAGGTAAAGGAAACGAGGATTCTTTGTTTTCAAAATTCCAAAATTATTGTATGCCTATATTTCAATTAATAAACGGTTAGAGGGTTGACATGTTAATATTAGGCTAATGAACGGTTATTCAGCTTTAAAATATATCGTTTTTTGTAACTTTGTCGTTTTAATGTGTATAAAAGTAAAAATATGACCGTTTTAAAAGCTATTTTAACCAGCTTTATTTTTTTGATTGTTCACAACTTACAAGCATCGGGTTATTTTGAGTTTTCACCTTTAGTTCGTTCGGCTTATGAAAAAGCGATGGCTTTACGCTTGTCGGAGGCAACCACTTACATTGCTCAGCTTCGCCAAGCAGAACCCGACAATTTGATGTCTTATTATGTGGAAAACTATGTGGATTGTTTACGGGTTTTTATCGGTGAAGAAAAGTCAGACTATGACCGTTTGTTAAGAAATGAGGAAAAAAGGCTTGATATACTGAGGGGGGGTGATAGCAGTTCACCTTATTATCTTTTTACTCAAGCGCAAGTGAGGTTATTGTGGGCAATGAACAAAGCGAAATTTGGTGATTATTTATCTGCTTTCAATGCGACGAGTACGGCTTTTGAACAATTAGAAAGAAATCAGAAGAAATTTCCTTCGTTTATGCCTAATAAAATGAGTTTAGGTGTACTTCATGCCGTTGTGGGTTCTATTCCCGATAATTATAAATGGGGTTTGAAATTGGTGTCGGGCATGAAAGGCACTGTTGAACAAGGGCAAGCAGAGATAGAAGAGGTCATACACTATGCAAAAAATAATGATTTCGTTTTTGAACAAGAGGCTATCGTTATGTATGCTTTTTTGATGCTGCATTTAAACAATGAGAATGAAAGCGCTTGGGCAATCGTTAATACGCCAAAATTGAAACCTAAAGAAAATTTGCTCGCCACATTTGCGCTGTCAAATGTCGCAATGCGAACAGGGCGTAATGATAAAGCAATTGAAACACTGCAAAATCGTCCTACAGGGGGTACTTATTTGGCATTTCCTTATCTCGATTATATGTTAGGGTTGTCTAAAATGTATCGGGGCGACACTGATGCAGATGTTTATCTAAGACGTTTTACAACAGATTTCAAAGGGCGTAACTATATAAAGGAGGCATATCAACGCTTGGCTTGGCAGGATTTACTGAGGGGGTCATGGAAAGACTACAAAGGCTGGATGTTGAGTGCCTTAACGATGGGACGTGCAGATGTAGGCGGAGATAAAAATGCTTTGAAAGAAGCGAAATCGGGGGTTGCACCAGAACCGACATTGTTACGAGCGCGTTTGTACTTCGATGGCGGCTATTTTCAAAAGGCTTACAATTTTTTAAGTTCAAAAAATGAAAACAGCTTTAGCGATGTATCACAAAAGTTAGAGTACACGTATAGAATGGGGCGTATTTTTCAAATGTTGAAAAGACCCAATGATGCTATCCCTTATTATGACAAAACGATTCAGAATGGAAAGGACACTAAATACTATTTCGCTTGCAATGCAGCGTTGCAATTAGGTTTCATTTATGAATCATCTAATCAAAAGTCAAAAGCACGAGAGTTTTATAAGTTTTGTTTGGCTTTGAATCCAGATGATCATGCTGATGCGCTCCATGCAAAAGCCAAATCGGGTTTGAGTCGAGTACGTTAGTGACACATATATATATGGTGTCCTGGCGGTTTTCATTTTAAGTTTAAAAACGTGGATATGAAAAGAATAGCTTTCCTTTTGTTGTTGCCTTTGTTTCAAAATCTATCGGCACAGACCTTGACAGGTTTTTCAGCCCGTTTCAATGATGCTTTTGTGGATTGGGATATATACGTGGACAGTATTGACGGATCTGCTGGTAACTTGACGATGACTTGGCAACATCCTGACGATTGGACTCAGTGGAGTTACCGTATGGGTGACCGTTCTGGAAACATCAAAACGAAATGGCAAAAGGACTTGTCGCAATGGGAGACTCGGGGTGAAAATAAAACGGTGTCCGCACAAATGATGTGGACGAACGACCCCAGGCAATGGCGTGTCACTGATAACAAGTTTAGTTTAGAACTTAATTGCCGTTTTGGCAACAATTGGAATGAATGGTTGGTAGATGATAATAAGCGCGGCTACTTCCGTGTGATAACACGTTATGAAAATGACCCAAGAGACTGGATAATAGAAGATGAATTGGACCCCTCAGTATCTTTCCCTATGAAAATGACTTTATTGTATCTGGTATTGCTTAATAGCGTGCCAAAGCGATGATGTTTTTAAATAGAATACCAATCAAGTATAGAAGGCTAATTTGTCAGATAATTACAATTGATTTATTAATTTTAATTTTTTTTGAAAATAAATAATCCACATAAAGTGTTGATTGTTAATTATTTGTGTGTGTTTTTTATGTTTTGAGATAACTTCTTCTAAAAAGAAACGGACAAAATACTTGCACAAGTCAAATGGGTATTCTATCTTTGCGTCGCTTTAAAAGAAAGGCGATTGTTTTTAAGGAATTTCGAGATGTGAGGAGTTCTCATTTATGATGAAACTTTATAAAGCGTTGAGAAAAAAAATTTTAAAAAAACTTGATAAAATTCTTTGAAAAGAAAAACAATCGTATCTTTGCGACCCGTTAAAAAAAGACGGAAATTTGATTGAAAAATAGCTTTAAAGTAAGCTAAAAATATAGCGAAAACAACGACTCACTTAGTATCCGAAGAGAGTAAGATAGTAGCAAGCAAGTTGTTGTTTTAGAAGAGTTCATTGACATTAGGGATAGAACAGGAAATACTTTTAAATAAGTGAAGATAAAGGAATAATTGAGTAATGAAGTTATTTTTCTTTTGGAAGATAACAGAATCAAGCAATCAATCTGAATATTTAAGTCT
>JANOAU010000067.1:0-2010 GCA_031411275.1 Saprospiraceae bacterium | reverse complement strand
CTGTGCGGACTAACTTTAAGGCTTCACTTTTGAAGTCACTATCGTATTTACGATATGTCTGTTTGATGCGTTGTTTTTCCATATCACAAATGTAATCTCTTATTAGAGAATTTTGTGTGCGGGTTAATTAGACAATCTCAGGTTATAATGGATGGAGCGACGATGTGATAGATGATGCCTTTGAAGGTGACCCAGAGAATACATGGAATGTAGATTGAAGGATAAGTCGAGCGAAAAAATAGAAGAAACAGCACAAAATAATACAGAGGGAAGTAAGTCGTAGTTGCAACCGTATAAATCCGTGAGACAGAATTATGTGATTCTGTCTCAAAAATTAGGTATTTTCAAGCAAAAAGTCTATCAAAGCTATCCCCTCAATACAAAAAATGAGACAGAATACATAATTCTGTCTCATGGGTTTTAGCTTAACACCAACGAACAGGGCTTTGTGCAGGTGGAAAAATAGCATTCCGTCTGCCAAGAACCGCTGCTCAATTTATAAATTAAAGTTCATTGTTTGTTGTGTTACTGAATGTTATTCGTCATGCTGAAACTTAAGCCGATGTTTGCAGATAGCTAAAGTAACAACGTCGTGCCCCACTTGCACAAAGCCCCATGTTGTACGCCGTCTTTCTTACTGGAAATACTGTTCGATTTTTTTTATCTGGTCTTTAAGTAAGGTATTTTCTTTTTCCCTTGCGTCAATGTCTGCAATTATTTCCACTTTATGTTTGATTTGACTTCTCACATCGTGGTACATGTTTGTGATAATGTAATAGCCGTTCTCATCCTTCATGTTAAATAGTCCAAATGAACTGGAAGCGATGATAAAGCCATAACAATATTGTATCTCAAATACGTCAACCTTTTCGCATATATCAGCTAACTGAAATGGTTTGCTAAATGTTTCTGATAGTGTTAATGCGTATAATAGCAAGAGACCAGATACCGAAGTATTGGTCATGAAATAACCAACCACGTTATTTGCAAATAATGTCTGCAACTCTACTGTGTTTGTCGGACTTTGTCCACCTGTGTAACTCTTCTCCAGATATTCGTAAGTAACGTCAATTTTACCTTCAATGCCTTTAATTAGTACAGGTAATTCATCAAGTTTATTGTTCAACAACGCTGTTATATCCATAAGTTTCGCCGATGTTTGCGTCATGGAAGTTGTAGCATTATTCAATGTAGATATGTTTTCACTAAAAGAAGAATTTGAATAAAAAGAGTAGATTATTGAGACCAACGCTAAAATCAAAGATGTTAGCGTTAGTGCAAATGAGATATAGTTTACCAAATTTTGGTCTGAACCAAACTTTGCAGTTATCAGCAAGATTATAGTTGTCAACAAAATTGAAACTACGTAGTAAAAATGGGTCTTACTAATCATAAGCAGGTTTTATTAAGGTGGCGTACAACTCAAAAATATACGAAACGCTCTCAAAATGTAGTATCGCAATAAGGGCAAAAATAATGGTGTATTTGCACATATACTCAATTCAAAATGGATTGCCTAACAACACAAGAGTTAAGCAACATGGAAATTAAGTGTTAATAATGATTCTAAATCTTTTCTATAAAGGCTTATATTGTCAAAAAAACCTAAGACTTTATTCTTAAATTCTTTGAAAGTGGGATAAAAATCATAATTGATAATATGCTTTTTAAGAAACTTCCAAAGTCTTTCAATGAGGTTTAAATTAGGCGAATAGGGCGGTAAAAACAACTGCTTTACTGAGGGGTAATTTTGTACGAGCCATTCTCTAAGTTCTTTGGCATAATAGTATCGCGCATTATCATGAAAAAGATAAATGTCTTTGAAAGGGTTCTTTTCGACCAATTGGATGATAAGCCTTTTCATCGATTCTTGGTCAATTCTGTCCGCTTCATCAATCGCCACATCTGTCACATCATGTGGATTGAGTGCACCATTGATATTGAGGCGTTTGCGTCCAGCATTGGCGGGTATGGCACATTCTTGACCTTTTTTTATCCAAGCATAATCTG
>JANOAU010000066.1:0-21938 GCA_031411275.1 Saprospiraceae bacterium | reverse complement strand
TAAAAACAAAATCAAGAGCTATGCTGGACGAAATATATTACGAAATCGATGAATTTAGCAAGCAATATCGTGAAATTTTGCAAAAAATGTTACAAATGTTTGGACATTGCCGTAAAACGCACCCAAGTTCCTTGTCATTAAGTGAAGTGATGACCATTTTGGTTTACTATCATTTTTCTGATTATCGCCACTTCAAAGCGTATTATATCAAAGGGATTTTAGGCTGTTACAAATCTGATTTTCCAACAGCCCCCTCTTACAATCGTTTTGTAGAATATATACCTCGGGCTTTTTTGCCCCTTTTAGCCTTTGCGGCTTATCGGTGTTCTTTAGCAAAAAGAACGGGTAGATACTTTATGGATAGCACCAAATTACCTGTTTGTTTTATTACCCGTGCTCATGCGCATAAGGTATTCAGGGGCGATGCAGCAAAAGGCAAAACTTCGACAGGTTGGTTTTTTGGCTTGAAATTGCACTTAATTATCAATAACTTAGGCGAATTAGTGCATTTCTATCTATCATCGGGCAATAAATCAGATTCTGATGCCTTTATTCTTTTCACTATGACTAAAAACCTTTTCGGTATGTTTTATACCGATGCAGGCTATCAGATGAATGAAGAAAAAAGGCTGCTTTTGGAATTAGACCGCATAAGAACTTTCATCGTCAAACCCAGAAGTAATATGAAAAAAGCTGAAAAACCGTTGCTCTATAAGGATGCCCTTTGGCACAAAAAAAGACCAACTATTGAATCTGTAATTGACATTCAAAAAGTGCATTTGGATTTGAATTTAAGTCGCCAACGTTCCGCTATCAATGGTTTTACAACTATTTATGCCAACTTAGTCGCTTATTCTTTCTATCCGAACAAGCCTTCGGCTGATGTGTATCAACCTATTTATGAACTAAAAGCAGGGGTGACAGACTCGAAAATCGCGGCTTGAATCTCCGAACTCACGTTAAAATTAAATAATAAATGACATTAGGACATGAGTTTTTAAACGAACTGAAACAAGAAGCGGCTGTTACACGCAAGTATTTAGAAAGAGTGCCTTTTGACAAAATAGACTATAAGCCGCATGAAAAATCGGAGACTTTAGGCAGATTAGCTATTCATGTTGCAGAAATTGTTGCTTGGTGGGAAGCCTCTTTACGCCATGATAAATTGGACTTTTTGGGTTTCGAACCTAAAGACATTACATCAACAGAACAATTATTGTCTTATTTTGATGACTTGCTGGCAGAAGCCGTGCAAGTACTTTCCGAAGCCAAAGATGAAGATTTTGAGAAAGAATGGTCTATGACTTACGGCGAAGAGGTGCTTTTTACATTGCCTAAAAAACAAGTTATGAGGGTGTTTTGCATGAACCATTTTGTTCATCACCGCGCTCAACTTGGTGTTTACCTCAGGTTATTAGATATTCCTGTTCCTGCAACTTATGGACCGTCGGCAGACGAAGATGATGTACTTTTGATTCAGCCATTTTAAGAACGATTCACAATAAAAACAATGAAAAATGTCTTAAAATTAGAAGAATTAGGCTTGTTAATTCTATTTTCTTACGTCTATTTCAATTACTTGAATGGCACTTGGGGTTTCTATTTAGCCTTGTTTTTCGTTCCCGATGTAGCGTTTGCTTTGTATTTAATCACTAAAAAATTAGGGGCTATTGCTTATAATGTCTTGCACCACAAAGGCGTAATGGCTGCGGTTATTCTAATTGGCTTAATAATAAACAACGAAATGATGGTTAAAGTGGGCTTAATATTCATGGCACACAGTTGTTTCGATAGGGTAGCAGGTTATGGTTTAAAATATTTAGATGATTTTGACCATACACATTTGGGTTGGATTGGTAAAAGCAAATACAAAAATCAAGACTAAAAGCACATTTTATACCGTTTGCACAACTTCCTGTATCCACGTCCAATCACTTTCAGAAAAAGCTGGTGGCGCAGGTTCTTTGGTATAATCAATGGATAAATGGTACAAACTGCGTTCAAAAATCATGTCTATTGCCATTCCTAAATCCAACACAACATCAGGGTCGGGTGCGAGCAAAGGCACTGGCAAAACAGGCAACTTGTCTTGAACATTGACAGACCAAATAGCAGCTTTATTAGTTTTTGCTCTTAACAATAGGGCTTGATAGTGCGATGTGTGTTTTTTAGACGTGAATGGTCGTATACCCCGTCTTAACAGGTCAATCTCTAAGACATGAACGCCATTTCTATGCAATTCGTCAATTTTTGTGCGATAATCCGTCAAATTCGGGTTGCGTTTATTGACGGGTGAGAGTATTTCGATAGCCGTTACTAACTTGTTATTGGCAGTATCTCTGACTTCAACAATTGGCAAACGGAGCGTAATGGGTAGTTTATAAGGCATCAAAACAGTTGGTTCGGTCAAGGTCGTATTGCCATAAGTAGCGGTCGGCTCTTCAAGCATTTGGTTACGTTGCATCAGTTCCACATCTGGATAAGTGATGCCAATTTCAGATTCTGGCTCGTAGTCCATGATAGTTGCAATCGCAATGCGGGCGACATATTTAGGCGTAATCTGTGGTGCTAATAATGCCCTAATAGCCGAGGCTAATTCCTGATGCACATCAGGCCAAATATATCCTTCGAGCCAAGGATCCATACCGGGGAATGGTGATTTCATTGTATCAATTTTTTCTTTAAATGACAAAACTAAGGAATTAGTAGCAATTAAGGGCTTAAAAAATGACTCCTTCGATGAGAACTTTTGTACATCAAAAATGCAAAGAATATTGCAAAATAGCCGCATCTTTCAAAATTTTATAGCTTAAAATGTTCCACTGTCCAAAAGTGGTAGCGGTTTCTTTCAATGTGGTACTCTACTAAAGCTATTAATTTATCAATTTTACCCATTGAAATTTCTGTAACGCAACAAGAATTAGATAAACAACTCGACAACATGAAGCAGTTAATGAAGACAGCTCTACTTTTCCTTTTTTTACTGAGGGGGGGTATGAGTGGTCACTCGCAGCAAATTGATGTTCAGAAAGTACATCCTTTGAATTGGTACGTCGGAATGCTCAACCCAAGTTTGCAAATTTTAATTTATGGTAAAAACGTTTCGGCATCGAAGGTGTCGCTGAAGCCTTACGGGGGTGTATCGCTTCGCGCCGTTCAGATGGTTGAGAACCCGAACTATCTTTTTTTGGATATAACAATTGACAAAACGGCACAAGCGGGCGTTTTACAATTTGTTTTTTCAAAAAATGGAGAAACAGTAACCAAAAACTACGAACTGAAAAATCGTTCGGCGAAGCCCCAAGGCCTATCGCCGAGCGATTTGGTTTACATGATTATGCCTGACCGTTTTGCCAATGGCGACCCTTCGAATGACCGTTTTACCAATCTTAAAGACACTGTTTGTGACCGGCAAGCACACTCCATGCGGCATGGCGGCGACTTAAAAGGCGTTGTTAATCACCTTGATTATATTTCTGACTTGGGCGCAACAGCAGTATGGTTGACGCCTGTTTTGGAAAATAACCAACCTATCAACGGTTCTGATGGGCGGACTTACAGCTCCTATCATGGTTACGCATTTACAGACCATTATCAAGTTGACCCGCGTTTTGGCGGCAACACGGCTTATCTTTCGTTCACAAAAGCGGCACATGCCAAGGGTTTGAAAGTGGTACAAGATGCTGTTTACAACCATTGTGGCAGTGAACACTGGTTTTTCAAGGATTTGCCAATGCGCGATTGGGTCAATCAGTGGAATACCTACACGGGTTCGTCGCATCGCAATCAAACGATTTTAGACCCTTATGCTTCAAATTCAGACAAAAAACTCATGTCTGACGGTTGGTTTGTGCCGTCTATGCCCGATTTAAACCAGCGCAATCCCTATTTAGCGACTTATTTGACTCAACATGCGATATGGTCAACAGAATACTTTGGCGTGGATGCTTGGCGCATTGACACCTATATGTATTGCGATTTAGAATTTATGAATCGGTGCAATCAAGCCCTGATGGATGAATTTCCAGATATTTTTATGTTTGGTGAGTCATGGGTTGGGTCAGTGATGAATCAAGCCTATTTTGTTAAAAATCACTTGGATTTGCCTTTTAAGTCCAATCAACTCGGCGGTTGCGATTTTCAAGTGTTTAATGCCATAAAGGGTGCTTTGTCCTCAAAAGCAGGTTGGAGTGAAGGCGGCGTGCATACATTGTATCAAACACTGGCGCAAGACTTTGTGTATCAAGATGCGACCCGCAATGTCATTTTTTTGGAAAACCACGACACAGATAGGTTCTTAAACGTTATTAATAACGACATGCAGAAGTTCAAAATGGGCATGATTTGGCTGTTGACACTGAGGGGTATCCCACAAATATATTACGGTACCGAAATCGGTATGAACAAGTCGCGGCAGCGCAGTGATGGCGATGTAAGAGAAGATTTTTTAGGCGGTTGGGCAGAGGATAAAGTCAATAAATTTACGGCATCGGGCAGAACAGATTTAGAAAATACATGTTTTGATGTGGTTAAAAAATTAGCAACGTATCGCCGAAAATCGGCGGCTTTAACAACAGGAAAGATGATGCAGTTTGCGCCAAGAGATGGTGTTTATGTCTATTTTCGCTATGCAGGCAATCAGCGTATCATGGTTATTTCTAATGGGAATGATAAAGAAATGACTGTAAAAACTGATTTTTGTAGTGAAATACTGAGGGGGGCAAAATTGGGCCGCAATGTATTGACTAATGAAGCGATTAGCGATTTATCAGTCTTGAAAATACCTGCGGCAACGGCATGGGTGATTGAGATAAATGAGTAGTCAGTGAAGGGTGAATAATGATAAAAATGCCCATTAAATAGGAAACAATAAAATACACCCTATAAGCACTTGTCTCCATTGCCTCCATCTTTAGATGGAGAAGAATAGATTAAATATTTCTTTTATTCTCCATCTAAAGATGGAGGCAATGGAGACAAGTAAAGCAGAATGTTGGAGTGGCAGAATTTATCAAATATCGCTGTGATGATAAAATTATCGTTGAGAGGATAAAATTATCGCTGGGATGATAAAATTATCGCTGGGAGGATAACATCTATCGTTGAGAGGATAAATTTATCGTTGGGAGGATAAAATTATCGTTGGGAGGATAAAATTATCGCTGGGAGGATAAAATTATCGTTGAGAGGATAAATTTATCGTTGGGAGGATAAAATTATCGTTGGGAGGATAAAATTATCGTTGAGAGGATAAAATTTATCGCTGGGAGGATAAAATTATCGCTGTAACGGAAAACTTGTCGCTGTGGCGATAAAGTGAATTATGGAGCTAAATTGAAGGCGTGATTTCAAAAGAATTTGGTCATTATACGACAGCCATATAACCATATTAACAATATAACAATCATTTTTATTCAACTAAACTATCAAATTGTATGAAAAAATTACGTTTACAAAATGGGTTCATACGACATCTTTCTAATTGGCAAAAGGTACTCGTCCTGATGCTTTTTGGCTTGATGTTGACCCCCTCAGTAATGGCACAACGCACAGTCACAGGTACGGTGACAGGTGCAGACGGTGCAGGTGTTCCAAGTGCGAGTATTATCGTAAAAGGTTCGACTAACGGTACAATAACGGATTTAGACGGTGCTTTTAGCTTAAAAGTACCTGACAATGCTGTTTTGGTCATTTCTTCTATTGGTTTGTCAACCCAAGAGGTGAGTGTTGGCAATTCATCCGTTATCAATATCAAATTGGCAGAAGATGCTAAAACGCTGGGCGAATTGGTCGTTATTGGTTATGGTACGGCTAAGAAAAAAGACTTGACAGGGTCTATTGCGACTGTTAACGAAAAGGATTTCCAAAAAGGTAATATTGCTTCGCCTGAACAACTCATTGCGGGTAAAATTGCGGGTGTTGCTGTTACGCCCGGTAGCGGTGCGCCTGGTTCTGGTAGCCGTATCCGTATTCGTGGCGGTTCATCGCTTTCTGCTGACGACCCCCTTATCGTTGTAGACGGTGTGCCTTTAGCAACAGGTGGCATTGGCGGTATCGCTAATGGTTTGGCATTGATAAATCCAAACGATATTGAAAGTATCAACGTTTTGAAAGACGCTTCGGCGGCGGCGATTTATGGCTCGCGTGCCTCAAACGGTGTTATCATCGTGACGACTAAAAAAGGTCGTAAAGGCGATGGGTTTCGTGTCAATTTCAGTACAATATTGTCTTCGGCTCAACCTGTAAAATATGTGCCTGTACTGACGGGGGATGAATTGAGAGCATTGGTCAATAAAGTAGGCAATGCCAGCCAAAAAGCCCTTTTAGGTACAGAAAATACCGATTGGCAAAAGTTGATTTATCGGAATGCTTTTAGTCATGATGAAAACTTGAATTTTTCAGGAACAGTCGCAAAAGTATTGCCTTTCCGTTTAAATTTAGGTTATTTAGACCAAAATGGCATCCTTTTGAACTCCAATATGAACAGAAAATCAGTTACTTTGAATGTCAATCCCCGCCTTTTGGACGACCATTTGAAGGTGGACTTCAGCTATAAAGGTTCATTCGCAAAAAGTAAATTTGCAGACGAAGGAGCGATAGGTGGTGCAGTTGGTTTCGACCCAACACATGGACCCTACACCAGTAAAGACGCTTATCAAGGTTATTTTGAATGGTTGAATCCAGACGGTACTTTGTCAACTTTGGCAGGGCGTAATCCATTGGGCATTTTAAATTCAAGACAAGATGTCAGTGATGTTAATCGTCATATTGCGAATGCCATAGTGGATTATAAATTCCATTTTTTCCCCGATTTGAGGGTTAATATGAATGTCGCTATAGACAAAGCCTTTACAGATGGTTATACCAAAAAGGACAGTACAGCAGCTTCTGCGGCGGCGGTTAAAGGTGTTAACAATACTTATACTCAAGAACGGACAGCTAAAACGTTTGAATCATATTTGAACTATACTAAAGAAATCAGCGGCTTCCGTGCGGATATCATGGCGGGTTATGGTTATCAAGATTTCTATTTTGAAGGTGTTAATAATTTCTTCAATTTGAAAGGTGTGCGTCAAGGCGATACCATTCCTTCTGCTATCACGCCTAAAAGCCAATCTACCTTAGTTTCGTTCTTCGGTAGAGCAAATTTTGGTTTCAAAGATCGCTATTTGTTGACTTTTACAATGCGTCGTGACGGTTCTTCAAAATTGGCACCAGGTCATAAATGGATTACCTATCCTGCCGTTGCTTTGGCTTGGCGTATGACAGAAGAAGGCATTGGCAAAGAATTATTTTCTGATTTGAAATTGCGTGTAGGCTATGGTGTTACGGGTCAACAAGACGGTATCAGCGACTACAATGGCTTGAAAACCTTCTCTTTGGGGGGCAATACAGCGCAATATCCTTTCGGAAATGCTTATATTTCAACATTACGTCCAGAGGGTTTCAACGAATTGTTGACTTGGCAAAAAACGACAACCACGAATGTAGGTTTGGATTTTGCGCTTAAAAATGACCGCTTTTCTGGGGCGATTGACTACTATTTCCGTGAAACATCACAACTTTTCAACGATGTGAATATTCCCGCAGGTGCGAACTTCACAAACCGTATCAAGAGCAATATCGGTACACTCGAAAACAATGGTATCGAGTTGACTTTGAACACAGTACCTGTGAAAACGAACAACTTGACTTGGGAAGCGAATTTCATTTTGGGATATAACAAAAACAAAATCACTAAATTGACTTTGGTGGATGATCCTAAATTTGTTGGGGTTACAACAGGTGGTATTGGCGGTGGTGTTGGTAATACCATCCAAATCCATGCGGTTGGTGCACCCAAAAATTCTTTTTATGTTTATCAGCAAGTTTATGGAGATGGCGGGCAGCCCATCGAAGAATTATACGTAGATAGAAATGGTGATGGTAAAATCACGCCAGAGGACAAGTATCTGTTTCAAAAGCCTGATGCGGACTATTCGCTTGGTTTTACATCCAATTTGACGTATAAAGACTTTAGTTTTGGCTTTGTACTGAGGGGTAGTATTGGCAACTATATGTACAGCAATCGCAATTCAGGCGGTACTTTTGGTTCAAATTCATTGAATTATTTGTACAATCCAGCGCGCAATGTTTTAGAAACAGGCTTTTTGAACGCTCAATATTTCTCTGATTATTATCTTCAAAATGCCTCATTCTTGAAAATGGACAATTTGACATTGGGATATGATTTGAGTTCATTGTTCAAAAACAAGCAAATGGTTCGCTTGACAGCCGTTGTTCAAAATGTCTTTATGGTCACGAAATACGACGGTGTTGATCCTGAAATAGGCGGCGGTATTGACAACAATATTTATTTACGCCCACGTACCTATTCCTTGGGTCTTAATATTCAATTTTAAAACTAAGCAACATGAAAAATAGTAAAAAAATAATATTCTTTGCTTTGATTACGGCATTAACCGTTTTCGAATCATGCGTAAAAGACCTCGATAGAGTGCCTTTTTACGACATCACGTCTGCCACAGTCTATAACGACCCTGCAAACTATCGCGCTATCATCGCCAAAGTTTATGCAGGTTTGGCAGTTAGTGGTCAACAAGGGCCTGCAGGCAAGGCCGATATCAGCGGCATTGACGAAGGCTTTTCAACTTATTTGCGCCAATACTACAAAGCGCAAGAATTGACAACCGACGAAGCCGTTATCGGTTGGAATGATGGTAGCATCAAGGATTACCACAATATGAAATGGTCATCGGCCAATGAGTTTATTGCAGCGATGTACTATCGTATTTTTTATCAAATCACTTTGTGCAATGAGTTTATCCGTGAAACAACGGATGCAAAGTTGTCTGAACGCGGTTTGAGTGCCGATGCCAATATTAAAGCTTACCGTGCAGAAGCACGTTTTATGCGTGCTTTGAGCTATTGGCACGCTTTGGATATGTTTGCCAATCCTCCTTTTGTCACGGATGCTGACCCTTTGGGTGCATTTTTGCCTAAACAAACCAATCGCGCAGACCTTTTTGCCTATATCGAAAAGGAGTTGAAAGAAATAGAGACACTTTTACCAGATCCAAGAGCCAACGAGTTTGGACGGGCTGATAAAGGCGCAGCTTGGACGCTTTTGGCTAAACTCTACTTAAATGCTGAAGTTTATACTGGCACAAGCCGTGCGACCGACTGTCTTACTTATAGCAACAAAGTCATTGGGGGTGGTTATGCACTTGAAACGAAGTATGAAAACCTTTTCAAAATTGGCAATGACGCATCGAAAGAGGTCATTTTTGCGGTTCGTTTCGACGGTATGAGAACCAAAACGTGGGGTGGCATGACATTTTTAGTTCATGCGCCTGTTGGTGGCACGATGAGAGCCGCGGATTTTGGTATCAACGGCGGCTGGGGTGGCTTACGGACGACTAAAGATTTGGTTGGCTTGTTCAATAATTCTTCAAATGTTGTAGATTATAATGACACCCGCGCCATGTTCTATACCGACGGTCAAACGCTCGTCATTGACGATATTGGCGATTTTACAAATGGTTATGCCATCACAAAATATAAAAACGTTGACCAAGCAGGTAAAGCAGGTAGTGACCCCGAAGGTAATTTCCCGGACACCGATTTCCCTATGTTTCGTTTGGCGGACGTACACTTGATGTATGCAGAAGCGGTACTGAGGGGTGGTACAGGTGGCACAACGGCACAAGCTTTAGCGTATGTCAATGCGTTGCGCCAACGGGCTTACAAAACCACACGTACAGCCTTGACAACCATTACATTAGATGATATTTTGAATGAACGTGGTCGTGAATTGTACTGGGAAATGCACCGTCGGACTGACTTGATTCGTTTCAAAAAATTTACAACAGGCGCATATCTATGGCAATGGAAAGGCGGTACTAAGAATGGTGCAGCTGTATCGGATAACCTCAATGTGTTCCCACTTCCAGCTGCTGATGTGATTGCTAATCCGAATTTGAAACAAAATACGGGGTATTAATAGTCCATAATGTATCGGATACTTCAAAAGTATCCCATACATACCTCTTTACTGAGGGGGTAGAAGTCCAGTGGCTTTAACATAACTTAATAAAAATTTAGTAGCCACTCTGAACACAGAAAAAAGAAAAAGCTATGTGTCCAATGTGTCTATGTGTTAAAATAAAATTTTAATAAAATGAAAAGTTTAAATAAAATATTGTTCTTAGGGCTTGCCTTCGTTTTGGCTTGGGGTGCCTGTAAAAAGGAGGAAACACGCATTCTGTTGAATCCAAGCGCAAAACTTGTTGCCACGCTTTCTGCCAATACATTGGTACTGCTAAAAGACAATGCAGCACAAGATGCTTTGACGGTCTCTTGGGTAACGCCTGATTTTGGCTTTCCCGCCGCCGCTTCATACAGTATTTATATTGATAAAAAAGGGAATAATTTCGCCAAACCAACGGTTGTTGGGGTGGGTGCGGACTTGAAAAAAGTTTTCAAGGCATCGGAATTGAACACCATCCTGTTAAATTTTGGCTTTTTGCCGGGTGCTGCGAGTGATTTAGAGTTCAGAGTAGATGCCCTCATTGGTGCGGCAACGGTTTTGTCAACGACCATTAATAATCTAAAAGTAACGCCTTATTCTGAGAAATTAGACCTCAGCACAACGTGGGGTGTTGTGGGAGATGCAACGGCTGGTGGTTGGAATGGTCCCGATTTGCCTTTTTACAAAACGGATGTTACCAACGTCCTTGTAGCGTATGTCACCGTCAACGATGGTCAAATCAAATTCCGTCAAAACAATGATTGGGCAGTCAATTTAGGCTCATCGGGTAGCGTTGAACCTGATCCCGCACCCAATGGCACATTGGTAGCCAATGGTAAAAACTTGGGCATTAAGAAAGGCACATACAAAATCACCATGAATCCTGTCGCTTTGACCTACAAAGTGGAAACCTATTCTTGGGGAGCTGTCGGTGATGCCACTGCAAATGGTTGGAACGGTCCAGATGCACCGTTGACGTATGATCCAACGGTTGACCTTTGGCGTGGCGTAATTACAGTCAATGCAGGACAAATCAAATTCCGGCAGAACAACGATTGGGCGGTCAACTACGGTTCGACAAGCAGTGCAGAACCTGACCCGATACTTACAACGGGTGTAGAGGGTGGTTTAGCTTTAAATGGCAAAAACTTTAGTATTCCGAAAGGTACTTATTTGGTAACATTGGATTTGAAAAAACTCAAATATACAGTCAGACCTTATAAGCCCATCGGTATCGTTGGTGATGCTGCGCCAGGTGGTTGGGGCGGCCCAGATGTCAAATTCACGTATGATTTAAGCACCAAAAAATGGGTCTTAAACAATGTGGTATTGACGGCGGCGCAAATCAAATTCCGTGAAAATGACGATTGGGCTAACAATTGGGGCGCATCTGGCAGTGTTGAACCCGCACCTATTGGCGCCACAGGTACCTTAGTCGCAGGTGGCAAAAACTTCGGTGTCACCGCTGGTACATGGAGTTTTGAATTAGATTTTACAGACCCAGCCAATCCAAAATATAAGGCAACTAAGAAATAAAAATGGTTTGGTTTTTCAAGTAAAAACAGCCGATAATGTAGCATTATCGGCTGTTTTTACTTGAAAAATCTTTTATTCTGAAAAATACTGAGGGGGTCATTTTATGTCAAAATTGACCACCACTTTATCCGATTTAGGAATCGCTTGGCATGTCAAAATAAAACCCGCATCCGTTTCTTCTTTCGTCAAAGCATAATTGACCAACATCTCAACGTCGCCTTCTACGAGTTTAGCCCGACAGGTGCAACACACACCACCTTTACAGGCATAAGGCATATCCGCACCCACAGCTTGGGCAGCTTCTAAGATCGTTCGACCCTTATCTATTGGCACATCGAAGGTCAAGCCATCGAGTTTTATGGTGGCGAGACTATCAATGGCGTTTTGGGTTTTGGGTTTTGGGTTTTGAGTTTTGGGCGCATTGAACAATTCAAAATGTATGCGTTTTTCATCAACACCATATTCTGTTAAAACAGCTCTCAATGCTTCAGTCATCTCAATAGGGCCGCAAGAGAAAAATTCATCCCCCCTCAGTAGATGAGGTATTTTATCAAAAAAACAAGCAATTTTCTCTTTATCTAAGCGACCATGCAGCAATTTGGACTCGGTACGTTCACGGCTTAAGACATTAAACACTTGAAAACGTCCTAAATACATATTCTTCAAATCCTCAATTTCTTCCTTAAAAATAATGGTTGACACATACCGATTGCCATAAATTAAAGTGCAAATACTGAGGGGTTCAGTTTTCAAAATCGCTTTAATATTGGATATAACAGGTGTAATACCACTACCTGCAGCGAAAAAAACATAATGCTTTTGGTCGTTTTTACTGAGGGGGGTAAAAAAATGTCCTAATGGCGGCATTGCTTCTAATACATCTCCTTTTTTCAGAAGCCGATTGGCATACGTCGAAAAAACACCATCCGCCACTTCTTTAACGGCTACTCGCAGATCATTGTCAGTGGGTGCGGTACAAATAGAATAGGTACGTCGTACCTCTTCGGCATTGATAAGAGCTTTTAGCGTCAAATATTGCCCTTGAGTAAAGGCAAATTCAGTTTTCAAAGCTTCTGGAATGTCAAAAGCGATAGAAACGCAATCTGCCGTTTCACGACGAATATCTTTGATAAGGAGTGGGTGAAATTTCATTTATCAGGATTTTGAGGGGCAAATGTAGGCATTTCGGGCTACGAATTTAAGGATTTTACGAATGGACTCATCAATACTTATACTAATGAAAAATGAAAAACGAAAAGTAAAAAATATAAAACATTAGAAGTCAATTCGCAAAGTTTATTAATTCGTTTAATGTTAGTTATGTTTGTTTTGCGCAAAAAGAGAATTGTATCACCCTAAAAAAGGTTGACCATTTTTAGGACTATACACCCCTATTTGTCATAACAAGGCATCAAAAAGTACCTCAATGGGGTGCTGTGCTGATCGTCTTGTTCCGTCGTGTATCTGATGGCGGCAACTTGTGCCGGCTGCGGCGATAATCACATCGTCGGGCGTATTTCGGATGGTTGGAAAGAGCACCAATTCCCCGACTTTGATAGACACGGCGTAGTGTTCTTTTTCGTAGCCAAAAGAGCCAGCCATGCCACAACAGCCTGAATTAATGACTTCCACCGTATAATTTTGCGGAAAACCAAGGCTGCGGACGGAGGATTCGACACTTGTCAAGGCTTTTTGATGACAATGACCGTGTAGCTTTATCGCTTGTTTTTTATCGGTAAAAGAAGCTTGTTGAATGTACCCTTTTTCTATTTCTTTGGCAAACCATTCTTCAAAAAGAAAGGCATTTTGCGCTATTTTTTTTGCCGAAGGCAGCAAATCATCAGAAACAAGTTCTAAATATTCGTCTCTAAAAGTCAGAATAGCAGACGGTTCTATGCCAATAAGCGGTGTTTCGGCAGTAATTAAATCCTTGAAAACAGTTACATTTTTAACCGCTATTTTTTGCGCTTCGCGGATAAGCCCTTTCGACAAATAGGTGCGTCCGCTGTCAAAATGGTCTATAATTTCAGCTTGATAGCCCAATTTGTCTAATAATAAAATCAGGTTTTGACCCACTTCTACATCGTTGTAATTTGTAAATTCATCACAAAACAAATAAACTTTTCGGGCTTGTGGTTCTTGTGTTTTTTTAAACGTTTTATACCAATTTCGCAAGGTTTTATTTGCTAAAGTCGGCATTGTACGGTCGGGATGAAAACCGACGATGCGGTTCATTGTTCGACGTAAAATAGGCGTTTTTACTAAAAAATTATAAGCAAAAGGTGCAATAGCCGCTAATTTCATCTGTTTTGAAAAATTGCCAATCAATTTGCTGCGAAACGGTATGCCGTGTTTGTCGTAATAACTTTGCATAAATTCGCCTTTCATTTTCGCCACATCCACGCTCGACGGACATTCCGATTTACAGGCTTTACAAGACAAACACAAGTCTAAAATCTCTTTTACCTCATGGTCACTGACAAAATTGGCGTCTTCATTGGTCAAATATTGGCGCAAAATATTCGCTCGTGCGCGGGTCGTATCTCTTTCGCTGCGGGTCGCCATATAGCTTGGACACATTGTACCGCCCGAAATTTCGGTCTTTCGACAATCACCCGAACCGCTGCATTTTTCGGCTAAACGAAGAAAGCCGCCTTGATTATTAAAATTATAAACCGTTTTGGGTTGTTTTTTAAGTGCTTCAACAGGGTATCGAAGAAATTTATCCATGGGTGGCGTGTCCACTATTTTACCTTTATTGAAAATGCCAGATGGGTCAAAAATCGCTTTTACTAACTTGAAAAGCGCGTAATTTTTTTCACCCATCATAAAGGGGATAAACTCGCCCCGCAAGCGACCGTCGCCATGTTCGCCCGACAAGGAGCCACCAAAAGACTTGACCAAAGCGACGGTATCTTCCAAAATAGTGCGAAAAAGGAATACGCCCTCGATTGTTTTCAGATTAATAATAGGTTCAACGTGCAGTTCACCTGCGCCTGCATGAGCGTACATCGAATAAGACACACCATAGCCCCTCAGTATTTTCTCCAATTTTTCGATATAGTCGGGCAAGTCTTCAGGTGACACAGCGCAATCTTCAATCAGATTGACAGGTCGGGCATCGCCTTCCAAATTTCTAAGCAAACCCAAACCGCCTTTGCGCACGTCCCACGCTTTTTTGCAGTCGTCACCTATCAAAATCGGAAACGCATAACCCAAATTTTGGATTTTCAAATCCAAAATCAGATTCTCACATTGGGTTTTTAGTGCCCCCACAGTATCCGCAAAAAACTCAACCATCAAAATTGCTTTCGGTTCACCTTCGATGAAAAAGCGGTTTTTTGACTGCTCGATATTGGTTTTTGTAAATTGGAGGATAAAATCGTCCACCAATTCAGAAGCGGCGCAGCGGTGTTTGAGGGCGACCAAATTTGCTTCAAGGGCTTCCTTTATGGTCGTCGTATGAACGGCTACCATGCCCACCGCTTTGGGCGGCAAGTCCATGAGTTGGAGTGTGGCTTCGGTGATAAAACAGAGCGTTCCTTCCGAACCTGCGATTAGTTTTGAGAGATTAAACGGGCGATTGTCTTCAAATTTTGCCATTTCTACGATACAATCCAAGGCATAACCCGTATTGCGCCGTTTGATACTTTTTTTAGGAAACCCTTTTTCTATGGCAGTTTGATTGTCTTTATCTTGAATTAAGGCATTTATTTTTCGATAAATCGCCCCCTCAGTATTTTGCGTCTGACATTTTTCAAAATATTCTTTTTGGGTTAAATCGTTAAAAACCGCTTCACTGCCGTCTGATAAAATCGCTTTGACTGCCAAAAGATGATCGCGCGTTGTCCCCCACACAACCGAATGTAAGCCACAGGAATTGTTGCCAATCATGCCGCCCATCATCGCCCGATTTGCCGTTGAAGTTTCAGGACCGAACATCAAACCATGTGGTTTGAGGAAAACATTGAGATCATCACGAATCACCCCGGGCTGCACCCGCACCCATTTTTCAGCGACATTTAACTCTAAAATATGCGTAAAATGCTTGGAAATATCCACCACAATGCCCTTTCCGACGACTTGTCCCGCCAACGAGGTGCCTGCGGCACGGGGAATAAGGGTGGTGCCTTGCTGTGTGGCAAAGTCAATCAACAACTTTATATCCTCGATATTTTGTGGCAAAACAACGGCTTGTGGTTGCTCTTGATACTCGGAAGCATCGGTCGCATACACCCGTTTGATGGACGCATCCAGTGTGGTGTTTTTAAAATATATATCGCCAGATAGTTGTGTCTGTAATTTTTCAAACATTGTTTTCAATTTTTTTGTGCTGGTTTGTGTCAGAGACAAACCAGCACAAAAATTATCAAATTTCCAACAAATACTTCATACCCGCTGGGTTTTTGTCAATCGTTTCAAAAACCTGTTGGGCATCGCCCAAAGGCGATACTTGTGTAATCATTTTTTCTAATGGCAACGCACCACTGGCGGCTAAGGCAATCGCTTCCTCAAAATCTTCCGGTTCATAAACCCGTGCGCCGATAAGTTTGATTTCCCGCCAAAAAAAGCGGAACAAGTCCACCGCTTTCGGTTCAGAATGAATCGCTACCATCACAATTCTGCCGCGTACTCGTGGTATTTGTGTCATGGCGGTGACCCCTGCTTGAACGCCCGAGACCTCAAAAACAACATCTGCCATTGCCCCCCCCGTAAAATCTTCAACAGCCTTTACCAAATCCGTTTCAATAGGATTAACTGTTTGAAAACCAAGCGATTGTATGAACGCGATGCGATTTTTATTAACTTCCGAAATCAACACATGGGCACCTTTTTGCTTTGCTACCAAGGCAATCAACAAGCCAATCGGACCGCCGCCGATGATGACCGCGTTTTCACCTGCGGTCAATTCGCCCAAACGGACATCGTGACAAGCCACCGCCAAGGGTTCAATCATCGCGCCTAAAGCCAATGACAAGTTGTCGGGCAAACGGTGCAATGTGAAAGCGGGGACATTCCAATAGCCTTGCATACCGCCTGCGGAGTCAATGCCGATAAATTTGAGGTGCTGTCCGATGTGGCGATACCCATTATCGGCAGGCATTTCAGCACCCGGATTCAAGGGGCGAACAGTCACGTTTTCACCTACTTGCCAACCTGTTACGCCTTCGCCGAGTTCGTCAATAACGCCTGATACTTCGTGTCCAATGATTTGTGGTGGCTTCACGCGCGCATCCATTTTGCCATGATAAATATGTACATCGGTGCCACAGACACCTACATAAGCCATTTTTAGGCGGACTTCGCCTTGTTGCAGAGGCTTTTTTTCAGCCGTTTTGAGTGTGAAGGTGTGGTTGCCTTCGTAAAAAAGTGCATTCATGATTAATATGTAGTTATGAGTTATGAATTATGAGTTATGAATTATGAGTTATGAATTATGAGTTATGAATTATGAGTTATGAATTATGAGTTATGAATTATGAGTTATGAATTATGAGTTATGAATTATGAGTTATGAGTTATGAATTATGAGTTATGAATTATGAGTTATGAATTATGAGTTATGAGTTATGAATTATGAGTTATGAGTTATGAATTATGAGTTATGAATTATGAGTTATGAATTATGAGTTATGAATTATGAGTTATGAATTATGAGTTATGAATTATGAGTTATGAGTTATGAATTATGAGTTATGAATTATGAGTTGTGTTAAAGCGGCAAAACGCATAATTCATAACTCATAACTCATAACTCATAACTCATAACTTATTTAGGTCTTTCAACAAGCTGTAAAACATTGCCTTCGGGGTCAAAAAACGTCCGTACTTGACCGCCACCTGTTGCAGGAGACAAGACACTCGACCATTTAATATTATGATTATCAAGGTGTTGTATGCCAACTTCAATGTCATCTACCTTAAAAGCTACGTGCGACCAACCCGGCGTTAAGTTCGTCCGCGTAGGACGTGGATTGTTGTCAATCGGTAGAATTTCAAGCACAACGCCATCGGGTGCTTTCAACAACCAAATAGGGCGCGGGTCTTTGAAAATAACTTCAAATCCTAAAACATCGCAATACCATTGTGAGAGGGTTTCTACATTTTCGGCAGCCACAGCAGGGTGATCAATGCCTTTGATTTTAAATTTTTCCATTTTTTTCTTATTTAACACAGAGCCTTATAGAGCATACGGCTTTTGTAATTGATTTTTAGTTGAAATACTGAGGGGTGCAAAATTCACCATTAAAATATTCACTATTCACCATTAATAGCGTTGTAATATTTGCAGCATATTGCCTTCACAGTCAAAGAGATTACGGACTTTTCCGCCACCGATAGCGTCCATAACATTGCCACCCCAAGTCACTTGATGCGTGTCTAAATAGGCAATAGCGGCTTCAATAGACTGAACACGCAAAGCCAAATGTGACCATCCGGGTGTCCAAGTCGTTCTGTTTTGCCTCAAAGTATCGTCTTTCGGCATGATTTCAAGCAATGTGCCGTCGGGTGCTTTGAGCATCCAAACGGGTTTTGTATGTTCGAACCAGCGTTCGTAGCCTAAGATTTCGCAATACCATTGTGTCAATGTTTCGACATCATCGGCGGCTACGGCAGGATGATCGATACCTGTAAAACCTAATTGCGTAGCGGCGTTTTCTACTTGTTCTGTCATTCGTTTTGTCTTTTTAATGAATATTGAGTGTCTTGTTTTTCCACATCCCATTGTCTGTTGTGTCCTGAAATGATTGAAAACAAATTAGTATCATTCAGCTTTAAAGTCCATTGACGTGTATCACTTTTCAAAGTATATTGGTTATTTTCTATTTGTAATTGCCAATTAACTAATAGATTAGGTTCATCTAATGCTATAGCATGAATAACGCAACGGCTTGTATCGCTTTGTTTTTCTGTAAAGCGAAACAACAAACTGCTACCGGAAACGCCTTCGCCTAACTGATTAGGTTCGGTATGATAGGCATCGTGGAGAAAACCATGAACGGGAAATGACCATGCGCCGTTGCCGCCATGAAAGAGTTTCATACCTGCATTTTGGCGTTTGATGATCAAGCAATGTGCTTGAGTATCCCATTGCGTTTGATTGCCACGATTGTTGACGACCCAATTCCAAAGCGTCGTTACGGGTTGATTAGCCGAAATGTAATCAACGATAAATAATACATGACTACCTGCCAAAATCCAAAAGCGTGAAAAGTTATTAATCGGTTGACCATAGGCTTTACTAATTTCGGCACCGTAGACCGAAACAACATCATTTTTTGCACATATCAAGCGTTTGTCACCCCTCAGTATTTTGTCGCCGCCTTTGCCATCGACAATCATGCGACGTGGAAAAACGCTTTTTTGTTCCAAAAGGGAAGCCTTTGCCATGTCTTCTTGAAGTCCCAACGATTCTTTTTCAATGAGAAAAGTACACGTATTATGTGTCTGCGAACTGCTTTCTAAACCATGAATGAGGTTGCGATAACAACTGTGTCCAGGGTCTGCCAACAAACAATTTTGGTTGTGCACAAGGATAAAACTGTTCAAATCACCATGCAAATGCCCCAAACTACTGAGGGGCTCGCTGCCACCGTTGATGGCTACAATCGTTTTGCCGTTCCAAGTATCTCTGATAAAAGCATTGCCGTTGGAAAAAGCGGTGGTCAAAGGCAATTGCGCTTGTTCGGGCGTTAGGCTTTGAGTGGAGTAGGTTAATAAAGGCAATGTCAAAAATCCCCAATCGTTGCGCATGCCCAAGGTTGCCAAGTCATGCGGTGCTTGAAAAGGGACTTTTTCGTAGTATTTTTCAAACAAATATTTGGCTAAACCGCGTTCTGTTTTGTCCGTACTATGAGCAGCTATGTGTAACAATACATCCCCAGAAGGGCGAAATATAGCCGCACTGTCATTGAAATTAGCGGCTCTTGCACGCGGTTCATCACCCCAACCATGTAGCGGTTTTGCGTAAAACATGCTTGTAGCAAACCAATTCACAACCTTTGTAAAATGCGCTTTGGGCAACGTTTTATTTGGATATTTTCTTAAAACGGCTTCATAAGCGAAGGTTAAAGCAATTGCCAAATAGTTACCATATTGTAGTGATTCGCCATAAGAACCATCATCTTGCAAGGCTTGTTGACACAATTCGAGTTCTGATAACAACTCATTGACTGCTGTTTCATCTTCTAAAACAACTGCTGCAACCAGCGCACCACTCGCCAAAACACTCCGCCAATTGGCTAAATGATTGTTTTTATTTAGCCATACTTTGCACAACATCAAGCCTTTATCTTGCAAAGCGTTTTTAATTTCATCTTGTTCTGTTTCTGAAAAAACGTTTTTCGCCAAATCATAAACAGCCGCCACGCCCCAACATAAGTGCGCTGTTTCCAAATGTCCTGTCAACGGTTCGCTGTGGTCACGAAAAGCGGGACCTACCCAATCATAAGTGGATTTTCTAACGATTTCTAAAGTAAAAATATGAAGCCAATGCGCCAATTCAGGTGTTGGTGTCAAAGCGTAACTCATGGCAGCATCTGAAAGGTATTCCGCTGCCGAATGCCACCAAATAGTGGTGGCATGGTTGCCCAAGAACTTGCCCGATTCGACGCGTTCATACACCCTCTTTTGCAAGGCATCGAAAAAAACAGGTATCATGCCTGTATTTTCTTTTATCGCTTGGCGAATAGCGACCCCCTCAGTATTTGTTAAAAAAATTGCCATATTTTTAAGTGTTTAGTGTTTGGTATTTAGTTTTTTGAGCGGTTTGGAAATCATTAATATATAACTTTCCAAACACCCAACACTAAATACCAAATACTTAGAAGTAGCCTCCGTTTTTGACGACATCCGTTGGTTTCATACCGCTTTCCACCATTTCTCTGATTTCATCTTCTTTGAATAATAGCTTTTCAGCAGCAATTAAAACATCGTAGGCAATGCCTTGTGGAATAGAAATCACGCCATCGATATCGCCAAACACCCAATCACCAGGGTTAACAATGACTTCCCCCATCAAAACAGGCTTTTGATAGTGGTACATTCTGAAACGCCCCAACATGCCCGTATTGGATTTGTATTGATAAAAAACGGGAAAACCTAAATCTAAAATGGCTTGCGTATCTCTGATACCATTCACAACAGCACCCCGACAGCCTAATTTTGTAGCAGCCATCGTCATGACTTCGCCCCAATGCGAAGTGACCGTGTCGCCCGTGCAATCCCAAACAACGACTGTGTCCGAGTGTATCGCTTCGAGCATTTCCGCCCGCATTTCAAACTCCCCCTCAGTCGTTATGTCGGGTCCGCCTTTGACCGTAAATGCCAGGCCTGCCAGTTTCATGTGCTCGCGCAAAGGCGCAAAATGCGCGGGTAAGCTCGTAGCGTGCATCTTATAATTGAAGCGTAACACATCGTTGACGGCTCCAGTATATAATTTTAGGTAGCGTTCGCGCATTTCTGCAACGGGAATTGGAAAAGGAGAATGTGCGTTTTTTCCTTCTGTTATTTCTACTGCAGAACCATTGGGTTGATGAGCATTTATATTCATTATGCTAAAAATTTCATGTTATCAAAATTAATTTCTCTAACCAACATATAATCGGGTTGGCTTAATACAAACAAAATAACTCGTGCAACGTCTTCAACTTTTAAAAATTTCTCACGCGGCACTTGACGGTCGCCCCAATAATTGCTATCGGTTGGACCCGGATTGATGTCAGTCACTTTAATACCTAATTTCAAGGCTTGGTCAGCCAATCCGCTACTCAAACCTCTTGCGCCGAATTTTGAAGCGCAATAGATAGGCGCATTAGGGTTCGTGCGCTGTCCTGCCATCGAAATGAGGGTTAAAATATGTCCTGAACCATGTGGTTTCATGATTTTCAAGGCTTCACGGTTGCATAAAAACACGCCTCTGACATTGACAGTCATCATGTGTTCAAACGTAGCGAGGTCGGTTGTAGCGAGGTCGGGCGACACAAGCCCCAAACCTGCATTGTTGAGCAAAACGTCCACCGTCCCGAAGGCTTCCACACAAGCTGCAAAACCCTCAATGACAGAAGCTTCTTGGGTCACATCCCCTTGAAATGAGCGCAAATTATCATGCGTTAATTGTTCTGTGAGTATATTGGCATGGCTAAAATCAAAGACTTTTGCACCACCCTCTAACAGCATAAGTGCCGTTGCTCTACCGATGCCGCTTGATGCACCTGTGATGAAGACGACCTTATTTTCTAAATAATTCATTTTAAGGAAATTAATAGTTTAAAAAAAATAATTATTTTTAAATGTATGGTATTTAGTATTCGGGTGTTTGGAAATTCAGAAGCTATTGATTGTCAATGATTTTCAAAGCATTCAAAAAACC
>JANOAU010000065.1:0-29781 GCA_031411275.1 Saprospiraceae bacterium | reverse complement strand
CCTCAGTATTTCGTCAATTTGCGCCAAATTTCCGTTAGCCCAAACGCGGGTATAGCCTTTTTGCATCAATAAATTGAGTTCTGCTTCGAGCGTTCGGTCGTCGTATTTGGTTGGTATCGGAATGAATAGTTGCACTCGTTCCCCTTCGTTTTGCTTCAAAATGAAGTCAATAACGTCCGAAACTTGATGTTTTTTAACAACCTCCCCTGAAACGGGTGAAATCGTTTTGCCAACGCGGGCATACAAAAGACGTAGGAAATCATACACCTCCGTCATAGAACCGACGGTAGAACGGTTGTTACCAGTCGTCGTTTTTTGTTCAATGGCAATGGCAGGGCAGACACCTTTAATGTAGTCCACATCAGGTTTTTTCATTCGCATTAAAAACTGTCGGGCATAACTCGATAGGCTTTCAACATAGCGGCGTTGCCCTTCGGCAAACAGCGTATCCATCGTAATTGAAGACTTACCGCTGCCCGAAACGCCTGTGACGACGACGAGTTTATTTTTTGGAATGACCAAATCCACATTTCGCAAGTTGTTAGACCTTGCTCCTTTTATGAAAATTGAATTATTTGCGGTTTGAATGCCCCCCTCAGTATGTTTGGGTTTTTCAAGCTCTTTCAACGCCATGTTTTTATATTTTTAAGCCAAAACAAAAGTTTGGTTATTGAGTTGTCGAAAACCGCAAAGTTATAAAATTATGAGAGTAGATAAAACGTTTTGTTGAAGATTTAGTGGTTAGAAAAGATAGAAATTGTGAAGAGTTTTGTTTTTTAACACATTTATACTGAGGGGGGTAAAATTTAATAAATTTGCTCCCGTTTAAATATATTTATAAAATAAAAAGGATGAAAGACTTAAAAATAGCCGTTTTACTAACATTTTCAATTATTTTCTTAGCAATAAGCTGCAAAAATGAGCCAAAATCGGATGCACCTCAATATGGTAAAACAGGTAATCCGAAGATTGACTCGTTGACGGATTTGATTTTTAAAAACCCAAAAGATGCTAATTTGTATTTTCAAAGAGCGCAATTGTTCAATGAAAATGGTGATAAAGGCGGTTTTGATTATGCTATAAAAGATATGGAGTATGCCTTGTCGTTGGACTCAAACAATATTGATTTTCATCATTTTTTGGCTGATGTGTATATGGATTATTCGCAGTCTCGATTGGCGGTGCAGACGATGGAAAGGGCAGCAGCGATTGCACCGACTCGTTTGCCAACGCTCTTAAAATTGACGGAATTTTATCTCATAACAAAACAATACGGGCAGGCTTTGCAAACAATTACGACTATTTTGAAACAAGACCCTCAAAATTCAGATGCTTATTTTTTAACAGGGATGGTCTTTAAAGAGCAAGGCGACGACGGAAGAGCGATTAATGCGTTTCAGAAAGCTGTAGATTTGAATGCAGCGAACAAAGATGCTTTTTTTGAGTTGGGTCAATTGTTTACAAAACGAGGCAATCCATTGGCTTTGAAATATTTTGATAATGTGTTGTTACAAGATTCACTGGATGTGAATGCCCTCATGGGAAAGGCGTTTTATTTGCAATCGAACAAAAAAACGCAGGAAGCGATAGATATTTATCGCAAAATCATCATACATGACCAGCATTACGAACCAGCTATTTTTAACTTAGGATTTTTATATTTTGAACAAAACGACTTAGAAAAAGCGCGTTTTCACTTTGATTTGTGCATAAAAGAGTCGCCTACTTATTACAAAGCCTATTATTATCGCGGTATGATTGCTGAAAAACGCGGCGACAAAGCAGCTGCTTTAAAAGATTACGAACAGGCATTAGGGTTCAAATCAGATTATGACAAGGCGTTGGAAGGCATGACTCGATTAGGAAAAAAATGAAATTATAAGTAACCCAAACACCATAAAAACGCAGGACTTTTCGTTGTGTTATTCATACTCGATGGATGCAAAAATGGCAGATACAAAGACTGTAAATTTCAGAAACCTGATTGATTTATTAGAAAATAAAAGAGATTTAAGATTTTGGCAAACTATTTTCATCTGAGTATAGCATCCAATAGTCCATAAATGTGAAAAGTCATGCGCTTTATTTTTACACTTATCTGTTTTTTTAATAGCTCAATCCTATTTTTTGCCCAATCAGAGGTTGGGCAAGATAACCTTATCCCAAATCCTGGATTTGAGGAATTTGATGGCTTTCCAATTGGTTGGTACTACAAAGGCTCTGACTTCGATGATGTTGTGAAATATTGGTCATCTCCGACAACGGCTTCACCTGATGCTTACGGCTCGCGGGTGCGGGTGCCGTCGAGTTGGGCGGAAAAGGGTTTTGGCAGACAGACGCCGCACAGTGGACAATGTATGGCGGGTATTACAGTTTATGGTTGCTCAAATGGCAAGCCACATTGTCGCGAATATGTTCAAATTCAGTTAAAAGAACCCTTGGTGGTGGGGCAAAGTTATGTTTTTGAGGCGTGGGTTGCGAGCTTGGAAGCAGGTTTACGAATCAATAACTTGGGCGCATTTTTATCAGATAAACGTATGAAAATTATTGGAGAGGAGCGTATAAATGTAAAACCGACCGTTTTTGCGCCAAAAGTTGTTGACTCAAAACCTAACGGATGGTATAAAATGACACTTAAATTTATGGCAGATTCAGAATCTGAATGGTTGATAGTTGGCAATTTTAATGCAGATGAAGAAACGACGATTATGACGCCCCCCTCAGTATCTAACCTTAATTTTGCTTACTATTACCTTGATGATGTAAGCCTTAAAAAGACTGAGCCTATCATGCCTGTACCTATAAAAGACGATGATTTGACGCGGGTAAGGCTTGAAATTGGTAAAACAGTGCGCCTAAAAGACATTTATTTTGACAGTGACAAAGCTGATTTATTGCCACGCTCGAATGTGGAACTCGATAAATTGGTCAGTGTTTTAAGAGAAAATCCCAATCTTGAAATTGAAATTATTGGTCATACGGATAATGTAGGCGATTCTGCTTACAACCTTACTTTAAGTCGCCGCCGTGCGGCTATGGTCATGGATTATTTGATTCACAGTGGCATCACGTCTCGCCGGCTTCGCTCAAATGGTTTTGGTGATAAGCAGCCGATGGCTTCTAATGATATAGAGGAAACACGCCAACTGAATCGGCGTGTGGAGTTTAGGATTTTGAAGAAATAAAGTCCTTATTGTCCTAAAATACGTTCACTGGCATTTAGAATTGTTAAACCGATAATTTCTTCATTGGCATAACGAATGATAATATCGTCGTCTGTCATTTCTGAATCATCCGCGATATTGTTTTTTTTGAAATGTACATAAAGTACATCGGCTTCATTATCGTAGTTTGTCCACAAATTTTTATGTTTCAAAAAATAAGGGAGGATTTGATTTATCTCCTGCGACATTAAGGTTTCCATATTATTACTCTTTTTCTGATTGAATTTAATTTATTTGAAATATATGCAGTGATTATAAATCCGTCATTTTCAGAAATTTCTTTATAAGCGACTACAATATGTTTATTTGTACCTTCAATCTCTCTGCTAACGGCTATTAAACCACCTTTTGAACCTTCATAAATAATATCTGGTACAGCTATCGTTTCTATAATATCATCGTAATAAGCCGCAATTTCGGGATGTCCTGTTGTAATATGCAACCATCTTCATCTGTCAAGCGTATGGGTATATTATTTTTAGATATAACAATTTCCATTTTTAAAGTTTTAGATAGTATTCAACATTTTATCTGTTACAAAAATACTGTAAAAGACTATCTTCTCAAAAAAATAGTCCTTCTATTTATAAATCGGCAATGAAAAGGAAAATGACGTAAGCCAATCATTACTTACTACAAAAATCTCGCTGCTGTGTAAATCCACAATTTTTTTGACAATAGCCAAACCCAAACCTGTGCTGCCTTCAATCGCTGAATTTTTGAAATAGCGGTCAAAAATATGTACTAATACTGAGGGGGGTATGGTCTCACCTGTGTTCGATATTTTTATAACTAATTGACTATCATTTTTTTGTAAATTTAAATCAATGCGTCCATTAGGGGAATTGTAACGAATGGCATTGTCAAAAAGGTTTTGCAAAACACGGTCAATGAGTTTAATATCGGCAACAATCCATGGTAGGTTGTCTGAAAAATTCGTAGAGATTGAGATGTTTTTTTCAGCGCAAATGACCTCATATTTGGCGACAATGTCTTGTAATAACTCTGCAATGGGGAAAGGTTCAGTGTTCAGTTGGGTTTGATTGGATTCGAGTTTTGATAGTTCAAACAGGTCTTCAATCAGTTTTGTCAAACGTTGCGATTCCTTTTGAGCTATGGTTAAAAAACGCTCGCGTTCAGGCATCGTGATAACATGCCGCCGTAAGAAAAGCGTTTCGATATAGCCCGATAGGTTGGTCAAAGGGGTTCTTAAGTCATGTGAAATATTTGCAATCATCTCTTTGCGGAGCTTGTCAACGGACGATAATTTTTCATAACTTTCTTCTAATTCATGGCTTATTTTGAGGTTGGCTTGGTAGGCATATTCCAATTTTATTTTCATCCGTTCTTGATGGAACAACATGCGACGCAACCAATAAACGAGTATCAAAATGATGGGTAAAATAATGAGTATAGAAATCAATAGATTTTGAAGCGCCACTTGCCTTGCACGAGCTATGAAACGATTGAATTGTTCATCAACCATAACAATCGCAACAGGGTGTCCATGTTTGTCGCGGACGGGAGAAAATGCGGACAACCACATACCAAACTCATCTTTATACATCGGTAAAACGCCCCCCTCAGTATATTTTTGTTTCAAAATAGGTTGAAAAGTACGGTATTCATGTCGAAAATAAGGCGTGTCCGCCGAAGTTGCTAAAAATTCAAAATGCGATTTTGCAGAGTCATATACCATCGTATAGACAGGTGTTTTGAGCATATTAGCAACAGCATTTCGAGCTAAAATGTAGTGGATTTTGTCATAATTGGTATCCTGTGTATTGAACAATAGGGCATCTTTAGTGGTATATCGCGCAGCTACTTGGGTATGAATATCAGCATCAACCTGCAAAGCAATAGCATTAGCGATGCCTTCTAATCGCAGAAGACTGCTCTTTTCTGCTTGTTCGCAAAACCGAAAATAAGTCCAACTGACGAAATAAGCTGTTACAAGTAAATAGCCGATGAGAACGAGCCAAAAGATGCGTTTTGTCATATTTTATTAAAAATAGATTTTATACTAAATGAAAAGTGAAAAACGAAAAGTGAAAATATAAAACAGTGGTAATGAATAATTCGAGTTTATTATTTTAGGCAAACCATTTTCATGTCAGTATAAAAACCAATAATAAGACTGTTTATGAAATTTTGAGTCTAAGAACGCTAATTTTTTTTAAAAACTTCATGAATAACCCCAGTATTTTTGAACCTTTGCATTTTAAAAAAAACAAAAAAAATTATGGCTTTGAAAGCAGTCCAAAAAAAAGCAAATCACATATTTCGGAAGACCCCCCCCCCGATTTTTGAAGTCACATCATTGACTTTACCTACCCCCTCAGTATCCAAGCTCGATAACGGCATTCCTGTTTATCAAACGAGATTAGGCACGCAGGAGATAATGAAAATAGACATTGTTATACTGTCTGGTCGTCCAGAGGAGCATAAACGGTTGACTTCACGAGCCACTTCAAGACAATTACGCGAAGGAACAGCAAGTTTCAACTCTGCAGAAATTGCCCAACAACTGGATTTTTGGGCAGGCACTTTAAAGATGCCTGTCAGCCTCGATACGGGTAATATAACGCTTTATTGTATGACGAAGCATTTTCCAAAACTATTGCCGCTGTTGGCTGAAATTATTCAACAACCGACCTTTCCAGAACGGGAACTGAATACGTTTGTTGAGAATAATATTCAAAATTTGGCAGTTGAATTGACAAAGAACGATGTTATTGCTTACAGAACTATCACGGAATTGGCGTATGGTGCAGATACGCCTTATGGTTATAACTCTACGCCCGACGATTACCGTGCTTTAACGACGGATGATTTGCGGCAATTTCATCAACACAATTATACATCAGACAATATGCTGATTTTCTTGAGTGGTAATTTTGATGATTCTGTTTTGACCCTTTTGAACCAATATTTAGGTCAAAACAAAACCATTGCGCTTAAAGAAAATGCCCCCCTCAGTATGATGGGCTTAAAACCTCAGAAAATAAAAGTTGAAAACCCCGATACTTTACAAGCTGCTATCCGCATCGGTCGGCGCATCGGGAATCGTAAACATCCTGATTACAATAGTTTTTTTGTTCTCAATACGATACTGGGTGGTTATTTCGGTTCGCGTTTGATGCGGAATATTAGAGAAAAGAAAGGTTTTACGTATAATATTGGTTCGGCGAGTGATACCCTGCACCGTGACAGTTTTTTCTATATCAGTTCCGAAATTGGTAATGAATTTGTCGAAAAAGCCCTTGTGGAAGTGTATAAAGAGATGGCTATTTTGCAAAATGACCTAATTGGCGATGATGAATTGGCGATGGTCAGAAATTATATGATGGGCAATCTTTTGAATATGGTGGATGGGCCCTTTGCCATCAACGATGTCATTCGCACCTATGTTATTGAAGACATTCCTTTAGAGGCGTTTGCTCATTTTGTAGAGACCATACGCACCATTACGCCTAAGGATTTGCAGGAATTGGCGCAAAAATATTTAAAAAAAGAGGATATGTTTGAGGTGGTTGTTGGCACTTTTTGATTTCAACTATTAAACTTTTGCAGGACTTGTATCGGGTTTAGGAGTCAAATCGAGTAAACGCAACTTGTTTTTGCCATCAATTTTAAACGTTTTGAACCCTGAAATACGGGTTAGAAGCCAACCGAGAACGCCCGAACCAGCCCCTACGACCACAGCTTCGTTACAATTTGGACATTTAGGTGTTAACTTTCCGACCAACCCAAAAAAGGCTGCACCGGCGCCAAAGGTCATCAATGTTGCGCCAATATTCCGAACAGTACGTCGTTCATTGCCCTTTCTAACGGCAATAATATCTTCAACAGTAACAGACCAATCTTCAAAAATGACTTGGTGACGGTCGAGGTCGAAGTCCACAATACGTTTGGTCATCCAAATTTTATTCTTTTTGTCGTCGCCGTCTGTTTGGAAAGTAATGGTTGACCCGATGAGAAAAGACATCCGCGAAGGGTCATGCGGTGTATCAAGTTTCATCACTTTTTGAGCCATTAAGTTGCTTAAAAAGTATAATGAAAAAAAAAGGGTTGTCAAAAGACGCATATTTATAAGTATTTGTAGGTGAAACGTTGTGCCTCAAAATTACGCTGCTAAGTGAATGATGAATTATAAATGTGGAATGATGAATTTGTAAAATGTTGATTTTCAACAGTATTTTAAATTAAAATTGGTGTTTTTTTCGTTATTCACTACCCCTCAGTATTTTTACATTTTACTCGTTTTTATATATAATTTTGCCCCATGGAAATACTGAATAATTGGGAAAAAAAATCTGCCGAACGGCAAAAATTTTATAAGAAATTCCTCCAAACGGTGGATAAAAACCGTGTTTTGAAGCAATTACCCAATCTGCATGAAGCCGCGTTTTCAAAAATTGATTGTTTGGCTTGCGCCAATTGTTGCAAGAACTATTCGCCTCGATTTAAGCCACCTGATATAAAACGGATTGCCAAACATTTGAAAATGAGCGAGTCGGCTTTTGTAGATAAGTACCTGCACCGCGATGAAGAAGGAGATTTTGTAGTAACGACAAAGCCCTGTCCGTTTCTGGGTTTGGACAATTATTGCGCTATTTACGAAGTGCGCCCGTCTGATTGTCATCGTTTTCCTTACACTAATGAGGACATTTTGTTGAAAAAACAAGCTATTACCTTAAAAAACAGCACTTTTTGTCCTGCAGTTTATTATGTTTTAGAAAAATTAAATTGTTGAATTGCTGTATTGTTAGATTGCTATATGGTTAACAGCAATTTAACAATACAGCAATTTAACAATCTATTTCCCAATCGTTTTAATCAACATACCTCTTGTCACACGATCGCTCAATTCCATACCGTTGAGGATGGCAAGTTCTTTATGTTGTTTTTCAGGCATATTGAAAGCCTTTAATGTTGAGAGAAGTGTGCCATCCGTAGAAACTGATTTGATACGGATACGATTAGGTGTAACATTGATTTTACTATTATCGGTCAATGGTCTAAAGCCGTTCATGGTATTGCTAAAAAGTCGTTCATATTTAGGGAAATCGGCTAATCCTGCAACCCCATGAATGATATAATTTAGGTTATTATAGGTGATAAAAGTGGTCATAACCCGCACCGTATTTTGAGCAGCTTCTTGGGCATTTTGAGCATTTTCAGGTACTTGATCGCCTACCTGCATGATGGCTTGCATCCCATTGATACTTATATTGCGTTTGTCAAGCAATTTGAGTTTATATTTTTGAACCACGGCATTCGAGGCTTCTTCAAGCGTTTTTTCAGGAGCGAGTGTCAATATCATCATAGCTTTTTGGTCTTTTGAAGCCATTTGAAATTGAACAGGCGAATTATGCGTTTGCCAATCTATGGGAATAGGAAACTCAAATTTGAGTTCTGGATGATAGAAATTATGGTTTTCTACATACCCCTGACGAGGATCTTCGCCATACACTAAGCCTTCAATACGGCGCAAATAGCCGTCCCTGTTGATGACATACTTTTTTGACGGGTTGGCTTTTTGGGTTTCGACAGCCATAGCCGTTACGGTTTTGTAGCGATTGCCTGGATCGGGGTGTGTGGACAAAAAAGTAGGGATACTCGCACCTGCAGCTTCTTGGATACGCCCGATGGTTTGGAAAAAACCAGCCATTTCGCGGGCATCATAGCCTGTTTTGGAGGAGTATTCGACGCCTAATTGGTCAGATTGAGACTCATGGTCGCGGCTGTATTTAAGCATCAAAAGTTGTAAACCTTGACTGGCAACATCGGCATATTGAGCAAATTTTGGAGAGATAATCAAACCCGCAATTAAGCCGCCTTGTAGTAAAATTTGCTTGGTTTGTTGTTGTGCGCCGTGTCGGGCTGTCACATGACCGATTTCATGACCCAAAACGCCCATAAATTGGGCTTCGTTGTTGAAATGCGCTAAAATGCCGCGTGTGAAATAAACGAAGCCGCCAGGGACGGCAAAGGCATTGACCACTTCAGAGTCCATGACTTTGAACTCAAATGGCAAAGTAGGTCGATGTGAGATTTTTGCCATTGAAGTCCCTTGCACATTAACATATTGTTGTAAAAGGGAATCGGCATAAACGCCGAACTCTGCTTGAATGGCGGGGTCTGATTGTTGCCCCAGCGATAGCTCTGATGCCTCTGACATAAAGGACAATTCTTTTTTGCCCGTAACAGGGTTGCGTGAACATTGGTTGAACACCAATAATACGACGACAAAAGCCATCATTTTTGAGAAACGATAAAAGTGCATGATTTTCATATTGTGTTGTTTTAAGAATGGAAAAAATAAGTGTTTTATCAACGAATATAAAAACAAAAAAAGTATAAAATAGTCTGATGATTGAAGGTGTTTTTTATTTAAAACAAAATAATTTCGTTTAAATAATACCTGTAATAGAATTATTTATTTTAAAATTATGTATCTTAGAGCGTTTTTTTTCGTCCAATAAGATGACTTTACTGAGGGGTATCGAAAATATCTTTAAAGGTAAAAAATCAAACAGAATTACAACTTTTTATGATAATAAATTAAAAATGACAAACAAAAGAAAACATCAAGTAAGTCCTCAAAACCAATACCAAAGTGAACAAACAAGCTCCTTTCCATGGTTACTCTCCATTGTAGGTATAGGCGGCTTACTTTTTGTCTTACAAGTTTTTGATATTTTTAAAACAGTCGATACAAAACGTACAGCGACTATCATGGATGTCCGTTCAGGAGAGTATGTCAATCGGCAAATATCTAAAGAACGCCTTAAAAAACTGGATAAGTCGACACCCGAAGTCGAGGCTGTGCTGATTTCTATAAAAGAGGAGTACGAAGCACCTGTTTTTACAGATATCCGTACGGCAAATGACAATAATAATTGGGGCTTGGCAGATGATGAAGCCAGATTCTATGACGATATGCGTATTCGCTACGGAGGTACACGGGAAAATTGGCTGGGTGTTGTTCAAAGAGCAAATACAACTTACAAGGCGGTTAAAGAAATATTCGGAGGTCGCTCAGATGTTCCTGCTATTCTACAAGACTCACGAGCTGCATCAACGATATTTTCTCGAATCCAGCAACAATTTGGTATATCAACATTAGATTGTTTAAATTTTGCTCAAAGTGGAAATGCCACACGTTTAAGCGATTGGGCAAATTTTGTGGAAGGTAAAAAGCAATAAATCTCACCTTTTTTTATCTTTATTAAGTTAAACTTTACTCTTCCTGTAAGAAACTTCACTGTTTTTGCGTTTTTACATAACTTTGCATAATTTTTGGAAAGTAAACTTTGTGAGTCCTCTGACCCTGTTCCCACAAAGGTTTTGTTAAGTAAATAATCGGTTTGGACATATTTTTTATCTACCACTCAAAAATAGCAAATAGTGAAAAAAATCTTATTGGTTTTTGCGCCCCTTCTGTTATGGCAAATTAACCTTACCCAAGCACAACGTGGTTGGGAAATAGGTGGTTGGGCAGGAGTATCGCATTATTTTGGTGACTTGAATACCAATTTTGACTTAAAACGCCCAGGGTTTGCAGGGGGTGCCGTTTTTAGGTTTAATTTCAATGATCGCCTGTGCCTTAAAATGTCAGCAAACTATGGTAATATCAGTGCAGATGACAAAAATTCGAGCAATGTTTTTGAACAACGGCGAAACCTTAATTTCCGCTCGGTGCTCGTGGACGGAACGGGGCAGTTTGAGTTCAACTTTCTACCTTATAACTATTTGGATAAAGCACAATGGTTTTCGCCTTACCTGTTGGCTGGTTTGAGTGTTTATCACTTCAATCCACAAGGAAAATCGAACGGAACGTGGTACGATTTACGTCCGCTGGGTACTGAAGGGCAATTCCGAGGAGAGGAATATTATACCACTCAAATGGCATTGGCTTATGGTGGTGGTTTTAAAATAGCGTTAAACGAAGTGTGGAGTATCAATTTAGAAATCAGTGCGCGGAAACTCTTCACTGATTATCTCGACGACGTGAGTAAGACTTATCCAAGCATGAATGAAATACGCAAACAGCATGGCGATATAGCTGTCCTATTATCGGACCCTTCTATACCGGATGCAGAAGGAAAAAAGATAGGTCAATTAGGTCGTCAACGAGGAGATTCCAAGAGTAATGATATGTTTACATTTTTTGGCGTAAGTCTTTTATACTATTTTGGTGATTTGCGTTGTCCCCCCCTCAGTAATCGGTGAAATATTTCTTTCAAGTCATAAATTTTAAAATTCAAAAGCCCGTTCCAAAAAGGTAACGGGCTTTTTTTTTTAACTTTACTTCGCTTTATTTAGCTTTTTGGACGGAATATTCATCAAAACTAAACAAATAGTAAGGTACGCAAGGAGCCAGATGTCATGTGAAAAAGTCATGTTGTAGGGAGTTTAAAGATTAAAAAAACGAACAACGACACAAAAATATATGTTTTTAAGTTTAAAAACCAGTTTTATAAAAAAATATTAACTATTTTTTATATTAATTTATTGCGTTTTCTTTTGAGACTATTAAACGATTCAAAAGTTTAATTTGAAAAAACATAAAAATAAAATCCTTTATAAGGAAAATATATTAAATTATGAAATTTAATAGTGTGAAAATTATTTAAAAAATAGCAATGTTTTTTTAATTCTCAAGAGCCGAACATTTTTCTCAAATTAAAAAACAACTACTAATCTCCTACGAATATGTTTTGCCAATGTTGCCCATTAATTGTCATTTTTTGTTATTATTGGGCTTTTAAATTTTAATTTTGCAAAAACACTCTGGTTATGATGAGAAAAATAGATCCTGAAACGACATCACCGTTGGATATGTATCAATTTATGATAGGTGCAGTGTCGCCACGCCCCATTGCCTTTGTAAGTACCCTAAATACTGAGGGGATAGCTAACCTCGCCCCTTTTAGTTTTTTCAACGCCTTTAGTTCTAAACCACCCATTGTCGGCTTTGCAACAAGTATCCGAGCGAAAGATGGAACAACGAAGGATACTTTGGCAAATGTGCAAGAGGTCAACGAATGTGTCATTAACATTGTGAGTTATAATTTTGTCAGACAAATGTCTTTAACGGCGGTTAACTATCCAAAAGGGGTCAATGAGTTTAAAAAAGCAGGGTTAACACCTGTGGAATCGGATTTGATACGCCCTTTTAGAGTTAAAGAGTCTTCCATTCAGATGGAATGTCGGGTTGAACAGATTTTGCCCTTGAGTAACGAAAAAGGAGGAGGCATTTTAGTTTTATGCCGCATCCTACGCATGCACATCAATGAAGATATATTAGATAAAGAAAACAACCGTATTGACCCGCGTAAAGTAGATACAGTCGGCAGGATGGGGCGTTTTTGGTATACAAGAGCGAATGGTGAGTCTCTCTTTGAAATTCAACAACCCGAACAACCTCTTGTGATGGGTTACGACGCTTTGCCTAATAATATTCGAACAAGTGAGGTGTTGACCGCTAATAATATTGCTGAAATTGCCGCTTTGACAGAACTACCTTCAGAAAAGGATATTTTAGCGGTTAAAAAAGACACACGCGTCCAAAAAACACTTTTTTCTCAAAATATACTGAGGGGTCTGCATCTACTCGCTCAAGAAGAATTTACAAAAGGTAATAAAGACTTCGGCATTAAAGTCGCTTTGTTAGGTGAGTTGTTAAATAAAAAATAAAAATAGTATTTCATTGAAAATCAATCGTTTATAAAATCAATTTTAAAAACATGAAAAACCACCTTACTTCGCTTACTAAGCAGGCTTTCAAAAGCGTATTATTTGTACTTCTCCTAATTTTCACGCAGTCTCTTTTAGGACAGGCGGACAAAAATGCGGCGTTGAAAACCAAACTCGACAAATTAGCCGTTGCTATTGAACCCAAAGTCATTGCGTGGCGACGCGACTTTCATCAAAATCCCGAATTATCAAATAGAGAATTTAAAACGGCTGACAAAATTGCTAAATTTCTCAAAGATTTGAAGTTCGACGAAGTAAAAACAGGCATTGCCAAGACAGGTGTGGTCGGCATACTGAGGGGGGGTAAACCCGGACCAACGGTTGCCCTTCGCGCTGATATGGACGGCTTACCCGTAACAGAACGCGGCAATTTACCCTTTAAATCAACTGTAAAAACAACGTTTAATGATATGGAAACAGGTGTCATGCACGCTTGTGGACATGATACGCACGTAGCAATATTGATGGGAACAGCAGAGGTTTTATCGCAAGTGAAAAGCGAATTGGCAGGTACGATAGTCTTTATTTTTCAACCTGCTGAAGAAGGTGCGCCCAAAGGCGAGGATGGTGGTGCGGGGGTGATGATTAAAGAAGGTGTCTTGGACAATCCGAAAGTAGAAACGATTTTTGGTTTGCATATCAATTCACAGACACCAGTTGGGCAAATCAGATACCGTCCTATGGGAACGATGGCGAGTTCAGATGGTTTAACAATTACGATAAAAGGGAAGCAAACCCACGGCGCATACCCTTGGGAAGGCATTGACCCGATTGTGACGGGTGCACAAATCATAATGGGTTTGCAAACGGTAGTGAGCCGTATGACGCCCCTCAATGAATCGGCTGCAGTGGTGACGATTGGCAGTTTTCATGCAGGTATTCGCGGCAATATTATTCCAGAAGAAGCCAAAATGGTGGGTACTATCCGTGCATTAGACCCTCGGATTCAAAAACAAGTACATGAAAATATTAAAAGAGTGGTGAAAAACATTGCTGAATCAGCAGGGGCAGAAGCGATTTGTGAGATTGAGTTGGGCAATCCTGTGACTTACAACAATCCAGAGTTGACCAAAAAAATGTATCCAAGCCTTGAAGATGCCGCAGGCGTAGACAATGTCCGCGTTCAAGTACCCGTAACAGGGGCAGAGGATTTTGCTAAATACCAAGAGAAAATACCAGGTTTCTTTTTCTTTTTGGGTGGTATGGCAAAAGGCAAAACAGCCCCCGAAGTAGCGGCTCACCACACACCCGATTTTTACATTGACGAAAGTGGATTTACATTGGGTGTCAAAGCATTTTGTCATTTAATTGTGGATTATGCAGCAAAAAAGTAAAAGTTGCTTGTTATTGTTACTTGTTATTGGTTATTTGTTACTCGTAAATACAGATACCAATAACGAGTAACTAATAACGAGTAACAAATAACCAATAACTATTGACAAATTATGCGTACTTTTGCGCCCAATTTGAAAAAAAATTAGTCTTTCTATACATGAATAAAAGAAATCAAGGATATTATTGTTCGTTTTGCGGACGACCTAAAGAGCAAGTCGGCATCTTGATTGCTGGCTCCGAAGCCCATATTTGCGAAGCCTGTACAAGCCAAGCAATGGAAATTGTTGAACAGGAATTAGGCGAGCAAGCCCTACCTGAAAGCAAAAAAAAGAAAAAGAAAAAAGACGATTGGAAACCCATTGACCGCACGCCGCAGCAGTTGAAAAACTACCTCGACCAATACGTTATTGGTCAAGACGATGCTAAAAAAACGCTCGCTGTTGCCGTCTATAACCATTACAAAAGGCTCAATCAACCGCCGTCTACTGACGGGGATGTGGAGATTGAAAAATCAAACATTCTTTTTGTTGGGCGCACAGGAACGGGCAAAACATTGATGGCACGGACGATTGCCAAGCTTTTGAATGTGCCGTTTTCTATTGTAGATGCGACTGTTTTTACGGAAGCAGGGTATGTGGGTGAAGACGTGGAAAGTATGTTGTCTCGCTTACTTCAAGTATGCGATTTTGATGTCAAAGCAGCCGAAAGAGGCATCGTGTATGTGGATGAAATTGATAAAATCGCTCGAAAAGGCGATAATCCAAGCATTACACGCGACGTGTCAGGCGAAGGTGTTCAGCAAGGTCTCTTGAAAATGCTCGAAGGGGCAGATGTGCAAGTGCCACCACAAGGCGGGCGTAAACACCCTGAACAGAAATTGGTCAGTATCAACACCAATAACATTCTTTTTATATGCGGTGGCGCATTTGACGGCATCGAAAAAGTGATTGCGAGAAGACTTAACACACAAGTCATTGGTTATAATGCCGAGCAAAAAGCCTTGATTGACCGTGAAAACTTGTTGCAATACATCTCTCCACAAGATATTAAATCCTTTGGTTTGATACCTGAATTGGTCGGTCGTTTGCCTGTTTTGACGGCTTTGAATCCTTTGGATTTAGAGACGTTGAAAAGCATATTGGTCGAACCTAAAAATTCACTCGTCAAACAATATCAAAAATTGTTTGATTTGGAAGGGGTCTCATTGACTTTTTCGCCTAATGCTATTGATTTCATCGCCCGCACGGCCTTAGATTATAACTTAGGTGCACGGGGTTTACGCTCGATTTGCGAAGCCATTATGACAGATTTGATGTTCGATATGCCTTCACAAAAGCATGAAATAAGAGAATTTGAAGTAACCCGTTCTTATGCACGTGAAAAATTGAGCCATTCAAAATTAGTTCGATTAAAAGCGGCTTAAATTGTTGTATGGTTGTATTGTTAATTGTTATAAGGATAGTAATAATTTAACAATACAACCATACATCCACATAACAATACACTATGCAACCCACAACAAACCGCTATATAACATTCTTCGGTCATATTACTTTTGGCATTTTGGCAGTCCTTGCCCTCGTTTTTTGGCGTGAGCGTACCATTATACTCGACGCTTCCTTCCAAAGTTTTGATATTATCAACAAAGGAAAATTGGCTATACAAGTGCAGCGTTTCGGCGCAGCCTTCGTTCAGTCTTTTCCTCTTGTGACCTCTAAATTAGGTTTGTCTTTGACAACAGTTTTGATGTCTTACTCCCTTTCTTTTGTTCTTTTTCATTGGTTAGCCTTTTTTATTTGCGATAAGATATGGGAAGTCAAGACCTTAGCTTTGGGCATTGTGTTGTGGTATATGTTGATGACGGCTCATACATTTTATTGGGCGCAAAATGAGGTCATTCAAGGCATCTCGCTCACGTTTGTTTATTTTGCTTTATTGATGAATCGCGGCGAATTTACGAAATTGCGTTGGTGGGAATACCCCCTCAGTATCGGGCTTGTTTTTACACTCGTTTATTTTCATCCACTTATCATTTTTCCTTTTTGTTTTCTTTTGGGTTATTTTTTTATAGATAAAATATCTCCCCTCAGTAAATTTCAGAAATCTGGAAATAACTCTGCACAAAATTTAAGTTTTGGTCTGCTTAGTTGGGCTGCATTAAGTTTTGTAATTGCTAATTATTCCAAATTTTATATCACAGGTGTAAGCCCTTATGATAAAGGGTCATCTGAACGATTTTCAAATCACATTACAAGACATCTCGACGAGTTAGTAATAGGACCCAGTCAACGTTTGTTTTGGGGACATTGTTTTGATGATTTTGCATTGGTTTTACCTTTTTTGATAGGCATAATAGGATTTTATATTTGGAAAAAAGCGTTTCTAAAATTAGCATTTTTTGTTGTTTCAACCTTAGGTTTTATCTTCATCATTGCCACCTCCTATTTCGATAGTAAAGATTGGTTCTACCTCGAAAGTCAATATTTACCTCTTGCGGTCATGCTCGCTGTACCTTTTATTTTTGATGTATTGCCGAGTATTAAAAATGCAAAATGGGCGGTGGGACTACTTGCTTTTATATTGATTTTCAAAGTGTTATACATTTTTAATACACATAAAATATATACGCATCGGCTCGACTATTTGACGCAGCTTTTGGATAAAACCCGTCGCTTTGAAGGCACAAAATTCTTTACAGACAACGACGATATTGATGAAAAAACGCTGCTGATGTATTGGGGTAGTGCTTACGAAACGCTCTATATTTCGGCAACACAATCGCCCGACTCGACCCGTTCACTTTACATTGCGCCCGAACCCAAGCAAACATTGTGGATAACAGGCGGTAGAAAGAATTTTTATACTATTTTTGATAATATCGAATACGACAAAGCCAATAAACGATATTTTAATTTTCAAGACACGACAAGAGGCTACAAACTTTTAGAGAAAAAAGACTTTGGAAGTGAAAAATGAAAAGTGAAAAACGAAAAGTAGATAGCTTTAAAAACCATACAACCATACAATAAAATGAATCAAAACGGTAAACAACCACTTATAGAAGTTGAACGATTACTGAAAAAGTATCGGTCGGCACTTGCAGAAGCTGCGGAAACTGTTCGGACACAGGACGTCTCAAACTATCCTATTTTCGTTGCATCAAAAACGGAATTGGAGTTAGGCATCCCTCTTTTACTGAGGGGTAACTTGCCCGACGATTGGGCTGTTAATGCTTCGACATTAGAAGAATTTCACGTCAAAAGAATCATTAAAACTGATAAAATTGACGATTTCAGGACACTTTATCGCAAACATTCCGACGAAATCTGTGTTTTCGTTCTTTTGAATGAGGGCGGTGCAAAATTCATTTTCATCCCCGCATAGGCGGTTTTGGTTACTTATTGGTGAATTGGTTATTATTCAACTGGTTATTCACTAACGAATTAACTAATAACCAATTTACCAATAACTAATAACAATATGACAAATACTATAAATCTATGCAGATTTCGTCGTTGGGGAATAGCGACAACGATAGCTACTATTTTTTTGATATGGGTGGGTGGTTGGGTGCGCTCGACAGGTAGCGGTATGGGTTGCCCCGATTGGCCCAAATGTTTTGGTGTATGGGTGCCGCCTACAAGTGAAGCAGCATTGCCTGCCGATTATTTGCAACACTATACCGATTTGCGGAAAAAGAAAAATGAGCGTGTTGCTAAAATGCTCGACAAAATGGGCATGTCTGAAACCGCACACCTCATTCAAAACGACCCCTCAGTATCGACACATGAACCCTTTAATGTGTATAAAACATGGACGGAATATATTAATCGTTTAATTGGTGTGTTGGTTGGATTTCTTATCTTTTTGACTTTATTGTTCTCAATTCCCTTGAGAAAATTGGATAAACGTATTTTTCGGCTCTCTTTAGCAGGTTTTATAGGGGTGGGATTTGAAGGTTGGTTAGGGTCCTTGGTCGTCTCGACAAACCTCATGCCGTCGTTCATTACGGTTCACATGATTATAGCGATGCTTATTTTAGTCGTTCTGATTTCGGCAGTGCTTGTTTCTTATACGCATGAAGGGGAAATGAGCGATTTATTGTCAGTAAAACCTATGGGCTTAGTCTGGGGCGGCATTGGTGTGAGTCTTTTGATATTGATTCAAATCATTATTGGTACGCAAGTTAGGGAAAATGTGGACTTAATATCGTCCGCGTTGGGCGAGGAACATCGCAACGAATGGATACCGAATTTGAGCAGCGTTTATCTGTTACATCGCACCTTTTATTATGTCGTCACGGCAGCCATCATGTACTGGGTATGGTTACTGAGGGGTCGGTTTTTTAGGATGAAAAGCATCAAATTTTTCTCAACGCTATTGCTCGGTTTGCTTATTTCTGAAATTTTGTTTGGTCTTTCGATGCACAAATTTGATATTCCACCTTTTTTGCAGCCTTTACATTTGTTGTTCGGTACACTCCTTTTTTCGACCGCTTATACTATAATGTGTATTTTGTATTTGAAGAAGAATTGACAGACACGAATTGAAATAACTAAAATAATCATTCGTATAATTGGTGCAATTCGTGTCTATTAATTAATCAGCGTTCAAAATATCCAAATTGGTCAAAATAGCCAAGTTCATAAAGAAAAACGAGCCTATTTTATCGGTTTCAATCAAATCATTGATTAATATTAAAATCAAAATAGTGACAAAAGACAGCAACGATGCCATAGCTGCATGACGTTGCCACCGTTCAGTAGCTTTATGATAAATTTTTTCACCCCTCAGTAAAACGTAAAAAATAAGAATAAAAAAGATTAACATCCCTGGAATGCCTTGTTCGATTGCCATAAGCAGATAATAACAATGCACCGTCGAGCCATCAGGATTATCACTTACATATGTTTTAAATTTTGTAACCGTATAGGATTTATAAAAATCGTAAAAATTATTCGGTCCAAAACCTGTTAAAGGTCTATGAGAAACCATCTGAAAACCAGCGACCCAACGATAAACGCGTTCCATCGTTGAAATATCCTCTCCTTTTGCCGTTGCTTCCAGCAAATTATCAAAATTTTGATGCGTAATTGTTCTGTCAAAACGAGGTGCATAATCGAGGTATTTGTCATGACTTGTGATATAGCCTACTAAGCCGATGAGGACAATAATGGCTGCTCCAACGACATAACGTGTCAAACGATGTTTTACAATAAAATAAAAAGTGGCTGCGCCCAGAACAGCCCCATAAGCAGCGCGGGTAAATGACAGTTGAATCGCCAATAAAAATAGAACTAAACCGCTGATTAACAACCATTTAGTCGTGGAACTTCGAGGCTTCCATGTTAAAGCAAGGACGATAAAGGGTAGGAAAATGGCTAAAATACAGCCATAAGACACATGATTCCGAAACATGGGCTGCATGACATAATTGACCTCCAAAAATGAAAACCCCACGGCGGCATGTCGAATAGTCGTAATGAGGACGGCTATACTGAGGGGTATAAAAATTGTCCAAAAAAAACGTTGAATGTCCGTTTTTTCTTTCAAAATGACGCCACCCAAGAAGAAAAAGGTAACGATATACCATATTTTCGCCAAAAGATATTTAATTGAAAGGAAGACATCAAGCGAGTTTAATGTTGCCACACACGCCCAAGCCAAGGACAAAATAATGAGTAATGTAATCGGATGACGTAGGAAAAGTCCACCCCTCAGTATAAAACCATTTTTTGCCACATACAAAAAATACACAAGCATCAAGCCCACCATAAGCGGCTCGGTTGGTAAATCTGTACCAAAACCATTCGGAAAAGTATATTCTATGGAAAAAGGTATGCACGCCAAAAGGAGGAAAAAAAGAGTTCTAAAATCAACAATAGCGATATAAGCCAACAACAAAACAGCAGGAATGGAAGCAGGGAAAATGCTCTCAAAACCCACGGCTGCCAGCAAACTTACAACAGTTATGGCTGCAAAAGCCGTAAAAATGCCTTTGTTGTCAAGTGTCATTGATTAAATATTTTTTTTATAGAAACCTATTGCGGCACTCTTACTCTGTTTTGTAGTGCCATTTGCAGAAGCAGATTTGATTTCATTCCAGTTGACTGCTCGGTAATTATCTATTACTAAGGCACCGATGAGACTTAAAACGAAGACAATTAGGGTAGCACTGACAACAATGATGGAACGTTTAGGACGTGATTTAACAACAGGAATCGCCCCTGATTCAAAGAGTTTTATGGCTTGAATTTTAGTCTCAAAAGCGACTTTCAATTGTGTATAACGCTGTTTATCACGACCGATTTGGTTACGCTCTTGTTCATAAATTTGCTTCAAAACGCTGACCGAATTGTAGCCTGCGTTATATTTTTTCATCATTACATCGTTGTTTTTCGATTCCTCTTCATAACCTTTCAAAATTGCTTCTAAAAGAGCAATTGTATCTTTGGATACTGAGGGGTTATTTTTGAGCATTTGAAGTTTTGCATTACTGCGTATGTAATTGCCTTGTGCCTCAACAGATACTTTGGTGACTGCCTCTGTTTGCGTTTCGGGGTCAATAACACCATAATTTTGGCGCATAAGCATTAACGAATCGCCTATGCCAAGTAGGGTTTTTTCTTTTTCAATAAAACTTGTTTGGTAAGCACTAATCAAGTTAGCTTGAATTTCACGAATCAAACGTTGTGATATTTCATCTACTTTGTCGCGGGCGGCATTTGCCATATCGGCAGCCAAACGGCGGTCTTTGTCTTCGACGGAAATTTCGATGGCATTGTGCTTGGTTTTTTTTACTTCATAAAGGCCTTCAAGGGCTTCACGCACCTTAAATGCTGCCAAATCACTTGTCGTATCTATCTTGTAATGGTGGTATAAATCATATTTTTTGATTAAAAAATCATACAATTCGCCTGATTGGGCAATAGTAAGTAGTCGGTCAACGTCTTCTTCACCACCATAATATTCCATGTCTTTTTGAGATTGACCAAACATCTGTTCGGGCTTAAACACATCGGAACTGAGGGGATAAAACGTTGTCGTTGATTTGTAATAATTATCAAGAAAAAGGAAAGAAATCAAGGCAGTACCTACGGCTGTTGCCAAAGTTGCCCATAAAATGGGTTTTTTATATCGAAAAAGCGTTACGAGTACGCCTACTAAGTTGTCATTATTTTCCATACATCAGATTTGAAGCGCAAAGTTAGAATTTAATACGAATGAGAAAACGAGTTTGGACATTCGTTTATTTCAAAACCTTGGAATCTAACACTTTTTCAATGTCTTGGATGGATGGGTTTACACCAATAATGACCCCCTCAGTATTTAACAGAAATTTGGTTGGAATGACCCGTACACCGTAGGCTTTGGCAAGCGGAGAATCCAAATATTGAAAATCGCTGATGTGTATCCAACCGCCAATACCTAATTGCTCAATAGCGGACAACCAGCGGTTGCGGTCTTGTTCAATACCAACGCTGACGATATTAAATCTTTCTGCATCGCTGAATTTTTTACCTAAATACTTGGTATTCAAGGCTTTAAGTTGTGGCATTTCTTGAATACAAGGTCCACACCAACTGCCCCAAAAATCGAGGAGGATATAATGCCCTTTTAAAGACGACAAATCAAACGACTCGCCATTGGGTTGTGTAGAAACAATTTTAGGAGCAACTTCGCCATTGATAACGTTTGGTTTTTTATAAAAATAACGCCCAATAGCATAAAGAGCAAACACAAATAAGGCAATGAAGATGAAATTGTTTTTTATTTTTTCAAGCATTTTAGATTTTTGGCGCAAAGCTAATCTTAGTTTGGTATTTTATAGAGGTAGATGGTCAAGGAAATCGTAAGTAGTTATCAATATTTTACTTTCAAAAGTGCATTTTACGTTTTTTACATTTTGGATTAAGGTTGTAAATTTAAGGTTGAACTTTAAATTTACAACCTTAATTTTAGAAAAACAATGTAAATACGACCCTCTACATTAATTAAGTCAAGCAACATTTCACTGTATTCATATCCATCGTAGGCATTTTGAGATAGAATAAAACGACTGTGTGAAAATGCTCCTAATATAAATTATTGTTAAAACCACCAATCACCCAATTTTTCCAAAACAAACCTCAAAAACGGCAAAATATACTGAGGGGGTGCTTTTTTTATTAAAAAACGATGAAGGAATGTTCCAAATTTAGTTTGGTAATCCATTTAGGTTTAGTAAATTTGCACCGTTTTTGAAAAACACATCTAAAAAGCTATATATTTTCAATAAATTTTAGAAAATGGCAAATATCGGTCGTATTAAACAGGTCATCGGACCCGTCGTGGACGTTAGCTTCTCGGCAGAGGGCGCAAAGCTCCCCGAAATCCTGAACGCGCTCAGTGTCAAAAAAGGCAACGGCGAAGAAATCATTCTTGAAGTCCAACGTCACTTGGGCGAAGACTCTGTCCGTACTATCGCGATGGACGCAACAGACGGTTTAACTCGTAATATGGAAGCGGTTGACACAGGTAAGCAAATCTCTATGCCTGTTGGACAACAAATCCGTGGTCGTCTTTTCAACGTTATTGGCGAAGCCATTGACGGTATTGGCGAAGTGCCAAAAGGCGATGATGCTTATTCTATCCATCGTAAACCACCTGCTTACGAAAATCTTTCTACGGAAACGGAAGTCCTTTTCACAGGTATCAAAGTAATTGACTTGATTGAACCCTATTCAAAAGGTGGTAAAATTGGTCTTTTCGGTGGTGCAGGTGTCGGCAAGACGGTTCTTATCATGGAATTGATCAACAACATTGCGAAAGGTTATGACGGTATGTCGGTTTTTGCAGGTGTAGGTGAGCGCACACGTGAGGGCAATGACTTGTTGCGAGAGATGATTGAATCAAACGTTATCCGTTACGGCGAAGAGTTTGTTCACTCTATGGAAGAAGGCGGCTGGGACTTGTCGAAAGTAGATAAAAAAGCCCTCGAAGGTTCTCAAGCAACGCTTGTTTTTGGTCAGATGAATGAGCCTCCTGGCGCCCGCGCACGTGTGGCTTTGTCTGGTTTGACGATGGCTGAATACTTCCGTGATGGTGATATGAGTGATCCGAATGGCGGTCGTGATATCCTTTTCTTTATTGACAATATCTTCCGTTTTACACAAGCGGGTTCTGAAGTATCGGCTCTTTTAGGTCGTATGCCGTCAGCGGTAGGTTATCAACCGACTTTGGCGACAGAAATGGGTTTGATGCAAGAGCGTATTACTTCGACAAAACGGGGTTCAATTACGTCAGTACAAGCGGTTTATGTACCTGCGGATGACTTGACTGACCCAGCTCCTGCAACGACATTTGCTCACTTGGATGCAACAACGGAACTTGACCGTAAGATTGCATCATTGGGTATCTATCCTGCGGTGAATCCATTGGAGTCAACAAGCCGTATCCTTGACCGCAAAACTTTGGGCGATGCACACTACGATTGTGCGCAACGTGTGAAGCAAACTTTGCAACGTTATAATGAATTGCAAGATATTATTGCCATCTTAGGTATGGAGGAACTGTCTGAAGAAGATAAATTGGTCGTATCTCGGGCGCGTCGTGTTCAACGTTTCTTGTCGCAACCCTTCCATGTTGCAGAACAATTTACGGGTTTGAAAGGTGTATTGGTACCCATCGAAGAAACGATTCGTGGTTTCAACATGATTATGGACGGCGAAGTGGACGAATATCCAGAAGCTGCCTTCAACCTTGTTGGATCTATTGATGATGCGATTGCAAAAGGTAAAAAAATGCTTGCGGAAGCAGCTTAATCAGAGTTATGAGTTGTGAGTTATGAATTATGAGTTTCTACTTATAATTCATAATTCATAACTCATAATTCATAACTCATATTTAGAGAATGAATATCACGGTTCTAACTCCCGATAAGGAAGTATTTCACGGCGAAATTACCTCTGTCAAAGTGCCTGGTACGGCAGGAGAGTTTCAAGTTTTGAAAAACCACGCTGCAATTGTTTCGTCTTTGTCAAAAGGCAAAGTAGCGATAACAAAAGCTGATGGCGGGAAATTGAATTTTTCTATCGAAAAAGGCTTTATTGAAGTGCTTCGTAATGAGGTTTCATTACTTGTACAAGGCGTAACAGAGTGATTTTGTGGGTCTCATTTTTAGTCATTTCATTTTTTTACAAAAAAAAATTGATGAATGTCAACATGACTCTTAACAAATCACTAATTTTGTAAGGCAAAGCTTTTTCATGGCATAAAGTTGGGGGTAAAGACACTAAGCGTGCCTTTGCCCTTTTTATTTTTTTGTCAACTAAAAAAAAATCACTTTACTGCACGTAAAGTGGTTTTTGCTTTTTATACTGAGGGGTATGTTTTCAAGATGTGCTAAAGGGTTGGTTCTGTTTACTCGTGAAACTCAACCAATTTCAGCTTTTCTAATCGTTTTTCCTTAAAAAGGCGTAAACCAAAAGGTGCTAATGCTTCATTAGCCGTATTAAAATCATTGAGTTTTTCATATTCAATGAGCATATCAAATCGTCTTGCATCATTCGTCTCGTCATATACAATGTGTTTTGAATAAGATTCAATATCTTTCCAAATGGGGGATAAATAAAAATTAGTAATTTCAAGATACTTTTTCCCGTCTTTGTCAAGAGGACCAGAACCAGATGAAGGATGAGGGATGTTTTTAATGAATGAAGAAAGTTTTTCTTCGTTAATAACTTTAGCAACCCATACTTCGTAACTGTCTTCTACTTCATTAACGGTAAAACCATATGCCATTTTCAAAACACTTAATATAAGAGTATATGCAGGGTCATCTTGACTTTTGGATTTTGTTATATTGTTTATTGTTGAAGCAAAATCTTCTTGTTCAGAAGTTTTTATTTTTTTAGGTTTTACAACAGTTCTACCTATACGTTCCATATCTGAATTAAATCGCTCCCCCCAGTAGCTGATATGCTTATCGGGTATTTTGCCCAATGTTTTTACTCTTGCAATACTGACATTTGTTAATGTTGCAACAGCATTAACTAAATCACCCGTATAGATGAATTGTTCTCCTAAGTCGAAACTAAATGGCCATCCCTTTTTATAATTCAATTCACTTACTTCTACTCTATAAAGAATTGCGCGTAAGGAATCTTTTATAAATTTTTCCGCATATTGATCCATTGGCAAACTTTTTCTTTGCGAGAAGGCATCACCATATCCTAACAATAATAAAAGTAGTAATACGGTTTTAACACTAATTTTCTGCATAATAAACAAGATTTTGATGATTTTAATATACGCTAAAAGGCTGTATAAAAACTAAAAATCCCCCGCAAGTAAACCTACGGAGGATTTTTTTATTAAAGCCATCAAAAACGATCTTTCGATTAAGCGCGGAAGTGAGCAAATGCGCGGTTTGCTTCTGCCATACGGTGAACTTCTTCTTTCCGTTTGATAGAGGCTCCTTCATTTTTGCTGGCTGCCAATAACTCGTTAGCGAGTTTGTCCGCCATACCTTTACCACTACGGTTGCGGGCGAAACGGATGAGCCACTTCATACCAATCGAAACTTTACGCTTTGGACGAATTTCTGTTGGAATTTGGAACGTTGCACCACCGATACGGCGGCTACGAACTTCTACTTGTGGCATCGCATTTTGCAATGCTTTTTTGAAAACGTTGTGTTCATTTTCACCTGTTTTTTCTTTAATGATGTCTAATGCATCATAGAAAATAGTGAAAGAGACCGTTTTCTTGCCTTCCCACATCATATTGTTGACGAATTGCGTCACTGTGGGATCGTTGTAGCGTGGGTCGGGTGCTATCACCCGAATCTTCGGCTTCCTTTTTCTCATTTCTTTAAAAAAAATTAATCAGCCCTTTGTTTTTAATTATTTATAAAACAAGAAAGACCAATAAGTTAGGAAATTTTGGAACCGATGGATACTGAGGGGGGACTTTCCTTAAACCCTCGCAGACTGCCCAGCTTTTTGCAGCCACTTCTCCACCGCGTTCAGCTTTTGTTTGACGTAAAGGTTTTTTTAATTAAAAATGAATAATTAAAAATTAAAAATGACCATAAAGGGCAGCCTAATTCCTAATTTTTAATTTCTAATTATTTTTTACCTTTTGCTGGAGCAGCTGCTGCTGCGCCTGGCTTAGGCCGTTTCGCACCGTATTTAGAGCGACTCTTCTTACGGTTTTTAACGCCTTGAGTGTCGAGTGCGCCACGAACAATGGTGTAACGTACACCAGGTAAGTCTTTTACACGACCACCACGTACAAGTACGATTGAGTGTTCTTGCAAGTTGTGACCCTCACCTGGGATGTAGCAAATCACTTCCATTTGCGTTGTTAAGCGAACTTTTGCAACCTTGCGGAGTGCCGAGTTCGGCTTCTTAGGCGTTGTCGTATAAACACGTGTACACACCCCACGACGTTGTGGACATGCTTTGAGCGCGCGTGTTTTACTTTTTTCGACGATGACCTCTCTGCCTTTACGTACAAGCTGGTTAATAGTAGGCATGTAGAAATTATTGAACTTTTGTTAAAAAAATAGAAAACTAATTGTTTATCAATGAGTTATGTGAATTACTATCGAAAAACGCCCGCAAAGTTACACTTTTAAAACCAATTGAGATAATTTTTTTTAATTTTGATAAAAAAATACTGTAATTAATGGCTCTTTTAAGATGACAACTTTCAGCAACTTTGGAACGTAAGGAAAATGAGGCTATCTAAAACCGAAAAATACTGAGGGGTACTTGTTTGTTTCAAAATCACTTGAATTTCCCTCACAAAAGTTATCCACATTTTGTTAGCATATTATTTAAACAAAATGGTGATTTTGACCTAAATTTGTTCCGCTTTTTAAAAATCCTTTGTTGGATGATAAAAATACTACCCACGCAACTTATTATTAATGACTAATTTTAACGACTAATCTATCAACGTATGAAATTCAGCGTTTCGTCTTCCGACCTATTGAAGCAATTACAAATCGCAGGTGGTGCCATCGGTTCAAACCCCGTTTTGCCCATTCTTGAAGATTTTTTGTTTACTATTCAAGACAATAAGCTCCTAATTGCCGCTACTGACCTCGAAACCAGTATCTCTACCGAACTCGATGTGATGAGTGATTCCGACGGTTCTATCGCTGTGCCTGCCAAAATTTTGATGGATACCCTCAAAGCGTTGCCGCAACAACCTATTACATTTAGTATCAACGAAGACAATTTCAGCATCGAAATCACATCGGCTTATGGTAAATATAAATTAGCGGGTGAAAACAGTGATGATTTTCCAAGTATTCCACAAGCGGAAGGGGATACCTTTATTACGATTCCAAGTCAAACATTGGCTCAAGGCATCAATAAAACCTTGTTTGCCACCTCAAATGACGAGTTGCGTCCTGCGATGACAGGCGTTTACTTCCAAGTGGATAATGATAAATTGACTTTTGTTGCGACTGATGCCCATAAATTGGTGCGTTATTCATTCACTGATGTCAAAAGTGCAGAAGCGACTTCGTTCATCGTGCCTAAAAAAGCCCTGAATTTATTGAAAAACGCTTTGCCACAAAACGATGAAGTCCGTATTTCTTACAATAAATCGAATGCCTTTTTCAATTTTCCAAACGTCAATTTGGTTTGCCGTTTGATTGATGCACGTTATCCAGATTACAATGCCGTTATTCCGATTGATAATCCGAACAAGGTAACGGTGATGCGTACAGATTTCCAAAATTCCTTGAAACGGATTGCGATTTATGCCAATAAAACGACCAATCAAGTTGTTTTGAACATCAACGATAAAAGCCTAACGATTTCAGCGCAAGACCTTGATTTCTCAAACGAAGCAACGGAACAATTGGCGTGTAGCTATGACGGAACGGGTACGATGACGATTGGTTTCAATGCCAAATTCCTCGTAGAAATGTTGGGCGTTATGGAAGGAGACGACATTCAAATTGAATTGTCCACACCAACCCGTGCGGGTATTATGCGTCCTGTCGAGCCGATTGATGGCGAAGATATTTTGATGCTTGTTATGCCTGTTATGTTGTCTAATTGATTGGTTTTCAATGATAAAAACATGAAAATACTCTATCTTCTCCGCCCTCCAAGAGTTTAATGCTTTTGGGGCTTTTTTTGTGAAAATACTGAGGGGGGGATTATATCGCTATATTTTCATTGAATAAATTTATAACTCGCTGAATCTCGATTTTTTTGTACGATTCAGCGAGTTATGTCAAAATATTGAAGAAAAAGCCTCAATTTCCCAACCGAAACAAATGCTTCGTTTTAAATGATTGAAACCCCAAACGCTCATAAAACTGCGCTGTTTTTTCCTTTTGCACACCGACTTCTAAAAGATAACCAACTTCTCCATATCGCTTTTCTCTAAACAGGTTTTCAAAAAAACAAGTAGCAATGCCTTGATTGCGATACGTTTTTTTCACCAAAAGCTCATCAATCAGGAGCATCCGACCGCCAAATTCATTACTCCAAAACCAAGTAAGGAGTGCGTAACCGACAATGTCGTTTTGAATTGTAAAAATAACGATGTCTAATTCTGCCGAAGCTTGTTCAAGCCTTTCAACCGTTTTTTTGATGCTTTCTATGGAGAGTTGCCCAACCGTTGTGGCTTTATCATCTGCATATAATTCTAATATCATTTTTTCGAGGTCTAAGTAATCGTTTTTTTGATAAGAACGGAAATTGAGCATTTTTAATGGTTTTTTGATTTTGTGAATAAGAAAATGAGCGGAATTAAGGGCAATTTGAATTGTGGCATTATATTTGAAAAAATACAAAATATAAGCGGGGTGCAGTTAAACAGGCACATTTAAGCTTAAAATCAAGCAAAACGAAAAAATAACATCGTATAAGATAGGAGTAAGTAAACGTACACTTCAACAACTTTACACCTCATAAGAAATTGAAGAAAAAAGAGAAAACGACAAATAGGGGTATTTTTATGTTTTTCATTGGACTCCGGCGCTTAAAAAAGTGTCGGAGTTTTTTTTGTTTAAAAAAAATCAAAACCTAAACTGTAATTTTGAGGTTTTATTGATAATTAAAAAACAACGATGACTTTTACGAATCCTTCCACCGTTCTTCAAAAAAACGACGACCAAAAAGGTCAAATCACTTGGCGCAGCCCATCTAATATTGCCATTATCAAGTATTGGGGTAAACATGGCATTCAATTGCCACGCAATCCGAGCATTAGTTTTACGTTAAACAATGCGTTTACAGAAATGACACTTGAATATCGTGTAAAAGAACAATTCGACAATAAAATTTCACTCGCATTCGAATTTGAAGAACGCGACAAAATTGAAAAATTTCGACAAAAAATTGTTGCTTTTTTGGAAACACAATTGCCGATTTTTCCTTTTTTGACCGAATTGGATTTGAAAATCACATCGTCTAATTCATTTCCACATTCGGCAGGCATT
>JANOAU010000064.1:0-21207 GCA_031411275.1 Saprospiraceae bacterium | reverse complement strand
ATGGAAAGTTTCTTATTTTTAGCTAAAAATAAGAAACTTTCCATTTTCCGTTTACTATACCTTATTTCTTGGACATCACTTCATTTTAGCAATTTCTTCTTTGATTTTTGTGATACGATTTTCAGGACTTGGGTGTGAACTGGCAAATTCACTTTGTCGTTGCCCACCCGAAGCTTCATTTAAAATTTCCATTACGCGAATCATTTGTTCTGGTTGAAAACCAGCTTCGTACATATAGTGCAATCCGTACTTATCACTTTCCAATTCATCGTCGCGACCAAATTTCATATTTACGATTGAGCCTACATATTGAGCGATTTGGGTGGTGCCCATGCCTCCATCACTTGTGCCGACGGCAACTCCTTGTACAATGCCTTGTAAAAGTCCTTGCTTTGACATGTGTTCCGCCGAGTGTCGGTTGATGACGTGACCGATTTCATGCCCCAACACACCCGCTATCTGATGTTCATTTTCCAAACGTTTGAGCAAACCAACAGTGATAAAGATTTGCCCACCAGGCAATGCAAAGGCATTGACTGTTTGAGGGTCTGCGAGAACATGGAAATCAAATCTATAGGGAGATTGAGCGGCTTGTGTGGATTGGACGAGTTTATTGCCAATGGTTTTAATCGCATTTTGCACTTTTGGGTCTCCATATTCACCCCCAAATTCAGCTGCCATCTGGGGCGCAGATTGCACACCCATCGCAATTTCCTGTTCCGGGGATAGAGAAACGCGCTGTTTTTCACCTGTTACAGGATTGATAGAAGAGGTCAAAAAATATTTGATGACCGAAAAACCTATGATGCCAAGCATCAAAAGTAAGCGAATATTTATGCCTGAACGTTGCATTTGTTTTAAGTTTTGAGTGTGAAAAATGATTGTGGCGCTGCACGTTTTTGTATGTCGCATTTAATGTTTAAAAACCGTCAATTACTGTGGGGTCAAAATAAAATTAACACTATCCTTTTAAAAGATTATGAAAATCAAAATTTTACAAATTCCTCATTTCCTTAACTTGTTTTAGGTGTAATAAACCTTGACCAACCCCAACGAATAATGAGGAACAGTATGACAAATATCAACATGACTTGCCAAAATGGTAAATAGGTGAATACATAGATATGCGTACGATCCAAAAACCACATAAAGGCGAAGGTGGCTATAATCATCAAAACCAAACCCGACAACTTGCCAAACCCTGGGATTTCATCAAAAGTGACATTTTGGCGAATAATAAGGAGGGTCGCGACCATCGAAAATGCAGGTAGTATTTGACTCAATATATCGGTCTCCATGATGCTGCGACGGTCGAATAAAAACTGATAAATGCTGAGTGAAAAAGCAAAAATGCCTGGAATACAGACCAAATAAATCAAAACAGCATAAAGGAAAGACCAAGGTGGCATATTGCCTTCCTCTCTACCCATAAAGTTGGCTAATAAAGCCGTGAGCGGTATAAGTGTAAAAAAAATCAGAATATAAGACGGGTTTTCGCCTAAAAGCCTAAAAAAATCTTGTAGTGTCATGTTTAGCAAGTCAATTTGGTTGTGGATACTGAGGGGAGGCTTACGCTCCGTTTTTTATTGAAAATTTTCCAAAGTTAAAACGATGCTGGATTTTTTGGGTGTGTTGGGGCAAATTTTTTTGTTGTTGGTGTGTAAAACGTATTTCTAACACAGGTTAAGGGGCATTTTGAGATTTATACGTCTTACCTATTAAAAATAGAAGGGTGGGCATAAGTAGGAAAACAAAAGCCTTGATAATCAATTGACTATCAAGGCTTTATGTTGTTTTTTAGTAGGGGCGACAGGATTCGAACCTGCGACCCCTTGGTCCCAAACCAAGTGCGCTACCAACTGCGCTACGCCCCTAAAAAATAAAAAATTAGGAATTAAAAATTAGGAATCAAAAAATTCATAACGCCTAATTTATAATTCCTAATTGAACCTGCGGAGAGAGAGGGATTCGAACCCTCGGTACAGTTACCCGTACGTCAGTTTAGCAAACTGGTGGTTTAAGCCGCTCACCCATCCCTCCGTATGGTGGCTTAAAACAGCCCTTTCTTGTTAGGCGGTGCAAATATAGATGCTTATTTGATATTGTCAAACTGTTTTTTCAAAAAAAATTATTTAATCTATAAAATTTTGTTGAACCTAAACTGCAAAGGATGCCTAAATACCAGAGTAATTGCTCCTTGTTACTTGGATGCTTATTGTAAATCAAGAAGTTATGAAAAAAAACAATCCTCTTTCACAAAGCCTTTCATAATTAGATTTACTTTTGCATCTTACTAATATAAATCCCAGTGTAAACATGGTTGATAATATGGCAAAAGCCATTCAACAAAAGAGCTTCAAACATTCCTTTCAAAAAATCTCAAAGCTGAAATTTGTTCAATTTTTAGTAGAGTAAAAGAAAATTCACGGAATAATATTGTCGAAACGTTAAAATAAATGATTAAAAAAAAGTATAAGCTACTTTTACGTTTTAATACTTTTTTGTTCATAAAACCACCTATTTCCTAAGGATCTAATTTTTAAAACGGATATTTTAAAGCATGATAAAACTCAATTATCAAACAGTTCTCTTTTTTTTCCTCCTCTTTACGCCATTTTTTATTAGTGCTCAGACAAGCCGAGACTCGATTAAAGGTATTATTAATAAATATGCACAGGTCACTGCTTTTGAGGTGTGTGACGCTCGATTGACAGTTTCTGATACCACTGGATTCAGTAAAGGTACGCGCCTCATTTTGTGTCAGATGAATGGAGCTGTGATTAATTCATCAAATAACAGCAGTTTTGGCAATATTGACGACTTACGGTTTGTCGGAAAATATGAAGTTAATGTTGTTGATAGCGTTGCTGCTAATACGATATATTTAAAATTATACCTCAAAAATGAGTATAATACTGGGGCAGCTATTCAAATTGTCAACTATCCGTATTTCGCGAATGCTGTTGTAACGGATACTCTAAGAGCTAAGCCTTGGAATGGTCAATCGGGCGGTATTATCGCATTTGAAGCGGCTAATTTGATACTCAATGCACCTATTATTGCTTCTGAAACAGGGTTTAGAGGTGGTGCTGTGAAGGCGTATGCTAATTGTGATGCGATTGAATTTTATAATAATTACCATTATGATATAAATACAACTGCTAAACAAAATGGCGCACCAAAGGGTGAAGGTATAGCGGCAATCATCGTCGGAAAGGAGTGTGGTCGAGGAGCGCAAGGCAATGGTGGTGGCGGTGGTAACAACCACAAGGCAGGTGGCGGCGGCGGCGGTCATCTTGCTGACGGCGGCGGTGGTGGTAAACAAAACCATGTAAATGCTATTCGTAACTGTATTGGTGATTACCCAGGCGGCGGCGGCAACCTTATTTCTTCGACCACGACTGATAGAATCTTTTTTGGCGGCGGCGGTGGTGCGGGTCACAATCGTGAAAACAGTGATAACCATGGTGGTCGAGGCGGTGGAATTATTATTATTAAAACAAATACGCTTATAGGAAATGGCAAAACCATTGCTGTCAATGGTGAAAATGGACCTAACAATACATTAGATGGCGGTCCCGGTGGTGGCGCAGGTGGCACAGTTTTGCTTTTAGCAACGCAAACCATTGGAACGGTCAATATTGAAGCCAATGGTGGCAGTGGCGGTAATACTATCAGTATTCAAGAATATGATTTTGGACCTGGCGGCGGCGGTAGTGGCGGACGTATCATGTTATCAAATACAACAGGCAGCACATCTACAATTTTAGGTGGTATAGCAGGAAAAAATGCTACAAGTCGGCAGTCACAAGGTGCATCGAAAGGTAATGATGGACTTATTCAAAATTTAACCAATTTCAAATTGCCTTTGTCTATAGATACGGTGTCGCGTAAACTTGAAATAGTGCAACAACCTGTTGCCATCCAAATTTGCGAATACCAAACAACGACTTTTAAAGTCAAAGCGAATGGCACAAACCTTCGTTATGAATGGCAAATCAACAAAGGCAATGGCTTCGTCGCCATTGTACCCGATACGACTTTTATAGGCGTTGGCACACCAACTTTGATTATCAATAAACCACGCACGACTTTAAACCCATTTTTGTTTCGCTGCGTCGTGTCGAGTGGCTGTACTCAAGCAACATCGGTCAATTCGCAAACGGTGGGTATCAATATTCTGCCCGCCCCCGTTTCTTTATTTACGCCTAATATTATCTACAACACCGTTCAGTTCATCAATACCTCCTCAAATGGTGCATCATTCATTTGGACTTTTGGCGATGGACGAACAGGTAGAAACCGTGATACAACCATTACTTATGCTTTACAAGGGGATTATGATGTAACATTGCGTACCATAAATAATTGTGATACAGCGATTTATACAGTTCGTATTCGACTCAATACGCCCCCAAAAGCATTGTTTGAGTCTACGACAACCAGTTATTGCACACCTGCAAATGTTAAGTTTACGAACACTTCTTCTAACAATACAGTCAGTTACAAATGGTCATTCCCTGGTGGTAGTCCAACGACTTCAACAGAAATCAACCCCTCAGTATTATATACGACGGCTGGGGTTTATGATGTGGTGTTGATTGCGACGAATGCCAATGGAAAGGATACCATTACAAAAACAGGTTACATTCGTATCAATACCGCACCCACAGCCAGTTTTCGTAAGATTCAAAATGGCAATAATCCAACTGTTAATTTTGATAATATGACAGTTGGGGCAACCAATTTCCTTTGGAATTTTGGCGATGGAACAACTTCCCCAGAAGCCAGTCCACAGCATACCTATGCGACTGGTGGTACTTTTATCATCAAATTAACTGCCTCCAATAACTGTGGTACAACATCAAGTCAAGATACCATCATTCTATTGAATCGCCCTTCTGCCATTATTTCAGCTAATCAGGTACAAGGGTGTACTCCTTTTGTGATTCAATTTACAGGTCAAAATGCCACAAATGTCTCCACATGGGCGTGGTCTTTTCCAGGAGGTACGCCTTCTACTTCCAATTTACCGAATCCTCGAATCACATATAATACGATAGGTACATATCCTGTATCGCTTAAAGTATCAAATTCGGCGGGTATTTACGAGACAACACAGCCAGATTATATCAAAGTTCAGCTTTCCCCGAAGGCGGATTTTGATTTTATCATAACTGATACATTGGTCAAATTCACAAATAAATCAACCAATGCGAATAACTATATGTGGGATTTTGGCGACTACACAAACTCCACAATGCTCACGCCACCGAATAAGATATACGCTCGAAATGGCAATTATAATGTAACGCTTCAAGCTCTAAACGCTTATTGTGGGGCAGCCATAACCCGACAAGTCACTATTTTTGTAGTTGGTACAAAAGATTTAGGCGATAAAGACGGCATCGTAACCGCTTCTCCTAACCCGACCACTGGCACACTATATTTGAATTTTAAAGATGAATTAAAGACTGATTATCAGTTAGTTGTCTCAAATACAAATGGCCAAGTTTTAAAAAATATTGCCCTCACTCGTGAAAGCATACAGACTTTAGACTTACAGGATTTATCAAGCGGTGTTTATTTTTTACAATTCTCAAATGATAAACAACGGTTTGTGAAACGGGTCGTTAAAATGTAAAAATAGTTATTTCTATCTTTTATACTCAGGGGGGTAAAAAAACGGCTTGTTGCATCAATAACAAGCCGTTTTTATTTTTTAAAGCCTAACAGTTGATTTTTTTTATTGATAATTAAAAATAAAATGTTTTTATTGTTGGTAATAAAACGCAATTTTGTTTTGAAATTAAAAAATCAAATTTTACTTTTGTTTCATCATATAATAAATGAACAATGCCCTAACCTACTGAAAAACAGCACAATATGAGAAACACATTTTTTAAACTCTGGGTGCATGGTATCCTCAAAATAGAGCCAGAACATGCCCTCATTTATCCCGAATTGACACCTATTTTTTACCTCGAAATCGAAAAAAGATTCATTGAGCAAGGATGTGAAATTGCCGCTATCGGAGGACGGAACGACCACATTCATTTTCTTTTTGCTCAAAATCCGTTGTTGTCTTTACACGAGACGATGCGGTTTATACAAGGCATTTCCGAACGCTGGTATCAGTTGCGGGATTTTAAATCAGGTTATTATAAATTTAAATGGGAAGAGGGCTATTGTGCTTATTCTGTCAGCGAATCCAATTTAGATAAAGTGAGATTATTCATTGAAAATCAACAAGAAGTACATCAAAAAATGTTCTTAAAAGAAGAAATTCAATACCTCAATCACTTGCACAATGTGGATTTGCGGGACGAGGAAATTGAATTAGAAATACTACAATGGGCAAAAACATGGGGTGCACGTTTTGCATTCAATCAAATAGGAAGTGAATGGATTTGATAAACTTAGAAACAATAAAATCTAAATGGGCAAATTTTTTCTTTGCAATGAGTTGAAAATCAATGTTTTGCAAATTCATCATTTATCATTTATAATTCATCATTTTCTTAGAATGGACGGGTTGCCTTTACAAAAGTGCTTTGATAATACTTACTGAAAAGGTTATCCTCACGAACACCCTTCGTCGCAGAGTGTATGAACAGGACAGTATCTGGATTTTTCTTTTCAGTGATTATACCCACATGGTTGATGCGTGCACCATTGTCAGTGACAAAAAAGACTAAATCACCTACTTTAACATCCTGAACATTGATTTCACGACCGACTGTTGCCATTTCCGCCGATACACGTGGTAATTTTAAATATACGGATTGAAACGCCAATGTGACTAAACCAGAGCAATCCAAGCCCTCTTGGGTTAAACCCCCGAATTTGTAGGGCGTACCTGTATAGGTACGGGCTGTATTGACAACGGTTGAAATAGTTCTACTGTTATATTTAGTATTCTCGGAGACTTTGTTGGTGTCTTTAGTGGTTGTATTATCTTTATTTTTGTTAAAAATACCGCAACCCACCATCCATAATAAAAAGCAAAAAAAGAGGAAACGAGGAAGTCTGTGCATCGGTTTTTTTTATTTTAGAAACGTTGAATTGCTGAATTGTTGTATCACTGTGTTGTTATAATAATCATAAAGTTTTGAAAATCAATATTTCATATATCAAATACCCCCCTCAGTAAAATAACCATTCAGCAATTCAACGACACTAAAATTTTTAATCTTCATCTTCGACACCTGCCATAGTTGCCGTTTTATTCATCAAATAGGCTTTCAAAAAACCCGTAATATCACCGTCCATAACGGCATCGGTCTGATTTGTCTGATGTCCTGTTCGATGGTCTTTTACGCGGCGATCGTCCATAACGTAGCTGCGGATTTGGCTGCCCCATTCATTTTTCATCTTTTGCGCTTCGACTTTATCGCGCTCTTCAAGTTGCCGTTGTAGTTCGGCTTCATACAATCGAGATTTCAACATTTTTAAAGCTGTTTCACGATTCTGAATTTGAGAACGCTCCTGTTGACACTCAACCACAATGCCAGAGGGCAAATGTCGCACACGCACAGCCGAATCGGTTGTATTGACATGCTGACCACCTGCACCACTTGAACGGAAAACGTCCCAACTCAAATCCGCAGGATTGATATTGATTTCAATCGTATCATCAACGACAGGATGCACAAAAACCGACGAAAACGAGGTCATACGCTTGCCCTGTGCATTGAAAGGACTCACGCGGACGAGGCGATGCACACCGTTTTCCCCTTTCAATAGTCCATAAGCATTGTCGCCCGAAATTTCCATTTCAACCGATTTTAGACCCGCCGCATCGCCATCCACACTGTTGAGGATTGACCATTTAAAGCCGTTGCGGTCAGCCCACATTTTATACATACGGAACAGCATCGAAGTCCAATCACAAGCTTCTGTACCACCCGCACCTGCATTGATTTCGAGGATGCAATTGAGGGCATCTTCTGGTTTGTCAAGGGTTCGTTTGAACTCAATGGCTTCAATAGCTGCCACAGCCTCGTCATGGGCGTGGTCAGATTCCTCCTCTGTGGCATCGCCCTCTTTGTAGAGTTCAAACATCAGTTCGGCTTCATCTATCTTGTTTTGCAAGTCGTTGTAGTCCGAAACTTGTTTTTCGAGCTTCCGCAGCGTTTTCATCGTGCTTTGTGCTCGGTCAGCGTCACTCCAAAATTCTGGATTGCCCGCCTTGATTTTAAGGTCTTCTATTTCTCTTTCAGCGTTAGCGACGTCAAAGATACCTCCTCATTACGCCGAGACGTTCCCGCAGAACGCCTAATTGTTCAACTGTCATGATGAAAGTTGTTTAGAATGTGAAAAATAAATGATAGATGATAATGGGTAATGGGTAATGGGTAATGGGTAATGTTTTAGTTAAGAAACAGGTGTAAAGATGCGATTATTGCAATGATTGGAACGACTTTGATTGCTCAATTTTTTTCTTTGTTTTAATTGAACTTGTTAATATTTTTCCAACTTCCATGGTATCTAACAGTATTGAATTATATTCTATTCCACTTAAATAGCTTGAATGAAAAAGTAATTTGAGCCAATACTGTGTTCCAAATGTTTCCTTTTCCCTCATTCGGTTTAGTTTTTCAAGCATAATTAAGAATTAATTTAAATCCAAATATTATCCATTATTCATTATTCAATTAAGCCGCGACCTTCTTTGCGAATCAAACCTTCTTCTTTCAATTGTTTCATTAAACGGTCTAAAATGCCGTTTACAAACTCCTTACTTTTGTCAGTTGAATACATTTTGGACACCTCCACGTACTCATTGATGGTTACTTTAGTTGGAATTGTTGGGAAATAAAGGAGTTCAGCAGTTGCCATTTTCAACGAAATCATATCCACTGTAGCGACCCGTTCAGCATCCCAATTTTTTAGCATGGGTTTGATGATTTCAAGAATTTCAAGGTCATTATTATAGGTTTTGGTCAATAATTGCTCACCAAAAGCAAAAGTTAACTTGTCTTCTTCCGTAAAATCACGAATAAACTCCACATCAGAAGGCATCGCCTTAATCGTTTTTTTGGTCGTTCCAATCACCAAACTGTCGTCATCAATCCACGAAGCAGAAAAATCCTCCATAGCTTCATCGAACATTTCACTTTTGTATAAAAACTTATACAACTCTAACAAAACGTGGTGGTCATCGTCAATTGTTGTGGTTGGATTCGACAAATAAACTTTGTAAGTGTCCGTTTCAAGAAATTTGCGATAGAAAACCGCAATTGTATCGCTGTCTGGACGACCCGTTAAGTTGAATTTTTTGACCGCCCTATCATACGAACCGTGGGCTAAAAAGCCTTGAAGTACCTCATTCCGAAACAGTTTCGTTGTGAACAACTTATCTTTTTCAGTCGGCGTATATTTCGCTCGACGGTTCATTTCGTCGCGTTCCGAGTAGCGGGCTGTTTCGATAAGTTGTTGAAGATTAAACAGATAGAGTTCCAACGTGCGTGTGCCGTAAGATTGGTAGCGACGCAACAAGTCGTTGAGTGAAAGTTCTAAGTCACGGCTTTTAGCATACAAAAGCTGCATGACTTTGATGCGGATGTGTCGTCTTGAGAGCATTCAAAGTACTTTTTTGTAACCGCAAATATAGTAACAGGGTTTTGAGTTCAGTATTTTTTTTTAGGAAAACTCAAAAAATAGATGTGAAACATAACGAGTATGCTGTTTGTATGAATAAATAAAAGCCGTTAGTATGCTGTCGAAAGGACTTTTAGGCTTTTTTACTGAGGGGGTATAAGCCTTGTATTTGTCATAATTTTGAAAAAAAAATAAATCGTCAACAAGTTTTTTTGAAAAAAACGTCAATTTCACATCTTGACGCAACTCAATGGTATAAACCGTCGTGATATAAAGAGTATGAGCGAATTGGAACTTAACGAAATAGTCAACAGCTGCCGCCAAAGAAACCGAACGAGTCAAGGGCGGCTTTATAACCTGTTCTACAACTATGCTATGACAGTGGCACGGCGTTATGTCGGTGCGACTTTTGAAGCGGAAGAAGTGGTAAACGATGCCTTTTTTAAGGTTTTTACAAAATTAGACTTATATGGCGGTGAGTTATCGTTTAAAAGTTGGTTTCGTAAGATAATTGTTAATACAGCTATTGACCGTATTCGTGCGCAGCAAAGGCTGCCCAAATTGCAAGAACTCGATTATACAGCAGCCGATTCGCCCCTTGAAGCAGAAATTTTGACTTCAATGACCAAGCAACAGATTTTAAAATCGGTTGAAAAATTACCACCTGCTTATCGCACTGTTTTTAATATGTACGTTGTTGATGAATGTAGCCACGATGAAATTTCTCAAATGCTGGGCATTTCAGTAGGCGGCTCAAAGTCCAATTTATCGAGGGCGAGGCAAATTTTGAAAACAATATTTGAACATGAAGAATTTTTAAAATAAGATTTTTGATTTTACGATTTTAAGTACAAAATGAGAAGAATTTTGGAAAATATTTGAACTTAAAACCTTAAAACCTCATTGTCTAATTAAAATAAGAAGCGAATGAGCGATTTTGACAAAATAATAAATGACCGTCTGAATGAAGATGACGGTGAGTTTTTTCCACGCAAGGAAGCCAATTGGGATAAGCTATCTCAACGGTTGGCTGATTTTGATAAGGCAAATCCTTTACCGAACGATGCCCCACAACCCATTATGAGACCCGTGTGGAAACATTTGGCTTGGACAAGCGCGGCGGCTGTTTTAATTGGCGTCAGTAGCTTGTTGTTTTGGCATTTCAATGAAGTGAATCGTGTCCAACAAGAAAATGAACGCTTGCAACAAGAAGTGACAGCCCTCAAACAGGACAAACAATCTGTCAATCCTACAACGGTTCTTGAAAAAGAGAATGGTGTGAAAAGTGAGACGTTTGAGCAAACGACAAAAACCCCTTTAGCGCAATCAAAAATAGCAGACAGCACTAAGAAGAGTCTCAACAGCACCCCCTCAGTATTTGAAGAAAAACAAGACAATCTGAAGAAAAACAAACAAAATGCTACTGTTGTGGCTACTGAAATGGATAAGCGCAACAACAAATCATATAAAAATCAAAACCCGAAAGAGGCTGTTATTCAAAGAAAAAATGAGCGTCAGATTGCGGAAATGGACAAAAATAAAGCCTTAAATGCTGTACCTTTTGATAAGAGAAATGAGCCATTGAAGCAACAAAAAACACAACTGGATGAAGCCATTGCGAAGCAAACTGATCCTACTTTATTTCCATCGGGTTTGGAAACCAATAAATCAGAGGGTATAAAAAACAAACCAAACGAGGTCACTCTTTCTCCTGAAACAGATGAAGAGAGGATAAAAACAGATAGAAAAAATATTGAAAACATAGAAACGACTGTCCAAAAAGACCCCTCAGTATCCAACCCTATTTTAGATAAAAAAGAGGGCTTAGAAGTCGCTAATACGGATGCTTTAGCTTCGGAAAAAGCAAAACAAGACTCATTGTCACAGGCACTTATTGCGCTGCAAAAAGGAAAATCAGATGCGGAAAGTGTTACACCACCCATTATCAAAACAGATAAAGGTTTGAAACGTTGGCAGTCCTTTTTGCCAAAAGGTTTTGCCATCGGTGCGCATGGAACTTATGGTTCAGTAATACCTAAGATTCCAGGGGTTATGGGGACTACAGGTAAAGGACTTTCAGCTGAATTGGCATTAACAAAAAATATCAATGTTGCTTTAACGGGTGATTTTTTAGTTACGCAATTTGAATTAAGAGAACGCCCACATCGTTTTCGTTTACCAGATGCCCCAGACCCACAGAAGCCGAATGTCGGTTTGCACCACATTCAAGGAGAACAAAAAAGTCGTATGTTGAGCGTCAATGCCAAGTATGTTGTAGGTAAAGAATGGTGGGTTCAACCGTTTCTCACCCTTGGTCATTCATGGCTTAAAATTGATGAACATGAGGTCAATTTCGTTTTTAAAGATTTTACGACAGGTCAAGAAATACCCAGCCAAGCTAAAGTCAATACCGAAAAAGTGAAAAGTTTATGGCAAGCAGGTTTCGGTCTTGAAAAGAGAATTAAACGTTGGACTTTTGGTGTTTCAGCAGAAATACAAAAGGATTTTTCTAACCCAACAGACCGTAATGGCAACTCTGTAGCTGTAAACTTCGGGGTACTGAGGGGAGGGATTAAATTCAATATTTTCTAAATATTTAGTAAAACGGATTTTAATCCGTTCTAAAAAATATTTAAAAATAAAACATATAGTTGAATAAGAAACAGGCGGTAGGAATAGGTGATTTTTTGAATTGTTTTATAAACGATTGTTCAAAAAAACGTCTATTCCAATCGCCTGTTTTTTTTCTTTAAAAAGATAGATATTTAGTAATACTATTTTATAAAATACTACCATTCAATATTTTGAATAAAAAAAATAAAAATATTCACAGCCAACGCAACCCTTTTTAAAACCTCGACGTGTAGTAAAAAGTAAGGCATTTAGAAAAGAATTTTTTTTTTGAAAAAATAAAAAACACCAACGCAACCCTTTTAAAATAACCGACGTGTAGTAAAGAATAAAGCACTTAAAAAAACATTTTATTTTTTATTTCCCTACGCAACCCTCATTTCAACCGTACCGTGTAGTAAAAAGTAAGGCATTTAGAAACGACAATTTTTTTTAGAAACGACAAATTTTTTTAACTAACAAAAGCTACTTAAATTATGAAACAGTTATTTCAAATTCTCTCAATGTTTATTTTAGTATTGGCTGTCAGCTGTACAAAAACGTCAAGTGTTGACCCTTCTTCTTTGGAAGTCATTACAACCTCTGACGCTTTATTGACGCTCGGTCAAGGTACAAGCGGCACAGTAGCAGGACCCATGGGCGGCGATACAAGCAGAGGTCGGTGTGATTCTTTAGGCAGAGGTCGTCACGGTCGTCATCCAAATGGAGGGCGCGGCGATTCAATCGGTTTTGGCAATTTGCCAGCTACGGCACAGGCATATTTGACTGCTAATGTTGATGTGACATTAATAAAACGCATCGAAAAAATTACTTTGTCAGATGGGACCATTCGTTACGGTGTTCGTTTGACAGACCGTACACACTACCACTTTGATGCAACAGGTGCTTTGATTGTTGATGAGCCACGAGGTAACAAATTCGTAGAAATTACCTTGGCAGAGTTGCCAGCGGTCATTCAAACTTACTTGACGAATAATGGGCATACAACGGGCATTGACCACATTATAAAAGTAACAAAAAAGGATGGTACGATTATATATGGCGTTCGTTTGACCAATAACACGATGATTACTTTTGACTCAACAGGTGCTGTGATTCCAAATCCAACACGCAAGCGCGGTCATCATTAATATAAAGATTTTTTGATTTTAGGTGAAGAAAAATTCTATTTAGGTTTAGTGACGTTTGAATAAAAGCCCTTGTCAACGACTGTTGACGAGGGCTTTTTTTGTGTTTAAATAACAAATGACGCTACCCAAACCGACAAAAATGACACAACCGCCATCAAAGCACTTGCCGTAGAATGTGCGCGTAAAGTCGTCGTTGTATCTAAATTGGAAAACTTAGAAATAACCCAAAAATAAGAATCGTTGGTATGCGAAAAAAACATGGAACCAGCCCCTGCTGCCGACAACGCCAACAAATGCCCCCCCTCAGTATCTAAGCCGATAGAAGCCAAAAGTGGCGCAACGATACTTGCTGTGGAGATAACGGCAACCGTCGAACTGCCTTGTGCCGTTTTAAAAATAGCGGATAATGCAAAAGGAATCCCTAAACCCAAACCCGAAGCAGCTAATGTTTCGCCAAACACATTGCCCAAATCTAAAGCTTTTATGACTTCGCCAAATGCACCCCCTGCGGCTGTAACGGCTAATATCGCTCCCGACCTATCCAAAGCCGTATCGAAGAAGGCGTTTACATGTTTTTTGTCTATTTTCTTAAACAAAGGAATGGTTAATAATATACCAATAAAAAGAGCAACCATTGGTTCACCTATGAATTTTATGGTTGAAAATACTGAGGGGGGTATTATTGCTGGATTTAGTTGAACTATTGATTTCAAGGAAATCAATAAAATAGGTATGATGATGGGTAGAAAAGAGGCAGTTGTTGTTGGCAGATTTTTAGTGTCAATAGATTGAATATCAATATTTTGTGTAAAAGTTATGCCGAGTTTTTGATTGATATATTTTGCCCAAAAGAAAGCGGCAATAACAGGTGGTATCGCCAAGACAACGCCCAGAAGCATAGCCCGTCCAATATCCACTTGCAAAATCCCTGCGGCGGCGGTAATGCCTGGATGCGGTGGCACGAGTGTATGTACTGAATACAAAGCCGAAGCCAAACAGACGACCAAAGCCACATGCAGCTTAGGCAATCGCCTTACTAAGGACATGACCAAACCAATAAGCACGACAAAACCTGAATCGCAAAATATGGGCAAACCGATCAGAAAGCCCATCAAAACGACTGCAAGCGGTGCTTTTTTTTCGCCTGTTTTGGAGAGAATAAAATTGGCTAAACTAAGCGTAGCTTTCGATTTTTCAAGCAAAATGCCTATGGTTGTGCCAAAAATTATCAATAAGCCGATTTTTTCAAGTGTTGAACCAAAGCCTACTTTTAGCATATTGATGACTTTTTCGCCATCAAAACCAGCGGCAAAACCGACAGAAGCGGCAACAATCAATAAAACAAAAAAGGTATTCAATTTGAATCGCGCACTCAATAGAATGATGGCGGCGATGCTTGAAACGAGTAGCGTGGCTACGTAAAGTGGTGATAACATGGTGGCTGTTTTCTGAAAAATGATAAAGACTTTCTTAGCGGAAAAGTAGTCAAAATATCGCTGTTTTCATTTTATCCGAAGGCAATTCAATAAAATTCTCCCATTTCATCAATTTATCGTAAAATAGCGGCAAAATTGAAATGATGGAAAATAATTTTGAAGAAAAAGAGATCCCTCAGTACAAAACGGACATTTATGCGTCGAATCCCTCGTTACGCCCTAAATCCGAGTATTCTGCCTTAGCTGTCATGGCGATTTGTTTCGCTTTTTTTGTTATTGGCAATATCATTGGCAGTGCGATTATGATAGGTTTGGCAAAAGCAAACGGTGTGGATTTAGCTTCGATTATCAGTAGTGTGAATGAGAATTCACCCATCGGCACACGAAATTTTATGCGGGTCACTTTATTTTTGAATCATATTTTTTCATTCATTTTACCCGCCTTAGCGACTGTCATTTTTGTTTATAAAAAACTGTGGATCAAATACTTACATCTTGATAAGAAGCCTGTGGGTCAAAGCATTTTGTTGGGTGTGGCTTGGTTTGTCGTGAGTATTCCGTTCATTCAATGGGCTTATCAACTCAATCAAAAACTGCCTTTGCCGCAATGGATGCTTAACCTCGAAAATGATACAAGCAACTTGTTGGAAGGCATCATTGCACAGAATAATTTTTACGAAATCGTTATCAATGTATGTCTCATCGGCGTTATTCCTGCGATAGGGGAGGAGATGATGTTTAGAGGCATTATACAGCAACAAATTGGGCGACTTTTGAAGAACGAACATGTGGTGGTGTGGGTTTCGGCTGCGGTTTTTTCAGCGATTCATATGCAGTTTCAAGGCTTTTTTGCGCGTATGTTGCTGGGTAGTTTGCTCGGCTATATGTTTGTTTGGTCGAAAAGCCTGTGGGTGCCGATGGTGCTGCATTTGCTCAACAATGGTGTGCAAGTTATTGGCATTTATGCGTTTGGTATCAAACCTTCGGACATGGATAAAATGACGGAAGCGGACAAAATGCCTTGGTGGTTGGGTCTGATTTCTCTATTTTTAGCTATTCGATTAGGCATATATATTCAAAAAATACATCAAAAAGGGGTTGGTGAAGGTATGAATGTTGAAAATACTGAGGGGGTCTAACCCAAAGATTTGACCAAAGCCACAATGCCTACGATGATGAATTGGACACCAATGGCCATCGTGATAAACGCCATAATCCGCGAACCGGCTTTCAAACCCGAAACACCTAAAACCCGATTCATCAAAGGTGCAGACCGCAAAATGCCATAAACAATCAGCCCATTGAGCAATATGACACCTGTAACAATGAGCCGTTCTTCCCATGTATCATAGTCCGCATTGAAACCAATCAGTAGCGAAATAGAGCCAGGCCCTGACAATAAAGGCATTGCCAAAGGCGAAAACGAAATATCATTTTTTGTCATTGCCTCGTCTTGCACATCGCTGCTCATGGCGCGGCTTTCTGCAAATTTATCGTTCATCAAATCATAAGCTGAACTCAAAATGATGAGACCACCTGCAATACGGAGTGAATTGATTTGGAGACCAAAAAAATTAAGGATGTACGAACCTGCCCAAAAAAAGGCAAGGCAAATACCGACAAAATAAAGCGTTGTCGCCAAAGCGATTTTGTTACGTTCGGTTTTTTCGTAGCTGGCTGTTAAAGACAGGTACATCGGAATTGCACCGACAGGATTGACGACTGAAAAAAGTTTGGCGAGTACAGCGATAAAAATTGATAACATGGTTTTAACGGTTCAATTTGAGAAAGTTGAGTTTCTTTTGATGACAATAGCGACTCAAAAATAATTTTTTCTTACTTTTGAAGTTACTATTACTCAATATTTATTCAAAATTTAAAAAACTACACATTATGAAAATAATAACCTTTGGTATGCTCATTCTGCTTTTTGTTAGTGCTTGTTCACTTTTTGAGCAAAAAAAAGAGGCGGCGACGGCACAAGAAACGGCATTGAATACCCTACAAGACCCTATACGAGATACTTTAACCGCAGAATCACCGACGGCTATGACAAGCACTAAGGCAAAAAAAACGACAAAGACGACTGCACCGCTTCCTTCAAAACCGCTGACTGCTGTCACGCCGTCGCCTGCAAAACCCCCTATCACGGGAACGCCTACACCTTCTAAAACGCCTATGGCAGCTATCCCAAAGCCCATCGCTACGCCCAAAACGACACCTAAAGCGGCTGCGATTCCCACCATTTCCAAGGAAGAAAAAGTGCCTACTTCTGCTTCAATTACAAAAAAACCGCCTGTTCAAGTCACAGCCAAAGGACTGGAGATGACGGCTCAAACGGCTGATTCTCCGACTAATTTCAATAACCAAATGCTTGCGGCTATCAATGCCCTACGCAAATCGGGTGTTAATTGTGGCGGCGAAATGATGCCACCCGTTAAACCTTTGGTGTGGAATGCGAAACTGGAAAAAGCTTCTGTCCTTCATGTCATAGACATGGATAAAAATGACCATTTCAGCCATGTCGGCACCAACGGTTCTTTGCCCGACGACCGCATCAAATCCGCAGGATATGAATGGGCGCAAGTGGGTGAAAACATTGGCCGGGGTTATAAAGATGTCGCAACGGCTGTTAAAGGTTGGAAAGAATCTGCCAATCATTGCAAACAAATGATGAGTGCTGAAGTGACCCAAATGGGTGCAGCCCAAAAAGGTAGTTATTGGTGTCAAACCTTTGCAAAACCGCTGGAATAGTTCATCAGATGACAATGGATAGTGGATAACGGATAATAACTGATATTATAAATTATTAGTTATCCATTATCCTCAATAAACTATAAACTATCAAAATGACGTTTGGGAAAGATGAAAAAGAAAATGGTAGCATTACTGACCTTTTGCCTCGTTTTTGCCGCTTGCTCAAAGGCGCAACGTTTGGCTTCAAACTCAAAACCATCGCCCTCTCCAAGGGAGTCCTCTCGCACAATATTTCCGAATGAAACGGGTAATTTTCGAGTAGACATGTTGACAGCCGTTAATTTAGTGCGTTCGACGGGCTGTCGTTGTGGGGGCAAAGCGATGCCCCCTGTGCCGCCTGTCCGTTGGAATAGCCGATTAGAAGAGGCGGCTATGCGTCATGCAGCAGATATGGCTACCCACAGACATTTTAACCATGTCGGAACAGATGGCTCCGAAATTGATAACCGCATAGACGCGACGGGCTACAAATGGAAGCAAATAGGAGAAAATATTGCTTGGGGCTACTCCGCTATTGCGGATGTGATGGTAGGTTGGATAAATAGCCCCAGCCACTGCTTGCAGTTGATGAGTGATAAAGTGGATGAAATGGGGGTAGCCAAAAATGGTAGATATTGGGTGCAAGATTTTGGTAAACAACGGAATTGGTAATTGGTTATTGGGGATTGGTAAATTAGTTATTGGGAAATTATGCAAATAATGGGTTAAAAATGCCGTTAGGTATGGTCTATCGGTAGAAAATGGTAAAGAGATGTTCAAAAGTGGCATAGCCACGACATATCGAAGTCAAAATATGCCATCCCTCTGGGATTTAAAACCGTTTTTATGGCTTTGCTACCGATAGACCATGCCTAACGGCATTTTTAACCCATTAGTCGTATAATTTATCAATAACCAATAACTAATTTACCAATAACCAATCCCCAATAACCAATCCCCAATAACGAACAACCATCAACCAATATGTCTTTTCCTTTTATTCCTTACCACATACCTGCTTTTTCAGAAAAAGAGACAGAACAGAAAGCGACTGATTTTTATGAAATCATGGATGCACGGCGTTCTGTACGTCATTTTTCAGACAAACCCGTTTCACGTTCTGTTATAGAAAAACTGATATTGACCGCTTCGACAGCACCTTCAGGCGCACACAAACAGCCGTGGACTTTTTGTGCGGTCAGCGACCCCTCAGTAAAAAGTCAAATTAGGGCGGCGGCTGAAAAAGAAGAGTTTGCCAGCTACACCGGTCGTATGTCCGAGCAATGGCTCAAAGACCTTGCGCCTTTGGGAACAGATTGGGAAAAACCATTTTTAGAAATTGCACCGTGGCTGATTATTGTCTTTGCACAAAGTACAGGGGCAGCCAAAGAGAAGCATTATTATGTGCAGGAATCCGTTGGCATCGCTTGTGGTTTCTTGATAACAGCGATTCACCAAGCGGGTTTGGTGACTTTGACGCATACACCCAGCCCTATGAATTTTTTGAAAACGCTCTTGAAAAGACCCGACAATGAGCGTCCCTTCCTTCTTTTACCAGTTGGATATCCAGCAGATGATGTGTTAGTGCCAGATATTGACAGAAAACCCTTAGAAAAAGTAGCCGTTTTTATTTAAACTTCCTTAGCCGTAACCCGAGCCCGTTTGAAAATCGGCACGGTCGAACAAGGCTCACCATACATAATACTTTGTGCAAAAGGTTGCAATTTATGCGTCAGATGGACATAAGCGGCAGGCGGAACAGGCTTGTCGGAACAGCCTTTTATGACCACGCGTTTGCCATCGTATTGCGAGGCATCGAAATGAGCAAGTTTTTGAGCGTAATAAGTTTTATAAAAATTGTCCACATCACCTTGAAAAATCTCTTTCGCATAAGGTGCAGCATAAACCGCTACGAGCATATATGCCCAAACCGGAATAATGGCATCGGCTGTACAGTCAACAACAAGGTGTTTTCCTTCGTATTGCGTCCAATCATGGTTTTTACACGCTTCGCGGAAGTCTTTTTCTTTCAAAATCAACTCCATGAACAGGTAATTCTTGATATCGAACATAGCCACTTCTTCTTTCGGGAAAAAGTCTTCAAGATTCAACGTAATTAGACCGCTTTCTGCAACGCGATTGACAAGAGGTTTTTCTGTGATTTCCATATTATTAATGGTGAATATTTTAATGGTGAATAATGCCGTATTGTTTTTACTTTTCAATAAACAAAATACTGAGGGGGTTGTTCATGCGTCACTATTTTCGCCAATTTGATTCTCAACCTCTTTAAAATCCTTTGTTTTAGGCAAATCTCTAAGGCTTTTGATGCCAAAATAATTCATAAACTTGTCGCTTGTGCCATATAGAAGAGGCCGTCCAGGGGCATCACTTCTGCCTAAAATGGCGACTAATTCCTTTTCTAACAATTTCTGTATGGCATAATCGCAACTCACCCCGCGTATTTGCTCAATTTCTGTTTTTGAAATCGGCTGCTTGTAGGCAACAATCGAAAGCGTTTCTAAGGCAGCTTGAGAAAGGCGTTTTTTAGTCGTTTGTTTCAAAAAAGTACCCACTGACGAGTGATATGCCCCTTTTGTCAGAAATTGATAACCGTTTGAAATTTCAACAATTTCAAAGGAAAAAGTGGGTTCAGCGTAGCGATTTTTCAATTCTTCGATACCCCTCAGTATAGCATCGTCTGCGAACGCCGTTTCAAAGGTGGTGTTCAAAACGCTCTTAATTTCTATGAGTGTAATCGGGTGTTCGGTGGTGAATATCAAGGATTCGATGTGTTGCGTCAAAAATTCCATGGCGCAAATGTAGGTCTTGTCGGTGAGAAAAAAAAGCGCGGACACTATCGTTTCAGTACCCGCGCCTTCACAAAAACAATGTTATCGAATGCATATAAAGAGCCAAGATGCATTATTCAGTCATTTACAATAAAGAAATTATAAATAATGCATCTTGAAAAAGACTATTAATTGGCAAGGGCAAGTTCCTCATTTTTATCTGCTGCTGCTTTTTCTGCGGCTGCTTTTTCAGCCGCTTTTTCAGCTTTCGATTTGGCGGATGAAGCCTTTCGGTACACAGGTGCATCTTTCAGTGCCTGTTTGCAAACGGCATCAATAGAAATACCAAATGCTTTTTTAGCATCTGTTGCATAACGCAAGACATCTTTTGATAGGATATCATAAGGCGCGTCTAAAAGGGCACCTGCTGCATTATGTGTGTTATACACTTCAATAAATTGGGGAAACAAAGCGGCTTTCACTTCAAAGTCATTGATTTGAAACTCTCCAGTGACTGCTTTTGGCGATTTTTTGACCGCACCTACCCAATATTGAGCATAAGATACGTTCTTTTCGCCCAAGAAAGCTTCGCCTTCTGTTTCTTTATAAATATCCAAAGTGGCTTCTTCGTACAAGCTGTGGAGCTCTGCTTGCTTGGTTTTAATACGTTCCCAAACATCAGAATTGGGTGCAACGGTTTTTTGACGACTCATTTTTTTTGAATTTAGAATGTACTAAATTTAACGTGAGTTCGGAGATTCAAGCCGCGATTTTCGAGTCTGTCACCCCTGCTTTTAGTTCATAAATAGGTTGATACACATCAGCCGAAGGCTTGTTCGGATAGAAAGAATAAGCGACTAAGTTGGCATAAATAGTTGT
>JANOAU010000063.1:0-72007 GCA_031411275.1 Saprospiraceae bacterium | reverse complement strand
GATTAAAAAAATTCGACCCCTCAGTATCCGCATGATACTGAGGGGTCGAATGAGCGTTCCTATTTTCTATTATTTCATAGAAAATAGGAACAAATTCAGAGTATAACAATACCTTTTTGCTTAATCTCTTCATCTATCAAGCCAGTGCCACCGCGTTTAAACTCGGCAGTACTGTAGGTATGCGTTTTTATATCGAAGTAAGGCTTTTTAATTTTAATATCTCGTATAAGGCGATTACATGAAAATTGCTCATCTTGAAATTCATCAGCAACCAAAGCCAAATTAATATCTGACAACTCATCTTGCTCATTATGGGCATAAGAGCCGAATAATATCGCTTGGCGCACATGCAATCCCTTTGCTTGAACTTCAAATACAAAGGATTTAGCTATGGCAAAAGCAATTTGCTGAGTATACTGTTTAGGAGTTATTTCACTCATTTCTGTTTCGACAAAATCAATTGTTTCATACATAGTTAAGAATTTATAGATTGATTGTTTAGTTAACGATTTTACATTCTAAAAAGTTGCAATAAGTATAATGATATCTTTAATCGCTCCCTTATTCTAATTTTATTTCTGAATTAAACTAAATGAAAAGTGAAAATATAAAACATGGGTTATGAAGATTTGATTCTATTATTTTAGGCAAACCATTTTTAAAGGAGTATATCTACCAACGACAAAGCACATTTATGAAATTTTCCCTATTATTAAATTTTCCCGCCCTCAATACAGAGACGGAGGGGTCTCACAATTTTCGTTCTGATAAAATCGGTATACTTGCAAAAACAAATATAGTTGGTTTTTAAAAAAAAAGCAACCCCTCAGTATTTGCAATAAAACAACACGCTTTTTCTAATTTTTTCCTACTTTCGCCCTATATGGTCAAGCAGGAAAAAGAACAGTCATTCGAAAAAAACGAGGTGTTGACACGCATCGAACAATTGGGATTTGTCCTGTCGCCAAAGGTAGAATGGGGCGAGTCGGTGTATGCACTGAACGATGAAATCCTCATTGACCTCGAATTTGCACCCCTCAGTGCCCGCCGCCGTGAATACTTGTTTCGGCTTGACAAAAAACGCTTGGACTTTTTTTATCAAAACCATCGAAATTATTTTTTACTCCTCATTTGTGAAAGTGGCAAGCGGGTTTTCTTATTGCCTTTGCCGCTCATTTTGGAGATTTTTGATGACATTTATGCGGCTGGCAATGATTTTAAAAACTTCAAACCCTCTGTCAAATTGCGAAATGGCGTGTGGTTTTTGCGCTTTTTTGGTCAATACGATATCACCGATTATCTCAATCGCTACGATTTTCTGATTGCAGAATCCAAAACCTATCGTCAAGTTCCGACACGTTATAATACGGTTATCGAAGTTCAAACCTTAGAAGAACGCTATGAACAACTCGCTTATGGCGGTGATTTACGGCGTGATTCCATTCATTCTGCCACTGTTGACATGTTGCGAAAAATAGGTGAATGGTCGGGTTTTGATGCAGTTATTGAAAAAAAACCACATGGTTTGAGCGATTTTCCCTACGAAATTGATGTTTTGTGGTACAAAAACGGTGATTTGTATCTCGCCATAGAAGTCTGTCATCATGGCGTTGTGGAAAAGGATAAAGATTCTTTGAAATTGGCGCGACAACATGGTGCCCGTAAAGTCATAATTGTGTCTGAAATCAACAAAATGGAAAGGATTCGCAAATTGTTTCAATATGAAGGAGATATAAAATCGTGGGCGGAGGTGTGGTCTTTTGAACGCGTGCTGAGTATGTATGAGTCAGGGCTGCGTTTTTACAAAGATTTTGACAAATTCAAACGCTACGGTTGGCAAGAAGGATTATCCGAATTTATATAAAAATCAATGTTCTACAACAATTGTTTTAACTCAACAAAATACCCCCCTCAGTATTTGATTGTCTACTAAATGAAAAGTGAAAAATATGGGTTATGACTAATTTGAGTCTATTATTTTAGGCAAATTGTTTTCAAATAAGTATCATTATGGGCTAAAAGGTAGAGTATCTGTTAGGTTGTTTTGACTTTAAAGAATGGTAATATCATAAACCACGCCCCTTACTCACTGTTTGCTTTTTGCGTCAAACAGTGAGTAAGGGGCGTGGTTTATGATATGAATTTTTTACAAAGCATTGCCTTGGGCAAATGTCAAAATATATCCATTTGGGTCACGTATTGTAAATTCTGTTGTACCATAAAACGTTTCGTACAAGCCCTCTTTTAGAATATCTACATCCATTTTGACCTTTTCATACAAGCCACGCACATCCTCAACCTGTATGTAAAGTGTAAACGTACCCCCTATCGGTTGTCCTGTCAGCAACGGGACATCTTCAAGGAGCGTTTTTTGATCTTGCAACATGATTGTCACCCCTTCAAAATTAATGATGGCAAATTGCCATTGACCGCTACTCGGTCTGTTCACTTGCAAAACGGATTCAATGACTTGAAAACCAAAGATACGTTGATAAAAGCCAACAGTTGCATTCACATCAGCAACCATTAAATTAGGCGTGAGATTTTTCATAAGACTATTTTTTGTTTAAAAAAGTTATAAAAGCAACGCAAAGTTGCACTCTTTTATTTTGATATAGAGCCAACGAGAGATTCTTGTTAAAAACTAAACTTAACAATGCGTCCATTATTACCCACCAACGCCCCCTCCGTATCAGACGCAAAAACATCATAAAAGTCTACATTTGGCAGCCCCTCCACGGCTTGCCACGTTTCACCTCCATCCAGTGTTCGCCACAAAGTACCTGCTTCGCCACAAATCCACCCCCTCAGTATATCGCTAAAAACAACGGCTCGAAAGCGCGGATTACCCATATTTTTACTTTTTTTTAAGTAAAACCATGAAGTACCACCATCTGTTGTTTTCAAAATACCTCCGTTCATGCCGACTATAAAACCTACTTTTTCGGAAGGGAAACAGACCGATTGGAAAAAATCATTCGTTAAATCATTGTGTACCTTCCATGTTTTACCCGCATCAACTGACCGCAAAACTAAACCATAACCTACAACATGAGCCGTTGAACTGTCTGAAAAACAAACCGATTCTAACGCTTGTGGAAATGTATCGAGTTGTAGCCGTTTGCCCGTTTGGACATCAAAACGCACCAATTTACCATTTTGCCAAGCCTGTCCAGCGACCATCAGACCCGTCTGACCACGCACGGCAACATCTCGAAACCAAGCATCATAAGGTTCTCCCACCCATCGAAAAGAGGTATCATGTTTTGAAAATTCAAAAATATGACCACTGTTACCTATAATCCACGTTTTATTCTCGTCATTACCTAAACCATAAAAACCTTTATTCAACAAACTATCGGCTTGCCAAGTTGTGCCGCCGTTGTGCGTCCGCAAAATAAAACCACTTGTCCAAGTTCTGCCGCCACATATTATACCGTTTTGGGCATCGTCGAAATGAATGGCGTGTAAGTCAAAAGTGACATTACTGGTTTGCTCTTGCCAAGTGAGTTGTATTTTTTCTTTGCCGCAAGCAAACAAAAAGAGAAGAGGTAAGGTGGTAAAAAGGATTGTTTTTTTCATAAAAAACACTTTTTTGCAAAAAAATAAATCATCTGTTAATGCCACCTTATTTAACGTATTAACTTCGCCCTCAAATACAATAAATATGAATTTTGACATAAAAAGCCTTGATTTTTCTAAATCTGCCGATGGTTTGTTGCCTGTGATTGTTCAAGATGCAGCGACACGGCAAGTTTTGATGCTCGGTTACATGAACACAGAAGCCTTAGAAAAGACCGTTACTGAGGGGGTAGTTACTTTTTTTAGCCGTTCAAAGCAACGTTTGTGGACAAAAGGCGAAACGTCTTCAAATTTTCTGAATGTCGTGGACATCAAAGCTGATTGTGACGGTGACACCTTGTTAATTAAGGCGACACCTGATGGTCCGACCTGTCACACAGGCGCAGATACCTGTTGGCAGGAAAAAAATGACTTGGCGGGAACTGATTTTTTGACCTATCTTGAATCTGTTATCATCAAACGCAAAGCGGAAGACCCCTCCCTATCAAAGAGTTATACCAACTCGCTGTTTCAAAAAGGCATCAATAAAATTGCTCAAAAAGTAGGCGAAGAAGCCGTTGAACTCGTCATTGAAGCTAAAGACGACAACCGCGATTTATTTCTCGGCGAAGCTGCCGATTTGATGTTCCATTACGTGGTTTTGTTGGCCGCCAAGGATATTAGATTTGAAGAAGTCTTAACGGTATTGAAAAGTAGGCATTCCTAACAACCAAAAAGCCTTGCAAACCGAAGTAGTTGCAAGGCTTTTTATAAAAAAAAATATCTATTTAAAAATTTGGACAATAAACATTACGCCGTTCATTGCCACAGACTTTATATTGTAAAGAGAATTCAAAACCGCCATTACTACGGCTGGCAGGTTGAAGGGATGACGTATTTAAGTCATAACTAAAACCGATAGAGAACTGACTGTAATCAAAACGAGTCGAAAGAATAAGGGCATCCATTAAGACACCACCATCTACTTTATTGGCAATCCTTGCCCATGCACCAAACTGGATGGCTTCGGTTGAGCGTTTTGACCCACCTAAAAGGAAACGCATGCTCGTGCCACCATTGACTTGCATATAAGGCCCTTGCAAAAAAGTGACAATGCCTGGAAGAAGTGAAATACGGTCATTTATGCCCAACTCACCCCCTGCATGAATGGTAAATTTTGAGAATAAAGGAACGAATGTACTCCCTGTTTGTCCTTGTGTGGTAAAGGATTGATTGGCGCGATTGATGTGGTCATAAGCACCGCCAATGTAGAAATTGTTATTTTCATCTAAAACTGAAAACCACAACAACCCAGCCGACACATCGGCATACATGAAACTATTACGTCCAAATAGGTTTTCATTACTGGGTAATGTGGGGTCATAAGTCCCATTATTGTTTTGGCTGCCCCAACGTGCATCAAGGGTATTGAGCGCACGTTGCGCCAAACCCACCTCTGCACCCATGACCAAATAGCTGGCTTTTTTGCGAGACCCACCCATCTTTTTGGCATAAGAAAAATCGAGGCTTAATTGATTGGTGCGGTAGTTCAAAGAGCCTGCCTTGTCACCCCACAGAGAGCCGCCTAAGCCTATATAATCGTATCGTCCCACAGGGATTTTAGAGTCATAAGCGACATTATAGGTCTGAAACGCTTTGTCGCGAAGTACTGAAGCCCATTGATTGCGGTAATTACCAGCGATACGCTGACTACAATTCATTACACCTGTCATGGCAGGATTGAGATTGAGCGGTGCCATGTAGAATTGAGAAAAATGAATGTCTTGTGCAATTGTCACAAAGCTCATTGTTAGAGCTAAAATAAGTATCGAGATTTTTTTCATATTGAGATAGATGTGTGCTTAACTCATTAATTAAAGCTAAAAATCAGTTATTTCTATAAATTCAAAATTTTTCTTCTCACAATGGACGGAATACTGAGGGGGGTGTTTATAGATTGTCAAAATTAAACTAAACTATAAATAGGTGCTTACAAAGGGCTGAAAATAACACCTACTTAACATTTTGGTTTTTGAAACAATAGGAAGACTGAAAAAAAATCATGGCGCAAAACCCTTAAGAATCAACGTTTTGCAAAGTTATTATTTATTTTTTTTCATCTATTATTTCCTAATGATAGGTAAACGTCTGTTTTTTGTCAATTATTTTAATGTTTTAATTAATTAAAATATTAACCCCTATTTTTAAGTAATCAAATGTCTTCTACTCATTACGCCAATGCGCCCCGTACTGTTCGACTAAAATATTATCGTAATAATCTGCTTTTTCAAACAAATTGCTAATCAATTTCAATGCCGTTTCTTCTTGAAGGTATTTATCGTAAATCAAGAGTGATAGAATAATATCTTGTCCTTTAATACTTAAGGTTACGCCTTCATTATTATAGTTTTCGCGCAGCAAATACTCATATAAAGGCTTAATATTTTCTTTTGGCAAAGTGCAAAGATAAGCATCTGAAATGATCAAACCATTTTGTTGATGGTAAGAGATGTTAATTTTTGCAGACCCTTGTCGAATTTCCCAACTATTAGGACCTCGTCGACTAACACGCACATCGTGACCTAATTTTTTGAGCATATTTTCAATCAATGAGGATACGCCTTCTGCTTGAAAAGCATCGGTTTCACTCAATATTTTGAGTTTATTGCCGCAATGAGGGCAATAACCACCTACTTCGATGGTATTTTCAAAAACGATATTGGTGCATGAGTCACATCGCAAACCCATTTCGCCACGCCCTTTTTGAAAGGCTTCGATGGTGTCGCTTAGGTATTTGGCGGGTAGCGAGAAACCGATTGTATTGCCATTTTGTATAATGAACGTATTGACCCCCACAACCGCCCCCTCAGTATTGATGAGTGGTCCACCTGAATTACCCGGATTTAAAGCGGCATCATGCTGAATGTAATCAAGGTTGTTATATATATGGCGTGGATTGGACACAATGCCCTTCGTAAAAGTATATTTTAACCCATAAGGATGCCCAACGGCAGTAACCGCTTCACCCACCTCCACGAGTTTGGGTTCGATACTTACTTCAGGAATTTCAGCCATTTGGATGGGCATTTCAAGAAAAGCAAGGTCAAATTTTACATCATTGTAAAGAACACGACTGATTTGTCGGGGCAGCCCTACCCCTTCAATAGTGACTTCTTTATTGCCTTCAACCACGTGATTGTTGGTCACAATTAAATCGCTGGCTTTGAGGTAAAACCCTGTCCCTGTACTATAAGGTGTAGCAATTTGAATGACAATACTTTTATATTTTTCTACTAATTTTTGCATTCTCAAAATGGCTTGGAAAATGATGACACAAGTTTACCATTCTCCATTATATTACTTTTTATAAAAATCTAAGTTCTTTAACATTAATAAATAAGACCGCGCAAATTTAGCGGGGGTCTTGAAGTCCAAGGAAGCATAATGAGGTGCTAATTTTGGATACACATCAAGGCTTTGCTCAACGATTTCACGCACCTTATTTTTTATCGCTTTTTGGTCAAAAACGCCTGTTTGATTGTCGAAATAAAGCGGATTGAACCCAAGAGAAGCAAATAAAGTAGGCTCAAAAACCCTAAAATAAAACGTTAACAATGCGCGCTCTGGCTTCGGTAAAGCATAGTTGAACAGTGCAAAACCGACAATATAACCTGGGATAGCCAACGCCACTGATTCGTGTTTATTGGCTTCGTACCAGTCCATATTTTGCAATTCACCCTCTATAAGGCTCACAATGGCGTCATGCTGTTTCGGTACAAGAATGCCAAAAGTAGAGGTTGTGGCATATAATTCACTGACTAACAACTCTTTAGAGCGCAATAATATTTTTTCAAGTTCTTTGCGCAAGCCAATATTTTTTAGCACCATAGATTTCTCTTCTGTCGAAAAATAACTGCGGTGCATCCTTTCAACCGTTTCCATCAAAAAGCCTTCAGGTGAAGTCAGGTAGTCAATCCGATAAGCGGCATCAAGCAACAAATAGGAAATTCCGCCAGGATATTTTTCAACATCTAACTTTTTACTATCTATCTGATTGAGAACAGATTGAATTTTATGGACAATGAAATCATATTTGGCTTGTTTTTCTGCCTCTCCAATATCTGCTTTTGAACCCATATCTATAGGTTTCAGATGCACCCCAAACTCATCCAGTAGGAGGTCATCTTGCTTATCGGCACTGGCCGCCACTTCTTTGAGGGCGTAGTAGAGCTTATAAGGCGACGCATCGAGCGCAGACGAGTCAAATTTGATGACCAAATTATTGTCATTGTCGAGACCATAACGGCTGTATTCAAGCACATAATTAGACTCAACAAGTCGTCGCATGACGGCAATACCTAAATTATCGGCATATACAATACGGGCTTCGGCAACAAATTTTTGAGCGTTTGCGATGCCTGTCACTCTTTTTGAGCCTTGCAAAATTTCATATTTGATAGTACCATTTTCTTTAATCCACCGAACATTATCCTCATTGTCGTCTCTCAAATAGCGAAAAAGAGCGTCATAAGAGCCTAAATAGTCATGTTCTTCAAACTTTGTGAGCGCCAACTCCCAAGCTTCGTACTGCTGTGGCTGCTTGTACGAGTCGGTGTAGCGACCAAATTTAATGCGCGGTTGCGGTTTTGTTGGTTCTGCTTTAATGCCAAAAAGACGATTCCAAAAGCTCATGTCAAATTAGTGTAAATATGGTTTTCTTATGCTTTTTTTAGCACTTGATTTAATAGGGCGGAAAATTAACAGTTTTTGTCAGAAAAACTGGTTTTTAAAACTGAATAATGATGTAGGAATTTTGAAGCACTCGTTTTCAGTATAATTGAATTGTTTAAATTTGTAACCCATTATTTCAAATTTAGCTCCCCTTCAGTATAAAACGAAATATGAATGATAAAAAAAGCGACTTCCCTAAAGGTAGGAAAGCCGCTTTTTTTATCATTCATATTTCATAATTCATATTTAATTACCGCCGATTGTACTCCCAAAGGAGGTACACAAAGGAAGCCAAAGCTGCCATAGCAGAAGCCACATAGGTCATGGCTGCCCACCAAAGTGCATCTTTGGCATCTGTCAATTCTTGCGGCATTGTTGTGTTTGATGTTTCTAACCATTTCAAAGCACGGTTTGAGGCATCAAATTCAACAGGTAGCGTGATGAGACTGAATAAAGCTGTTATACCAAAAACAATAAGTGTTATGAGCAACATTGTTTTGCCTAAGCCACTACCAAATGTCAATACAGCCGCCAATAACAAAAATTGTTGTATGCCCGAGGATACTTTTACAATAGGTACGATGGCTGAACGGAGTTTCAAAGGGGCATAAGCCTCTGCATGTTGCACGGCGTGACCGCACTCGTGGGCAGCTACGGCGGCGGCTGAAACGCTACGGGCATTATAAACGGGTTCGCTTAAATTCACTGTCTTATCCAAAGGATTGTAATGATCCGTTAAAAAACCTTGTGCAAGTTGCACTTTCACATCATAAATACCATAATAGCGCAACATTCTTTCGGCTATTTCCTTACCACTCAAGTTGTTACGCAAACCGTGTTGGCTGTATAATTCAAATTTTGATTTGAGTCGGCTACTGATGAACATCCCAACCAAGGTCGCAATGCCGCCGAGGATCATAAAACCTATATTTATATTTAACATATTCTTTTCGTTTTAAATTTTCAAAATAATGTTTCTAAAATGTGCTATACTTTAAACTTTTTTGACGTGAAAAAGTTCGAAAGTCTCTAAAAATGAGCGATTTATGGCTTAATTTTAAGTAAATATTTCATCATTCATCAATAATTGTTGTCGTTTTACCGATTAAAATATTTCAAAACTGCCCCCTCAGTATTATGGATACTGAGGGGGCAGTTTCGGTGCAAATATAGCATAAATCGAGTATTATTGAACGGAAGCCTCCTTTAAATCACCATATAACTCAGGCTGTTTGCCCGTTGTTTTCTCATAAACTGTATCGTATTGGGGGTGCATCGTACCAAATATTCTATCCCAAATTACTGTCCATAAACCATAGTTTTTGACCGAATACTTATGGTGCATATTGTGGGCTACCGCCGTATTGACCCATTTCCCTAACCAGTGTTTATGAAAATTGGCAGGATATAGTTCATAGCCCAAATGTCCATACACATTGTAAGCAATTTGGAAAATCATATAATACATGATAGCTGTGTGGTGCGTAGGGATTGAAAAAGCAATGATAGGCACGATAGCGGCTTCTACAACCGCTTCCAAAGGGTGAAAAGCATAAGCAGTCCAAGGCGAAGGATTGTTCGATTTATGATGCGTCAAATGCACAAGCCGAAACACTTTTGGATGGTGCATAAGTCGATGTGAAAAGTAAAAATAAAAATCATGCAAAAAAAACATCCAAACCATCGTGAACGCATAATACGTCATACTGTAGTCTGAAATGTTTTTATACAGATTCGTATAGGGTCGAATTATCCACAATGTCCACACACTGACGGCTGCAAAAATGCCAATAGAAATGATGGAATTGAACACATCGCGGTAATAATCGCCGTGTTTAGGGAATTTTTGCTGAATTCTACGACCTAACATAGGCGTTTTGAAAACGATGTAAAACAAAATAAACATCAGTGTTGCTAAGAAAAAGTAACGTTTTCCGATTTCCCAATAAGTGAAAAGCCATTTATCTATGAAATTATCCATGTCAGGTATTGATTATTAATTGTTTATGATTGAATATTATTCCTAATTCTTAATTTTAAATTCTTAATTAAATTATCCGCCAAGCCAAGCCTTGAAATCACTCACCCGCTCACGGGCAACTAAAATTTCGTCTCTATACTGAGGGGTCAAAGATAGCTTCAAACGGCTGTTGAAATGAGGGCTAATTTTTTGAATTGCTTTAATGCTGACGATGAGTTTACGGTTGATACGAAAAAAATCCTTTGGGTTCAAAAACGACTCTAATTCGTCTAAGGTGTTTTCAATAATGTGCTTTTTGTTGGCAAAAACATAAAATTGATTGATGCCGTCTTCAGAGAAAAAATAAGCAATATCCGATACGTCAATAGAGTTTAAATTTTGCCCATTTTTGATTAAAAATCGTTGTTTATAGTCCTTTTTTGGAAAATCCTGTAATAGGTTTTTTAAAAAGTCAGTATTGTCAAAGGGCATTGCAGCCGCCTTTTTTTTCTTCAATTTATCCAAAACTTCGCCTAATTCGTCTTCATCAATGGGTTTCAACAAATAATCAACGGCATTTACTTTAAAGGCTTTGATGGCGTATTGGTCAAAAGCGGTGGTGAAAACGACGGGTGATTGAATGTTGACATGGTTAAAAATATCAAAACTCAAACCGTCGGCAATCTGAATATCCATAAAAATAGCATCGGGTGCAGGAAATGTCTGCAACCACTTGACCGACGACTCGACGGAATCAATGATTTCGATGACCGATACTGAGGGGTCAGTTTGAGTCAATAATTTTTTTAATTGCAAAGCCGCTGGCTGCTCGTCTTCGATAATGATAACTTTCATTTATTGCGTAACTAATTGGTTTTCAATATTTAACAATGGCAACGAAACAATAAAAGATTCTTTAGTTACGATAATATCAACATCTTTTTGGCTGACCAATTGATAACGATTACGGATATTTTGTAAACCAACGCCTGTCCCTTCTTGCACTTGATTTTTACGTTGCAAGTTATTTCTAATAATCAAATGTTCATTGTTTTCAATAGAAACAGAAATGGTTAAAGGGCGTTGTGTCGAAATAACATTGTGTTTTATAGCATTTTCAAACAAAATTTGTAGAGAAAGAGGGATGATATGCTTTTCGCATACGCCTTCCGTAATGACATCTTTACAAACATCGTCATGGATATCAATATGCAAATTATCGCCAAAACGTTCTTTCAATAAAAAAACGTAAGCATTCAAAAATTCGAGTTCTGTACTGAGGGGGGTCGTCGCGGTGTCGCGCATTTCGAGAATATAACGATAGACTTTTGACAATTTTTGAACAAATTTGACTGCCGAATCTGGGTTTTCAGGTATCAAATGCACCAAGGTATTCAACGAATTGAACAAAAAATGGGGATTGACTTGATTTTTCAAACCCGCCAACTGGCTTTGTAAGTTTTCACGTTGCAATTGTTCTTTTTCTAAACTTGTCGTTTTCCAAAGCTCATAATTGCGGACACTTTCATAAATACCCGCAATGAGACCAAAAGTCATAAAACTCGCAGCATTGATTTGCATACCTGTCGGAATTTCTTGAAAATCAAGACCGAGATAAGGTTCAATACAGAAATGTAAAAAATTGCACAGGGTGAATATTATCACAAGGCAGAGGCTGCCAATCCATATCAAACGCTGTTGGTTTTGATAATATTCAGGAAATCTAAGCGTGGCTTTTATAAAAACATAGCGACAAATAATCCAATAAAGGATTGTATAAAACATAGAAATGCCCGATTTCATAAAGTAAAATGTATCAAAACTGATGGGCGTACCAAAAAAAATAGGGGGCAGTAAAAAACCTACAATCGGTATCCCGAAGAGCATGAGCCAACGGTCGTCGAAGCCATAAGGATAGGATTTTTGATTTGCCATTTCGAATATTTGTTATTAATTCATTATTTAAAACTGCACCCGCCACATCAAATCTGGAAAGAAACCAATCTGATAAACCTTATAAGTTTTGTTTTGGCTCACCGAATACCGCTCTTGAAAGATATTTTTATGATTTGTAACATTCTGAAAATCAAGGAAAAACTGTTGTGTAAACTGCCTTTTCGATGAATTTAAGGTGTAGCCAATTTTCACATCCCAACGAAAATACGGCGATTGTTGTTCGCTAAATGCCTTTGTTTCATCTCGGACTTCTTCATTTTTGGCTTTTGATGCGGCTAAGTCAATCGGCGTTTGATAACGACCACCAGCTGTTGTCAGTTTGGTGTCCAAAGTAAATGCATTTTGTTTCTTTTTACCAAATTTAAACTCTTTTCCTGCCAAAAGATTCACAATATAGTTAGAATTGAAAGCCGTGTTGCGTTCAACGCCATCAGAACCTTTGTATTTTGAATCGAAAAAAGAAGCCGTCAACAAGGTGTACCAACCTGCAGAAAAGAACTTTTCGACCGTCATTTCCAAGCCAATATTTTTCCCAGAACCTTCATTCATCAAGCCCGCTGGTACAGTAAAACCGAAATCTGCTCCTTGATTTAGCAACGAATATGAATTGTTAAGTCGACTTTCTACAGGGACACCCCTCAGTATTTGGTAGTAAGTTTCGACTCGCCCATGCCAATCAGAGCCGACTTTGACATCATATCCAAGGACAAAATGATGGCTTTGGGTGAAATCAAGGTCTAAATTTGATTTTTTCAAGGTTCCGTCGGGCATTTTTTCTTCATCCAGCATAACAGGCAAAGGCTGCATTTGGCTGTGCAAACCATAACCCATACTGAGGGATTGGTTGGGTTTCAGAAAATAATTGACTGCCAAACGAGGTTCAATCGCATAGTTTTTATTGGTTTCAAGGTACTGTGTGTGGATACCTGCATTTACCGTCACTTTGTCACTCGGCTTATATTGCGCTTGCGAATAGAGTTCAGAAAGTGTCATTTGCCCCTTAGAAGTGCGAAAAGGCACCCAAAGATTGTTGCTGTCAAGGCTTTTTGAATCAATATCAAGGTTCATATTTTGAACCAAAACCCCTGTTCGCATAGACCATTGCGCATTGAATTTTTTGTTAATATAACTTGACAAGCGGTAAGTCGTAACGAAATCGCTGATGTCGAGGTTGTGCTGTTTTTTAATCGCCCACCTGTCTTTATACACATTAAAAGTATTGCCCGCATGAGAGGCAGAAAGGACGGTACGGACATATGTGTTTTTGTCCACAATAATATTGTGTCTCAAACCGATGATGCCCAATTTGGAATCGGCATAACTGTCTTCCGACTTGTCAGCAAAAAAGTCGTCTTCGCTCAATTCTGCACCGATAAAATCAATATTACTCAAAGCACCGATGCCGAAAAGTGAGAATTTACCGATTTTAGTTTGCCCTAAATCCACATTGAAAGTCAAGTCTTTATAACGGGGCAAGGCAGCTGTGCCGACATTAATACCTGCTTTTTGCGCCAGCTCAACAAAAGAATGGCGGTAGGCGACGACAAAAGAGCCGTTTTGTCCATCACTGTTTGCTTTTTTACTGAGGGGTCCTTCCATCATCGCTTCGAGACCACTGAAAGCGGATAGTTGTGCCGTAAATTCATATTTTTCTTTGTTGCCATTCCGCAAACCGATGTCGAAAACACCTGCATTGGCATTGCCGTATTCGGCTGGGAAAGCGGACGTTAAAAAGTCAGAATTGCGAATCATATTAGGATTCATGGCAGAAACGGGTCCCCCTGTCGTCCCTAGAGTTGAAAAATGGTTCGGGTTTGGAATTGGAATACCTTCAAGTCGCCACAGTACACCTGTCGGTGAATTACCGCGTATAACAATATCATTTCGGCTGTCATTGTTTGTAGCAACACCTGCAAAATTGGCAGCGAGACGGCTGACATCATTACGTCCGCCTGAATAACGTTGCACTTCTTCGACATTGAATTGGCGTGATGAAATAGTTGCCAACTCATTCATTGTCAATGTTTTATCCACTTTTCCAGAAACTGTAACGGCATCGAGTTTCGTAATAGATTCTTCGAGCGACACGGTTAAAACGGTTTCTTTTCCTGCATTGACAACGATGTTAGGTAAGGTGGAAGCATTATAACCCAAAAAACTGATGATGAGTTGATAGCGACCTGTTGGCACGTGTGGGATGTTAAAAATACCGTTTTCGTCAGTAACAGAACCCATTAAAGGTTTCGTCCCTTCGATGACAACGGCAGCACCAACAAGCGGCGATTCAGCTTGTTTGTCTAAAACAACGCCTCGAATGGTTTGGGTGATTTGAGCAAAACAAAAGCTCCAAAAAGTGAGTAACGTGAGTGTTAAAAACAGTCGAGTAGATTTCATAACATTTAGATTTTTTGATAAACAATTGAGTTTTTTTTAAGACATTTTAGTTGCGTCTTCATCTTAAATTGATAGCACAAAAATCCATCGAAATACTGAGGGGGGCAATTGGAAAGTTATGAACTGTCAAAAACGGCGTATGAACTGTCATGTATAAAAAAACGAGTGCGACCTATTCGTCGCCCTCGTTATGTAACAAACCCTTTTCGTCAGAAAAGAAAAAATAATTGTGATTGGAATATCTCGGATGGCTTTTAAAAATCATCCGAGATATAGCATCCGTTCTATTTAATTTTAAATTTAGAAAAATTAGTTTGCAAAATTTGCAGCAAATTTAGAAATAAATTTGTTGCAGCCAGCTATTTTGCCTGGTATTTTTATGATAAAAAATAAAAAAAAATGGATTTTTGATACCTTGAATCATAAAAACGTTTTTTTTTTTACAAAATAGTAAAGTTATCTATCTTTGATTAAAATTATGTTTTTTGCAAAATTTGCAAAAAATGTGAAAAAAATACGGAGGGGGACAATTTCATTATTCAACATTTATCATTTTTTATTTTTTATGAGTGTCACCTTACTTAAAAATGAACGGAAAGACTTGATAATGCGTCAAGTGAATATCCACACCCGAGTCACTTTTAGCGATTTGAGTTCTCTAACCAATGTGTCGGAGGATACAATTCGGCGTGATCTCAACGAATTGTCTTTAGAAGGTCGTGTTATCAAAGTGCGCGGCGGGGCGATGGTCAGCACTTACCACCCCAATGCCTTGCAAGCGGAGGTATACGCCTTGAGTAGTAAGCAGATTATTGCTCAAAAAGCCTTAAAATTGATACAAAATGGCATGTATGTACTCATCGGTGGCGGTACAACAGTGCGTGAACTGATACGCATGATTCCCGACTCTTTGACCGCTACTTTCGTCACGATGAACCCATTTACGGTCATGGATTTGGTAGAAAAACCAAATGTAGAGACGATTATGATTGGTGGAAAAATATCGAATTACAGCCAAATGGCCGTGGGTGGCAATGTGGTTCAGAAGCTATCCGAAATAAAAGCGGATCTGTGCATCATGGGTACAAATGCCATTAACCCCACCGACGGCTTGATGGATTCGGATTGGGAAAGTGTGCAAGTCAAAAAAGCGATGATAAAATCAGCTGAAAAAACTGTTATTTTAACAATTTCAGAGAAATTGAACTCTTCGATGCGGCTGAAAATTGCTGACTGGAACGAGATGGACTACCTTATTACTGAACTGCACCCTACAGACAACCAATTGAAACTTTATACTGAGGGGGTGGTTTTAATTTAACAAGCGTTTTTTTTTATTACTTTTGCCGCATGGCAACATCATACAAACCACGAACAGCCTACCTACTCATAGGTTCAAATAAAGGCGATAGAAAAGCATTCCTTTCACAGGCTGTTGAAAAACTTCACCGCATGATTGGTCGGGTCACTGAAAAGTCGCATCTATATGAGACACAGGCTTGGGGCGTGACGAATCAATCGGACTTTATCAATCAAGCGGTAGCGGTCGAAACATCGCTCAATCCACAAAAACTGATGGAGCAAATCCTCAAAATTGAGAACGAAATGGGGCGTGAACGCACCACAAAATGGGCGGAACGGACGATTGATATTGACATTTTGTTGTATGATAATTTTGTGGTCAATGAACCTAATTTGGTCATCCCACATTCTGAATTACCTAAACGCAATTTTGCACTTATACCCTTGATGGAAATTGCTGGAGAAGTCGAGCATCCTGTTTTACTTATGACAATTGAGGACATTTATATGGACAGTAAAGACCCGCTTGATGTGTTTATGTTAGATTAAATTATTGATAATAAAACGAATCAATAATATTTATTTTTTTGAATCAACTCATTGCTTATCAAGGCTTATTGAAGGCATGATTTGAAATCATGTCGTCAATTTACAATTACGAATAGAACTATTTAACAATAACAAACGTGAGCAATCATTCACCATTCACCATTCACCATTCACCATTACCCTATCATTTTATCGCCATTGAAGGCAATATCGGTGCTGGCAAAACAACCTTTTGTGAGCTGTTGGCACGTGATTTTAATTGCCGTTTGATACTCGAACAGTTTACGGACAATCCATTTCTGCCGCTGTTTTATGACCAACCTGCACGATATGCGTTTCCTGTAGAATTGTTTTTTATGACGGAACGACACAATCAATTGCAAACAGCTTTTTCGTCGGGAGCAGACCTTTTTACACCCCTCAGTATAGCGGACTATTTTTTTCTAAAAACCTTGCTTTTTGCTAAAAACAACTTGAATGAAGCGGAGTTTCGCTTGTTTCAACGCCTTTTTGAGGTCTTAAACACAGCTTTTCCGAAGCCCGATTTACTCGTTTATTTGCATCGCAGTGTCGAAGATGTGATGAAAAACATTCGCAAACGAGGTCGCAATTTTGAAACAGATATTTCTGCTGAATACTTAACAGGCATCCAAAATGTTTATTTTGAATATTTTAGAACCGAAACCGAATTGCCTATTCTCATCGTTGATGTTGAAGATATTGACTATAAAAATGATGAAACCGCCTATCAAAAATTAGTTGCTTTATTGCTTCAAAAGCATGACTGCGGTGTGCATCGTTTGTCTATTAAAGATTGATGAATAGGTGAAAAAAATATTGGCGTAAATCACTCTATTCAGTCTCATCTGTGGTCTAAATGCTTTAAATTTGCGCCGCATTTTATCAATAACGAATAATAAAAATAACGGAAACCTCATGGGAAGAGCGTTTGAATATCGAAAAGCCAGAAAATTTGCACGTTGGGGCGCAATGGCAAAGACATTTACAAAAATTGGAAAAGAGATTGCCTTAGCGGTCAAGGAAGGCGGCACAGACCCAAACTACAATTCACGTTTGCGTTCAGCTATCAATAATGCAAAAAAGGCAAATATGCCTAAAACAAACGTTGAGTCGGCTATCAAAAATGCTTCGGCTAAAGACGCAGAAAACTATGCAGAAGTCGTTTACGAAGGTTATGGCCCTCATGGTATTGCCGTCATGGTTGAAACCACGACAAATAACACAACACGGACAGTAGCCAATATCCGCATGCACTTCAATAAATGTGGTGGCACACTCGGTACTTTTGGCTCAGTTGATTTTATGTTTGTCCGAAAAGGCGTTTTCCGCATCAAAAAAGAAGTGCTGCCTGAATATGAGGAATTGGAATTTGAGATGATTGACTATGGTTTAGACGAAATCAAAGACGAAGGCGATGTGTGGGCAATCTTTTGCAATTTCACCGATTTCGGTACCATGCAAAAATTTTTGGAAGATAAAGGCATCGAAATCGACGAATCAGGCTTGGAACGCATTCCAACCATGACAAAACAACTTAATGACGAAGAAACAGATGCTATTTTCAAGCTCATTGACCGCTTGGAAGAAGACGAGGATGTTGCCAATGTATTTACAACGATGGATATGTCGGAATAATAAGGGATAGCGAATAATGGATAATGAAAAATGCCAAACGGCTCTAACGCGTTTGGCATTTTTCATTATCCATTATCCATCATTGACTATTTAATGTTTAACAAAATGGCAGCTCTGAGACCGAATAAATCAAATGTATTATGGGTTTTGTTGACATCTTTGTAATAAAAAACCTCCGCTTGGGCGACGCCATGTTTTGAAAAACGGTATTCTAAACCACCGCTTAGTAAGAGTAAATTAGATACATTAATGGCTTTTGAGGATACATTTTCTTGTCTGTACGTTGGTCCCCACAAGGATTGATAAGTAAATTTTGTTTCAAACGGCTGAATACGCATAAGTGTATAAGCTACCGATATGAAAGGTCGCCACTTCGTTGACCCCTCAGTAAACAAATATTTTGCGCCGATATTGCCTTGAAAAAGGGATTGCTTGGACTCTGCTTTTAGGAATTTTTCTTTTTGATAATCAAATTGCAAAGCAGGTAAATTGTATCGGCTGTCTTGCCAATAATTAGTGAACGAAAAGGGGCAAAAATCACCCTCAGCAGTAAGTCTTAATTTATCCGTTAAAGCATATTCTAATTTCAAACCGACTTGATAGCTTTTGATATTTTTATAAATTTCAACGCCATAAGTATTTATCCATGTTGTTCTATAACTGATTTGTCCGCCTTGAATACCGACGAATAAACGTTTGTTATTCAATGGTTTATCGAATTTTAGGGCTTCTATACTGAGGGGATGCTGTTTCAAAGAATCTACTAATGCCCTTGCAGCTATAAGTTGTTTTGCTAATGAATCTTGCATTCTGGCGCAATCCACTAAGGTTGCAGCGTTGGCTTTACTGTCTGACAAGGCTTGTTTCAAATCCAGCATTTGTTTGTCCAATGAGGCTAATTTGTCCAACAATTCAGACATTTTATGCTCATCATACTGCGATTTTGGAATGATTGTATCTTGTTTGTCAATGATTTTGGATATGGATAAACCCTTAGATTTGTTTAAAATAGCGGAGGAATTATCTGTAAACCCTTTTGATACTGTTATAGACTCCTTTTGTGAGGGGGGCGCTTTAAGTATACTTTTTTTAGAGGACTGGGTATATGACTCACTTTGCTTATTTGCTTTTGTTGAAGGCACATACTGATAAATAAGGACAGTGTCGGTTTTGGACATCTGATGCTCCCTTGCATCTCTTTCTGATTTGTAGGTAAGGAGTTGCGATTGCATTGCCGCAAGTTGCAAGGCTAACTGTTTGTTTTGATTTTTCAATTCATTCATTTGCCACAAGAGTAGCGATAAAATTGGTAACACCAGCCACCACAACCATGCTGCCCCTCGCCGCCGATTGTCTTTTTCATTCGTTTGGATTTTCGTATCAAGGCGCGTTGAAAGTTGCTCCCAATCCTTATCTACAGAGGAAAAGGTACGTTCTTCACGCAGTTTATCGCCCATTATTTTATCAAAATCTTTATCGCTCATTTTACGGATTATTCATTTTAACCATTCATACGCTGACCCATTTCATTATCATTTGTCATCAACATTCTTTTTAATTGCCCTCGTGCTTTCGACAGATTTGACTTGGATGCCCCCTCAGTAATACCGAGTTTTTCAGCAATTTCGGCATGAGAAAAACCATCAACGACGAATAAATTGAAGACGGTTTTATAAGCAGGTGACAAGTTGACGACCATTTTAAAAATCTCTTCGCGTGTTAGTTTTTCAATAATTTCCGTTTCCACTTCAATCCCTGTCGTATAGTTCAATTCTTCGTGTCTTGGTTGATTTTGCAAACTTCTATAGCGGTCAATGGCAGTATTAACAACGATGCGGTGCAGCCAACCTTTGAAGGAATATTGGGGATTATAGAGGTCAATTTTCGTAAAAATTTTAAAAAAAGCATCATTTAAGACCTCTTTTGCCTCATCAGCGGTAGCGGCATAACGCGAACAGACCGTCAACGCATAATTGTGGAAATGCGTGTACAGCCTTTGTTGGCTCGTGCGTTCTCCTACACGGCAGCCTTCAACGAGTGAGTTGAGGTCTTTGTCTGTCATAAAATTTTACATTGTAAAGCCTTTTATTACACCTATTTCCCGTGTGTACTATGGTTCAAACTACGAAAATACTGAGGGGGTGGTTGCCTGTTTGGTTATTGGGAAATTGGTTAATGGTTATTAGGAAATTGGTTACTACGGATTTCGAATATGAGTAACCAATTTCCTAATAACCATTAACCAATTTTCCAATCATAGAGCTTTTTCCCATACTGATTTTTCTAAAATATCTTCATAGTAGGCTTCGTATTGTGGAATAATATTATGAATATCAAACCTTTTGGCTTGGGCGAGGGCATTTTTTCTGAATTGTTGATGCAGTTCCTCATTGCTCAATAGACGAATAGCGTATGCAGCCATTTCTTCAACATTACCTATATCGCTCATATATCCTGTAACACCATGAATATTAACTTCGGGCAAACCACCTGCATTGGAAGACAAAACAGGTACTTCGCAAGCCATAGCCTCCAACGCCGACAAGCCAAAACTTTCTGAACCAGAAGGGATGACGAATAAATCTGCAATAGCTAACAGTTCTTCGACGGCATCCTGCTTACCGAGGAAACGGATTTCGTCGCATAGGTGGAGCTGACGACACAGTTCCTCAAGGGACTGTCTTTCAGGGCCGTCGCCAATGAGGAGTAGTTTTGAGGGTATGTGTTCAAATACTTTTTTAAAAATATAAATCACATCTTCAACCCGTTTGACTTTACGGAAATTGGATGTGTGGACAAGTATTTTTTCACCATCGGGCGCGATGATTTTTTTAAAATGATCTTTATTTATCTTTTTAAAACGTTCAAAATCAATAAAATTATAGATGACTTTTATTTCTTTATCAATATCGAAATGGGCTAAAGTATCTTTTTTCAAGGATTCTGAAACGGCGGTCACACCATCTGACTTGTTGATACTGAACTGAACCACAGGGGCAAAAGCACGGTTATTGCCCACCAAAGTAATATCAGTACCATGTAAAGTGGTAATGACAGGTACGTATCGCCCTTCTGCTAATAAGATTTTTTTGACAATATAAGCCACAGTTGCATGTGGAATGGCGTAGTGAACGTGCAAGATATCGAGGTTTTCATACTTGACAACATCCACCATTTTGGAAGCCAGAGCTGTGTCGTACGGCGGATACTCAAAAAGCGGATAGTCCACATTACTGACTTCGTGGAAGAAGACATTCTGATGGAAATGATGTTGCGCTAAGCGGACAGGCTGCCGATAGGTGATAAAATGGATTTTATGCCCTCTTTTAGCAAGTCCTAAGCCTAATTCTGTAGCGACTACGCCACTGCCGCCAAAAGTCGGGTAACAAACAATGCCTATTTTCATATTGTTGTATTGTTATTGGTTACTTGTTATTGGTTACTTGTTATTGGGGATGGGTTATTAGGGATTCGTAAATAAGTCAACCATAACGAATAACTAATTTCCCAATAAACACGCCCCAATAACCAAATCACGAAATTACGCAACGATTGAGAAAATCAAGTAGTTTTTGTTGATAGATTGCACCGCCTACTTCACCTACGTTGTCATGTCCAGCATTTTTGACGATAAAGAACTCTTTATCAGTCGTTTTCAAAGCTTTAAAATTGTCAAGATTGAAGGCAATGGGTATTTTTTCGTCGGCATCTCCATGTATCATGAGTATGGGTTGCTCGATATTGCGGCATGATTCGACGGGTTTGATGTCGAAAGGACGAAACTGCGCTATCTGAGCAGAGCGAGTAAGAATGCGTCGCACAAGCCACCGACTCCGGAACTTGAGCATATCACGCCCATATTCTTCAATCACATTTTCTAAAGTATTGAATGTACTTTCGATGATACCAAATGACAATCTTTTCTCGATTGCTAATGCCTGAAGTGCTACTGCGCCACCCAACGACGTGCCATGAATACCAATTGGCAACTTGGAATATTTTCTTAAAACCTTGTCAATCACTTTAGAAACATCTCTTTTTTCATAAAAACCAAAGGTACAATACTTACCACCGCTACGTCCGTGCGCCCGTTGGTCATAAACAACAACATTGAAACCTTGTTCGGCAAGCCAACGAGCAAAGCCAAAATAAACTTCTTTTGCGCTGCCAATGCCATGTAAAACGATGATAGTGGCTCGTGCTTTGACCGTTAACGCTTGAATAAAATACCCCCTCAGTATAACGGCCTGTACACCGCGAACAATGATAGGCTTGAAGCGCAAACCCAAGTCAGAGGGTTTGGCTATTGTTTGTTTCCTAAGTGGCGATATCGGTATGTAGGGCATTCCATACTCTAAAAATAAGGTAATTGCGACAGTAAACAAGGTAATGACAAAAGCCGTAAATATCATTGGTTTTCAAGCATCTATAAAATTTCAAAATCATAAACTCTAAAATATTTAGGGGTATGTTGGTATCATTTCAAACTATAAACGTTTTAGAACCTTTAAAAGGTTTTAGAATGGACTGTTTTGTTCGTTTAAATAATAAAAAAAAACGGTAAGCCTTAAAGGACATACCGTTTCCATCACACAATCATTGATACAATATAGTAATTTTCTTTATCCATAAAAATAGACCTCTCTCTAAAAGACTAAGTAGTTCAAGGAAATGATAAAAGATGAATTTGAAAAAACGTAGATTCTCTATAGTGTTGATAAACAATAACTTATAAAAACAGTGAGCTGCATTTTTGATTGACGATGGCTTCATTATTTAGCCGTCTTAAAATTTGCAAAGAGCATGGACATATCTGGGCAGTGGGTATTTAAGGCTTTCAGCATACGCTCTTCATCAATATTTTTATTGATTCTGCTGTATTTTTCTTGAATTTCATCAGTGCACTTTTGGACTTGCGGTTGCATCTCTTTCATCTCAACGGAGACTTTTTTCATGTCTACAATTTGTCTATTTGTTTCAAACTCTTTTAGGTGTTTAGCTTTTTCGACCATAGGTTCGATACATTGACACGTTTCAATAGCTGCCATTGTGTATATATCATTTGAAACAATCGGTTTAAGCGAATCCTCCCGTGTAATTAGGGTCGTAGGTTGTGAGGTTTTTTGTTCTATGACTGCATTATTATTGTCAGATTTATTCAATCCATTGCAACTCAAAGCAAATTCTAAGACAGCTAACAGCCATATAGTTTTGACCATCATATTCATATATTTTGATTTTTAGTGACCTATTTCGATTTTTATACGGATGCAAATTATCTTTTTATGTGTTAAAATCAAAATGTGTTTTAATGTAATTACAAAAAATACCATCTATAGGTTATGGTATAAACAAAAAAACCTCATACCCGAAGGCATGAGGCAATATGCAATAAAAATTACTATAAGTTTATTTTTGAATAACAATTTGCTGTGTTGCATCACGTTTTCCCTGTGCCGACACCCTAATGAAGTATTGACCAGCTGCAAAATCGTTAACTCCTATTTTATGAACAGTATTTGCAACGGTGCTAAGATGCTCACGTGTGACGACTTTACCAAATGTATTGTATATAAGAATATCAACGGCTTTGCCTGAATACTCGGACAAATTGATGTATAATTCATCTGACGCAGGGTTAGGAAATGCACCAAAGCCAATCATACGCTTAAATGTTACTTTTTTGACCTCTGTAAATTTATCCGTGCCATCTATCTTGCTCAATTTTACACGGTAAAAATTGTCCCCCTCAGTAGGTTTCATATCATAGAACGCATGAGTCTGCACTTGGTCATCGTATTGGGTATTGTTAATCAATGACAATTCGTCAAACTCACCTGTCGAAGGATTCATCTTTTCAACGGTGTAAAAATCGTTGTCAAAGCCTGTATTTGTCAACCAACTAAGGCGAACACGATCAGATTCAGCCGTTGCGTTCATAGCGAGTACAGATGCAGATGCAGCATAAACGCCAGAAGCCGCGGGTACTTCTTCGATTGAAAAAAGCTGATTATCCCCACCATTCCAAGTATAAATCTGCATTTTTGCGCCATCCGCAGTAGAGCTTCCGCAGACATCTAAACATTTGCCACTCGCCCGATGAACAAGGCGGTAGTAGCCTGTATTGCCGACACATTCAACTTTCCAATCTTTATAACCACCTGAATAATAATCATATTGATACACACTCGAACTATTAGAAGTGCTATGGCAAGCTAAATATTTACCGCTATTGCGCGCCATAATTTTGAAACAGCCGCCCCCTACGGAGAACAAACGCCATTGTTGGTTCGTATTGCCTTGATATTTCCATTGAATGATAGAACAGTTATTGCTTGTACCTGCTCCATAAACATCTAAGGCTTTACCTGATTTTTTACTAATGATGCGGTAACTTTTATTTGAGTTAAAATTGACAGTACACGCAGATTGACACTCATTAGCATTGATTGTTATGCAATTACTTTCGTTAGCCTTGCCCCAGCTTGTGCAGCCAATAGGACGAGCCCAACGGACGAAATAGGTTTTGATGGTTGGGCAACTTGGTAAAGTATAGTTTTGACCCTTCGCACTTGCAATGGCTTGACTTAATTGTGCAGGAGAACCAGATGTTGATTTCAACCAAACATATTCATAATTACTACCTAAATTACAACCATTTAGGACAGGTACATTGTTGACACATGACTTTGTAATGGTATTACCCGATACGGTACAACTTGTTTTCTTAATCGTAATTGTGAATGAACAAGTTGCTTTATTGCCTTTAACGTCTGTCGCTGCATAAGTCACTGTTGTCACGCCAATTGGGAAGCATTTACCACTGTTGCAATTGGATATTACTGAGGGGGTCGAACAGTTGTCCGTTGCTGTCGGTGCTGTCCAGTTGATAGTCCAACAAGAACCTGACATACCCGTAACATCTTTAATAATATTAGAAGGGCAATTTGAGAAAACAGGTGCTTGTGTATCATTCGTAGCATTGACAATGATTTTAAAAGTGCAAGTCGTTGCATTACCTTTGGCATCAGTAGCAGTATAAGTAACGATAGTTGTACCTACATTGAAGCTCGAACCAGAAGTACATGTAGCTATGACGACAGGCGTTGAGCAATTATCTGATACCGTTGGTTTTGTCCAAGTTACAATCGCTTTATTGGTACGACAGTCCGCCGATACTGTAATATCAGTAGGCTTACTAAGGAAAACAGGTTTCTGGATATCGTTCAAACATGGGTCAACGGGTGCTTTATAGTAGCCTTTATCCGCGTCTAAAAAGTTTTGACCCGCAGCTAAGACGACATTGATAGGCCCTAACTCACGTTGTGGTTTACCATCTAAAGTCGTTTCAGGGAATTTAACATTATATGTACCTTCGGGAAGATTGGTGAATAAATATTTACCATTCGCATCAACAGCTTGGGTGGTTATCAGAGCAAAATTGGCATCGCACAATGTTATTGTCAAGCCTAAAGCTGGCATATCACCCGCATCAAATACACCATTATTGTTGTTATCGCAATAAGCTTGGTCACCTATACTGCCAATAGCAGGAGCGGGTTTATAGTAGCCTTTGTCAGCATCTAAATAGTTTTGACCCTCGGCTAAGACAACATTGATAGGACCTAAAACCCTTTGTGGTTTACCATCCAAAGTTGCTTCTGGAAACGCGACATTATAAATACCTGCGGGAAGATCAGTGAATAAATATTTGCCATTTGCATCAACCACTTGCGTTGTTATGACAGCAAAATTGGCATCAAACAATGTTATTGTCAAACCTAAAGTAGGCATATCACCCGCATCAAATACACCATTGTTGTTGTTGTCACAATAAACTTGGTCTCCAATACTGCCATTAATTGGACAAGGTACTGAGGGGGTACCACTGAGCAGAATAGCAATATCTGAAATGGTAAATCCAGGAATATAATCTGTGAACTGATACGCAATATCCGTTGGTTGAGATACAACCGTCCAAGTAAACCAACCACCTGCACCGTTTGATACTTGGTCTTCGGCACTAAAAAGTTGGTTGGCACCAATGCCAACTTGGAAAGGGTGCATGTTAATCGCAAGGCTTAATTGTCCGCCTGCGAGTGCATCTAAACCCGTCATTGTGCCTGACAAACTATTATAATAATACCAACCTGCTGTCGGGACACCTGTTTCGTTGTATGAACCTACAGCTCCAGGTGTATAAGATTTTCCACTTAAAAGAAAATCTACAACCAGACGGCGTGAAGTCGTATAATCACCAAATTGTTTGACCGTTCCTTGAAAACGGGCTGTACCATCAGGATTCTCTGTAAACGTCCCCCCAGCTTCCATTACCCACGCCGCTTCTGTGCCATCCCCAAGGAGATTTGTCATGGCAAGGGTGATGTCGTCATAAATATTCGTATTAGTAGATTTTCCATTTGTCGCTTGACGGGTTATGGGAGCTGTGCAAGGTGATTGCCCAAAGCTGTGCATACTGAGGGGGGCTATCATAAGCATAAGAAGTGTGAATAGCAAGGCACGACCTTGCAAGTGACATGAGTACAGTTTGTTCATGATTTGCTTAAAGTTTTAGTAAAATGATTAAAAAACACAATGTTAAATAAAATGCCAAACAGAAATAGGGGGAGAGCTTTCCTTCAAAAGAAGAACTACGGGCGAAGAATTAAAAGCAACTTTTAAAGCTTATTTACTGCGGGAGGATAAGGAGGCATATTCAGCAACGGGCATATAAAGACTCTTCATCGCAATTATCTCACAAATTAAGGTGTTTTTCATTCTTGAAAGCAAATTCTAAGCATCAAAATCAAGGCTAAAAAAAGGTATTTTTAGTAATTATTTATAGACAATGTTTAAATATTTATATGAAAAACATTTATACATACTTTATTATTTAAATTTAAAAAGCACAAAATAAAGATGATAACAAAGTTTTGATATCATCTCCTTAAAGTAGGTTTTTATTGCCGTCACAAACAGTGGAAAAATGGTAATTATTTTCAGTTGCATTATGGCTAACTATCAAAATTTGACATAAAAAAAGCGGTTCAAACTCTTCTATGAGATTTTAAACCGCTTTTTATATCGAAATATAATTACTACTATTGTTTTTCTACTTGCATAAAGCTCAACTCAACCTCTGTGCCGCGTCCAAAAATTTTAACAATGACTTTGAGTTTCTTTTTCTCTTCGTTGATTTCCTGAATTTCACCAATAAAATCAACAAAAGCACCGTCAGTGATTTTAATTGTTTCACCGATGATATAAGGTTCTACAAGTGTCTCGCCAGAACTTTGCGTATCGTCTACCACACCCAGTAAACGTTTGGCTTCCGAAGTTTGCATTGGAATAGGGTCGTTTTTTCCAAGGAAGTGAATGACATTTTGCAAATTGACGATAGCTGTGACAATATCGCCTTTCAATTTTGCAGGAACAGCTTCAACGAGAATGTAACCAGGCAAGATATTACGCTCAGTAATAACTTTTTTGCCACCACGTATTTTATAAACCTTTTCAGTGGGTACAACGACATTCGGGATATATTCACCCCATTTCTCAGCTGCTATTTCTTTATCAATCCGTTCTTTGATGACCCGTTCTTTGCCGCTAATGACGCGGAGGGAATACCATCTTGTTTCTTCTGACATTTTTTTATTGGTTATTGGTACTGTCTTAAAGCCTTTATCAAGCCCATTTTCAATACACAATTATTTTACACCATAAACAAGTTTCAAAGCAAAGTTCGCCACACCATCCATACCAAAGATAATGAGCGACAATAACAAACTTGCTAACAATACAACACCCGTTGTTTGTTGCAAATTTGACCATGTAGGCCAAGTCATTTTGGTGCGAAATTCTTCTGCACTTTCTAATACGTACTGCTTAATATTCATGACTTCAATTCAGTTTAAAAAAAAAAGGGGATTCCCCCCTCAGTATTTTTTATGAAAATTTAAGGCTTAAAAATTAAAAGGATAAACCGAGAAGATTTTTTTTTCTCCACTTCTAATTTTTATTGGAACTTAGCACGGGCAGCAGGGATCGAACCCGCAACCTGCGGTTTTGGAGACCGCCACTCTACCAGTTGAGCTATGCCCGTGTAAAAGAAAAAAATGTCAATAGCCATTTAGCCATCAAAGATAACATAAAATGACTATTGACACGTATTTTTCGAGAATATTAGTCAAGAATTTCTGTTACCTGACCTGCACCGACTGTACGACCACCTTCACGAATCGCAAATCGAAGACCTTTCTCCATTGCAATTGAGTTGATGAGCGCAACTTCAAGTTCGATGTTGTCACCAGGCATTACCATCTCAACGTTTGCAGGTAATTTACAATCACCTGTTACGTCTGTTGTGCGGAAGTAGAACTGTGGGCGGTAACCGTTGAAGAACGGTGTGTGACGACCACCTTCATCTTTCGACAAAACGTAGATTTGGCATTTGAATTTTTTGTGTGGTTTCACTGAACCTGGCTTGCAAATAACCATACCGCGTTTGATGGCTTCTTTGTCAACACCACGTAAAAGGATACCAGCGTTGTCACCCGCTTCACCACGGTCAAGCAATTTGCGGAACATTTCAACCCCTGTACAAGTTGAAGTGATTTTCGCACCTTCTGCTTGCATACCGATGATTTCAACTGATTCACCTACCTTGATAACGCCACGCTCGATACGACCCGTCGCAACAGTGCCACGACCAGTGATTGAGAACACGTCCTCTACTGGCATCAAGAAAGGCAATTCCGTCAAACGAGGGGGTTGTTTAATCCACGTATCACAAGCTTCCATCAATTCTTTTACTTGAGCCACACCACCTGCATCGCCACTCAACGCTTTGATTGCAGAACCTTGAATAACTGGCGTATTGTCACCATCAAATTCGTATTTGCTTAACAATTCACGAACTTCCATCTCAACAAGTTCCAACATTTCCTCGTCTTCAACAAGGTCAACTTTATTCATAAAAACAACAATGGAAGGAACACCGACCTGACGTGCAAGTAGGATATGCTCACGTGTTTGGGGCATTGGACCATCAGTCGCAGCCACAACAAGGATAGCACCGTCCATTTGGGCAGCACCAGTTACCATGTTTTTAACATAGTCCGCGTGCCCTGGACAGTCAACGTGTGCATAGTGACGATTTTTTGTTTGATACTCAACGTGTGCTGTATTGATAGTGATACCACGCTCTTTTTCTTCAGGAGCAGCATCAATTGAGTCATAAGACATCACTTTATTGTTACCATCTTCTGCTGCAAGAACTGTTGTGATTGCTGCAGTCAAAGTAGTTTTACCGTGGTCAACGTGACCGATTGTACCGATATTAAGGTGCGGTTTCGACCTGTCAAAGGTTTCCTTAGCCATTGAATTATTTTTTTAAATTTTAAAAATTTCGGAAATAGATTATTTATTCAAAACCTGAAAATCAGGTAATTCATACACGTCAAAATACTAAAAGGATTCAATCCCCTTCTCTTTCGAGCCGTTGATGGGAATTGAACCCGCGACCTCTTCCTTACCAAGGAAGTGCTCTACCACTGAGCTACAACGGCTTATACTAAGTAGCTCTACGGCTTAATTGATATTTACGATTCTCTTTTTGTAAGTAGATTTACGATTAACGAGGTGAGTTGTTGCATCAGATACGGTAAAACGTAAATTTAAAATCGTAAATCGTCAATGTCAGCTGAAGAGCGGAAGACGAGTCTCGAACTCGCGACCTACAGCTTGGAAGGCTGTCGCTCTACCAATTGAGCTACTTCCGCTTGTATTGTCATTCGTCAATAGTCATTTGCCATATTTTACAAATGACGAAATGACTATTGACTATTGACAAGTCTCGACCAATAATAGGGAAGAATGGGTGGGAGCAGATGGATTCGAACCACCGAAGGTGTAACCAGCAGATTTACAGTCTGCCCCATTTGGCCGCTCTGGAATACTCCCAACTAAGAGCCAGTAGAGGGACTCGAACCCCCGACCAGCTGATTACAAATCAGCTGCTCTACCAACTGAGCTACACTGGCTTATTTATTGTGTTTTCCAAGAGTAAAACAGGTAAAAGAACATATGTGATGGCGACTTTCTTGAAAATTTTATGCTCTCGAAAGCCGTTTCTCAAAAAGCGTTGCAAAGATATATCTATTTTAAAACCTTGCAAACTTTTTTCAAGAAAAATTATTTTTTTAATCTTTGTTTGCCCTTTCTATGCTCTTATACCTCAATAGCGTTCGTTTTTGTAACCCTTTCATAAAAACGAGCCCCCTCAGTATCCAACCTATTTTTAGTCTCAATATCTACTTTTAACAGACCAAATCGGTACGTTAGACCGAAATTCCACTCAAAACTGTCAAATGTTGATCTATGAATATAGCCCTTTACTTGTACACCGTCTCTTATCGCCTCATGTATCACCGTCAAATAATCTTTTATCGCTTGTACGCGATGGGCGTCTTCATCCGTACAAATACCATTTTCTGTTATAATTATAGACTTTTGGTACTTGTTATAAAACTGCCGCAGTATTTTACCCAATGCTTGTGGTTTATATACCCACATTTTGTCGTGTGCAACGCCCATTTTAGCCATTTTACCTGAACGATGCGCTTCTAAAATCGGTTCCGGGTCAAAAAGTACATGAGCATAATAACTCAATCCCAAAAAATCTACTTTTTCAAAATGCGACGCTGACCATTTATTGAACCAATAACTCGCTATCTTAGCGACAGAATACCTTATATTTGAACCCTTTATGGAAGCTGTATTCAACGAAATACCAACTGGTTTATTCCTATCATTCACTTTAAGAAGTGTATAAATCGTGTTATGTGCAATACTCATATTTTTCAACACCTCATTCGCTTGTCCAAATCGCTTGCGAAAAGGTGGAAAAACGCCTAAAAAATACGCATTCATTGCATACACATTCGGTTCGTTAAATGTATTCCAATACGATACATATTTACTAAAATGAAAAATACACTTTCTAACAAAATCCATGAAAAAACCTACATTCTCCTCATAAAGCCAGCCGCCCTTTGCTTCAAACCATTTGGGGTTCGCAAAATGATGCAAAACAAACATGATATCCGTTCCGCCATCATTTAATTGTTGAAAAAAATGCCGATATTCAACAACCGTCTCGTGGTGAAAACCGCCATAAGGCTCTGTTTGCAAACGCGCCCAATCCACACTGCACCGATAAACTGTTCCAAAACGACAAATATGCTGCACATCTTCATCGCGGCGCAACTCATGGTCGGCAGTTCTCGCAAAAACATGGCCATCACGAGCGCGTAACCCCTTGAATGAATGCTCGGAAGCCGTCTCTATTTGTGCTGAGGCAGTTGACGTACCCCAAAAAAAGTCTTGTGGAAATTGTAGAAGCATACTTTAATATTTGGTTCTCTTTTTGCGGCAATGATAGCGTTTTTTTATGCAAATAAATAAATGGTTTGGTCTAATAATTACTCAATACTCAGAATACGTGTTTTCTCATTATTTATGCCCAATATAAACGTTTTGCTTTTACCTCTCTTTGATATAACAATGGGCAACATACGCCGTACCTCTCCTCGTATTTGCACCCCCTCAGTAGATTGCACCTCAAACTGGCAATTGCCCTTGTTGATTAAAATTTTACCATAATCAGAATCGTAACGTCCTAACTGAATATTATTGCCATAATAATTGCCATACATCAACACATCGGGCAAATTATCACCATTAGCATCAATGATTTGCGCCGCCCTATAAGGTGTTAGCTGTGCCAAATCAGGCAGTGAAAAGGTTTCAAATGTACCATTGCCTTGATTAATCAACACCGCATTGTCGAAGTAATTGGCTTCATATTTTTTCGATTTTTTAAGCTTTTCTGCTGTAAAAATTTCCTCCAAGCTCATTTCTGCAAATTTACGAGCGTAAAGAATTTTCTTTTTCAATATCGGGACTTGCTTTTGTAAATCTGCGATTGTTGCAAAAACGTGTTCCTTCCCTTGTAAATACGAAGTAACAATTTGCTCTTTTTTACTATTGTCATCAAAGTCATTGTAGTACATGCGCACTGGCTCTTTTTCACTTGCATTGAACCTTGAATTTTCCCCTAAATTGCCTACTATCAAGTCAATATCACCATCATTATCCAAATCATAAGGCAACACAAAATTCCACCAACCTTTCTTTTCCGTTAGCTTTACTGTCTTAAATGACTTATTTTCTTGCAAAAAAGCATAAATACAGTCCCATTCAACCGCTACAATGAGGTCTTGTTTGCCATCTTTATTTAAGTCAACCAAAGCCGAATTTTTAATCATGCCCAATGCCCCCAAATCCTTGTTGTACTGAGGGGTCACGTCAGTAAAATGTCCATGACCATCATTTTGTAAAAGATAGGAATGTGGCGTTTCGCCATAAGCCCACACAACTGAACGTGCGCCCATGTACAAATCTAAATAACCATCGCCATTAAAATCTAAGGCTTGTAAAGTGCTAACTGTCGCATAAAGGTCTTTAAAAGCATCAGCAAAGCGTGTAAAATTGCCTTTCCCATCATTCAAATAAACGCGAGACTGTTGTTTTGTGTCATTATTATAAAATTCATTGCCACCTGTACCCACCACTAAATCTTTATCATTGTCCTTGTCCACGTCAATCAACAAAGCATCAACGTCTTCATAAACACTGTCCGTATCAAGCGCAGCGCAAAGCAATTTTGAAAAAGTACCATCGCCTTTTTGCAAAAACAAACCTGCTTTCTCCCATTTGGCATTGCCAAAAAATACATCGTCTAAACCATCGCCGTTGATGTCACCGACGGCTAAGGCGGGTCCATCGGTTGAGGTTAAATGTGGTAAAAGTGGCTCGCGGTCAAACTCTATAAAATCATTTTCTTTATGTTTAAAATCTAATTTTGTTTGAGGTGTAATATCTGTTATTTTACTGAGGGGGGACTTTTTTGAACTTATAAATCGTTGATAATCAAATTTTTGCAAACCTTTTTTAAAAATTATTTCATTTATGCCTTGAAATTTCAAAGTCGCTTTATCCAATTTTTGAAACGTATTATCTGTCCAAACCAACACCAAACTGTCAATGACTGACGGGTTGCCCAAACCCGCATATAAAGGTGTTTCCATACTCGATTGAAAGCCATGTGTCGGATATTTTTCATATACCATTACAGAGTCTTTACAATATGCAATCAGTTTACTACCAATGGCATTTTTATTTTTTTCAGAACCCACCAATTTGAGTGTTAACATTTGATGTGCTGAATCATGTGGGGCAATATTTTCATAAATAAAAGCCTTGTCGTTGATATTTGAAGTAATAATATCCAAATCGCCATCATTGTCCAAGTCCGCATAAGCCGCCCCATTGGAATAGGAAACTTTATTGTTTTGAATCAAAAACTGTTGGTCTTTAAACTTTAAATGACCTGCATTATGAAATAATTTATTGTCCAATTTTATTTCTGGAATATTCCGAATCAAATCTAAATCCTTATCAACCAATGTATTAGCCCTCGTCTTAGCTTGGAAATCATCCTCCGACGCAAACTTAATATAATCAATATCATTCATCCTTTTAGGAATGCCATTGCTTACAAAAATATCTTTGTGTCCATCATTGTCATAATCAAAAAATAGCGTTGCCCACGACCAATCCGTGGCTTGAATCCCTGAATAGGTTGCCACTTCGCTCATAGTCCCATTCCCATTATTGATTTGTAAAGCATTACGGGCATATTGATAATTATAACCCAAACCCCGTTTGAATTGGTATGTTCCAAACGCATCTTCGCCCTCCGAAGCCTTTAATACTGAGGGGGTATAAGGCTGCATATCGAGGCTCATAATGTCATTCCAACCGTCATTATTTAAGTCACCAATATCCACACCCATACTAAAAGTGCTGGTATGATTGATATAATTCGTGATTTCCTCCTTGAAAGTACCGTTTTTTTGATTGATATAGAGGTAATCGTTTTCATGGAAATCGTTGCCAATATACATATCGGGATAACCATCGCCGTTAACATCGCCCACGGCTAAACCCAAACCGTAACCTAAAGCATTGCTATAAATGCCAACAGTTCTTGTTATTTCAACATATTTACCATTGTCATTTCTAAAAAAACGATCCCCTGAAAGCGGATGAAACTGGTTTTTCCCTTGTTGAAAAACAGCGCGTGGACCAAAAGTCCCGTTGTTGTGCAGCGAGTGATTGAGTTGAAACATATCTAAATCACCATCTAAATCGTAGTCAAAAAACGTGGCTTGTGTACCAAAACCTACTAAATCTAAGCCATATTGCTTCGATTGTTCTTCAAATTGAGGTACGCCAACCCCCTGAACCCCAGAAGGGGAAATGCCTTTATTGATATACAATTTATTATGACTTTGTAACTGCATATAATTACCGACCACACTTATATATATGTCTAAAAATCCATCTTGATTGATGTCCACAACCGCTACGCCATTCGACCAATCATTGTTTTTTTCAAAACCAGCCGCCTCCGTAATATCTTGAAATTTCAAGCCGCCTTTGTTCAAATACATCTTATTCGGCACACGATTACCTGTAAAAAAAACATCTAACAAACCATCGTTATTGAAGTCACCAACACCTAAACCCGCCCCATTGTAGTAGTACATATACTTAAAAATATTAAAATCTAAGTTAACAGTCAAGTCATTTGAGAAGTCAATGCCTGTTTGTTCGGCTTCCAAAAGCTTGAAAATAGGCGTACCTGTTTGCTCTTGTTTTGTTGTTTTTTGACAAGCAAAAAGGAACAAAAGACTTAAAACAACGGCTATGTTTTTATATTTATACATTTTTATCTTATTTATAAAAACCTCATTTTAAAAGATTTTATGTATTTTTCTCATTGTTGAAAAGTTAAATCTGTAACCACCACCATCACTTCATATTCTTTTTCCGAAAAGATAACAACACGGCGATTGCCCGCAACTTTTGCATATCCTTTTCCACCTATGGGCAACGGCGTTACGAAAAACCCTTTGCCATACCATTCCTCCATCAACTTTTTAACATCTATAAATAGTTTTACCGTTTGCCCATTCGGATATGACAAGTCAATACCTCTATAAGTAAATTTAATAGGCATTTCCTTGATTTTATCATATTTGAATTGAGGATAAAAATTCATCTGCAACGGATAAGCGAATTCCTTTTTTCCAAATTCATACTCAACCGTTTTATCACCCCCCTCAGTAAAAACGCCTTTTTTATTCATATGCCAGCAATAATCAAAAAAATCTTGTTTTGGCATACCCAAATAAAGACTCATAAACAAACTGTCGTGGCGTACGCCTGTTGCCAATTCTTGTTTTTCTATGATTGCCAAATCTTTTTTATGATTATTTCCACATGCACCGGACATAAAAATGAGTCCAACAAAAAATATTATTCCTCTGATTTTCATACAAAATTTTATTTCGTTTTATATTGATACAAACGCACTTTTTCATTATTAACTGCTATGAGTAAATAATCCAATCCTTTGATTTTCAAAGGTTTAATATCCCGCATCATACCTTTTATGAATAGACCACTGCGTGGAAAACGCACTGCTTCAAAATCCATATTGCCTTTATTCAACAGTACTTCGCCATAACTGCCGTCAACACGACCAAACTGCGGTAGGAAGTTAAAATTATTGCCACCTGTGATAATATCGGGTTTACCATCGCCATTGATGTCACCGACATAAACGGCACAAACGGATGACAACTGCGTTTCCAAAGGCAGTTCTTTTAATGTAAAATTGCCTTTACCATCATTAATCGCTATGACAGATTTAAAATAATCAACCTGTTTGACCTGTGCAGATTTGATTTTATCCTTTGGAAACAATTCTTGAATCGTTTTTTTAGCGTAATCGTGGTGTTTGAGTACATCTTTCTTCAAAATTGGCATTTCTTTAACCATATCCCGCTTCATAATGACGGGGAAATCTTTGCCATTGATACTATATGAAAGAACTTTATCCAGATAACCATTGCTGTCAAAATCATTCATCCACAATTTTATAGGCGGGTCGTTGCGGTCAGCAAGGTAGCAGTTGTCGCCTGTGTTGCCGAGAACCATGTCTAAATCACCGTCACTGTCAAGGTCAGCAACTGTTACAGCATACCAAAAGCCATTTTTATCTTTAAAAACATCGTTTTTGACAATATTAAATTTGCCAGCTTGATATTTGAAAATCGTTGGCGGCATCCATTCACCAACAACTATGAGCTCTTTTGATTTATCACCATCCATATCTGCCCATTTTGCATCTGTGACCATGCCAATGTGGTCAAGTTGCGGTGATACTGAGGGGGTCACATCCGTAAATTTGCCATGACCATCATTTTGATACAAGTAATTTTTAGGCGAAACACCATACAAAAGCGGTGTGCTGCGGCTGCCAACAAATAAATCCACATCGCCATCACTGTCATAATCATGGGCAGTAACCACTGAGGTGTTCATACTATTTGCAGGTAAAGAACCTGCACGCATCGCAAAATTGCCTTTCCCATCGTTGAAAAGTAAGCGGTCATTATTTTCACGTTCACCTGCTGCGATAAAGTTACCGCCTGAACCAATGTATAAATCTAAATCACCATCGCCATCTGCATCAAAAAATTCGGCAGCTGTGTCTTCAAAATCAATAAATTTAGCAACGTCCACATTTTGTAGTGCTTTGAAACTGCCATTAGCTTGTTGGACATAAATAGCTTTGGCTTGACCTCTTGCGCCACAGATGTACACATCATCGAGTCCATCGCCATTGACATCGCCAACGGCTATTTTAGGTCCCTCTTTCGAGAGCATCATCGGCACTGTTTTCTCATTATAAAAATCAATTTGAGGGTCTTCGACGTGTGTTGGCAGTGAGTTGGCTATCGTTTCATCACTGACCAATAAAGGTTTTTCAAGGGCTTTTTGATAATTGGCTTTTGTTCTTTTGCTTGTTTTATAATCAATCGTATTGAGCTTATTCAATTGATAATCAGAGAGTTTCGTATAAGATCTATCGTACCAATATACCAAAATGCTGTCCACTTTTTGACCTTTCGGTAAACCCATCATCTGTTTATAGTCCATAGATGATTGGAAGCCACGTGTCGGAATATTTTCTTTTTGATATATTTGACCACCACTGAACACTTGTATTTTTGAACCAATCGCAAACGTATTCTTTTCGCCCCCCCTCAGTAAAAAGCCGATAAAAGCCTTGGAACTGTCTTTTGTGGTATTGTTTTCATATACAAATGCTGCTTCATTTACATTGTTAACCACCAAATCTAAATCGCCATCATTGTCCAAATCGGCATACGCCGCTCCGTTTGAAAAGGATTTGTCCGCCAAACCCCATTGTTTTGACACATCCTCAAAGCGCAAATTCCCTTTATTTTTGAACATCAAATTCTGAATCGGCACCGATGGCATTTTTTTAATGACTTCTTCAACCTGTTCCTTTTTGCCTGTCATGGCCATTTTTTGTATAATATCGTCGGCAAAAAAATCAATAAAGTCTTGGTCAATAACGTCATGATGAATGCCGTTGCACACGTAAAGGTCTTGCTGTCCATCAAAATCCGCATCAAAAATCAATGCACCCCACGACCAATCAGATGCCGCTACGCCCGCATAATGCGCGACTTCCTTGAAACTGCCATTGCCTTGATTAATTTGAAGAGTATTTTGAGAATACTGCTCATAGAAACCACGCTGTTGTTTAAGTTGATGAATATCTATGTTTTCAAACTCTGTTGTGGTTTTCAAACGCTCCTCTTCGTAAGGCAACATTTCGGTTGCAAACACATCGGGCAAGCCGTCATTGTTCACATCCGCCATATCTGAACCCATCGAAGCGAGACTCAAATGCTGCATTTCGTTGGTAATGTCTTCCTTGAAAGTGCCGTTTTTTTGATTGATATACAAGTAATCACGCTCAAAAAAGTCATTTGACACGTATATATCTAACCAACCATCATTGTTCACATCGCCCACCGTTACACCTAAACCGAAACCAATGAGACTGCCATAAATACCTGCTTTTTCACTGACATCAACAAATTTACCATTGTCATTGCGCATCAATTGGTCACCACCGCCTTTCACAAATTCTTCAACAGGCCAATCCTTAGCACGTAATTCTCTGTTGTTGGAATAATTGAGGGCATTGACAGGAATAAATGAGTTTTTAAGGATATAACAATCTAAATCACCATCACCATCATAGTCAAAGAAAGCGGCGTGAGTCGAATAGCCAGATTGGTCGAGGTTATAATCTTTAGCTTTTTCTGTAAATGTTACGCCCCCCTGCCCCCCAGAGGAGGGGCCATTATTGATAAACAATTGATTTTTAGGTACAATGCCGTTTATATAACCTGCGTTGCAGACATAAATATCTAACAATCCATCGTTATTGATATCCACCATTGCCACGCCTGTACTCCATTCATCTTTTGATTCTACACCTGCTTTTTCTGAAATATCGTCAAATTTCAAACCGCCTTTATTGAGATAGAGCTTATTACTTCCCATATTAGCTGTAAAAAACACATCCGACAAACCGTCGTTGTTGATGTCCCCAATAGCTACACCGCCGCCGTTGTAGAAATTGCGATAGGTTAGGATATTAAAATCCTTGGAATTGGTAACTGTGTTGTTGAATTTGATACCCGATTGGTCGGAGGAGACCTTAGAAAAAACAGCGTTTTCGGTTTCAGTCGTATTTGTTTTTTTACAAGCAAAAATAGAAAAGACCAGCGCGCAAGCAATGGTGTACGATAATTTCATGATTTGTTTTTTATACATTCTAAGCGAAGGGTATTGAATTATGATACCCCTCAGTATTATTCATATTTTGATGTAAAATTAAGTTTATTATCCCAATAATTTGTCTAATGGTGTGTCAAGTTATCATCAAAATGGCAGCTATCCTTTAATGAATAAGCAAGGATAAAATTATAAGGTGGGGCATTTTATCCAAAAATTACACCGTATCACAACATAATTATGTCTTATCAAGGTGTAATTATGTCTTATCAAGGTGTAACTATGTCTTGTCAAGGTGTAACTATGTCTTATCAAGGTGTAACTATGTCTTGACAAGGTGTAATTATGTCTTGTCAAGGTATAACTATGTCTTGACAAGGTGTAATTATGTCTTGACAAGGTGTAATTATGTCTTGTCAAGGTGTAATTATGTCTTGTCAAGGTGTAATTATGTCTTATCAAGGTGTAATTATGTCTTGTCAAGGTGTAATTATGTCTTGTCAAGGTGTAATTATGTCTTGTCAAGGTGTAATTATGTCTTGTCAAGGTGTAATTATGTCTTGTCAAGGTTATTATTAATTATCTACATTCTCATTATTTTTTCTACAAGAGTAGCACCATTGACTGTTTCCACTCGGACGATATACAAGCCACATCCCAAACCCGAAAAATCAAGTAATGCCATTTGTGTTTCAAAAACCAATTGCCCTACAGCGTTAAAAACAGAGATTTTTTTTATCGTACAATTTTGACATTTTATCACAACCTCCCCCTCAGTAGGATTGGGAAAAAGGGTGATTTCAACGATTTTATCTACGATATTCGTTGAATCCTTAGGCAATGTTTGCGGAAATGTATCGCAAGGAGGAGGGCGAAGATTGTTACAACTTGGTAAATTGACGGCTGTGGGAACAAAGCCTTCATAGACATCTACGGCAAGGTTTTTCACGACGTTTGGCAAACAAACAATGTTTTTTGAAATGTCCAAATAAACTAAACCTTCGGGCAGAAGGGGTAAACATTTTAAATCGAGGTTGTACTGACAGGAGAGGCGGATAAGTGGTTTGGGCAGGACAGGTAAGGTTTTGAGTTGGTTGTAGGAACACAACAAGCCATCAAGACCATTTGGCAAAGGCGGTAATGCTGTCAATAAGTTATTTGTACAAAACAAAGTTGTCAAATTTTTCAAAGGTGGCAAAGCCATTATTTTGTTGTAAGAACAATCTAATATCTGCAACGCAGAAGGTAATTCTGGTAAAAATGTTAAGAGGTTATTGCTGCAATAAAATCGGGTCAATCCATTAGGTAAGCTTTTAAATTGAGTTATTTTATTATAACTCACATTTATATATTTAAGCATGGGGGGTAGTTTATCTGGTAAAGCGGTTAAGTTATTATTGGTACAATTAAGAGAAACCAAAGCCGAAAACCCTTCTATACCTGTCAAATCGAAAATATTCAAAATTGAAACCGTCAAATGTGTCAATTTACGGGCATCGTCGGTCAAATTATTTCCTGAATCAAGACAAGTCAAACATTGGTAACGAATACCGCGAGCAAAATTGGTATCGGCAATGTGTTGTGATATTCCTTGGAAATAAACAATGAGAAATGCAAGGTGAAGGAGATGTTTTTTCATTTTTCAACAATTTATCAAATGAATTATTCTAACAAATGTAAATACGATATTATGGCTAAGGCAGTTGTTAAGCACAATTTTTTATTAGAAGTTAACCAGCATTTTTAATTAGTGAGTATAAAGTATTGAGAAGTGAGACTTAAAATAAGTAATTGATAATCAACAAGGTATGAGTCTTAATACACACGCCTACTTACTCAATACTACTTTGTAAAAGTCTATGCTTATTCCCCTTTTCCTCCCCCCTCAGTATAAAGACAAAAATAGGGTGTCAAAACTGAATTTGACACCCTATCGTTACTGTATATTTCAGAAACTAATATGGATTAGTATCCAGCATTTTGCTTCAAATTAGGATTAGAAGTCACTGCATCCGCCGGGATTGGATACAAAACTGTACCTGGGTCTTTGTTAACAACGCCAGGACCAGTTAAGAAAGTACCAAAACGCACTTCGTCCGTACGACGGCCACCTTCCCAATAGACTTCACGACCACGCTCGTCAGCCATACCCGCTAAATCTATTGCCGTCAAAGCAGGAGCGCTGCGTTTAGCACGGATAAGATTGACCGTTATTAATGCTGCTGCTGTACCACCAGTACCGCCACGTAATTGGGCTTCTGCTTTCATCATCAACGCATCGCCATAACGTGCAAGGATGTATTTACCTGCATTTGCTGGGTGATATTTGATAACACGAATACCTTTGTCCGTTGCTGCACCTGCCAAAGGCACATCATCAGTGAAAGACAATGGTTTCTTGGTTCTTGAATCAACTAAGACAGAGCCATCATTTTTGTATTGTGGCCCACGTAAGAAACCTCTATCAATGCCGTCAAATGCCTTACCTGTTTTTGGTGTAACAAAACCTCTTCTTTGGTCTGCTGCGGCAAATTTACCATAGAAATCAGCTAAAGTTGTAAAGCCGTTCCAACCAGAAGGGTCTTGATCATAATGCAAAGTCATGAACCAACGGTTAGAAGGAGAACCTTCATTGCTGACAAAGATAATTTCCTTTGTCGCGGCTGTTGAAAAGTTATCGAAGTATTTTGCTTCCAGATCATAGCCATCAGCTGTGATAGCGTCCACATAACCAATAACCTTGTTCATATCTGCTGCATCGAATGTATAAGGTCCAGCAGGATTAGCTGCTTTATAGACACCTTTGTTCAAATATAATTTAGCTAACATGAAATTAGCTGCTGCTTTAGATGCTTGAGCATTTGTTGCAGAAGGACCTTTTTTAGTCAATCCAGCTAAGGCTTCTTCTAAATCCTTTACGATGAAATCAAATGCTTCAGAACGAGTGAATACTTTTGGATTAACATCTACACCATCCGTTGTGTTACGGAAAGGTACTTGTCCCCAATAATCCATAACATTGAACATATTGAAAGCACGCAAGAATTTTGCTTCAGCCGCTTGACCTGCAGAAGGGTTTGCTGCTAAAATTTGGTTACATTTAAAAACACGTTGGTTCAATTGATTCCAAGAGCCGAGATTCCAAGAGTGAGTTGCATCCCAAGTATGTTGGTCAAGCGTACGCCATACTCCATTGTCACCCCAGTCCACACCACGTGTAGGGGGAATCATCTCTGCAGTGGCATGCTCACCAAGTGCATAAATATTCGCTTGGTCAGTATAGGCACCGAGGTCTTTATAGGCACCCTCCAAAAGTTGAGTCGGGTCACCACCCGTACCAGCACCCGTTGATTTGGGTATGATAGAATCTGTTTCAGAATTGTCCAGATCCGTACAAGCACCTACAGATATCGCAAGTGCCGCGATGAATAAAAATTTAGAATTGAATATTTTTTTCATTATAATCTTATTAATTAATTACAAATTAGTGAATTAATACTAATTACGTTCTTAGAACATCATAGGTTGCCTAAATTGATTTTCAAAATCATTTAACCTATAAGTTGATTTTGATAAATTAAAATGTAACATTTACTCCAACTGTCCAAGTTTTTGTTCTTGGATAAGCTGTATAGTCAATACCGAATGAAGGCACACCATTGATTGATTTATTGGTATTAACCTCTGGGTCTTGACCACTGTAGTTTGTGAATGTCGCAAGGTTTTGACCTGTAACATAAACACGCGCTCCACTGATAATGTTATTTTTTACTGGTATTCTATAGCCCAACGACAAGTTTTGAAGACGAACGAAATCGCCTTTTTCTAAGAAACGTGTAGAAACGTCTGGTGCATTCAATGGACCTTCAGTGCTTGTTACAACATCTTTCGTTACGTTACGACCATTTGACAAAGAACCTTTTGTAAAGAATGCATTGGCTGTGTTACTATAAATATAGTTACCAAATACGCCATTGAAGAAGATGCTTGCATCAAAACCTTTGTAGCTGAATGAGTTTGTCAAACCGCCTGTTACTGTTGGCAATGGGCTTGCATTCAAGAATTGTTGGAAGTCACCCGCTGGATAGACTGAGTTACCTGCTGCGTCATAGCCACCAAAATCACGTAAGAAGAACGCAAATAAAGGTTGACCTTCAGCAATCCGTTGAGCAAATGCACCTGTTAAACCTTGACCGTTGATTTCGCCTGTATTGATGATACCACCAAATGATTTTACAAGGTTTTGATTGTTTGCGATATTAAAACCAACATTCCAATTAAAATCTTTACCGTCAACCGCAATAATGTTTAATGACAATTCAACACCTCTGTTTTGAACGTCTGCGTCCAAGTTTTTCCAAGTAAATGGTGTTGGTGCAGGTTGTGCCGATGTGACTTGAATTAACAAGTCTTTTGTATGCTTGTCATAAAATTCTAATGAACCTGAAACTCGATTGTTCATAAAACCAAAGTCCAAACCTAAATTTGTCATACTGGTTTGTTCCCATTTCAAGTTAGGATTGTTGAAGGCTACGTCACCGAAGCCACCGCCATTCAAGTCACCCCCAGTGTTGATATCCCAACCGCCATAACGTTGTCTTTGCGTGTAAAGATTGTGTGGGATTTCTTGGTTACCAGTTACACCGTAACCAATCCGCAAACCTAAATCAGAGAAAATGTTTTTAGGAATGAATGATTCCTCTGACAAACGCCATTTCAGGGCAAATGAAGGGAAGTTACCGTATTTGTTATTACCACCAAAACGTGTAGAACCATCACGACGAATAGACGCTGTTATCAAGTATTTATCGCTGATTGAAAAATTGACACGTCCAAAATAAGATTGTAATTCATCAGTCGTATTATAAGAACCTGTTGGTGCCACAGCATTACCTTTGCCTCCTTGTACAGATTCACCATTAACTGATGCATAGTTATTAATCATGATGTCAAGGTCACTCGTTTTGAAGTTATAAAACTCAAAACTATTACCAGCATTGTTGAATTTTTGATAAGAATAACCTGCCAATCCTGTGAAAGTAACTGCCCCAAATTTCTTATTATAGGTGAAATAGTTTTCCCACAAAGCATTGTTAATCTGAATATCATTCAAATAAAGTCTGCCTTTGCCATTAACATCATTTTGGCGAAAGTCTCTTGAATAAGCATTTTTACGTGAAGACATGGACCGGTCAAAACCTAAAGCCGTTTTGAAGTTCAAACCTTCAATAATTTGTAAATCTGCTGAAATGTTACCCAAAGCCTTCAAAGTATTTGTGAAGTCCTTATTGTATTTCAAAATAGCTGCTGGCGTTGGCTCTGGTGTTGAACCCGCATATTGGAATACTGTACAAGTATCACAATCCAGTTTCGTTCTTGATTTATCGTATTGATAAATAGGAATAGTTGGATTTGACTTCAAGATAGCACCTAAAAGGTCACCATTAAAACCAGAGTTGTCTGTAATTGGCACGTTATCGTCATGGATTTGAGCGGCTGTCAACTGAACGGCAACAGTCAATTTATCATTCATAAACTTCTGCTCACCATTGAAACGAGCATTGTAACGCTTGATAGCACTGTTTTGAATGATACCTTCTTGGTTGATATAGCCAAAAGAGAAACGGTAACTGCCTTTGTCGGTACCACCACCATAGGATACATTATGGTTATGTGCCAAACCTGTACGGAAAATCACATCTTGCCAATTTGTATTTCCACCATTATTTTGAGATGCACCTGCTGCCGCAACAAATTCAGTCGCATTCAACAAGTCATACTTCTTAGTAATCGTACTGGCACCTAAGGAGTAATTATACTCTAAACTACCTTTTCCTTTGCCTTTTTTAGTTGTAATCAAAACAACACCGTTGGCACCACGCGCACCATAAATAGCTGTGGCAGACGCATCTTTCAAGATGTCAATTTTTTCGATGTCCTCTGGACTCAAGAAGTTAAGCGGGTTTTTAGGTGCAGAACGACCTAAACCAGCATCGTCACCACCTGCAGAAACGTCGTCACCACTGAGGGGTACACCATCTATAACAAATAATGGATTGTTACCACTACGTACTGAAGACGTGCCACGAATACGGACATTGATACCACCACCAGGCTGACCACTGTTCTGCGTGATATTCACACCCGCAGCACGTCCTTGAAGCAACTGCTCTACCGACGTGTTCGTTCCTTTGTTAAAATCTTTTTCAGATACTGAGTTAACTGCACCTGTTGCATCAACCTTACGGACCGAACCATAACCGACAACAACTAACTCATCTAAGATAGATCCTGCTTTGAGTTGTACATCAATGACGTTAGATGCACCAATCGGCACAGTCACATTTGTATAACCTGTAAAAGAAACGGTGAGTGTTGTCGCCTTAGCATCTACATCAGAAATGGAGAATTTACCATCTAAATCGGTTAATGATCCTTTTGTAGTACCTGTAATGACGACTGATGCGCCTATGAGAGGCTCTTTGTTGTCGCCATCAGTAACCGTACCTGTAATGGTACGTTGAGCAACAGCGAATTGGCTCAATGCTGCGAACAGCACCAAGAGCGCAAGGCTCTTGAAGTTGACTTCAATTTTCATACATTCTTATTGTTTAGTTTAAAAATAATAATAAATTAATAAAATTCTTGTTGTTTAGTTCGATTTAAAATATTCTTTTCAGTCAAAATAGAATATAAATCTTAGTTTGTAATTTGGTTAATTTAAGGTGAGCTATAATGCAAAGAGTAGTAGGCTTAGTTATTACTAATATATTCGCATATTTCCTTAAACTTAATCTGTGTAATACCCCTCAGTATATTATTAGTCTTTTCTCTTCTTTTATAGTATCTATGTTGTAAACCTTGTTTTGACGTATCTGTGTTTAATTCACACTAACAGAATGTAAAGTTAGGAATATGTTTGAAATTCCAATAATTACATGGCTTTTTTTTTGAAAATTTCAGTTTTAATAATACTTTATTCTTTATTAAAATATCGCAACTGCCCTATGAAATCCAAAAATCCCCTCCTAAAAATATTGTATTATAATGGTTTTTCGTACCAACAATCCATAAACTTACTTCTCTCTATCTCTTTTTGTATCTCTTTTTATTTTTCTTATCTTATAATCAAACAATATTTATAACTTGACCTTTCTAATACGACTACTGCCACAACTTTATGTCTAAGACTATGCTGATAAAAAGCTGCCTAACAATCCTACTTATTGCCCTTCACTTATGCTGTGGTATCGCTCAGATGCCAGGCGTTGTAATGAACCGTGGTGCAAAAAAAGTTGAAATACCTTTCGAACTTCAAGGTAATTTTATTATTGTCAAAGTCATTTTTGAAGGCTTATTTCCGCTTAGGTTTATCTTAGACACAGGTGCAGAACATACCATATTAACTAAAAAGGAAATTACAAACTTGCTCGGTATGCCTTATGAGCGCACCATCAACCTTATGGGTACAGACATGAAAACCCAAGTCGTCGCTCATATTATCCGAAAAGTAAAATTACAACTTCCCACTGCCTTGTTTACCAAAGATATTATTGTACTTGATGAAGACTATTTTCAATTCGATAAATTTGCAGGCCTCGATGTCCACGGTGTCATCGGGGCTGAAGCCTTTAGAGGCTATGTCGTCAAGTTTGATTTTTCAAAACAAATCATCACGATGTTTGAGCCATCCGTATTTAAACCCTCTGACTATCGGGATTTTGAAGTATTACCCATCGAAATCATTCGTTCTAAACCTTATTTGACAACAAACGCTCAAATTCTAACTGATTCCGTCGTGCAATTAAAACTGCTGATTGATACAGGGGCCGCGCTATCTCTCTTACTCCACACATATTCAACGCCTGGGTTGGCATTGCCAGAAAAAGTCATAAAAGGCAATATCGGCACAGGCTTAGGGGGTGAGATTGAAGGCTATGTGGGGCGCATTCGCAGCATGAATATGGGAAAAAATTTACTCGTCAACCCAGTGAGCAATTTTCAAGAACTCAATGAATTGTCTGATTCCGTTTATCTCAATGGGCGCAATGGCTTAATTGGTGGAGAAGTATTGAGTCGTTTCAATTTTATCATTGATTTTAACCACGAAAAACTTTATTTACAGACCAACCGCAATTTCAAAACTACATTTAACTACGATAAAAGCGGTCTTTTACTCATTGCAGGCGGCGAACGTTTAAGTATTTTCACAGTCCATGATGTCATACCCAATTCCCCAGCAGAAGAGGCGGGTTTTCAAATAGGAGATGAATTGGTTCGCCTCAACTTGACACCCACTCGTTTTTTTGGTCTTGGTGATATCAACCGAAAGTTTCAAGGTAAATCAGGCAAAGTCTATCACATTATTTTTCTCCGAAAGGGTAAGAAAATGAAAACGAAACTAACCCTTAGAGACTTAATTTAATGGACAATATTTTAATGGTGAATGGTGAATGGTGAATAGCGAATGGTGAGCTTGCAAAGAATTGATTGTGAATATTTTACAAATTCATCATTAAAATATTCACCATTCACCATTAAAGTATTCACCATTAAAATATTCACCATTAAAGTATTCACCATTAATTCAACGCCTCTTTTTCTTTGGCTTTGGTTTTGAACGAGGTCTTTCGATGTGGTCAACCAATTCAAAAGAACGTTCAAAAACCCGCGTATTCTCTCTATCATCTGTCAATGTTATTTTCAACAAATGCCCCCCCTCAGTATTTGAAGGATAAGGTAGGTCTTCAAATCGACAGTATAGCAAATCGGACTTGCCATCCAGCTCCATCAAAATCCATTTGCCATCTATTTCAGCGCGATAACGTAGTGGACGACCTTCGATATTATCTCTAATTTTGAAGGCTAAACGGCTCGTTTTGGTCATTTTCTCCCCAAAATTGACAGCCGTAATGGTCGGCGGTGTTTGGTCAACCTCTATGGAAAAATTGCCAAACCGACTGTTTTTAGCCGTCAAAAACCCTTCATTGTCCCATTTACCACCGCAGGTATAGGTGCGCCCGTCTTCCCGTGTACAGTAAGCTATGAATGCTTTGCTTCTTAAAGAATCAGGTAAATTTTGAGGTTTCAAGGCAATTTTAAACTCATAATGCACGGGCGTTCCGACATCGTGAAGCTGATAGGTTTGGGCATATTGCCCCCCCTCAGTAGGCGTTACGCCAAAGCGCGCATACACATCTTCATAAAAACAACCTTTTGGAAAATAAAACATAGCTTTATCATTGGGCTTAATAATACTCTCTTCAGTAAAAGGAAATAAATACGTGTAAGGCTTCGAGGCAGATACAAGCGATTGCGGTTTCGCCCGAGCGATAAACGAAAATGTCGTCGTATTGCCCGCCACATCAGAAGCAATCAAAGTGATTTTTTTACAACATGAATCTGTTGTGGTTGCCTGTTGCAAAGCAATGACACCATTGTTTTGCACCGAATCGTACATCGAAAGCCTATCGCCGCCTAAACGAAAAGCACGGTGATAAAAAGTACGGCGGACATGCTGTTCATAATAATCAATGTGTGCATTCAAATAACGTGTTTCATCAAAACCAAATCGCTCCGCTTTGAAATGATACTTTGATACATTGTCAGATAGTAATTCTAAAGTAAAAATGCCATTTTCACCCGAATTGCTGCCTTGCCTGTCCGACGCTTTCAAGGCAAAAGCCACATTTGGCGCAGCAACATCCAGCGTATCGCCGGCAAGGGCATATTGGTTTGCCGATTTTTTGACCATACTCATATAACGTGTGCCAATCACTTCTTTTTTATCATCTAAAAGATAAACTTTCAGACCTTCAAATTTTGGCGATACATCATCAAGTACATTGAAACCAAACAAAAGCGGATTCAGTGTTTTTTCAGACTCTGTTTCTCTGATTTCAAAATGTAAATGTTGTCCAAAAGAATGCCCCCGATTGCCCATTGTCGCTATTTGCTGCCCTTGTTGAATCGGTATATCCGTTGGTTGTAAGGTCAAGTCTTGTTCAAACCTTTCTGTTGCGTATTGTTTTTTTCTTAAAAAAGCTAAAATATCGCTTGAAAACGCATTTAAGTGTCCATAAACCGTTGTAAAACCATTCGGATGCGCTATATAAACCGATTGCCCATATCCACCTTCCTGTGTCCGAATACGGGCGACATAACCATCGGCGGCAGCAAAAATCGGTTCATTGCCACTCCGAGTCGGCTTGATATCAATTCCTGAATGAAAATGATTGGCACGTAACTCGCCAAAACTACCACTCAACGCCAAACTGCCACCAACAGGCGAGGCAAAATAACCTTGCGGATACTGAGGGGGGGTAAAACCTGAAGTCTCCGACGGTTTTTGAGTAAAAAAAGAAGTAAAAAGTATGATAGAAAAAAGAGAAAATAGATGCTTCATATCAGGGAATAATGAAAAATGAAAAAACGATAACGCCAGTCTAAGTGATTAATTGACAAAGGTAAGTGATTCGATATTGAAAAAGAAAAACCATGTGTCATTATTCCTATCACTTTCTTCAACCTATGCACATTACACGTTTTGTTTGTATTTATTTAAAAAAAAGCAAAAAAAATATCGTCGCGTTCGTTTTTTTCAATACGTTTGTGATATCAAAATTAAAAAACGCTGTTTTGCTGAAAAGACTCGCTGCCATATCATTCCTGCTTCTGTTGCTGTTCAATGCGTTCGGCTACTATTTGCTGTTTGGTTATGAGCAAGCACAAGCCCGTCGGCAAGCCGTTTCTACCTTACAAGAAATGCCCGAATCGGCATTTATGGTTGTCAAAATGCTGGTTTCGCCTTATGCCCACGTCGAAGATAGAGACTTTGAATATGTTGAAGGTGAATTTAAACGCGAGGGCAAAACGTATAATTTTGTCAAAAAACGCATCGTCAACGACTCTCTTGAATTGTACTGCCTCAACAATGTGCGCCAAGATCAATTGACTGCCCAATTCAATGATTTTATAAAGGAAAACTTCCTAAACGGCAAAACGTCTCAAAATACGCCGACCAAGCAGTTATTGAAATCATTTTTAAAAGACTATATTCCACTCGAAATATATTCACTTTCGCTCTTAACTCCTTCTGATACTGAGGGGGTCACAGTTGTCGTCGCCCCCGACGATGCACTGTCTATCGGTTACCTTTCGACCACTTCTCCGCCACCGAATGTGGCTTAATTCTTCTTTGATGCTATAAAAACGAGGTGTTTTACAATACCCTTACTATTCTGCCTATATAGGTATCCATTGTTTCCATCTTTAGATGGGAAGGAATAAAAAAATAGAATTCCTAATTCCCATCTAAAGATGGAAGCAATGGATACCAGTATAGCATCTTCTGCACTATTTTTATAGCATCAAAGTCCGCTTCAAAATTAGTTTAGGTCAAAACGGCTTTTCTCATATCATAGAGAAATCCACATTAACGTCTATTCAAGACCTATTCTAATCCCTACAACAGCCTATTTGCATATTTATTTATTCCTTTAACCCCTTTTTACTGAGGGGTGGTCACGTCATCATAGGCGAATGAAGATGCCTTATACAAAAATCAAAAATTTTTCTCACTTAATATCAAACAACAAGAAATGAAACAGTTATTTACGCTCACTCTCGTTTTGTCTATTTTTTCAATAAACAATATCTCTGCGCAAGGCTGTGTCGCCGTGCGTCAAATGGGTGGCGTTTGCGCTATGTCGTCCGCCGCTTCTTACAACCTCAACAAAGGTGATTTTCAAATCGGTGTCAATTATCGCTATTTCCATTCATGGCGGCATTTTGTCGGCACAGAAGAGCAGCCACAACGCCAAACAACAGGTGGTGGTCACAATGCCGATGGCACCGAGCGCGGCAATGCTGTCAATATCTATTCTCATGCCGTGGATTTGAATGTCTCTTACGCCTTGACTGACCGTATTCAGCTAAACGCGACGTTGCCATATGTGCATAACGAGCGTTCACAAGTACTCAGACAAACCAAACCCACGAAAGATACTTTTCGTTACAGCGTCTATGCACAAGGACTTGCCGATGTGCGTTTCAGTGCCAATTATTGGGTTTTCAATCCTAAAACAGCGCATAAAGGCAATTTAATGCTTGGCTTGGGTGTCAAATTGAACACGGGCAGCCACTCCGAAGTAGATGATGCTCCACAATCGGACGGCACAACCAAAAGCGTTGTGATGGATCAAGCCATCCAACCCGGTGACGGTGGTATAGGCGTTTCCGTTGAATTACAAGCATTTAGACAACTGTACAAAGGTATCTACGGCTTTGCTAATGGTTATTACTTGTTCAATCCAAAACAATCAAACGGTACGGCTAAATCTGCCCCCTCAGTAGGATTAGAAGGGTATGAAATTTATGCCTCACCTGACCAATATTTTGCCCGCGCAGGTTTTATGGGTTCATTGGGCAAATCTGAAAAATTGTCTGTTTCCTTAGCAGCACGATTCGAGGGTATTCCCGCTTATGATGCCTTTGGTGGTCAGGTCGCTTATCGTCGCCCGGGTTATGTCGTAGCGATTGAACCTGGTGTGACCTATCGGACAGGTGGACATACTTTCAGTTTATTTGTCCCTTACAACGTCATTAAAAACCGCATCCAAAGTGCAGCAGATATAGCCAATCAAAATTTGAAAAATGCCACCATCACAGACCCAACCAAATTGGTGCATGTACAAGGCGACGCCGCTTTTGCTGACTATTCTATCAGCGTTGGCTATGCTTACAGAATTGGCAAACGTGTGAAAGCACTGAAAGTACCTGCTTTCAAAAACGCTCATTAATACGCCATCATATAGGTCAAATCACCCCCTCAGTATTTTGGGCATTTTGTGTCCTTCTAAATTTAATTGAAAATAATGTTTTATAATTAAACAACATGCAATGAAACAAATATTCGTTTATACGCTCCTTTGTGCTGCCCTTTTAAGTAACAACCGCACCGCAGCCCAATCGCCAACAGATGGATTGATGATGCCAAAAGGCAGTTTGTGCAATCTCGTTTCCTACTCAAATAGCCAATGGACTAACTATTGGGAAGGTGAGAAAAAACGCAGCAATACCAATCTCGGCACTTTCACAACACAAAACGTGATGTATATGGCGGCATTGGGCTTGACCGAAAAGTTGAACGTCATGGTCGGTTTACCTTACGTTAAGACTTTGGCGAGCGTCAGTTATCTGTCTGGACAAAGCGGTTTACAAGATTTATCAGCATGGTTGAAATATCGCATTATCGAAAAGCAAAGCAACTTTGGCGATATTAAATTATTCGCAACCCTCGGCGGTTCCATTCCAACAACAAATTATGTAGCTGATTTCCTACCGTTCAGTATTGGGTTGCATACCAAAACAGCATCGGGTCGGCTCATCCTGAACTATTCAAAAAGTGGTTTTTATCTCACCGCACAAGGCGGCGCAACGCTTCGCAGCAAAGTGAAAATTGACCGAAACTCATTCATTTACGTCAATAAACTCTATGAAAGCGACGAAATGCCTGTGCCAAATGCAGCAGATGGCAGCCTTGCGCTTGGGTTTTTGAATAAACGCTTTCAAACGGCTGTTTCACTTGACCGCTTCGGTTGTTTGTCAGGCGACGATATTCGATACAATGACGCACCGATTTTGACAAATAAAATGGCATCAACAAGCGTGAACTGGTTTGGCCGCATCAATCTGGGTCATCTTTCACTCATTGTCAACGCAGGAAAAGTTTTGAAAGGTCGCAATGTGGGCGAAGCAACAAGCTTCGGCGGCGGCATTTTGTATTGGTTTCAAGTTTTTGATAAAAACAAGGCAGAGACAAAGTGATGGGCTGTTGACTTTAAGTCAAATTTATTAAGAATTGGGTATTAAATCAATAAGACTTGCAGCCAAATCAATAAGACTTGTAGCCAAATCAATAAGGCTTACAGTCTAAATCAATAAGACTTGCAGCCAAATCAATAAGACTTGCAGCCAAATCAAGAAGGCTTGACGACCATTTCAATAAGATGTGTAGCCAAATCAATAAGACTTGACGACCATTTCAATAAGATGTGTAGCCAAATCAATAAGACTTGTAGCCTGTCGCTCTCTAATTTTTCAACCTCTGATAAAGAGATTATCCAAGAGCGATTCCTTTTAGTGTTTTTTTTTACATCATAAATTAAAATAAAATGAAACAGTTTCATGTACCTTATATAAAAATCGCTTTTGTCACTCTCTTGTTAATCGCTTTCAACGCTTGCGACAAAACAATTGACATTACAGACTTAGACGCTTATACCCCCCTCAGTATAGACGATAATGGCGGCACTTGGAAGCCGTTCCTCGTGACAACTGGCACCGATATTACCGTTGCTGCACCCACTGCCACCACTTCATCAGAATATCAAGCGGAACTAGCGACCTTGAAAACAGCCGTAAGCAATGCAACATCTGAACAAAAAGGGGCGGTCAAATATTGGAGCGCAGGCGGCACAATTCGTTGGAACGAAATTGCCCGCGACTTGGCAGCACAGTACAATATTCCACCCAATTACAATGCAAGTGGCACTTATCCGACGCCTGATGCGAACAATCCTCTGGCGTATCCACGTTTTCCATTTTGCAATCCACCTTATGCGGCTCGGGCATTTGCCCTATTGAGTGTGGCACAATACGATGCTTTAATCGCGACTTGGAAATACAAAAGCCAATACAAACGCGCCGCACCTTACAAAACAGACGCAACCATCACCCCCTCAGTACCGAAGTCCGATTTGCCTTCTTATCCCTCCGAAGATGCCGTTGTTGCGGCTGCTTCGCGTGAAGTATTGAAGTTTTTGTTCCCCGGCGAAGTGCCTTTGCTTGAAGCGAAAGCGACAGAACATAAAAATAGCCGCCTGTGGGCAGGTGCGAATGTGCAAAGTGATATTGATGCAGGTGAAGCATTGGGCAAAGCCATTGCCGCCAAAATCATCGCTTACGCCAAAACCGACAATATGGGCAAAGCCAATGCACAAGCAGACTACACATTGCTCCGTGCCGATGCCACCAAACGCGGTATTACGACACAGTGGACAAGCCGTGAGTTTCCTATCCGTCCGCCGATGCTGCCTTTTTTCGGCAACGTCAAAACGTGGAATTTCGATAGTGCTACCAAAGTAGCGATTCGCCCCGCCGCACCACCAGCCGTAGGTAGTATCGAACATACAAAAGCCTTAAACGAATTGCGCTCGATTGCTAAAAATCGCAGCCGCGACCAGTTCCGCATTGCTTCTTATTGGGCAGACGGACCCGGTACTTACACGCCACCAGGACATTGGAACAGAGCCGCGACCGAGTTGATTTATAAAAATAAATTCAGCGAGATCCGTGCTGCCCGTACCCTTGCCTTGGTCAATACGGCCATTGAAGACGCTGGTGTAGCTTGTTGGGATGTCAAATATTATTATTTAATGCCCCGCCCGACTGAAGTTGACGCAGCCATAACGACATCAACCGGTATTCCGAATTTTCCTGCTTTCACATCGGGTCACTCGACATTTTCGGCAGCAGGCGCAACTGTTTTGAGCTATATCTTTCCGTCAGAATCTGCAAGCCTCAATGCACTGGCTAAAGAAGCCTCTGAATCACGCATATATGGCTGTATTCACTATCGTTTTGATTGCGAAATTGGTCTGGTACATGGTCAGAAAATAGGCAGTTATGCTGTGAATAGAGGTAAAGCAGACGGTTCGGGGCTTTAAACATTGGTTTTAAAATAAACTACCATAGTCCATTTTAGTTTCCTGTTCCAATTGCCTCCAACTTTAGTTGGGGGAATAAAAATAAACAAATCCCCCAACTAAAGGTGGACGGCTTATTAGTCGCCCACCGTTTTTTTTAAATCAAAAAGCACGTTTTTACTGAGGGGGTAAAAACGTGCTTTTTGATTTATCAGAAAAATTATCATTTATTCAAATTTTGCTGCAATCGCTGCTGCTAATGCAGCCATTGCGTCAGACGACATCGGAAAATGATTTTTAAAACTGAAATCAGACATCGCATTGGTCGGTATCAAATGGACGTGCGTATGCGGGACTTCCAAACCGACAACAGCAATGGATACTCGTAAACAAGGTACAACCGCTTCAATCGCCTTGGCAACCCGTTTTGAAAAAGGCATAATGGCTGCTAAAACAGCATCGTCTTGGTCAAAAATATAATCTATTTCTACTTTTGGCACAACGAGTGTATGCCCTTTGACCATCGGATTAATATCGAGGAATGCAATAAAGTCGTCATTTTCGGCGACTTTGTAGCAAGGAATGTCCCCTTTGATGATACGTGTGAAAAGAGTGGCCATTCTTAAGTTTTTAGGATATTAAGATATTAAGTACAAAGACGTTAAGATTATGATACAATCTTAACGTCTTTGTACTTAATATCTTAAAATCTAATTTTATAAAATACTGATTTTAAGGACTTTGAATTCGATATTTCCATTGGGTGTCGAAACATAAGCGAGGTCGCCCACTTCTTTACCGAGTAAACCTTGACCTACAGGCGAGTTGACAGAAATCTTACCTGATTTAAGGTCTGCTTCTGATTCAGGCACGAGTTTATACGTTACCTGTTTTTTCAATTTGACGTTTTCAATGGTCACGGTGGACAGGACACTGACTTTAGAATCGTCGAGTTGACTTTCGTCAATGATGCGGGCATTCCCCAATTTGCCTTCCAAATCAGCAATTTTGGCTTCGAGCAAGCCTTGTGCGTCTTTCGCAGCATCGTATTCAGCGTTTTCCGACAAGTCACCTTTTTCGCGGGCTTCAGCGATGGCAGCGGCAGCTTCCTTACGTCCGACTGAACGCAGCACTTCCACTTCGGCTTTCATTTTTTCGTAGCCTGCTTGTGTCAATAAAGTGTATTGAGCCATATCTTTTGAGTTTTATCTAAACAAATGTGTTTAGTTTTTTAAGAAAAAAAAATTTGCAAACAGTTTGAACATCAAGCCGTTTGAGTGGTTTTAACCCCCCTCAGTAATCTATCTATTTTTGTATGAAAATCAAGAAAAAAAATGGGAAGATACACGAAAAAACGAGAAGGCTTCTATCCGTGTTAGGAGAAACCTTCTCGTTTGTGTTGTGCAAAGATAATTTACTTTTTTTGAAAAAATCAAATTTTTGTTCATTATTCGTTATTGGTTATTCGTTAATCGTTAATGCCTAATAAAGAGTAACGAATAACTAATAACAAGTAACGAACTAAAGGTTTATCCGCAAAGCAATATTATGGGTACCGTTCCAAGTACGGGTATGCAGAAAACCATAATCAATAGAGATGGTTTGGTCTGTGTTTTTGCCCATAGGGACGTTGAAGGATATACCCGCCGCCACGCCTGTATAAACGGACTTGCTCACATCGGCTGCGGTTGTGCCGATTTCGTATTTATAGCCCCCCCTCAGTACAAGCAGGTTGCCAATACCTAATTCGAGACCACCACCTACTTCATCACGTGAGAAAGCATTGGATGTGAAGTTAAAAACACCTGTCAATTTCACTTTGTCGTCGGGTAAGATATCGAATGCGGCACCGATATTAAGTTGTGAAGGCAATTCAAAATTAGCTGCTTTTTTTTCATACGTCAAAGGATAAGATTGCGTGCCATCTGGATTGGTGGTTGAAAAATTAAGCCCTTGCCCGCCGAAGTGCATTGGCGAGCCTATATTCCGCAAGGAAATACCAAATTTGAAACGGTCAGGATAAGTCGGTGAACCCGTCATGTATTGAACGCCCGCATCAATAGAGAAACCAAAAGCGGATACATCTGCCAACGACTCATTGATAAGGCGAACAGTCATGCCGACCGACACTTTTTTCTCGAACCAATGTGAGTAAGAAACAGCCAAATTGAAAAAAGTAGGTGAAAAAGTGGCACCCGTGCCTTCAGGTAAACCATTGGTCGTCACTGGTATTTTTCCAAAACTTAAAGCATTGATACTGACACCTAATGCGCCACTTTCGCCCATTTTTTTAGCGAAACCAAGGGCATTTAGGGCTAAACCGGTGCCTTGAAGGTAAATGGAGTGACCTAAGCCTACTTCTAAGTTGTTGATACGTGACAAGCCTGCAATATTCAAATTCATCGACTCTATACCTGTCACCATCGAAGTATTCATGGCGTGAAGACCTACTGTACGCGCCCACGGATTGAGTAGCAGTTCATACGCTCCTGCTTCACCTTGACGGTCGGGGTTGCCACCAAAAGTGATTGTAGCAATAAAAAGGGTGATAAGTAGCGATATATGTTTTTTCATATTTTATGATTGAGATAAAGTGGGATATGGATTTAGGGAATTAATAAAAACTCACTAAATCCATACCCCTCAGTATTTTATGATTCTGAACATTTTAAAATCATAGGCAACTACAACCGCGACGGGTCAAATTGTCTGTTAATGGCAAAAAACTTCAAGGTGCGTTCGCCTAAACCTTCAGCTGAAATATGAATAAGATAAACGCCAGAGGCAACTGGAATGCCTTTATCGTTTTTCATATCCCATTCGAGGGCAGGAGCGAATTGCGTATAGCGTGTACCCGCATTTTGGTTCAAATTATTTTCAATGGTCCGTTCATCTCGACGGAATTGGCGGATGAATTTTCCATCGAGCGTATAAACCGTAATGATGGACTTGGGTGGCAAGTTGGTAATTTTCACCGTCGTTGATAACTCATTGATTTCGTAAGCCGAATAGCCATAATATGGGTTAGGCACCACGTTAATCATATTGAGCGATGAATCAATTTGCGGTGCATTAGCCAATGCCGCAGGTGCTTTGCCTTCCAACTTGAATTGATAAGCTGGATGATTACCGTTTGTCCCCTTGCCTTTCAATGGATTGTAAGGATTGTTGACCCGTAGTTTCACCGTTACATCATTGGGAATCAAACCATCTTTGTAGGTAAGGAATTTCTGACCGGGTGTGGCGACAATCATACCTGCCCAAGTAATTTTATTTAAAGGTGTAATTTTAGAGAACTCCGTACCTGTACTGATACCGCCGCGAATAGCTGCACAGTTGTCATAAGGCGTGTTGGTGACATAAACCATGTGTTGCCCACCCATGAAAGCATTGTATGCAAACGTAACAGTTGTGGGCGGCGCCGTAGCAACATTCAAGAAAAATTGGTCACTTGGATTGAAAACCATATCCCTATTGATACCTTTTGAATTGGTGTTGTACTCGCCAATAGTAGGATCAAAAACAGAATTTTCACCAAAGAAAATATTGAGACGTTGACCTGTCTCGACATCAATAGCATAACCTGGAAACCAACCCATGCCTCTTGTCAAACCGACCGCTTGTTCATCTGCCAAGACTTGACCGACAGGTTTATTTGGGTCGGCAGCATCGGCATCCTTTCCTACTGAGGGGGATGCCCGAAGGTCAAAATTTCTGACATTACCAACCGTCGGTAGGTTAACTCCGAAGCGGTCATAATAATAAGGGGCGGCTGTTTCAATAACAATACAACGACTCCATTTCGATTTGTCACTTGTGAAGACAATATCAACATTGTTCAAACGAGAAAAGCCTGTTGCGCGCGTATTGCCATTGAGTGGTCTTTGCCAAGCTGGTGATATAAGTGGTTGATTTTCAGGCAAATCGCTGCGGTAATCGGCGAGGGCATAAGGCACAAAGGCGTAATTCGATATTTTTGCTAAACTGTTATTGGGGTCAAGCAAAAAATCAACTTCAAGTGTACTCGTTTTGATGTAATTGAACATCGGTAGCCCTTGAACAAAAGGCAAATCATCTGGAATACCCGTTAACCAATTGAGTCCTGCATTTTTATACTTTATTTCTGAACCGACTGCCCCATTTGTTTTATCGGCAGTGGGCATAGAGCCAGGCTCTGCAACTTGATGAACCGATACTGAAAAGCCATATTTGGCTACAATCTGTTCATTCAGTTTGGCAATACTTCTTTCTGAAAAGACCACCGCCGTTTCGCCTTCGCGACGTAGTTCCCAACGGGCTGTATCATCTACGACATTGTCTGTCAAGTCTTTATCTTTGATTTGCAATGTATAAGTACCGTCCACGACTTCAAGCGGATTAACCACCTTGATTTCAATCGGCGCACGTCCAGCTTTATACGTTATCATACCATCTGTTGCTGTTCCTTTTGCTAAAATATCTGTAAGCGTGGCTTCTGATAAATCAAGAAAATTACCGCCATTGCCTACACCATCTAAGCGGGTTACGACAGCCCCTTCACCATATTTAGAAGCCAATTTGATATCCACTATGGGGCGTGGGAGAACGACATACGCCTTGTTCCCTCTGTTCTTATCCCCAATATTCCGCCGACCGACCACATACGGGTCACGTTGTCCAAGATTACCTAAACCATCGAATTTGACATAATTGTTATAAGCATAAGCAATGGCTATAAAGTAATATTTCTTATGATTGACCAATTTTTTATCATCCCCCTTAGCAAATTTATCTTCTTTGATGCTGAATGTATGCCGAATACCTTTGTTTTCACCCTCAACCTTTAACACAGGTGTATTAATCGTTCTGCCAGGGAAATTCGGGTCAGCCTGTTGTGTCCAATTGAAAATTTTAGTGACATCGTCTTGAATATCAACTTGTGCCACAAGACGCGATTTATCTGGATTTTCTAAATCGGCTACGCCTACATCGCCATCGTGGAGTTGATACAATTTATAGCCTTGGAAAAGATAATTTGTATCTTTATTACCTTGACGTGGGATACGTAAGCCTGCTTCTTTATATTGTTCCCCTGCATTATTAGATAGTGGAGCAGGCGCATTTGTCAGTACAGCGATTATTTCACGATCCAGTTCCACAAAGGTCATATCGGGTGCATCGGGACCATCAAAAATTTTAAAACACGCATCGAAAAGAGCTTGTGCAATATCATCCGCTTCTTGCAATTTGCGTAAATCAGGTGTGGGATGTGTAATATCTGGCACCCATGGCACCCCAATGATTAACTCATTGACAGCACCGGGCTTTAATTTGAGAGGGCCCGATGCTTGAATGGTGCGCCGATCACCACAAGGTAAATTATAAGATGCCATAGACCAACCCGCAGGATTGTTGGGTGCATCCACAAAAGCATATTTTAAACGTCTCGTTGTGGCATTTGGATTGTAACCCGTTCCACCAAAAGTGTAAGGTATACCATCACGCCAAAAGCCCGTTAAATAATTATAATATTCATTGGCTGAACTCGGGTCTGTCGTGCCGCCTTGTGCAGGGCAACCCTGTGTTGTACCATTCAGATAATAGGTAAATGAAGACATGCCCAATTCTTTCCCAAATTCATCATTTGGGCCACGGAAATAGTCCACACCAATCATCGGTATTTTGTCGCAATAGGTATTGGTACCTCCTTGACAAACGCAACCAGAACCAGCTGTGCCATCTTGAGCATCTTGATTATAGACATACATCAAACTCCGCGTTGTATCACAACCAATATAATCATCGTCGCTACAACCTAAGTCGGGGTCAACCCACATAGCGAAGTACATCGAGTCAATATCCGTTTTAGCGCGGTTAATGAGTTTATACCTTTGAAAAGTCATATCATTCAACTCATCGTTTGTTTGATAGTTGAAAGCCTGTACCTGTACTTCCATTTGAATCGCCAAAGAACGCATAGAGTTGGTGTGTACGTTACCGTTGTCATTGTAAACCCAAAAGACCATTTCGTCGGGAAAAACATCAATATTACAGCCTTTGATGTCAATCGTCGGATAATCCCCTTTTGTGGGGTCATAATTCAAATCCTGATCTTCATCATGGAATTTACCCAAGCCTGCTTTCGTCCGTGGCAACGTAAAACGGTGAATTTCAAAGAAATACGGATTGCCGTTGGCAGGCCAACCTTTCACACTTTCTGGAAGCAAACCGGGGTCAATGACTGGATTGTTAGGGTCTTTCTGTTGTGCGGCACGGAAAAGGCGGATACATGAGTCTATTTCTGTCCGATAAACACTAAAATGCTTATCCCAGTTATCACAAACGGCTTTGCTTGTTTGACCATTTTCGTTGAGCGGGCCGGGCCAGAAATCTGTTTGAGGTGGATTCCCATTACGATAGGTTTGACAAGCCACTTTAAGGTTGCCCGAAGGGTCTTTACCACCTAACCACACGGCGCCCGCAAAAATTGAAGAAACGGCTTTAGCACCCGTTCCAGGTTGCACCTTTGGTACGATATAGCCCGCATTCGTCAAATCCCACCACACATCGCCACTTGATAAAAGAGTGGCGCGCACATTATTGAGCTGCATATCATATCTTGATTTGCCTGGAATACAGTCTGAGCGATTAGCTACTACTGAGGGGCCCGTTTGCGCACCTTTTACTAAAGTACCTGGATAACGCGCCTGAGCTATACCGATAATGCCTATTGCGAGCAAGCTCATAAAAAGACGTAAAAAATGACGTCCAAAGCGTAAACGATTCATTTGCATTATTTTATATTTTTTAAATTCTTTAATAACCTATGTTCAGAATTGAGCAATGTAGATATCGTATTTAATCCTTGAAAATTCCATATCCCTAATTCAAAAAATCAGAACATAAACGTTGCGCCTAAATACATCCGACGTGGTAAAAAATAATTACTTGGATTCAATTCACGAATCATATAGGAAAACTGATAGGCTTCTAAATTATCTGGTCGCGTTGTGCTAATGCCTTCCAAAGTGCTTATGCCAAGTGGTGAACTCAAATAACCATCATCGTCTGGCGAACCTGATGCCCGATAAACGGCTCTTATATTGCGCGTATCGAGTAAGTTTTGTACACGGAAATAGGCGTTTATACTGAGGGGGTGCTTGGCATCTTTTGAAATGGTAAACGTTTTGTCAATACGCATATCAACATTATACGTCCACGGCAAACGGGCACCATTTATAAGCCCATCAATATTGGCACCGCCAAAGGGTTGCGAAATGGCTTGTTTCGTATAAGGGCGACCTGAAACAGTCACCAATTGCACATTGATACCCGCATCTTTAAGGATTTCCTTACCAAAAAGCATAGGCCCTGTATATTTACTTTCGTCAAAACGATAATCGGCAGTGAATGCAAAACGATGACGCTCATCGAAACTGAGGGGTGACAATACCCGAATATTCCCCCGACGGTTTAAGCCACTTTGTGAACCTGGGTCTGAACCCGTACCATCCGCAAATTGTAAAGTATAGTTAAATTGTCCTGAAAAATGACGGGTTTGACGCAAATCGTATTGGAAAGTGAATCCTTTCACCGTACCAAAATCGAGGTTGCCATACGTCACATACTCCGTCAGGTTTGTCGGTCCTGCCAAATAGCGATAATAACGTTGTTGAATCATATCGCGCATCTCCTTATAATAAGCAGCGATTTTGATACCCGAAGTGGGTGTCAACTCTTGTTGGAAACCCACTTCGTAGTCAATCGTTTTTTCAGGCTTGAGGTCTGGATTGTTTTTAGTACCCGTGCGTTGATCAAAATAGAAATAATCCAAAGCCGTCATAGCAGAATTGGAAGCTGGACGTGCTGTTAATATATCATAGTGAGCAAAGAAATTCGCCTTTTCGCCAATAGGAAAAGAGAAAGCCAAACGCGGCATAAAGTTCGTCTGAGGCTTGTAATCTGCAAACGAAATATTGGGGTCATAACCCAACTGCGTAATCGCAGGGAATGTATCCGTCACATATTTGGCATGAACTTGGGCGTTTTCACCAAACAAAGTCACTGGGTCAATGGGCAAGCCCGATGAGGTGTACCATTGGTCGCCTTTGCGATAGGCTCTAATCGTTGATTCACTGTACCGTGCATTCGTTTTGCCATATGTACTTTCTGTCAAATACACTTTATAATCATCGCCCACACTCTCTGGTTTTGTAATCGTTTTCCCTGGATTATCCTTTTGCAACATGGCATAATAATCCTTTGCTGACATCAAATCGTACAAAGAATATGGGTCTTTCAACACCTTATTATTAGCATCAAAACGGTCAACACGCAAACCAAGACTGAAAATCACGTCTTTGTAGCGAAATTTGTCTTGAATATAACCTGCAATATAAAGCGGTTGAAGCGGTGCAACAGGGAAAGTCCTTGCACCCGAAGCATCTTTAGCCGTAAAAAAATCATTAAACGAGTATTGATTGGTCGAAATTTGATTACCTAAATAATCAAAACCATAATACCCCAACAAAGCTTGGTCATTTAGTTCGCGCGCTGTAAACATACTGAGGGATAGTTGGTCAGGTGTCAAATTATTGACATTCCCAAAGGATAGATAGGGTTGTTTTGTTTGATTTCTAAGGTTTTTGTAAAAACCCAAATCCGTTTTATCCAAAATATCTCTATTTTCTGCGGGTGCATACAACTTAACTTTTTGACCATTGATAAGCGAATCACGACCTAAATATTTGGTCGAATCTATACCCGTACCATTGATATTGCCATTTTGTAATAAGTCAGCCACATACCACAACCGTTCGGGGGCAATGTTGTAGGCGCGGTCAATACGTTGTTCATAGATAAAGCCCATTTGGATATTATGCGCTTTTTCTTTTGAACCACCTGGAATGATGTCAAAATTGAGCGTCGCCTGACCCGTTATCAAATTGCCATCATTTTTGGAAAAGCTGTTATAAACTTGTCCAACATTGGCGTGAAAATTCCAAACGTTTTGAAGGGCATTTTGGTTAAAAATGCTGTTAAAAACATTTAAGTTATTGCCTCCAGCACCCGCTTCCAAATCTTTTCCAGTGGCATCTCGGTTGAAATTAGCTAACACGGGGTTAATATCCGACAATTTATAACCCGCAAAAACCTGCCGATAGCCATTCTGATGAACACCTGTTGAATCCTCAATAAACGTAGGGTCCCAGCGTGTATCAAACTGCCCGACATAGCCATAGTTGAACAATTTGTCGCCATGACGCTCATCCATTGTCTTTGAAAAGTTCTTTTCATAACCAAATTGAAGCGTATATTGTGCATTTTCAATCGTCGTATTCGTCGTTTTGCCCCCCTCCGTATTGCCGAGGCGATGGCGGAAACGGAAGTTCGTCCGAAACCGATCTGACCTATTCGTAGGGTTATTATGCGAATTGAATACATCGCCCAATGAGATTTTACTATCAATGTGATAATAGTTACCCGATAGCGTCACATCCATCGCTTTTGAAATACGAGCATCTAATTTTCCAGTAAAATCATACTGAGCATAACCTTGATTGGGGCGTAACTTCAACGCCTCGTAGTCGGTAGGCTTCAATAATTCCGCCGATGCGACCCGCGCACCTGTGCCAACCACCGTCCATGGATGCTCTTCCAATTTGGCTAAAACATCGTCTTTTACCTTATAAACAGGCAAGGCAGGAGGGCTGGCGTCGCCATTCGTGCGCATTTGTCCCGATACACGGAAGCCTAACAGAGGCTCTGTAATCTTCGTGCCTGTTTTGTCCACTCTTGTCCGCGTTAAAATCGGACCAGATAAATTGAGATTCACAAAATTGTACTTGAAAGCATCGAGATACTGAGAGGTCTCTAATTCCACGCCACCCGTGAGTTTACGCGCAGGGCCTTTGGTCGTAATCGAAATAATACCACCCACAACGTCACCATATTTGGCTTCCATGCCGCCCGTAACAACTTGTAGTTGCTCAATCTCATTGACAGGAACGGTACTTGAACCGCGAACGCGAATACCGTCAATATAGTAATCCGTACCACTTGAACGCGAGCCTTTTATGGTCGGTGTTTCGCCTTGCTGACTCGATACCCCCGCCGTAGTGGCGACGATGGCGTTCACGTCTTTCAAAGGCATTTTCGCAATTTGGTCAGATGTAAACTGTTGACCTTGTGTGGTTTGGTCAACTTTTACGATAGGGACTTTGTACTCCGTCACTACAAACGTTTCGAGTATTTTGCCATTCTCAACCATTTTAAAGTTAAGGTTGATGATACCCGTTGTGAGTTGTACACCCGTTATTCTTTGAGTAATAGAGCCGAGCATGGTACATTCTACATCGTATTTGCCGGGGTCCAGGTTGTTGATACGGTAAATGCCGTCAAAATCTGTTTGTGCGCCCGTTTTAGAAACGCCATTCTTAAAAACGGCGACAACTGCGCCGACCATCGGTTCTCCTTTTTCGTCTGTCACTTTTCCAGATAACGTCACTTGTGTATAAGCCGTTAGACCACAAAAAATGAACATAATGGTTGTGAGTAATTGTTTTTTCATCATTCGTTACCGATTTAGGTATTGAAAAAAGCTTGATTCTGTTACGCAACAAGGCGTGAGTGATTTGACTTTAGAAAATAATCTGCAATATTAGCAAAACACATATTTATATCCCAAAAGTGACTCCTTCAAATTGAGAATTTTCGCCCTTCAACACAACTTTAACTTTTTTTGTGCTTTTTTAAAGTAATATTTTGCAAATTAAGTCAAAGCCTTTTAAAAATTTTTACAGATAACATTTCATTATCATTTGCCACCCCAAAGGGGAGTTTCCTGCTCCCCTTTGGAGTAGGGGGTCAAAAGGGAATCTCGAAGCGTAATATTTTCTTTAGAAGGATTTTTGCTAAACGCTCTTTCGATTCTACCGTCCATCCAGCGACATGAGGCGACACAACGACATTTTCAAAATCAAACAGTTTTTTATACAAAGTTTTATCCCCCTCAGTATAATCGCTTGTTTTTTCATTTTCAAAGACATCTAAGCAGGCCCCTGCCACTTTTCCTGTTTTTAAAGCCGCGACTAAATCTACTGTTTTAATCACATTGCCCCTTGATGTATTGATTAAAATGACATTTTTACGACAATTTTTGATAAAACGCGCATCCGCCAAATGTTTCGTCTCAGCTGTCAACGGCAAATGGAAACTGATAATATCTGCCTCTGCTTGCAGTGTTTCCAAAGAAACTGCTTCTATCGTCGAAAACTCATAGTTAAAACCATCATAATCACGCCCCAATTCAGACGAATAATTTCGAGCAATATGTGTACTGCTCAAAGAACTTAGTTTACCCCCCTCAGTATCGACACGCGGATAACGTAGATTAGAAATGGGAAAAGGCATTTTTTCTAAGAAATTGGACGGCAAATATTTGTCATAAACTACTATACGCATACCCAAACCCAGCAATTTTGCCGCAAAACTACTGCCTGTATGCCCAAAACCTATAATCCCAATCGTCCGTCCACGCAACTCAAAGCCGCGATTTTTTTCACGTTGCCAATCCATTTTTTTGACCTCTGCATTTGCTCGATTCAAGTTGTTTGCCAACGACAACAGCATACCCAATGCCTGTTCTGCCACCGCATTCCGATTGCCTTCGGGTGAACTCAAAACGGCTATACCTCTTTCGGCAGCATATACTCGGTCAACGATTTCCATACCAGAGCCCACACGCCCAACAAAACGCAGTCGAATAGCCGCATCCAACATCGGTTTATCCACTTTTATTTTAGAATTGATGATTAAACCGATGTATTCACCTATTATTTGCCTAACTGCTTCATCGGTTATGTTCGGCTGATAGTCGCATTCAAAGCCCGTCGCTGTTAATCCTAAGAGTAACGAATCGTGGACATCATCTGTGATAAGAATTTTCTCTTGCATATAAAAAATATAGTTAAACTCAGGGATAGTAAATGGAAAATTGAGTTATGTGTTTGATTATCATCTATTTAAATTAAAATGAGCTATTTTTGCCAACAAAAGTATCAAATCAAATTTTAAGAAAAGAACAATGCGCTATTTTAATACCTCAGGTCCGAATATCATAGCAGAACATTATACTTTGTTGCGCCCAAAGTTGGTTCAAGAGGGTTTAGAAAAAGTAGAAAACAGTCGGTATTTCACGATATGGGCACCCCGCCAAACGGGGAAAAGCACCTATTTTGAATTGCTTGCAGATAGATTAAAAGAGGAAGGTTTCAAGGTCGCGCATATCAATTTTGAAAACTATATGAGGGCTGATATGGATTCGTTTTTGTACGAATTACATAGTAAATTAAAAAAATTCTGGGGGCATGATTGGAAAAACATGTCCTTACAGAGTACATTTAGTCTTATTTCAGAGCTTAAAGATGAAAAATTAGTCCTCATTATTGATGAAGTTGAAGGCATTAACCCTGCTTTTTTCGGTGAATTTCTTCATTCTATCCGCAATGTCTATCATACACGTGCCAGTCATTCGTTAAAATCTGTCATTTTCGTCGGTGTCAGCAACATTTTAGGGGTCGTCCAAGATAATGCCAGTCCATTCAATATTGCAGATAATCTTGATGTACCTTATTTCACAGATGAAGAAGTTATAGAACTTTTAGGGCAACATGAAGCAGAAATAGGGCAATTATTCGACCCCTCAGTAAAAGCAAAAATTTCGGAAATAACAGCCAATCAACCAGGTTTGGTAAATGGTTTTGCTAATAAATTGGTCACAAATAGTCCAAAGAAGCCTTTAATTGACTATGACGATTACCTGCGGGTGGAAGACTGGTATTTGACTGAAACGATTGATAAAAACGTGGCGAATATCATTAATAAAGCCAAACAATATCGTTCTTTTGTTGAAAGACTCTTGTTTACAGAAGAAAAAGTGCCTTTTCAAATCAATAGAGAACCCATCAAATTGCTTTACGCCAACGGTATTGTCAAAAAAGATAAAGATGGTTTTGTTGCATTTTGGGTACCTCTGTATCAGAAAAGCCTTCATGCTGCTTTTTATCCCTATCTGAATGGGGAACAAGGTAGAATCCAACAAAATATTGATATAAGCGACTATTTTACAGAAACAGGGATGTTGAAAATGTCCAAAGTGATTGAAAAATATAAAGAGTACGTATCAAAAAGGGGGTTTCGCTATTTTTTAGATAAAGATGAAGAAGGTAAAGTGCAATCAATCAAAGAAGCGGCTTTGATGTATAGTTTTGAAACCTATATTAATGCGTTTCTCGGTGTTGTGGGCGGCAAATCCTATATCGAAGCGCATACCAATTTGGGGCGGACGGATATGATTATCAATATTGATGGACAAGAAGCCGTCATCGAATCAAAGGTTTATCAAAACATTACGCAGTTCAAAAAAGGGAAAAAACAGGTTGCTTATTATGCCCAACGTATGGGCTTGGATACCGCTACATATTTGGTTTTTGTCAACTCAGAAGTGACCCATAAAGAGGTTCTTGAAGCGGTAGATATTATTGAAGCTGTGACTGTAACAACTTATTTGGTAAGGTTTGACTTGGAAACGAGTTTTTAGACCTCCTCAGTATAAAATACTAAAAAGGCGATAAAAACCCCATTATGAGGGCTTTATCGCCTTTTTTAGTATTTTATATCACCTTGAAAATCAAATATCGACATTTGCATATTTCGCATTGGCTTCGATGAAAGCCCGTCTTGGCGGTACTTCATCGCCCATCAGCATAGAGAAAATATGATCGGATTCGATAACATCCTCAATCGTTACTTGCTTCAAAATGCGGGAATCAGGATCCATTGTCGTTTCCCACAATTGATCGGCGTTCATCTCACCCAAACCCTTATAGCGTTGGATTTTGACCGAATCATCATGCTCCCCCTTCGAATAAAGCCCAACCGCTTCTTTACGGTCTTCTTCCGTCCAGCAATAACGGAATTGCTTGCCTTTCTGCACTTTATAAAGCGGTGGTGCCGCCACATAAATATGCCCATTTTCGATAAGCGGTCGCATGTAACGGAAAAAGAAGGTCAAAATCAAGGTCGTAATATGGCTACCGTCAACGTCGGCATCACACATGATGACGACTTTATGATAGCGCAATTTTTCAATATTCAAGTAACGCTCCCCCTCACTATTTTCCGCAATACGGACACCGAGAGCCGTAAACATATTTTTTATCTCCTCGTTTTCATAAATTTTATGTTCGAGTGCTTTCTCAACATTCAAAATTTTACCACGTAGCGGCAAAATCGCTTGAATATTACGATCACGTCCTTGTTTCGCCGTACCACCCGCCGAGTCCCCCTCGACAAGGAAAATCTCTGAATCTGCTGGATTTTTCGATGCACAATCCGCCAATTTACCAGGCAAACCACCACCTGTCAATGAACCTTTACGCTGCACGAGTTCACGGGCGCGTTGTGCCGCATGACGAGCTGTTGCCGAAAGGATGACTTTATCAACAATTTTCTTGGCTTCGGGTGTATTTTCTTCAAGCCAATGTTTGAGGTATTCGCCTAAAATTTGGCTGACAATAGCCGTTACTTCCGAGTTACCGAGTTCGCCTTTTGTCTGACCTTTGAACTGTGGTTCAGGTACTTTGACCGATACAACGGCTGTCATCCCTTCACGGAAGTCATCGCCTGACACCGCTTCTTTTATTTTTTTGAACAAACCGTTGTCCTCACCGTAGTTTTTGAACTCACGCGCCAAAGCGCGGCGAAAACCATTAACGTGCGTACCGCCTTCACGTGTTGTAATGTTATTCACGAAACTGAACACGTTTTCGGCATAACCTGTGTTGTAGGTGAATGAAATCTCCACCTCTACATCGTCTTTTTTGCCTTTCACAAAAAGCGGTTCGCTGATGATTTGGTCGCGGGCTTCGTCAAGGAATTTGACAAAACCTTTCAAGCCTTCTTCCGAGTAAAAATCCTCAACAGGATAGTCTTCGTTTTTAGCGTCTTGACGTTCGTCAATCAAACGGAGGCGCAAGCCACTGTTCAAATACGCCAATTCACGGAAACGATGTGCAAGGGTTTCATGTTTGTAAACCAATTCCTCGAAAATTGTCGGGTCGGGTTTGAAGGTAATTTTAGTGCCTGTTTTGTCTGATACGCCTATGACTTTGATATCGCCCAAGGATTTGCCTTCCGAAAACTCTTGAACAAATATTTTACCTTCACGTTGCACCTCTGCCCGCAAATGAATAGACAAGGCATTGACGCAACTGACACCTACACCATGCAAACCACCTGACACTTTATAAGTGTCTTTATCGAATTTGCCACCCGCATGTAGTACCGTCAACACGACTTCCAGAGCTGATTTTTGCAGTTTTTCGTGCATACCCGTCGGAATACCCCGTCCGTCGTCCTGTACCGAAATCGAATTGTCCTTGTGAATAATACACTCAATATTTTGGCAATAACCCGCCAAATGCTCATCAATCGAGTTGTCAATCACCTCCCAAACAAGGTGATGTAAACCCTTGGTATCGGTCGAACCGATGTACATACCTGGGCGCAAACGCACCGCTTCAAGACCTTCAAGAGCCGTGATACTGTTATGATCATACTCTTTTCTTGGAGCTACTATTTCTAAGACTTCTGTTTCTTCTTTCATGCCGCAAATTTACAATTTTAAGTCTGTTTAAAGAAGTTTTGAGGGTTTTAAATCAATTGTGATGACAATTTTTACCCCCTCAGTATTTCTCACCTCCCTATCAAACGAATCATTTGCAAAGAAGTTTAAAGTTGCAATTTTTGCTATCATAACGGACTTTTCTACTGAATGGAACTGCCTTTCTACTGAATGGAATTGCCTTTCTACTGAATGGAATTGCCTTTCTACTGAATGGAACTGCCTTTCTACTGAATGGAACTGCCTTTCTACTGAATAGAACTGCCTTTCTACTGTATGGAATTGCCTTTCTACTGAATGAAACTGCCTTTCTACTGAATGGAATTGCCTTTCTACTGAATGGAATTGCCTTTCTACTGAATGAAACTGCCTTTTTACTAAATGGAATTGCCTTTTTACTGAATGGAATCGCCTTTTTACTGAATGGAATTGCCTTTTTACTGAATGGAATTGCCTTTTTACTGAATGGAATCGCCTTTTTACTGAATGGAATCACCTTTTTACTGACGAAAAAAGACTGCTTCACTATCAACATACTGATTTCTGAAACCGTTTGATTTTTCTATTCTTACTTTTTATCCATAAATCTATACCTTCTACTCACCCCTCAGTATTTTCTAATTGAATTTCCAAAGAACGCCAAAAGTGTAATAAGTTTTCCAAAATACTTTGTTGACCTTTTTACCGAACAAACAAAGCACACGGTAAAGACATTTTCAAACATAAGTTTAACACCTAAATTGCCCACTAAAAACGCTATCTTACATGGTTTTACTTTCTGCAACTCTGCAACGTATACACATTCAGCTACATTCTGCTCATTGGCAACGATGTTGGGGTTTCGCCTTGATATGGTTTATGAATAACGTTAGCACAAACCTATATTCACTCATGTCAATACCCAAATACCTTTAATCAACAACTTCAAGATGGAAAAATATTATATGACCAAAACCCTCTTTGCTGACCAAATTCTCGGAATTTCATTAAGCACCTTAGAACGTAGAGAAAAAGAAATGAATTATTATTTGCCAAAGGGCTTATTATCTCCTGATGATAGAGCAGATTTTTTGCAAAAATTAAAAGAATGGGGAGATAAACGGCGTGAAGAGCGTCAGAACAAAAAGCGTGACGCAAAATAACGTGTTATGACGCATAATAAAGTTATATGTTTGTTTTAATGCCTGTAATTTTGTTGCTGTTAGAATTAGCCAAATATTATTTCTACAAAGTAATAAAATTCAAATTAATATCCTACAACACTCTTTATACTGAGGGGGTACGGACGAAACCTCATTCTTAAACCAACTAAAAATAAGGAGGAAAAAATGCCACCTCAGCACTGAAAACAAAAATTCCCAAACGCTGTAGCAAGCGTCGGGAATGGATTGAGATGATTCGCTTATCGAGTTATCAAAATAACAACTTTTACAAACAATTCTTATTTCACTTACAAAATTAAAAAAAATGAGAAATTTGTCTAAAATTTTTACAAACAAACTCGTCTTCTTAGGCATTTTCAGTTTTACCATCACCATAGTTGTTTTCATTGCATGTCAAAAAGATTTTACTGTAGCGACTGTCGAAAATGTAGATTCTGCAAAGGTTTCTAAATACAAAAAATGGTTTGAAGAATACACAAATCTTCCTCAAAATGCTAAATTTACCATTAGTAACAGCTTAGAAATAAGTTCTACCACATCTAACATCTTG
>JANOAU010000062.1:0-1915 GCA_031411275.1 Saprospiraceae bacterium | reverse complement strand
TCCGTTTTCAACGTCGGTTTGATGTAGAGCAAATCACCTGCAACAATAGCTGCATTGGGCAATGTAAAAGACATAGAGCGTTTGAAAGGGAGGTGCAGGCTGTCTTTATTCATCACTTGGAGACTATCCAATTGAATATCGGGAAAAGTATTCGCCCACGCTTTTTTAATGTTTTCGCTTTTATCATCGTCTTTTAGATTGGTGCGCTCATTGACAGCCGAATAGCCGCCATGACTTTCCATAATAGTCCCTGACAAAACGCCTTCTGCGGAAAGGTTACAAGTCGCCAAAACGGTCTGAGTACTGAGGGGGGGAACGATTTTGACCCAACGCGGATTCTTGACATCTAAAACAAAACCAGAGCCATTGAGCGAAGGAATACGCGGGCAATCCATTGGGCGATGAATATTGCCGGCATCTAAAATCATCTTTTTCTCTCCATTTTCGGCATAACACAAGAGGTGATTGAACTGCTGACGAATCGGATGATCAAGATTGGGTTGCCCATGATCGCGCGTACTCACGAGCATAGGCACAGCCTTGATGCCCGCTTCATTGAGGCACGCAATCAACATCATATTCAACTCACCGCTGTTGGCTTTTTTCTTTTTAAAAGCATCTTCTAAGGTTTCTTGGGCATAAATACTGAAATAATCGTCAATCCAACTCACATTTTTACTGATAAACTCGTAGCAAATGCGTATTTTCTCTAAACTCGTGGGAGCTTTTTCAATGAGTGGTCTCACTGCTTTCCAAACATCTTTGTACTTACCCCTATCAGACAACTGTATCCCAAGCGACTTATCTTCTAAAAACTCTTTGGTTAGGGATTGCCAATCTGTCAAAATTAGGCGAGGAAATTCGACGCCAAAAACTGGATAAATTTTGCTCAACTGAAACTTTACGCTTGTGATATAATCGCTCATTGTGGTTACATAACCTTCGGGCTTCATGGCTTCTACAGTGTCCAATGAAAAACAATAGATTGAATCTTGGGTGACAGTCGTTTTTTTTCCCTCTTTTAGTTTTTTGCTAACCTCTTTTTTCCCTTGTTGAAGTGGTCTATCACCTTTTTGAAGAAAAATATATTCAAGAGAAGGCGGTATATTAACCATCAACTCACTGTGACGAACAGGTATCACCTCTTGAAAATACCAAGGATACAACTCCAAAAGATTACCACTTTCTATCGTGTACTCATATTCTATGATAGACCCTTCTTGAAGTTTGGGAAAAGCAAATTTTTTGATTTTAATAAAATCATTGATTTTTTCTTCAAAAAACTCGGTAACAGGTGTTCTTGAACCATCAGGATTAATCGTTTGAGCCCGCAGGTTTATCAATTTTTCATAACTTCGAATGGTAATGGCATGTTTGCCATAATCATCAAAAGCCGATTTATTGAGAATTTTAACGCGATGTAGTGTTGTGAGAACACATTTTTGATTAATTAATGAAGCACTCAAATGACCATTATCCATTAATACAACAGCGGCTGCTGAAGTATCCGGCGTATATGTGGTCATTGCCAAATCTTGTGGTGGAATACTGTCCCAAAGGGTGATGATGATAGGGCTTTCGTTTTGAGCAATTATAGAACCTAAATTAATACAAAAAAGGGTGATAAAAGTGAAAAGAATTTTAGGCATTTTGAAATCGGTTTTAAGATGAGTAAGATATGTTCGTTTGCAAATATAAATTATACTTTACATTTTAACAAATAATATATTTTATTGCAAAATTTTCAAATGAGCTTAAATGACGGTGCATCTTTTTGAAAATAGGGTATACGGCTAATGCCCTATTGTTGATGCAATAGAGGATGATTTAGTTGAAATTTGTAGATTACTTATTTTATTAGATTAGAAGGCAAAGCCCCAATCGGCAACATCCGAATACGCCTATAAAATATCTC
>JANOAU010000061.1:0-24465 GCA_031411275.1 Saprospiraceae bacterium | reverse complement strand
ATTTTTAATAATATGAAATATGAATGATGAAATATGAATGATGAAATATGAATGATGAAATATGAATGATGAAATATGAATGATGAAATATGAATGATGAAATATGAATGATGAAATATGAATGATGAAATATGAATGATGAAATATGAATGATGAAATTTGGATGATGAATTAGGAATTAGGAAAAAGTGACCCCTCAGTAAAAAGCTCACTTTTTCATATTTCATCATTCATCATTCATATTTCATCATTTATCATTGCCTAATAATTGTTTTAAAATAACGAAAATTCGCTAAAATTTAAAAAATGCGTACATTTGGACGAATCAGCAGAAAGGCGATTGTTTTTTACTGTCACTCGTTATTAATAGCAAGGCAATGAGTCAAAAATCACAAAATAACAAAATAATCCTTGGATTAAAGGTGCGACAACTGCGTATGGATAAACGATTGTCATTTGCAGTTCTTTCAGAGCAAACGGGTATGTCTGTTAGTTATTTGAATGAAATTGAAAAAGGTAAGAAATATCCTAAAGAAGATAAAATAAAACTACTTGCTCATGCCTTAGAAACAACATCGGAATCATTGATAAGTGGGGATATGCCCCAAAGCCTGTCAGTCGTTGAAGATTTATTGAAGTCTAATTTTTTGCATGAATTGCCGCTTGATTTGTTTGGTATTGAAATGAATAAAGTTGTTGAAATTATCGCCAATGCACCGCTACGGGTCGGGGCTTTTATTTCCACCCTTGTAGAATTGAGTCGAAATTATGCTTTAAGAGAAGAGAATTTCTATTTCGGTGCATTGCGTTCTTATTTAGAATTGAACAATAATTATTTTGAAGATTTAGAAGAAGCGGTTCGTCAATTTGTTAAACACAATAAAGTACCCACAGGACATTCATTGCCCGATCACTTTTTGGCAAATTTATTAGAAAAAAAATGTGGTTATAAAATAATTGAAAACGGCTTAGACTCTTTTCCAGAGTTAAAACATATTCGCTCTGTCTATGTACCTAAAACCAAACAATTGTTGTTGAACGGCAGCTTAAACGAGCAACAACGGGCTTTTCAATTTGGCAAAGAATTGGGTTTCAATGCTTTATTATTGAAAGAAAGAGCCTATACCGCTTCACTTCAAAGGGTAAAAACGTTCGACGAAGCTCTGAATCATTTTAAAGCAGGTTATTTTTCAGCCGCTTTGTTGATGAATCGAGAAACCTTTGTCAAAGATATGGGGCAATTTCTGAAAATAGAGAAATGGGACAATGGCATATTTTTAAAGCAATTGATGCAAAAATATCAAGCTACACCTGAAATGTTGTTTCAACGCATGACGAATGTATTGCCTCATTTTTTTGGTTTAAATAAATTGTTTTTCTTGCGTTTTATTCATCGTTTAGAAACAAATCAATTCGATATTAATAAGGAATTACACCTCAACAGAAGGCATCATCCGCATGGAAATGGTTTAGATGAACATTATTGTCGTCGGTGGGTATCCATTTCACTTTTAAATGAATTACAAGAATTACAAAATAGCCAAATAGATAATCCAATAGAGGTTAAGAGAGAAGAAACAGTAGTCGGAATTCAACGCAGTCATTATTTTCAAACAAATGATGAATACCTATGTTTTACAATAGCACGGTCTTCTGGAGCAAGAAATGTAAGTGTAACAATAGGCATATTGATTGACGATGATTCAATGCAAAAAATTAAATTTATCAATGACCCTCTTATCAGTCATCGTGAAGTATCAACAACATGTGAACGATGTGGTATAAAAAACTGTTTAGAACGTGCTATAGAACCGATTGTGGTCTTACAAAAACAGCAAAGAGCTAAGATTAATGATGCCTTAAAAAAAATACTTGACAATAGACCCCCTCAGTAATTGAGCCTTTTTTTTTATTTTTTTAGTAATTACAACGCTGTCCCGAATTTCACCCATTACACCCATGATTTTTAGTACATTTTATTCTTTTTTCTTTAAGAATAAAAAAAATTAGTCAATCTTTTTACCTACTCTTTATATCTCTTACTCTATCAATTTTAAATATTAAAGTATTATTTTACTTTTTATTTTATTTTTAAGAAAATATTCGCATTTTTGCTACCTCTCACAAAAGTTATATCCTTTAAGATTGCTGTTAAAGATAAATAAAGAGTGTTAATAAAAACAAAAACAAATTTTCTACTTGGATTTTCTTTTTATTTCCTTAGATTCAAATCATTATGTGGTTTTGAATTATAGTCATTTGAAAAGGGTTTGCCTAAAATAATAGACTCAAATCATTCATAACCAATTTTTTATACTTTTCATTTTTCACTTTTCGTTTTTCATTTAGTATATCTTTGAAAAAATTCAACACAATAAAAAACGAAAAGCATATTTATACATTCGTAATTATGAAATAATAAATTGTCAAACTTTATTTTGTAAAGTCGTTGAAAGTCAACGTTTTGCAAATTAATCTCCGAAGGAGTCCTTTAAAGATTCGTTATTTATAATTCATCAATTTCTTCTTCTCTTATTTATCATTATTTTTAAATCATTTAAAAAATACAAAAATGTCGTCTGCAAAAAAGAATCAACAAGATTATGAAGCGTTGTTAAAAGACTATGAAAGAGCGCAAGCCCAATTCACGCGAACTCAATTAAGTGAAAAAGCGGCTAAAAAGAATTTAAAAAAAGCGGCTAAAGGTGATGCTTCAAAAACAGAAGTAGAAATTTTGCGTCTTGAACTCGAAATTGCTAAGTCAAAACGAAAAGGACGCAAAGCGGGTGCTGCAATAGCCAAAACGCTTATGAAACAATGGATTAAAGCCAATGCAAAACAAAAAAAATCATATAAATTAACCATTCGGGAGGAAGTACCCGCTCCTATTATGGAAATTGCAGAAGTCGTTACTATAATTGAAGCGGTTAAGCCTAAACGACCTTACACACGCCGACCAAAAACAGAAGAGATAGCAAGCGAGGCACGGGCTATAGAAAGTACGCCAGAAATTGAAGAAGGCAAAGCAGGCATGTCTGTGGCTATGGAAGCGGCAGAAGCAACGCGTGACATAACCGAAGCAGAAGAAGAAGAAAAAAAGTCTCGTCTGTCCCGTCGGAGTAGTGCTGAAGTCAAGGCGGCCAAAGAAGCCGCACAAGCCGCTTTGAGAGAAAGAGGGGATGATTTTTCAATTATTGAAGGTGTGGGCCCTGCTGTGACCGCATTTCTTCATAATATTGGTATCAGAACATTCGATGCGCTTGCTGCTGCTGATGCCGCGGATATAAAAGCACAATTAAAGGCTAAGCGCAACAATATTGCCGACCCGACAACTTGGCCTCAACAAGCTCAATTGGTGGTCAATAACGATTGGGAAGCATTAAAAGAGTTACAAGAGTCTTTGAAAAGACCTCGTTAATCGTTTTATACTAAATGAAAAGTGAAAAGTGAAAAATTTAAAACAGGGGTTATGAATAATTTGAGTCTATTATTTTAGGCACATCATTTTCATTTAAGTATATTTCATAGTGTCTTAATGCCAAAAACCACTATTCTCGCACTGAGAATAGTGGTTTTTTAGAATTTTACCCCCTCAGTATTTTAAGTAATTTTTAAGTATATACACGAATTACACGCCTAAAAGGATATGTTTTTTATTTTTCTTTAAGCAAAACAGTATAAAATGTATTAAAACTGATTCATTTAATTTATGCAACTCGTGTCACTTATTTTTTTGGTATTTTCACATTATCTACTCTTCTCTTTTCCCTATCAAATCTACATTTTAAACAGACTTTCATAACCTAAACCTGCTGAAACAGAATGGAGGGGGCGAGAAACATGATTCACACCAGCATCCCATGTATAAGAAAGCCGCCGTTGCCGATGGTCATTAACTTGATGGTCAAAACCTAATCGATTGTAGAGTCGAAAAACCTTATTAACAGTTACAATTCTACCCGTTTTCATCACTTTTTTAGCTGAAAAGTCATTGCTTGTCATAGGCATAAGACCGATAAAACTTGGGCGCATTGCAAAAGTTAAAAGCGGAGTAAACAATTCATCGTTGAGGCGTATTTTTTCAGTTATCTTCGTATGGATATAGCCTCCTACATTGATTGACATATTAGCTTGATACCCGAAAAGATTATTGCTGGGCAAATTGTAGGAACGCCCATCAAACAACAAAGTCAATGCGCCGCCAAAATAGCGATTCCATCCATTGGCATCATAGACACTGTTCACACGGCGATAGTAGGCGTAACTCACCTCAAATGTATTTGTTTCAGCACTCGACAATTGTTTATCAGGTTTAGGTCGTGTTTGGGGTTTGATTTGTCCTATTGAGAAACTCAGTGTAATACGCGAAACCACATCCTGCCCGATGCGCTCGTAACCAATTCTAAATGCTGAATTTAAGCCTCTATACATCAATGAGGAGTGTCCCTCATCGCGTACTTTGACCAAGGGTACGCCCAAGCCAAGAAAAAAATAAGTATTTCCGCGTGGCGTGAGTGGCTCTTGCGCCAATATTGTAGTTGCGGAAATGAGGCTAAAAACGAATATTTTGATTGATTTCATAGCGAAATGCTTATATTGTTGTGAAAATATTCTAAATTTATAGGTCATAATGATAGATTTAAATCTCATAAAAACGTAAAGCAAATAACAAAGATTTGAAAATCAAACATTATTTAAAAACCTTTTTTAAAAAATACTTTTAGAGAAAGTTTGTATTTTAAACAAAGTCAATTACTTTCGCAGAATAATTCTAAGTGTATAATTCACATTAAGTTTCCAACAAGCGTTTTTTCTTAGCGTTTTTTTATTTTTTTTATAAAAAAAACCTAAATGTTAAGATTAAATCGTTGTAATTTAATGATTAGAATTATTTTAGTATCCATATACTGAGGGGTTCGATAATCACTCTCCTTTAATTCTTTTTTCAATAAAAAATAACGCAATCATGACAGCTGTAATGGAATCGCCACTATATCAACCACTAACAGTCGCTGACAAAAAAAACACAAAGATTGTCGCCACGGTAGGCCCTTCTTGTAGCGAATATAATAAACTACTGGAATTGGCAAAAGCGGGTGTAAACGTATTTCGCCTTAATTTTTCGCATGGCGAACATGCTACTCACTTGAAAGTCATTGAATATATCACCTATATCAACGAAAAATATGGTTCACACTTAGGTATTCTTGCCGATTTGCAAGGTCCTAAACTCCGTGTGGGCATGATGGAAAACGATGGTTTAGAGGTCAAAGAGGGCGATATAGTAACTTTTGTGAATGAAGATTGCATTGGCACAAAAGACCACATCTATATGTCTTATAAAGATTTTGCAAAAGATGTAGAGGTAGGCGAAAAAGTATTATTAGACGATGGAAAATTGTCTTTTGAAGTTATTGAAACAGACAAAATATCGAAAGTAAAAATGCGGGTTATTTATGGCGGCATTTTGAAAAATAAAAAAGGGGTCAATTTGCCCGAAACGAAAACCTCGCTCCCGTGTTTGACCACCAAAGACTTAGTTGACCTTGAATTCATTTTGACGCAACCTGTCAACTGGATTGCCTTGTCGTTTGTGCGCCGTCCTGAAGACATCCACGACTTACGTGACCGCATCAATGCCGTAAATCATCCTGCTTTGATATGTTCAAAAATTGAAAAACCAGAAGCGGTTGCCAACCTTGATGCTATCATCAAAGCCTCTAATGCCGTGATGGTTGCCAGAGGTGATTTGGGTGTTGAGTTTCCGATTGAAAAATTGCCCATGGTTCAAAAAACCATTGTTGAAAAATGTATCCAACGCGCTCGCCCTGTCATTGTAGCCACTCAAATGATGGAAAGCATGATTGAAAATCCTTCACCAACGCGCGCCGAAGTCCTTGATGTAGCGAATGCCGTGATGGATGGTGCCGATGCGGTGATGTTGAGTGCCGAAACAGCAGCAGGTAAGTATCCTGTGGAGACGGTACAAGCGATGACACGCATTATTCTGGAAATTGAAAAACTCCCTGCACGCCATGAACGACCGCATTTGTACGAAACTTCAGGCGTTTTTATCAATGATGTGGTGTGTTTGAATGCCGCACGTATGTCTGTTGAGTTGGATGCAAAAGCCATCATTGGTTTCACGATGTCGGGTTACACAGCTTTTAAAGTGTCGAGTTATCGTCCTAAATCCAAAATTTATATCTTTTCCGCCCGTCAAGAGATGTTAGGAACGCTCAACTTGGTACGCGGTGTAAAGTGTTTTTATTATGATAAACTTACCTCGACCGACGAAACAATCGAGGACACCATTCAGATTTTAAAAGAAACAAATAATGTCGCTGTGGGCGATGTAGTTATCAATACAGGCTCCATGCCCATTGAGAAAAAGTTGCGCACAAACATGCTGAAAGTAACAGTTGTAGATTAATGGTAATATTTTAATGGTGAATGGTGAATGGTGAATGGTTAATTTATAATTATTTGATTATTAATAAATTATAAATTAACTATTAATTTATTCACCATTCACCATTACTTAGCTGCTTCCATTTTTATCACTTCAATTGCCTTTTCGATAATCGCATCTTTGCCTTCCAGTTCTTCTTTAGGACCAGTGGTGACAGAGATATCTGGGTCGAAACCATTTTCAATTTGAGAACCATCGGGTAATGTCTGTTTGGTTGCTGAAAAACGGTACTGCCAGCCATTCGGCAAATCGCGGGATACAGGCAGACCACCTCCACCCCCTGCACGATCACCCACAAGCGTCACATTGGGTAAAAGGGACATAAAAGCGGCAAAATGCGTCGTGGCAGAATAACAACCGCGATTAATCAATACAACTATAGGTTTTAAATACTGCACTTTCCCTTTTTTAGGTTGCACATAAAAAGGAACGGGTTTCGTAAACTCATTGTGATCACTCCCATTTTTCGTTTGCATATTGCCAATTTGCACCCGTTTATCTACAAAACGATTCATTATTCTAAAAATCGTAGCCATCGAACCGCCACCATTGTCGCGGACATCTATCACTAAGCCTTTGGTGTTTTGCATCCGTTTTAATACATAATCTAAATCACCTTCCGAGACACTTTGACCAAATGATTCGTAGCGAATATAGCCGATTGAGTCCTCTAAAATCTGATTTTTCAAGGCATTAGTCAATTGAAAATCGCGTTTGAGATATTGCCTCTGTGTAAAAAGGGGATTGAAATTGTCGGGATAATCGTCTTTCCATGACCAATTGCGGCTGCGGTCTGTGCCTCTCGATAAATTGACATGACCATCTTTTAACTCATATAACATGGCAGAAAGCACCCCAAAAAGAGAATCTTGCGACATCGTGTCGTGTACAGCAGGTGCATAACGGTCATGAACAACATTCCAATCAACTTTTTTGTAATCAAAAAAAGCATAATTATCATTAATAGTTTGCCACATAGATTCAAAACAGTTTGTAGGCGTATTGCTCACATCTGCTTTCATGACCAATTTGCTGCAAGACATTAAACACAGAGAAAGGGCTAAAATGGGTAAAAGTGTTTTAAGAATTTTCATTATGTGACTATTTTTATCTAAAGTTAAAACACGGCTTCTATCTTTTTCAAAATAACAGCTAAATCGCTCACCATGTTTTCTGTTATATGTAAATGGAAAACAAAACGGACAGTATTGAGCCCAAACAAGACAGCTTCAACGCCGTGTGCCGCTAATTCTTTCAAAAATGAATCGCCTGTCATGGGTGCTTTAACATCAAAAATAACAATATTGGTCATCACAGGACGCAAGTTTTCGACAAAATTAAGACCCCTCAGTATTTCACCTATTTTTCGCGCATTGTCATTGTCCATTTTCAAACGGTCAATATTATTGTCGAGTGCATAAATACCAGCAGCAGCTAAAAACCCGGCTTGACGCATACCGCCACCAAATGCCTTGCGAATACGCCTTGCTTTTTTGATAAAGTATTGATTACCAATAAGTAATGACCCAACAGGCGCGCCCAACCCTTTGGAGAGGCATATCGAAATAGAATCAAAAGCATTGCCCCAAGCCAAAGCCGTTTCCCCTGTTTCGACAAGGGCATTGAACAAACGGGCGCCGTCAAGGTGCAATTTCAACCCGCGTTCTTGGCACAACTCTCTAATCGGCTCAACCTGTGAGAGTGTATAATATGAGCCTCCACCGTGGTTGCAGGTATTTTCTAAAACAACCAAGCTGGTTTTGGGTTGCCAATCGGCTATGGGGCGAATCGCTTTTTTGACCATTTCTACATCCACGATGCCATTCTCCCCCCTCAGTAAATTGACTGCTATACCTGAATGAAAGGCATAACCGCCGACTTCTGACTGGAAAATATGGCTTTTTTCATCACAAATCACTTCTTCCATAGGTTGCGTATGGGTTTTTAGAGCAATTTGATTGGTCATTGTACCCGAAGGACAAAACAAAGCGGCTTCTTTACCAAACAGAGCGGCAGCCTTCGCTTCCAGGGCATTGACTGAGGGGTCTGTGCCGAACACATCATCACCGACTTCGGCTTGCATCATGGTCGCGAGCATTGGCGCAGTTGGTTTCGTAATGGTATCAGAAATGAGATTTATCATTAGAAAGATTTGATTTTTAAAATGCAAAGTTCACAAAAATAAAAAGTCCTGCTACGAGTTAAAAACCTAACGCCGTATCAACGCCCCCAAATCCTTCTCAAATTTCGCAATCAAGTCAGACATTACTTTTTCAATATCTTTTTCCCCAAGTGTTTTGTCTTTATCTTCAAAAATGAAACTGACCGCATAGCTCTTTTTGCCTGCCCCGAGTTTCGTTTCGTCTTCAAAAACATCAAACAAATTAATATCTTTCAAGAGTTTTTTAGCCGATTTTTGAGCAATTTGCGTAATCTCTCCAAACGTGCGTGAAGCATCTAAAACGAGTGCTAAGTCGCGCCTTACTGAGGGGTACTTGCTGATGTCTGTATAACCCACTTTAGCATTTTTCAAGGCTTTTATGATGTTATCCCATTGAAAATCAGCGAAATACACATCTTGTTTCACATCAAAAGCCTTTCGGAGTTTAGGGTGTACTTTTCCAAATTCTACTAAGGTTTGCGCGCCGCGATGGTATTTTAAGCCAAATGCCAATTGAGCATTTGTAATCGCTGTTTCTTGCGCACCGCCAATACCAAGCCTTGAAAGAACGCCTTGAACGTATGTTTTCAAAGTAAAATAATCAGCCGAACCGCCGTTTTTAACACGCCAACTTTCCCCTGTTTTACTACCTGTGACAATGACTGATAGATGTGCTGTCTCTTCAAAACCCTCCCCCTCAGTAAGATAGGTCTTTCCAAACTCAAACAAACGCAAATCAGCCGCTTGACGGTTTTGATTGTGGGCAATAGCTTCTAAAGCAGATACTAACATGGTCGGACGCATAATGTCTAAATGTACGTTTGAGGTATTATTGACATACACAAGACGTTTATTGTCAACCAATTCTGTATGTGTATAAAATTTTGATTGACTCAAACTCAAACCCATCGCTTCGTTAAAACCGTTTGACGCTAAAAAGTCGGCTGTCAAATTTTTAATCTTATTGCGGTCAATACGTTCCGTTTCTGTAATAGCAGAACGGATTTGATTCGGCATTGGCACATTGTTGAAGCCATGAATACGGAGTATTTCTTCAATCACATCTGCTTCGCGCAAAACGTCTGATTTATTGGTTGGAACGCTTACAACAACTGTTTCATCACCCATCGTTTCCACAATATTCATGTCCAAAGCTGCCAATATTTTTTTCAAATAATCAGGGTCAAATTTTTGACCTATCAATCTTTCGACGTTTTGAAAATTGACTGTAATCTGTTGATTGTCAATAGGTTCTGGATAAATATCCACAACTTCCGAAGCAATCTCGCCACCTGCCAATTCCTTAATCATTAAAGCAGCGCGTTTCATGGCGTATAAAGTGATATTCGGGTCAGTGCCTTTTTCAAAGGTTTTAGCGGCATCTGTACGTGTATTATGATGAAAAGAAGTACGCCTTAAACGCTTAGCATTGAAGTGTGCAGACTCCAAAAAGATATTAGTTGTTGTCGCAGACACCCCCTCAGTAGGATTGCCAATAACGCCCGCAATACACATACCCGTCGAGTCGCCATCACAAATCATCAAGTCTTCATCTGTCAAATTAAGCGTTACGTAGTCGCCTAATTCATTCTTTTTCAATGATTTAAACTTTGTACCTGTAGGTAATGTTTTCACAACAATAGATGCACCGCCAATTTTATCATAATCAAAAGCATGAAGCGGTTGCCCCATTTCATGCAGAACGAAATTCGTAATATCCACAACGTTATTAATCGAATTGACACCAATAGCCGCCAAACGGTTTTTTAACCAATTCGGCGATTCGCCAATTTTTATACCTTTAATACACACCCCAGAGTAACGCGGACACCCCTCAGTATCCTGAACAGAAACATTGATATTCAAAGCATTAGAATCAACTTTGAAAGCAGAAACATCGGGCAAACGCACATCGTCACCCTCCTGTTGCACTTTTAGACGTGCCGACAAATCGCGGGCAATACCCACATGTCCCATCGCATCAGAACGGTTTGGCGTTAAACCGATTTCAAAAACAACGTCTTTTTCGAGACCAAACACGTCTTTTGCAGGTGTGCCTATAACTGTACTGTCATTTAAAACAATGATACCTGAATGGTCGGTGCCAATGCCCAATTCGTCTTCGGCGCAAATCATGCCTTGCGACACCATGCCCCGCACAGGACGCTCGGTCAAAGTCAATGTTTTACCATCGCTAAACGTCAAAGTTGTGCCAACCAAAGCGACAATAACCTTTTGACCCGCCGCTACATTGGGCGCACCACAAATAATTTGGAGCGTGTTTTCACCACCCACATCTACTTTTGTCAGAGATAACTTCGTATCAGGCACTTTTTCACATTCAAGGATGTGACCGACGACGACACCCGTTAAATCGTTGCCAACGTGTTCCATACCTTCCACTTCGAGACCTAAATCGGTCAATAATTCAGATACTTCATCGGGCGTGAGGTCAATATTGATGTATTGTTTGAGCCAATTGAGCGAGACGTTCATACTTTAATTAGGAATTAGTAATTAGGAATTAGGGTTTTTACAGCGATTATACTGTTAAAATCCTTAAAAGAGGCGCAAATTTAGATAAAATAAACTTGAATCCTAATTGAAGTTACAGAAAAAGGGTCTCTTTCGTTTGAAAGAGACCCCCCTCAGTATAATTGCCTATGGTGCTTATTTCCAACTGCCATACAAAAGGAGATGCGCCTTTAAAGGTCGGAATACTCAGTGGGAAATATAAAATAACTGGTATTTTTCAACATATTATTGAGATATTCTGGCTCAACTTTTAGCTTTGACCATTCTGGCGACGATCCAAATGCTTTCCAATGTTCATCTCTTGATGCTTTGTTTTCAAATGCAGTCATATACATCAAGTTAGGCATGTGGCTACCCGAAATGACTTGACCATAAAACACAGCATTAAAACCCAGTTTTGAGAAGATTTTAATTTCACCTCCCGCATTAAACATTTTCACCTTGTTTTGATGTATTTTTTCGGTTTGCCCTTCATAGCTGCGTAATTCGTAAATTCTTTCGCTTTTTGCTCCCTTCAATTTAGGTACATTGAGCAAAGGAGCGTCTGGAAATGCCCTTAAAAGGATGGTTTCAAAGCGCGCGTAAGGTGGATTTTTATATTCTGCCTCAATATAATCTTTACCTGCCTTCCCATAAGCCGCATCTGCATTGAGTTTTACAGGAATAACCAATAATTGGTCTAAGTTCTTGATGGGTGTTAATACATAAATCAACTTACCATACGAAGCCGTATCAGTTGCAACAGGTTTAAACACGCCAATGGTTTTTATACCCATTCTGTGCATCGCAGGAATATAGGCATCTTTAAGATACTGCTCAACGCGCCTTTCCTGTTCTTTACTATTGACTGTGTAAATTTTGATTTGATAAAATTCTCTTTCGGGCGGGTTCGCAAAAGCGGTAAAACCCATCACAAGAAAAAGTAAAGTCTTAATAAATAATGAATTTGTCATTGTTGTTTATATTGAAATTTAAAATTGATGACTTATTATTAGCCTTTCCGTCCAAAATCCGCAGGAATTTCACCCCAAATCTCTGTTTCCCATTTGATAATCGGGTTTGAATAGGTATTGTTTTTGAGCCACGTTTCAGCACGTTCGATGAGGTCAAAAATAGGTTCATTGACAGGCGTTTCTTTCAAATTGGTTTTTGCTTTTTTGTTTTTTACCCAAGCAATAGCTGTACGTGAATCGCTGTAAATGGTCATATTGTGCTTGCCTTCGCGCTTCAAAAACGCTAAACCATGCACGAGAGCGAGAAACTCACCAATGTTATTTGTGCCTTGACGGAAAGGCCCTTGATGAAAAATTTGGTCGCGGGTTTTGGTATAAACACCTCTATATTCCATTAGTCCAGGATTGCCCGAACAAGCGGCATCCACGCATATACTGTCTTGAATAATGCTTTGTTTGCTGTATAAATTAGCCTTCAAACTCTGTGGTACTGAGGGGTCCGTTTTTTTCGCATAATCATAGTATTTCACATGCGAACTGCGAAAAGCCTTCTCTGCTTCATCGCGGGTCTCAAAGGATTTGTATTTTGCACCCGCAAAACCGTCAATCTGTGCTTTGGCATCAGCCCAATCGGGATAGATGCCTGGTTTGTTACCCGCCCAAACAACATAGTATTTTTGTTTTTTTGCCATAGGGCAAAGGTGTTCATTTTTTCTTAAAAATCATAAATCCAGCTATGCTAAACGCTATTACACTCAGACATCAACTCCACGCCCACCCTGAATTGTCAGGTCAAGAGGCATGGACATCTGCTTTCATCGTCGAACAACTCAAAAAAATAGGTGTGTCAAAAATCCATACAGCCTTTTCTCAACATTCCATTTTAGCTGAAATAGGTGAACAAAACGAAGGCAAAACCCTCCTTTTTCGCTGCGAACTCGATGCTTTGCCAATTCAAGAAGCCAATACTTTTGAACATCGATCAACTACAAATGGTGTATCGCATAAATGTGGACATGATGGACACAGTGCAACAATGTTGGCTTTTGCTCAAAAGTTACTACAAAACCCTTTAAAAAACGGTAAAATCCTTTTGTTTTTTCAATCGGCAGAAGAAACAGGTGCCGGTGCAAAGGCTGCCATAGAATCAGGTATTTTTCAGCAATACTCTATTGATTATGCTTTTGCTTATCACAATTTGCCGTCCTTTCCATTGGGGGCGGTTTTGTGTAAAGCAGGTATTTTCACCCCCTCAGTAGAAAGCTTTTCCGTTGCCTTTATTGGCAAAAACTGCCATGCCTCGCAACCTGCGAATGGTGTTAACCCTGCCAATGCCATTGCGGAATTTATCCAATTTATGCACGCTTTTCATCAACCTAACAAAGCAGCAAGAGACTATTTTGTCGTCACGCCTATTCATATCAACATGGGTGAAAAGGCGTATGGCACATCCGCAGGACATGCAGAAGTCGGTTATACTATTCGCACTTGGGACAGTCGTGTTTTGGAAAATCATAAACAAATGATTGTTCAAAAAATAGAAAAAATATGTCAAAAAGAGCGTTTATCCTTCCACATCGCTTGGTTTGAAGCTTTTATTACCAACAATAATGACCAACAGGCTTTTGAACACATCAAAAAGGCAACGGCTCAAAACGGTTTACCATTCATAGAAATGACACAACCTTTTGACTTTGGTGAAGACTTTGGTTTATTTACTGAAAGCTACAAAGGGGCGATGTTTGGCATTGGTTCGGGCGAAAATTGCCCTGCCTTACATACGGTGGATTATGACTTTCCTGATGATTTGATAGAGATTGGGAGCGAGCTGTTTATGGATTTGGCACAAAATATCGAAAATACTGAGGGGGTCTAAAAAAGACGATTTCTTACCACTAAACCCACAAAAAACACCTACAACTTTGTTCCATTAAAACAATATTGTCTAACATTAAATCTCTGTTTTTACAATGGAACGTCGTAATTTTATTCTTTCCAGTCTATTGGCAACACCTGTTATAGCCTCTGCTAACCAATTTAGAACAAGCCCTAAAACACCTAACACTTTTACTGTCAAAGCGGGAGAAGCGCGGTTTGGTGTTCATACGCCTTTTCGGGGCGTTAATTCAAATGATTTAAAGATTTCTAAGCGCGATACGGGGGGCGCAGCTGCTATGTTTGAGTATATTGGTACGGAAAAAACAGGACCTTCGCTGCACATTCATCTCAAACAAGATGAAATATTTTATGTCGCAGAAGGTGAGTTTCTATTTCAAGTGGGTGACTCGAAAAGTACATTGACCGCAGGAGACAGTATTTTTCTACCTCGAAAAGTGCCACATACTTGGCTACAATTATCTGATAGAGGAAAATTAATTTATTGGGTCACGCCTGCAGGTAAAATGGAGGAGTTTTTCTTGAAGTTGAACACTTTTACTAAACCGCCAACGGCAGAAGAAATGAAACAAATACATATTGACCATGATATGAGAACAGTTGGACCTCCTTTGAGCTTATGATGATGTAATGGGGCGACGGTTTTTTATCAATAACAATCGCCCCGTCGCCTATTTGTTTTATTTTTGTCGCAAATTACCATTGAATCTATGCTATTAAAAGACTTTTTACCGCATCAAGGGCTGCAAGAGTTTGTGAAATGTTATCGCATCGTTCATTTCTCCTTTGACAAGAACACCCTACCTCCTTCTAAACCTTACACGCCGCGTCCTGAAAATTGCCTTGTTTTCTATCCTCACGATACGGAAAGAGTGGAGTATGCGAATAGCGGCAAAAAGATAGCCCATCTACCCATTGCATTAGTCGGGCAGCATATCTCGGTAACGAATCGCTTCGTCGGGTCAAATTTTTTGGCTATTCTAATCATTTTTCAACCAGGAGCCTTGTATCGCTTAACGGGCATACCGCTTTTTGAACTCAATGACCAATATTTGGCAGCCGATTGTGTTTTTGCAAAAGATATTCAGTTCGTCAATGAGCAATTTCATCATGCCAAAACATACAGCGAAATGGTCACAATTGCCAACCAATTTGTCGCTCGATTGGTCAAAAAAATAGTGAAAGATAACCATCCGTTAGATACCATTTGTCAATTGATGTTGAAACAAAATACATATACATCGTTGGATTGGCTCGCCAAAAAATCATGTTTGAGTATCAAGCAATTTGAACGCAATTTCAAGGACAGAACGGGCGTAACACCTAAACTTTTCAACCGTCTTATTCGCTTTGATAATGCTTTTAGAACCAAAAACGCCCAACCTGCCTTGGATTGGTTGAGCGTTGCGATTAATTGCAACTACTATGATTATCAGCATCTTGTACGTGATTATAAAGATTTTACGGGCTTATCGCCAAAGGCATTTCATCAATTGGATAGCCCCGAAAGATTGTTGGGCATGGAGGAACAGTTTTATGAAATTCAAAAATGATGTATTAGAACCTTCTGTTTTACTGAGGGGTCTAATATGACACCTTTATTTCAGTTTAAACAATTTTAATCTAACTTTGCGCCCTTAAAATCACTCAATTACTCGACAATGTTGATAGATACACACGCCCACCTCTACTCAAAACAGTTCATTAACGACCGCGCAGCAATGCTGCAACGTGCTGATACTGAGGGGGTAAAAAAAATATATTTACCTGCCATTGACAGCGAAACGCATGACGCTATGATAGCGCTGGAAGCCGAATATCCCGACCGTTGTTTTGCCATGATGGGTGTTCATCCGTGCAGTATCAATGCCGATTTTGAAAAAGAATTAGCAATTGCCGAAGATTGGTTGTCCAAACGTCCGTTTTGTGCGGTTGGTGAAATTGGGATTGACCTGTATTGGGATAAAACGTTTTTTGAACAACAAAAAACGGCTTTTATTCGGCAAATGCACTGGGCACAGGACTTGGGTATTCCAATCATCATTCACAGCCGCGAGGCGACTGACGTGATTATAGATATTTTGACAGAAAATGCTTTTTATACTGAGGGGGGTATTTTACATTGTTTTACGGGCAATGTTGAACAAGCAAAAAAGCTGATTGATTTAGGTTTCTATCTCGGTATCGGCGGCGTTTTGACTTACAAAAATGGTGGTTTAGAACCTGTTATCAAGGAAATTCCTTTAGAACACCTTGTCATTGAGACCGATGCGCCTTACCTTGCGCCTGTTCCTTATCGTGGTAAGCGCAATGAATCGAGTTACGTAAAATACGTGGCAGAAAAGATTTCAGAAGTTAAAATTGTGGACATCAAAGAGGTAGCACGTGTGACGACTGCCAATGCTGAAAAGATTTTTTCTAAAATGGGGCAGTTTGTTTCGCAGGTTTGATTGATAACGTCTTAGAAACTGTTTTAAAATTTTGTGCCTCTATGAATGATTGTTTAACTTTGTTGGAAATTATTAAAATCAAAAGGACTTAGAAATGACAGAAACATATATCATAGAAATCAATTCAGAACATAAACAAACGCTTATGGAAATTTTCAAAGCGTTTAAAGTACGTATAACACCATCGGAGGAACTGAATGACCCCGAAAGCCTTACTAAATTCTTTAAAAAACACAAACTATCAAAAAAAGATAGACAGTTTTTTAGAGAATTACAGGCTTCCATTGAAGAAACTTATGCTATGGAAAGAGGCGAAATAGTACCTGAACAAACTTATGAGGAATACTTAACCGAACTAAAAACAATCGCTAATGGAAATCGAACTATCAAAGCTGTATAAACAACAATCAAAACGATTAATCAAAAAATATCCCTCACTCGCCGTTGAAATACCTCTTGCACTTGAGCCATTAGCAAATAACCAACTTGAGTCTTTCGATGCTATGCCAAAAGGTTTTTACAAAATACGTGTACCAATAGCCTCAAAAGGAGTCGGAAAAAGGGGTGGCGCAAGAATTATTGCTCATGTTAGAATCGTAGAAGACAAAGCCTTTTTAGTTTCAATTTACGACAAAGCCGATTATGATAATGTGTCAGATGATGTACTCAAAGAGTTTTTGAGAGAGAATAAACCCCCTCAGTAAAAGAAGCAAACTAATATCCAATTATGAATTTTGTATTTTGAAAAATCAAAATTAAACTTACATTTGCACCCTCAAAACTTCGTTGTTGGATATTCTATATTCCAGGAGACTTGTCCGAGTGGTTTAAGGAGCACGCCTGGAAAGTGTGTATACGCCAAAAGTGTATCGAGAGTTCGAATCTCTCAGTCTCCGCAGATTTTTTAAAGCCTTTTGCAAACAGCAGAAGGCTTTTTGTTTTTATATGTAATTTTGTATCTTGCAAACCGATTTTAGTAACTCAATACGATCCGTAAATGATTGAGATAAAATCTAACGTTTTGAATGATAGAACTTTATAAGTCCATGCTTAAACAATTTATCATTCATCATTTATAATTCATCATTCCTTATAAATGTTTAAAAATCTCTATCTAACCCGTCGCTTTTTCACTGCCTTTGGTGCTGTGATATTGTTATTCGTTTTGAGTTACTCATTCGGGTGGCTGATGCCTTTTGCTCAGACGGCGTTCGTGGTGGTTTGCGGCGTTGTTTTGGCAGATTTTGGCTTACTTTTCAACAAAAATACCCCCTTGATTGCGACAAGACGCACGCCTAAATTGTTGTCTTTGGGCGATACCAACCGTATTACCCTCGATATTACGAATCGTTCTATTCAGCGGTTAAGCATTCAATTAATAGATGAAATACCGTTCCAATTTCAAAAACGCGACTTTGAAATGCAGTTGACTTTGGGCGCAAATGAAACGCGAAGAACAGAATACACTCTAACACCCACAGAGCGAGGTGAGTATCATTTTGGTAAGATTAACCTCTTCGCCATGTCATTTCTGGGTTTAATGCAAAGACGTTTTCAATCGGATGCAGAAAAAATGGTGCCTGTGTACCCCTCAGTAATCCAGATGAAAAACTTTGAATTGATGGCACTTCGGCAAATTGCACACCAATCGGGCATCAAAAAAATACGGCGTTTGGGGCATTCTTATGAGTTTGAACAAATCAAAAACTATGTCGCTGGCGATGACTTTAGGGCTATCAATTGGAAAGCATCGGGTCGTCGCAATGGCTTGATGGTTAATCAATACGAAGACGAAAAGGCTCAACAAGTCTATTGCATTATTGATAAAAGCCGCGTGATGCGGATGCCTTTTGGTGGCTTGACATTGATGGATCATAGCATCAACGCCGCTTTGGTGATGTCAAATATTATTTTGAAAAAAAAGGATAAGGCGGGTTTATTGACGTTCAGCGATAAACTTGGCTCGACGTTGGCAGCCGATAATTCACCAAATCAATTAGGAAAGATATTGCATGAACTCTATCGTGAAAAAGGAGGAAAAGGAGAAGCGAGCTACGAATTGCTCTATTATGCCGTCCGCCATTTAGTGCGTGGACGGAGTTTGTTGTTGCTTTTCACCAATTTTGAAAGTCTGTTTGCCCTTGAAAGGGTGTTGCCGACTCTGCGAAAAGTGAATAATATGCACGTTTTAGTAGTCGTTTTTTTCATCAATACTGAAATTGAAGAGTTCACAAAACAAAATGTCCAAACCACTGAAGACATATATCATCAAACCATTGCCCAAAAATTTAGGGATGAAAAGACGCAAATGATGCAGAAGTTGCGTCAATATGGCATCCAAACAATATTAACACGTCCAGAAGATTTAAACATTAATACCATTAATAAATATTTGGAGTTGAAGTCAAGAGGGCTGATATGACCCCCCTCAGTATTTATCAATTAAACGAAGGACAACTTACCCCTCTTTTCCTATGGGCGGTTCTTCTTGTTCCTTGTCTGTCATTACCCATTGAAAAAAACTTAGAAAAAGTGAGACCGCCTAAAACGTAATAATCTTTTGACCTTGGATTAGCGGATGCGCCAAATCCGTCTAAATAATCAGTGAGCGTTTTACGAAAACCGAGTTCCCCACCTAAAGCTGTCGTTTCATTGATATACCATTGTAAGCCACCCCCTATAGGGATAGACAAAGCAATTTTAGGATATTTTTGATTTTGGTCTTCAACGACAGCAATATTAGAAGGACTGCTGCCCTGTTCATTAAAATTGGCTTTCGGATTAACATAAATCGCAGATAAACCTGCAAAACCGAAAAAATCCACGTTACCTATCCTAAACGGTCGCCACTCGGGTAAGAGGGAAAGTTCAGCAACAGTACCTTTGAAATTATAACCTCGTTTTTCACGTGTGCTTGAGGTTGGATACTTTTTTTCATTACCAACGATGCCCCCTAAGGCTATGAGGGCGCGAACTGCCCATTTTTCATTGAAATGCTTTCGCCCCATGATACCAACAGCAGGGCGTGTTTGAGGTAAAAAGTTTGTAGGCGTCACCTCAATATCCCCTGTATATACACTGGCGCCTATTAAAATACCCAATTCGGTATTTTGAGAAAAAAGTAGTGTTTGCGCAGATAAAAAAAATAGTAAAAATAAATTTCTCATTTTGTGTTGTTTTTAAGGTTTTGTAAATCAAATGAAATATGATGTTTAACGTTAAGAAAGCGTTAAAAATTGCCTTAACACCTCTCAGTATAAAGACTCCAACCAAGGCTTTTTTGCTGCTTTAAAGGGCAATTATTGACAAGTATTTCAATTAATTAAAACCGATAACACTTAGCGTTCTTTCCTCTACCCCGTCCACCGCGCAAACTTCCCGACCCATCCAATTTCCCGAGTGAAAAAGCATTGATTCTTAAAGCTACATAAAAATCTGTTCCATTAAATCTTTTTTGTCCTAAAAAACTTAATAAATTGTCTGTACCGATGGTCAAAAAAGCCAAACGGGCTGCTAAACCAAGCTGAACTTGGCGATAATTCAAAATACTGAGGGGGAGAGATGCCGATAACCATTGCGCCTCAAAACGGGGTGTAATTGCCACAATATTGTCTCGGGATAGGGCAAAATGAGACATTTGAAGCCGTTGAATGATTAAAGCATTGACAAACAGATTTTTAGAAAACGCAAAATCGCCTTGTACACTTAAAGCAGTAGGTAAACCAACGCCAAAATAATTGCCTTGATAGGTACTGTCTCCTTTGCCGTACATTGTTTGATTGAAGCGGCGTATGACATCGCCCTGTGGGTCTGTGGGGTCGAGGTTATGATAATCTTTGGCTGCTAATTTCAAAGGTTCTGTGAGTTTGACGGCATGGACTTCTGTATTTTTACTAAAATTGACATGACCTATATCCAAAAGTGAAGCACCCAAACGGAATAAATAAGGTCTGTCATCAAACTCTCCCGAGCCTAAAACAAACTGCGCCCCTATATCAAAGCCAAAACCTGAACCATTCTTTGACAAGGGTTCATCAATAAAATTTGTCGTAAATCCACCTCTGACATTCAAAGCATCCAAACGTGTAGAATCCTTTGTCAAACGTGTCAATGCCGTACCCACAAGGTTTTGAGCGAAAAAACCTTGATTGGCACGCAGCAATCTCGCATTGAAACCGATAGAAAGTCCACCCTCTTCCTCGCTACCTATTTGATACGCATAATTGAAGCCCAATTCCCCCCAGGTCATACCTGTAACAACGAAAGGAGGTATCTCATACCGCAAGTTTAAAGGTATTTTTTGCTCATAAGGGTCAGCAATAATTGGAATTTGACGTGTTGTTACAGCACCGCGTTGGCGTAAAAAAACACCAACCGAATGGCCGCTTTTCAAATTCAACTGAAAAGAAGGCAGCCCAACAAAAAATGACCCCGAAACAAACTTATCACGTGGACGATTAAAAAAATCGTAGAATTGGGTCGGTTTAGACGGTACCGTAATTTGCGTTTCTGGAGCAGGCCCCAAAGTTGTTAAATTGCGTAAAAAGCTCGAAACACTTGCATTTTTGATGAAAGCATAATCGTTTGCTAAAAAACCGCCCATCGACGCGATGTTGACCTCCCAACCCAAAGGATTATTCACACCCGCCGTTGGGTTAAGCATAACACCGTTGATGCCCGCATAGTTACCTAAGCGTAAGCCCAGCTGCTCTTGTGAAAATGTTTTGTTATTTAAAATAAGGAGGATGAAACCAAAAAAAAGTTTTGTGAATTGAGACATATCTTACTTAGTTTAAGTTTTGGTTGTAAAATCATAACGCATTTTATAGTCAAAAAGGTGTACGCCTTTCAGATTTTCACAAATCAAAAACTGTGCAAGAATTTTTTATTGCCCGTTATTCTGCCGCTTTTTTTCTCATTTCTGATGCCAACTCATGTCCTAAATATTTTTCTATCAATTGGTGGACAAGGTAAATAACAGGTGTCATCAACAGTGCTGCGCAGAATTTGTAGATATATCCACCTGTGCAAACTATTAAAAGTTGTCTAATAGGCCACGGCTCGCCATTACCTTTGACGAGCATCGGGTAAAAATAAAAAGCAATAGATGTGACCACAAAGGTATCAATTAATTGTGAAAAGAGCGTCGAGCCTGTTGCACGCAGCCACAGCAGCCGTTCACCTGTTCGTTTTTTTATTTCATGAAAAATTACGACATCGAGGATTTGAGAAAAAATAAAAGCCGACAAAGACCCAATGATAATACCCAAACCTTGTCCAAATATACCATTAAATGACGCATTCATGTCTGCCACACCTCTACCCGTTTGGCTGCCCGACCACCAATCGGCAGGCACAAGTAGAATCGCGCAATAAATCATAAAAAATGCGTAAGCTATCAGCCCCGCACCCAACCATGACAAAAATTGTACGCCGCGCCGCCCATAATACTCATTGATAATATCGGTCATTACAAACACCACAGGCCAAAGCAGCACACCCGCCGTGAGGTCAAAATTCCATTTATCGCCAAAAATTATCCAATTGACAGGTGTGCCGCCTAAAGTTCTTTCAAATGAAAAAATTTTGATACCGATAAATTCGGCAACAAGGGCATTGGCAATAAAAAAAGCACTGAGGACAAGAAATAACTTGACACCGCGATTGCGGAGTATATCCAAAACCTCTTTCAGGGTTGTGGGATTAGTCGGTTGACTCATTGGTTGACGTATTTTTTAAATAAAAAAAATCCGCTATGTACGTTTCATAGGCTTTTAGCGGTTGTTTAAAGTCGCTTCAAAAGTAACATTTTTTTGTACAATGCAAGGAGGGGTCATTCAAAATGCTAAGTATGTCGCATTACTGAGGGGTTCTCACTTTCAGGTTCAATATTTTGTATTATTGGATATCAGAGACAATATTTCAAACAATAATAAATGAGATTCTATATTTTGTCTCTCTCTTAAAGCGTTTTTTTAACTTTGCCAAAAATAACAATTAATAGAGCAGTCTAAATTTATGGGAAAGAAAAACGTCGCTCTTGTCACGGGCGGTTATACAGGCGAATACGTCATTTCTGTAGCCTCTGCAAAGGAGGCGGAAAAATACATTGATGCATCGAAATATAATGTTTATAAAATCATCATTGACCGCCACAAGTGGGCGCATGAAACCGCTGACGGTCAAGAGATTTTGGTTGAACGTTCTGATTTTACATTAACAATCAATGGAAAACGTATATCGTTTGATGCCATTTTGATGATTATTCATGGTATGCCTGGCGAAGATGGGAAACTGCAAGGCTATTTTGATATGCTCAATTTACCTTATACAAGTTGTGATGCGGCAACTTCTGCCTTGACTATGAATAAGCGTTTTACAGTGGCGGTGGCTCATTTTGGCGGCATCAAAACGGCTAAGTCGTTGCATATTTTCAAAACGCACCCCCTCAGTATAGCAACCATTTTAGCCGATTTAACATTGCCTATTTTTGTCAAACCCAATAGCGGCGGCTCATCTATCGGTATGAGTCGGGTCGAAAAAGAAGCAGATTTGGCAATAGCCTTAGAAAAAGGATTTAAAGAAGACGACCAATTATTGATAGAAGAATTCATAAAAGGACGTGAATTTACAGTCGGCGTTCTGCAGACACGTGGCGAAATCGTCGTTTTTCCAATTATAGAAATCAGACCTAAAAAAGACTTTTTTGATTTTGAGGCTAAATACGAAGGTGCCAGCGAGGAGTTGATTCCCGCGCCTATTGATGAAAATCAAGCCAAAATACTGAGGGGGGCTGCCCGTAAAGTGTATCAGATTTTGAACTGTCGCGGCATTGTCCGCATTGATTTTATTTGGAATGAAACCGATGACCAGCCTTATATGCTCGAAGTCAATACCGTTCCCGGACAAACAGAAGCAAGCCTTGTACCGCAAATGGTCAGAGAATATGGTTGGACAATGACAGAATTTTATACAAGACAATTAGAAGAAATCATTTAATTGGCTGATTGGTTATTGGGGATTAGGGATTAGTTATTAGGAATTGGTTACGAGTTAACAAATTCACGAATAACTAATCCCTAATCCCCAATAACCAATCAGCCAGTAACCAATAACAAATAACGAAATGGCAAATAGCTTTTTTGAAAACATCAAAGAGAAGACAAAAATCTTTGGACGCGAAGTTTGGTATTTTTTATCGAGCAAAATTTTCTTATTCAATTTTGCAAAGATGCTCGGTATCATAGCAGGTCTATTTTTTTTAACACTGTGGGGGGTAAAGTGCTTTTCCAGACATGGAAAAGCAATAGAAGTTGGTAATTATGTCAGTCGAAATGTGAAAGAAGTCATTCGTGAGGCAGAAAATAACGGCTTCGAAATCGTCGTAACAGACACCCTTTATCGAGAAGGATTTCCCGCAGATTTAGTCATTGACCAAAACCCAACGGCTAATTCATTGGTCAAAAGAGGGCGAACGATTTACTTGAAAATCACTAAAGCGGCGGGCGACCTCGTTCAATTACCCGATATTGCAGGACGCGACGAAATCAATTTTTATGTCCGAAACCTCGAAATGTTGGGTGTAAAAGCAGGTAGAATTGATACCGTGTTGGATGCGAACTTGATAGATGGCACCATCAAACAAGTCATTGTGCGTGGGCGTGACGTGACCGCTATTCTGGGTGGTGTACCGCCTGTGAAAGTGCCACAAGGTTCTTCTGTTGATTTTGTGATTTCAAAAAAGGAGACTGATGAATCGGAAGTACCCAATTTGATAGGACAAACGGTAGATGAAGGTACTTTTTTACTTGATGACAAACGTTTAATATTAGGTACAATTACGTCAGATGGCACAGTGACTAACCAAAATACTGCAAAAATTACCAAAACAGACCCTCCAGCGGGTACAACTTTGAAAAAAGGTTCTGTTGTCAATATTTTTACAACAGAAGGAAATTAAGTGAAAAGTGAAAAGAAACCAAATAATATTCTTAATAA
>JANOAU010000060.1:0-63835 GCA_031411275.1 Saprospiraceae bacterium | reverse complement strand
TTAGGAATTAGTTAAACGTTTAACTAATTCCTAATAATTAATAAATAATCCCCGATAACCAATCCTTAATAACAAATAACTTTATGACCAGTAAAATCACTTGGCGCAGCCCATCGAATATTGCAATTATCAAATATTGGGGCAAACATGGTATTCAATTGCCCCGCAATCCGAGCATTAGTTTTACTTTAAACAATGCGTTTACTGAAATGATGCTTGAATATCGTGTTAAAGAACAATTTAACAATAAAATTTCACTCGAATTTGAATTTGAAGAACGCGACAAAATTGAAAAATTTCGTCAAAAAATCGTTGCTTTTTTAGAAATACAATTGCCGATTTTTCCTTTTCTGACTGAATTGGATTTGAAAATCACATCCTCTAATTCGTTTCCACATTCGGCGGGCATTGCCTCATCGGCATCGAGTATGAGTGCCTTGGCGTTGTGTCTGTGTTCTTTGGAAAATGATTATTTGGGTTACAATACTGAGGGAACCGATTTTTATCAAAAAGCCTCTTACCTCGCTCGTTTAGCTTCGGGCAGTGCCTGTCGCTCTGTCTATCCGACAATGGCGGTTTGGGGAGAATGTAAAGATGTAAAAGGCTCATCTGATGCCTATGCCATTGGTTTTGAAGAAGAAATACACCCAATTTTTAAATCATATCACGACGATATACTCATCGCAGCAACTGGTGAAAAGTCTGTTTCAAGCCGCATGGGACATGGTTTGATGGACGACAATCCCTACGCACCTGCCCGTTATCAGCAAGCCACCCTACGAATGAGCCGTTTGATAGCTGCTTTAAAAGCAGGTGATGTCGAGACCTTTGGACAAATAACCGAAGACGAAGCAATGACTTTACACGCCTTGATGATGACGACTTCGCCTTGGTTTACACTGTTGAAACCCAATACCTTAAAAATGATGGACATACTGAGGGGGTGGCGTGAGACGACAAAAGTACCTGCCTATTTCAGTTTAGATGCAGGTCCGAATCTACATTTGCTCTATCCCGATACTTTTGAAAAACAAGTTAAAGAGTTGATAAACAATGAGTTGAAGCAATATTGTGAAAATCAAAGAGTTATATTTGATACAGTCGGTCAAGGACCTAAAAAAATGTAATACCGATTTGAATCGGTGAAAAATATATAAATCATGAAAAAAATAATTTTCCAATTTTTAATACTATCCATCTTCGCAACCGCTTGCAACGCACAGCAACCCGTCAACCGAGCGCACGCCCAAAACCCAAATTTTGACAAAACTATCGCCCATTGGCTCTCATTTTCTGTCAAAACGGTGAGTCCAACAGATGTCAAAAAAATGCCCGATGCGGTGCTACTTGATGCCCGTGAGCGTGAAGAATACGATGTGAGCCATTTACCCAATGCCGTTTTTGTTGGTTACAAAGATTTTGAAAAAAAGTCATTAGCAAATGTCCCCAAAGACAAACCCATCGTCGTCTATTGCTCCATCGGTTATCGCAGTGAAAAGATTGGTGAAAAATTGCAAAAAATGGGTTATACTAATGTCAATAACCTCTACGGTAGCATCTTTGAATGGGTGAATGAAGGCAACCCAATCGTTGACAATCAAGGCAATAAGACTAAGAAAGTGCATACATATAATAAATCTTGGAGTAAATGGGTGGATGAAGGGAAGGCGGAAAAGGTTTGGTAAGAACTATATCAGCATCGTTAAAATCTTTACACCCCTGAGTATTTCTCCTCTTTTTTTTTATATTTTCCTAATTTTGGACTTTTCAGAATTAAGCATTAAACAATCAACAATAATCAATCGAGTATGACTGACGCATATATATACGACGCCATTAGAACACCGCGTGGCAAGGGCAATCCTGAGGGAGCACTACATGAAGTGCGTGCAATTGACCTGTTAAGCGATGTTTTGAAAGAATTGCAACGCCGAAACGACTTGGATACGTCTCAAGTTGATGATGGTATCTTTGGTTGTGTGACGGCGATGGACGATCAAGGCGGCAATATAGGCAAAGCCTCTTTACTGTTTGCCGATTGGCATGAGACGGTGGGCGGGATGCAAATCAACCGTTTTTGTTGTTCAGGCTTAGAAGCAGTCAATCTGGCAGCTATGAAAATACGATCGGGGCTTGAAGACCTCATCGTAGCAGGTGGTGTTGAGAGTATGAGCCGTGTGCCGATGCACTCTGACGATGGACCGATGCTGTTTGATCCCGATGTGGTAGGTAAAATCAACTATTTGCCACAAGGCGTTGCTGCTGATTTGATTGCAACAAAGGAGGGTTTTAGCCGCGAAGAACTCGACGCTTATGCTTTGCAATCGCATCAAAGGGCATCAAACGCTATGCGAAAAGGTTATTTCGATAAGTCATTAGTGCCGATACGCGACTGGGTAGGTTTGGTAATTTTAGATAAAGATGAACATGTGCGCCCCGATTGTTCATCCGATATGCTGGCGGCTTTGAAGCCTTCTTTTTTGGGTATGGGCGAAATGGGTTTTGATGCGATGGCACAAAAAAAGTACCCCTCAGTAGAGTTTATTCGACATGTGCATACAGCTGGCAACTCCTCTGGTATCGTGGATGGTGCGGCGGCAGTTTTGGTAGGTAGCTTAGAAAAAGGGAAGGCTGTGGGGTTAAGTCCGCGCGCGCGGGTGGTTGCGACTTCTACCGTAAGTGGCGAGCCAACAATTATGCTGTTAGGGCATAGTGCAGCAGCTATAAAGGTGTTGAAAAAAGCAGGTTTAACGCCAAAAGAAATTGATTTATGGGAAGTAAATGAAGCTTTTGCTTCGGTTATACTCAAATTTCAGCGCGATATGGCGATTAATGATACCATTTTAAACGTCAATGGTGGGGCAATTGCACTCGGTCATCCGTTAGGTGCAACGGGGGCGATGTTGCTTGGGACGGTTCTCGATGAATTGGAGCGGCGTGGACTCCAACGGGCTTTAATAGCTTTAGGTGGCGGTGCTGGTTTGGGTGTTGCAACGATTATTGAGCGTGTTTGAAACATTCGCTTTAACAATCAGTAAGATGTTACAAAACAGAACGATATGTCTAAGAATAAAAAAAATACACCCGCCACTAAACCACAACAAAAAACGAATCTGGCTAAACTGTCTAAGACGGCTGTATTAACGCCTAAAACTCCATTTTTCAAGAAAAATGCCTTGGTTTTAGCTTTTTTTACTGTTTTGGTATTTGGACTTTACTTGTCTACCGTCCGTTTTGACTATGCTTTGGATGATATCATGGTGATTACGGGCAATAAATTTACGCAGCGTGGAGTTGATGGCATCGGTGATATTTTCCGTTATGAAAGCTTTCGCGGCTATTTTGGGGAACAGAAAAACCTACTCGAAGGAGACCGCTATCGCCCCCTCAGTATCGCAACCTTTGCAGCAGAAGTGAGCCTATTTGGTAAAGGCAACAAAGCGGCTGGGCATTTTATCAATATTTTGCTTTATGTTTTGACGGCTTTTTTGATGTACCGCATCCTGCTTTTTATGTTTCCAACTAAAAAGGATGAGACCTCGAAGTTTTCGCCTTTTTTGACGGTTCCCTTTATAGCAACCACTATATTTATCGTTCATCCGCTGCATGTTGAAGTCGTAGCAAATATCAAAGGTCGTGATGAAATATTGGCTTTGCTCGGAGAGTTGGGTACGCTGTATTTTACGTTTCGATACTTGAATGATAAAACGCTTAAATATTTAATTGCTTCATTTTCAGCGTTTTTAGTAGCTATTTTTTCAAAAGAAAGTGCTATTACTTTTTTAGCCGTTGTACCTTTGACGGCTCATTTTTTTACAAAGGCTACGGTTGGTGAAAAATTGAAAGTTACTTTACCCCTGCTCATAGGTACTTTATTTTATTTGATGATGCGGGTTAATGCGATTGGTTATTTGCTCGGCGGCAAAGAAGTGGCGGACTTAATGAACAATCCGTTTTATGGCATGTCCTTTGGTGACCGTTTGGCGACTATTTTTTACACCTTATTATTATATCTCAAACTGCACATCTTGCCGCATCCTTTAACGCATGATTATTACCCTTTCCAAATCCCTAAAATGTCGTGGTCAGATTGGCAATCTTTATTGTCTTTGGCTTTGCATCTCGGTTTGGTGGCTGTGATACTGAGGGGGTGGAAAAAACGCACCGTTTGGGCTTATGCGGCGGCATTTTATATCATTACATTAAGTATCGTTTCAAATATCGTTGTATCGGTTGGTACGTTCATGAATGAACGGTTTGTGTATCATGCTTCGTTGGGTTTTTGTATCGCTGCGGCTTATTTTTTGAGGATTGTTTTGAATAAAAACAAGGAAAACAATAAAAATGTGCTTGGTTTAGGCATTGCTGCCTTGCTTATTATTGGGTTTTCAATAAAAACACTGATACGGGTACCTGATTGGTACAGCGGTGCGACCCTGAATGCTTCAGCTATCAAATATTCTCCAAACAGTGCGCGAGCAAATTGTTTTTATGCCATTTCGATATGGGAAGAGCGGTATATGAAATTACCACCGAATGCCACAAATGAACAAAAATTAGCTCTTTTAAATGAAATGAAACCGTATTTCGACCGTTCACTTCACATTTTACCGAAGTACAGTGCAGCATTAAAAATGTGGGCAGGTATGGCAGGAGAGTATCATAAAATTGATAATAATTTAGATAATTTACTCACAGAATTTGAGCGCATCAATCGGGCGGGTGTATATGAGCCGTTTACAATTCAGTATTTAACATATATCAACGGTAGGGTTGGTACAAGGGCAGAAGGAGGAAAACTACAAGCGTTTTATACTTCCATGTTGACGTTTTTCAAGCAAAATTATGCTTCGACAGCCTTCCCTGTTGAATATCAAAAATTGCTGGAAGGGATTCAAGGGCGGCTGTCGGGTTTGATGTGAAGCCTTTCTTAACTGTTATTAGAATTTGATAACTCAACGACTAATTTTTTCAAAAAAAACTAAACTCTTTCAAAAAACGTTTCTAAAATCGTAAGTTTGTCAACTTTTGAATAATACATACAGCTATTTATTAAAATCAAAAGCAGAAACATATCAAACCCAGATTTTTACAAACAATTCTCATTATGGCTTTGTTAATGAGTTGATAGAAAATAATGGATAGTAGATAAATTTGCAATTTATTGATAATCAATGTATTGCAAAAGTGCCTTCTTTGCCATTCAAACCTATTAGCTACGCATTATTTTAAAGTCTTTCTGAATAAAATTACGCTTAAACAATATGAATGCAACGGCATCCTACGTCCCTACGAAACCAAAATACGACTTTGAAAGCATAGTTGGCGACCCTATCGGTGTAAAAATGTACACCTTGAAAAATGGCATGAAGCTGTTCATGTCTATCAATAAAAACGAACCACGGATTTATACAAATATTCCCGTCCGTGCTGGCTCAAAACAAGACCCTGCCGAGACGACTGGTTTAGCACATTACCTAGAACACATGATGTTCAAAGGAACAAACCAAATTGGGTCATTAGATTGGGAAAATGAGCGAATATTATTGAAAAAAATCGCTGATTTATACGAGCAGCATAAAGTTGAAATAGACCCCTCAGTACGCAAGGATATTTATGCCCAAATTGACTCGATTTCCAATTTGGCGGCAAAATTCGTTGCTGCAAATGAGTATGATAAACTCGTTGCATCGCTTGGTGCAAAAGGAACGAATGCGAATACATGGCACGAACACACCATTTATGTTAACGATATTCCATCCAATGCTTTGGAACGATGGCTTGAATTGGAAGCCGAACGCTTCAAAATGGTTGCTTTGCGCTTGTTTCATACAGAATTAGAGACTGTTTACGAGGAATTTAATATCAGTCAAGACAACGACGGACGAAAAGTTCAACAAGCCCTTTTATCTGCCATGTTTCCTACACATCCTTATGGTACGCAAACGACGATTGGCAAAGGTGAGCATCTGAAAAGTCCTTCGCATTATAATATTTTAAATTATTTTGAAACCTATTACGTACCTAACAATATGGCACTTGTGCTGTCAGGTGACCTCGACCCTGACAAAACAGTGGCGCTGGTCGAAAAGACTTTTGGTACCTATCAATCCAAAGAAGTGCCTCCTTTTCAGTACGAAGAGCAACCGATAATGCATGGTGTCCAAAAACGCGAAGTAGTGGGTCCACAAGCCGCTTATGTTCAGTTAGGTTGGCGACTGAAAGGGGCAAAATCAAGTGATGCCGACCTCATGAGTATGTTGTTTTCGATGCTCTACAACCGACAAGCGGGTTTGATTGACCTCGATTTGGTACAGCAACAAAAAGTATTGGAAGCCTCGGCAGGTGTGCTGAATTTATCGGATTATTCAGGTTTTATGCTGTATGGTCGTCCACGTGAGGGACAATCTTTAGAAGAGGTTGAATCTTTATTGATAGAGCAAGTAAACCGCATAAAAAAAGGTGATTTTCCCGATTGGTTAATGTCCGCGGTATTAAAAGATTTTAAATATTCATTGACCAAAAGTTTTGAAAACAATTCTTCGAGGGTCAATGCGATAACCGATGCCTTTATCAAAGACATTGAGTGGCAGGACTATATCGGACGACTTGATCGTATGAGGGCATTGACAAAAGCTCAAATTGTGACCTTTGCGAATACATATTTTGATGATAATTATGTTGTTGTTTATAAAAGGATAGGTACAGACCCCTCAGTATTGAAGGTCGAAAAACCGATTATTACGCCTGTCACACTCAATAGAAAAGATAAATCCGCGTTTGCAACGGAGTTTTTGGAACGAGAAAGCCCAAGCCTTTTGCCTGAATTTATTGATTTCAGAAAAGCGATTTCGACAACAGAGTTGAAAAATGGTTTGAAACTCGATTATATCAAAAATGAGACAAATGAGACGTTTTCGCTTTATTATATCCTTGAAATGGGTAAAAATGCAGATAAAATACTTCCCCTTTCAGTCAATTATTTACCTTTTTTGGGAACGGATAAATATACAGCGGCAGAACTACAACAGGAATTTTACAAATTAGGCTTATCCTTTGATGTTTTTTCAAACGATGATCGCAGCTATGTCACTTTGAGTGGTTTGGAAGAGTCGTTTACTGAGGGGGTCAAATTGTTTAAACACATTTTGAAAAATGTCGAAGGCGATGACATTGCTTTAAAAAATATGGTCGCTGACATCATAGCGAAGAGAGACAATGATAAAAGAGACAAACGCGTCATTCTACGCAATGCTATGGCAAGTTATGCAAAATACGGCAAAGTGTCGCCTTTTACCGATACTTTGAGTGCAGAAGACCTTAATATCTTGACAAGTCCTGAATTAGTACAAAAAATCAAAGGTTTATCGCGTTTTGAGCATCGTATTTTTTATTATGGCACCAAGCAGCAAGCGGAAGTGGTTCAGATATTAAACGATGAACACGCTGTTTTCAGCGAACTGAAGCCTCTTTATGATTCAATAGAGTACCCTGAATTGTCAACTGATAGTAATAAAGTGTTGTTTGTTCATTTTCCAATGGTGCAAACAGAGATTTTGATGGTTTCAAAAGGGACTCCTCAGTATTCGCTTGAAGAACAGATAATGACCACTTTTTACAACAATTACTTCGGTTCTGGCTTGTCGAGCATCGTTTTTCAAGAAATTCGTGAAGCACGCGCTTTAGCTTATTCAGCCAATGCTTTTTACTCAACGCCGTCTAAACAAAATAGAGGACATTACTTCAATGCTTACGTTGGCACACAACCAGATAAACTGAAAGAAGCGATTGCAGCGATGTACGACATCATTGAAAATATGCCCATTAGCGAAACACAAATCGAACATGCCCGTCAATCTGTTTTAAAAACTATTGAAAGTGAACGCATTACGCGTGCAAACGTTTATTGGACTTATCGTAATAATAAGGATAGAAATATAGAAAACGATATGCGACAAGACATTTACGAAACCATCACAAGGGCAACCCCCCAGGATTTACAAGTGTTTCATGAGAAGCATGTCAAAGGTCGTTACTATACGATTTTAGTTTTGGGTGATCGTTCAAAGATGGATTTTGAATATCTACAATCTCTCGGTGAAGTTAATGAGTTGAGTTTGGAGGAGGTGTTTGGGTATTAGACAGAATTACAGCATAAGATGAATTTACAAGATTTGGAGTTCAAGTCCTGTCAATCCATCAAATTCTGTAATCCTGTTTAATATACACTCTTGAAAAGCCTGTTTAACCATTTCTAACTTCGTTGAAAATTTTTTTCCATTTTTGCAGCAAAATTTAAAATTTATTATGCTTAACATCATTGCCGCCTTTCTTTTCCTTTTGGTTTTTGCCACGGCTGCCTATTTTATTTTTTCGTTGACAAAACAATATTTCAACAATCGTTACCAAGTTCAATTAATGGACTTGCAACATCAACGGGCTGCCCCCACGCTGTCGCTGCGCTTACAAGCTTGCGAACGCCTTATTTTGTTGTGTGAACGTATCTCTATACCTAACCTCATCAGCCGCCTCCGTACTGAGGGGGCATCCGTAAACGATTTACGTTTGGCGATGCTGATTGCGATTCAACAGGAATTTGAACACAATATTACACAACAATTGTATGTCAGTGAAAACCTGTGGAATATCCTGATTCTTTCACGGAACAATACAGCAGATATTGTCAATATGGTGGCTCAAAAATTAGATGCTCAAGCGGATTCAAGCCTTTTAATCAACGATTTATTTCAGTTTTTAGCAGAACAATCAAGCGACTCCATTACTAAAGCACAAGCGGCCATTCGTCAAGAAGTAGCAGGTATGATGTAAATTATGGATGATTATATTTATATGACAATATTTCATTTGATTTTGTCCTAAAACACCCCTTAAATTTGCATTTTCTAACACAAAATATCATTCACACAGCATAAAAATCTGAATAAAACCATGTTAAAAAAACTCATTATACCCCTCAGTATAGCCGCACTTTTTGCCGTCAGCTGCCACAAATCCGTACAATCAACAGCAACGACAGTTAAAAAAGAAATGTCAGAAGATGAAGCCTACCGCATTTTCAAAGCAAAAGAATCGGATGGTAAAACCTTTGGTGAAAAAGTCACGCCTGCGGGAGCCCTCTCTTACGATGCGATGATTGGTAAAATGACGAAAACAGACAAACTTGAAAATGTGAAAGTAATGGGTACTGTCGCCGCAGTGTGCAAAGCAAAAGGTTGCTGGATGAACATTGCCAGTGACAAGGGTGCAGAACCTATGTTTGTCCAATTCAAGGACTATGCTTTTTTTATGCCTAAGGATTTGGCAGGTAAAAAAATTGTTATGTTAGGCAACGCTTTCAAAGAAATTACGACTGTCGAAAGCCTTCGTCACTTTGCTCAAGACGAAGGCAAATCAAAAGAAGAAATCGCTAAAATCACGAAGCCAAAAGAAGAAATGAAATTTATGGCAAGCGGTGTCATTATTCTGGACTAATAAATATGAAGAATGAATCATAAAGTATGAAATATGAAAAAATGTACTTCATCATTCATTCTTCATATCTAAAAAACAAACATGCTGTGAATTATACAACGGCTAAAACCTTTATTATCAAAGAGTTAGATAAACTCTCACCTGCGCTGACTTACCACGGTAAACACCATACTTTAGACGTTTTGAGGGTCGCAGAAAGCCTATGCGTTGCCGAGGGTATGCCTTATAAGGATACTGTTTTGATAATGACCGCAGCTTTACTCCATGATTGTGGTTTTCTACTGCATTACAATGATCATGAATTCCACAGTTGTCAAATAGCTCATGAAACGCTACCTCAGTTCAGTTACACGGAGGAGGATATTGAGCGTATTTGTGCGATGATAATGGCAACCAAAATCCCTCAATCACCAAAGGATTATTGTGCAGAAATCTTGTGCGATGCCGACCTCGATTATCTCGGGCGAGATGATTTTTATGTCATCGGACAATCTCTTTTTTCAGAATTAAAATCCATGAAATTGGTGCAAACAGAAGAAGAATGGAATGAGATTCAAATGGGCTTTCTTAAATCACATCACTTTTTTACAAAAACAAGTCAATATGCACGAACACCGTGCAAAAAAGAACATTTAGAACACTTGCAAAAAGTGAGTCGCAAAAAAAATAATGAAAAAAAATGAAAGGCAGGCAGCACATTAAAAAGAGAAAACGTTTTTAAGTCGGTTTGATGACTCAAATATGTTGCTGAAAAGAAGCAGCCCCCAGAATCAACCCTCACTAGAATGTATGAAAAAAAGTTATAAATTTTAGAAAATTTAGGGATAGCCCTTCAAGCTCTCCTTAAACTTTTAAAAAAACGGGGGCTGCAGTCTTTTTTCAGTTATTTTCAATGCCAAAATTAGTCCTTTCCTTTGTCAAAATCAATGCTTTGACGCTTTTTCTATCTTATTTTTTTAATATTATTCAATAACTTTTCACCACAGTGAAGGTTATTTATCTATTTTAAAAAAAATCAACCGCTTCCTTTTTTTAAAATAGAAAAGTATTATCTTTGCGGTCGCTAAACGAAATGGCGCGGTAGCTCAGTTGGTTAGAGCACAGGATTCATAACCCTGAGGTCGGGGGTTCGAGCCCCCCTCTCGCTACAAAAGTAAATACAAGAACGCAACTTGCTGTAAATCAATAAGTTGCGTTTTTTTATTTTAGCTCATAGTGTTGGATTATTATTTCGGATTAAAAAATCCAACACTCGCCCCTACCCAATCTTTATCTTTATTGTAGCGTACGCCAACCATAATACCTTTGCTGAGCCGAATAAGATTATTGACAATTTTTGGTCGCATCCATTCTTTTTTCCAAACCAGCAGCATCCGTATTTCTATTTTAGCAGGCTCTGTCGGTGTTTTGAGTGCGGCGACATAATTGACTTTTTCTTGCAATATATGATTTGAACGGTCATGTACTTCATCTAAGTCCTTTTGTGTAATATTAATTTTCACGCCTTGACCACTGAAAGAAAATAACGGTTTTAATACATAATTTTCTAAATCCGTTGGATAATCTGTTAGTTTATCAAGAAAAAAAGTTTTTGGAATAAAAGGACTGTTTAAAAATGGCAACGTGTATTTCGAAATACGAAAAAACCAATTCGGATGCCCAATCCATTCGACATCGAGGTCGTCTGTGAAGTTGAAGCCAAAAGTCAAATCAGGTCTTTTATCCAATTCATCAAAAATGACACGGTTGTAGATTTTTTGAATATGAATCAAGACTCCTTCATCATTTTTATAAAACAGCTGGCGACCTTGTTTAATCACTTTTGTAAGGCATAAAATTTTGATACCCAAATGTTTAGCTGTTCCAAAAAAATCAACCAATGTATTTTGTTTTTCAGGTTCAACCTCTAAAAGCACCACATTTTTAGGATTTGAATCACCTACAATCACCTCTCGCATGAGGTTAAGATACCCCTCAGTATTCAAGCCTTCAAACAAAGGTGTCATGTTGCTGGGAATATCCTCAAAAGTCTTTTTATAGCCTTCCGCCAAATCATTTTGAAAAAAATAAAGCGAGGGAAAACCTTGCATTTCAATGAGTTTAGGAACCAATTCGCCCTCGTTTCCTTCACAAACGCCAAAATCCACAACAAGAAAGGTCGGATGTTCGTCTTCATTCGGCACACGATGTTCGGGTTTCATAGACCCCTCAGTAATTTGCTTAAAATCGGGTCGTACAATCACATCCACTATGTCGTCACACGCCTGTAAAAGTTTGTCACGGAAATCATCGGGCATGAAAACAGGTGTTTCTCCAATACGAAATGGTGGTTTATGATTGTAAAGACCATAAATATAGTGCAGAAAATCGGTGTATTGTGCCTCAGTAAAAGCGGCGTTATAGGCTTCACGAAGTTGCGAAATCATTGGTTTATTCGATTTTAAGTGTCAGAAATATTTTAGATATTTAATTTAAGCCTCCACAAGATGACCTTTTAAAGTCATAATGGCATTATTAAGGAAATTGGGTAAAATGGTTTTATGTGTCAAATTAATTTTTTGGTCATCTTCCAAATCAGACAGCATGGACAGCCATTTTGATTCCCCGTAGTCCTTGATGACTTGAGCTTTGCGTTCAGGGTCATGGAAATGTGTCAACATACCATCAGCATCGGCTTCAGGATGGAATTGAGTGCCAAAAAACGTTTTAGAAAAACGAATGGCCATAATTGCTCGTGGCAAATTGACATGCGGGCGCTCTTTTTCCAAAGCTACAATCTTAAAACCTTGCGCTTTTAGGTGGTCTTTATGGGCATTAACGACTTGCCAATCACGGAAATCGGCAATCCAAAATGGATTTTCAAGTCCTTTAAAATAGGCTTCATGCTCACCTAAATCCGTTTTATCGCAAGGAAATGTGCCAAAAGATCGCGAGACACGCTGTTTGAGGCTGCCAATTTTAAAATGCAGACAAGCTAATTGGAACGAATGACAAATGAAAAAGGCAAATTTTGGCTTCGTTACTGAGGGGGCTTTGTTATATTCCCAAAGTTGCTGAATCAAGTCGAAATATGCCGCATCCCAGCCGCCTTCAAAATCGAAAGGGCTGCCCGGACCGCCCGACGATAGATAAATATCGAAACTGGTATCGGGTATTTCTTTCTTGAAACGGATATCAAATACTTCGTGAGTGAGTGCCTCGCCATACGACTCTACAAGCCTTTTGAGATAAAGAGTACCTCGATTTGGTACATTGTTATTTAAGTCAAGGATAGCGACACGTAAAGGTTTTTCCATGATAATTGATTGGTTGTGATTGATTTATGAATAAAAAAAGAGAAGCATTAAATAGTATTAACCCCAAAGATAAAATTTATCATTCAAAAATGAGGTCAGAAATAACAACTATGCCTCAAATGCTTGAAAAATGTTTTACTTTTCATCTTAAATCAAAAAATATGAAAAACTTTACTTACGTGTTCTTTTTTATCCTCCTTGGCGACCTCGTTGCACGGGCAATGCGACCCGATTGGCAAATAGCAGAATACATTTTCAAGCCTTTATTGATGATTTCGCTTGGTTTTTATTTTATAAAGTCAACGATACTGAGGGGGAAGATTCAAAACCAATTCGTCAGCTCAGCCATCGTTTTCAGTCTCATAGGCGATGTTTTTTTGATGTTTGAAGGCTATTTCCTATTCGGTTTAGGGGCTTTTCTAATTGCACACATTTTTTATATCCTTGCTTTTAGACCCGAAGCATCTCGCTTTTTTTCAAAAAAAGAACTCCTGATTCCAGCTATTGCCGTCTTGATTTATGGAGCGGTATTGCTCGGCATCGTGTTACCAAACGTCAATACGACCTTAAAAATAGCCATTACCCTCTATTCATTGACCATTTTGATGATGCTGTTGATGGCTTTACACCGCTTTGCTAATGTGTCGGCTGTTTCGTTTAAGTATGTCATGGTAGGTGCAACGCTGTTTGTCATTTCAGATAGTATGATAGCGATTAGCCAGTTTGTGAAGCCTTTTCCAATGGATGGTGTACTGATTATGGCGACTTATGGCATTGGACAGTACCTGATTGTGGATGGTTTTTTGAAAAAAAGTGAATAAAACGCTGGTCAACAATTAAGGAGGTGCATCATCCGTTTATGTCCAAAGGTAAAAACCATTATTTTAGGACATAAATTAATCACGATGCGGAAACTTTTGTTTATTCTATTGCTGTTTGTTGGGGCATGTACCAAGGTAGATACACCCGCAGATACCCCTACCAACACAGGCTCAGGCACAACAAACACTTCTTTTTTCCCAACACTGACAGGCAATTTTCAAACTGATATGTTGGGTTATGTCAATGCCTTACGTACCAAAGGTTGCAAATGTGATGGCGTGCAAATGCCGCTTGTTGCTGCTTTGAAGTGGAATACCCTTTTGGAAAATGCTGCCAAACGCCATGCAAATGATATGTCGAAAAACAATTTCTTTGACCATACAGGTAGCGACGGCAGTACCCTATCCACCAGAGCAACCGCAGCGGGATATTCATGGTCGGCTTTAGGCGAAAATATTGCAAAGGGTTATACGAGTGTACCCACGGTTATTGATGGTTGGGTTAAAAGTAGTGGACATTGTAAAAATATGATGAGTGCCAATTTTACGGAGTTGAGTGCGGCAAATGTGGCAGCTTATTGGGTTCAAGACTTCGGTAAATCGCGCTAAAAGTTTAAAATTTGGTTTTTATAACAAAACAACATGCGTCAAGTTTCAAAACTTGACGCATGTTTAGTAACGCAACACAAATCAAAACACTTTTTCGCCACCCACATAGGTTGTTAAAACCTTCGTTTTCAAAATATCCGTTGGCGAAACAGTCATAATATCCTGATTCAGCAGGATAAAATCGGCGAATTTACCGACCTCAATTGAGCCTTTTTCTTTTTCTTCAAAATTAGCTTTAGCTGCCCATATCGTCATACCCCTCAGTGTTTCAATACGAGACAGGGCATTTTCCATCATGTAACCACCTTCGGGATAATTTTTGGCATCGCGCCGAACAACGGCGGCGTAAAACGTCAAAATAGGATTGATGTCTTCAACTGGAAAATCGGTGCCAAGCGGTATCCACCCATTTTGGTTAAGCAGGCGTTTGAAGGCATATGCTCCTTTTTCCACCTCTTTTCCAAGGCGTTCACCTGCCCAATACATATCTGAAGTGGCATGTGTAGGCTGAACAGACGGTACAATCGAGTATTTTTTGAATAAATCAAAATCCATTTCGTTGATAACTTGGGCATGTTCGATGCGCCAACGTCGGTCGTTTGACCCCCTCAGTATAGAGCCATAAATCCGCAATATTTCACGATTGGCAGAGTCCCCTATGGCATGGGTGCAGGCTTGCATACCTGCGTGTTCAGCGATTTTGGACATCACCGCTTCATAATAATTTTTGTCTTTCAACAAAAAGCCGAAGTGATTGGGGCGGTCTGCGTAGGGATGCAACAAACAAGCACCGCGTGAACCCAGCGCACCATCGGCATAGAGTTTAAAACTGCGCACATTCAGCCTATCCGTTTTGATGATGCCGCGCTTGAAAAGGTAGGCATAATTATCTCGGCCATCGCTCAACATGACATAAAGGCGCATTTTCAGAGCCTTTTCAGCGTTCATCTTTTCGATTACCTCAACCGTTTTGTAATCCAATCCACAGTCCACGACCGTCGTTAAGCCCACGGCAAAACAGTTTTTTTGAGCACCTAACAACGCTTGACGAGCTTGTTTTTGAGTGGGTTGAGGTATTTTGGAGCGCACCAAACCAATACCATTGTCCACCAATATACCTGTTAATGCGCCATTTACGGTCACAATTTCACCGCCTGTGAGCGTTTGCCCTGCTTTTATATTCGCCAAATCAAGTGCCACTTGATTGCAAATAGCACCATGACCATCCACCCTTGTTAGGATAACAGGACGTTTTGGAAAGAGGACATCTAATTTTTCTTTTGTTGGAAAATCTTTGACTTCCCAATCATTTTGATCCCATCCACGCCCTATGAGCCACCCCTCAGTATTTTTCAGTGCAAAGGCTTGACATTTTTCCAAAATGTCGTTCCAGCTTTTCGTTCCAACCAAATTAACTGTTTGTAAGGAACTGCCATAGTTATAAAAATGGGCATGAGCATCAATCAAGCCTGGAACAATCGTCTTGCCGTCCGCATCCAGCGTCTTTTTAGCGATGTATTTTTTTAGAATGTCTGCGCTTTTTCCAACTGCAATAATTTTAGCATTTTTTACGGCAAAGGCTTGAGCTTTGTCGAAAGCATCGTTGACGGTATAAATATGTGCGTTGTGAACGATGAGGTCAACGTTTGTTTTTTGTGCGATCAAAGTGTTGATAAACAATACGATGAATAGTAGTAAAAATTTGTTCATAATGTTAGGTTTGATAGTTGTATTAGATTGAATTTTTAAAATTTGGTAAAGGTTTACTGAAGTTTTTCAACATCGCAATTGCTGGACAAATGCCCAAGCTACTATGCCCACCGAAACAGCAATATTCAAAGAGTGTTTTGTGCCAAATTGAGGGATTTCTACTACAAAATCAGCCATTTCCATAGCCATTTCTGAAACGCCTTCTACTTCATTGCCAAATATAAGGGCATATTTTTTATCAGCTATGTCTTCTAAATCTATATTATTTAAAAAAACAGAATTCTTCGCTTGTTCAACAGCCACTAAAATATACCCCTCAGTATGGAGTGCTTCCAACGCCTCTTTTATATGTGGAAAATGTCGCCACGCCACCGATTCCGTTGAACCCAACGCCGTTTTCATAATTTCACGATGAGGTGGTTGTGCGGTGAACCCACATAAAACAACTTCGGCGCACCCAAAGGCATCTGCCGTTCTGAACGCTGAACCGACGTTGAGGGCAGAACGCACATCGTCTAAAACGAAGACCAAAGGCGTTTTATCAGATTCTTTAAAATCCTCAACCGAGGGACGGTTGAGTTCTTCCATTTTTAATTTCTTAACCACTAATTTTTTAGATTTAAGGATAATAAACTGATTTTCAATGTTTTGCGAGGGTATTTATTTTGTATTTTTAACTTATATAAAAAGCATGGTTAAAGGTATAACTTTGTCGGGACGATTTATAAACTTCTGATTATGTAAAGGATTTTCTATAATTTGTTCCTTGCTTTTTCCTGTTTTTAATTGGGAAGTGTAACAATTCAGTAAAAATATTTAAGTTAAACTACAATCAACTCGGTTTTGTGAACTTTGAACCATCTAAATAGAGTGATTATTATAATTTTATTGCACTTTTGAAGTTTATAAAAGCATGGGCTGGTAGAAATTTTAAGATTTCACCCCCTCAGTATTTTTGTCAAAAGAAAGCAGCTATTGTACTCATAAGGGCGTTTATAGAACAAGTACATCAGGAAGTTATGTAAGTGTTTTATATCCGATTAAAACAACACTTTTACTCAACAACCAATTACGAAGGACTTAAAATGGATTTAACACTCCAATGGGAGCATAACGAACGCGGACTTATCGAGGCTTGTATTGCACGAGAACGATGGGCGCAGCAACGGCTATACGAAGAGTATTATCCGAAGATGATGGGCGTATGTATGCGGTATGCAAACAATGACGATGATGCACTTGATATTTTGCACGAAGGTTTCATAAAAGTTTTCAAGCATGTCTCGTCTTATCAACCAGGAACCTCCTTAGCGGCTTGGATTCGGCGCATTATGGTCAATACAGCCATAGATTATTATCGAAAAACCGTTCGTCGCCGAACTGAAGACATTGAAACGGCGTATAACCTAAGTAACTCTGATGCTGATGCGATTAGCCAATGCACGGAAAAAGATATTTTAGCCGCCGTTAAAAAGCTAACCCCTGCCTATCGCGCTGTCTTTAATATGTATGTTATTGAAGGCTTTTCACATAGAGAAATTGCTGACCAATTAAACATAACTGAAAGTACCTCGCGCTCAAACCTTGTAAAAGCGAGATTAAAACTACAAGCTATATTGACTGGAAATTTTGACTTGGACAAAAATGGAAATGAAGGATAACGAACAAAATATTATAGATACGACGGCTCGTCAAGCTCTTGAAAACCTTGAAATGCCCTATAATGCTGACCATTGGCAAGCTATGGCGGACAAATTAGGTGCGCTGGATGCCAGTGACACTGAATTTGATAAGAATGTGAGTGATAAACTGAGGGGTATCGAAAAGTCCTATAACGCTGACCATTGGCAAATCATGGCGGACAAATTGGACGCGCTGGATGCTCGTGACACTGAATTCGATAATAATGTAGGGGATAAATTGAGGGGTATCGAAGTGCCTTTTGTGGCATCTAATTGGGCAGATATGTCAGAACGGCTTGATGATTTAGATGATTCAGACACGACTTTTGATGCTTTATTCAATCAACGTTTGGAAAATTTACAAGTAAAATATCAACCAAAGCATTGGAATTTTATGGCACAACAGATTGAAGAAACTTTCTCTTGGCGTGCAAAAATTGTTAGATATAAATTAGTGGAGGTGGCTTTAGTGCTTTTGACGCTCTTTACAGTGGGTAATATGCTCGATTTACCTTTTGATTCTGACTATTCAACATCAGATAATACAGGTCTAAAAGGAGAAAAAACAATAAAAGGTAAAGACAAAAATTTGAAAAAAGTGACCCCAGAGAATGCTAAGAAGACTAAATTCTTCTATAACCCATTGGATTGGCGGACTCGTCCAACAGTGTCTAAGGATATAAAAGCTGAACAAAATACGAGTAACAAGCCAATAGCAGAGACTAACAATATTCTTTTTGATACGACCTCTAATCCTCTTGTGGTTCAGTTGAGTAAAAATATCGAAAAAGAACTTTTGAATGATGCTCTTAATAATAAAACGAATGTTGCAGCGCCTTCGGTTAGGTCATCGCCTAATTCAGTAGCTCAATTACGTGAAAATACTGAGGGGACTACTTTTGATAAATTACCGATGAAAAAAGTTTCTGCGCTCGGTAAAGTAAGAGATAACCAACCTTTGGAAAATCAAACAGATGTTGTATCTATTTCAAAGGTTTTGCATCCAGTGGATAAATTGAAACCAAGTCCTTTGAATACTCATTTTTTTGATGAGCATGTAACTTTCCCAATATTCGTAGAGAAACGAGCCAAGTGGCGGCTCAATATTTTTGGCTTACCGATAGCAGATATGGTGTCGTATAATTATGTTAAAAGCAGAACTAAAGAAACAGAGCATCAAATTGCTTCTAATTTGGGTGCAGGTGTGGCTTTTGGATACAAAAAGAACAAATGGGAGATTGAAACGGGATTGACTTATTTGGATAAAAAATATAATTTACCAAATGTGGAAGTCACAACAGGGAGTTTTCTGCGGGGACTTAAAACCGAAAAGCCATTAAGTGTTCGTTTGAGTATAATTAGTATGCCCCTCAGTATCAATTACACCTTTAAAGAGACATACAGGTGGCGTTTTTATGCACGACTTGGTGCAGCTTTGAATACAATATTGAAATCTAAGGAAGAAATATTTGTTGAGACATCAAATAGTATTTCCTCGGCAAATGGCCCTAATACAAGCAATAATTTAGGACAATATGAACCCAATGTTTATCCAAAAGGCATACTTGAAAAAGGTTTTTTCAAAGACCTTGTATGGTTAAATGGCGGTTTAAGAAAGAATACTTACTTGATAGCTAATGCGGGAATTGGGATTGAATATCGGTTTACAAATAAGACAGATATTTATTTACAACCCACATATGATTATCATTTTAGCAAACGAGGCATTGGCACTTTGGATGACCGTATCAATTCATTCAGTTTTCAAGGAGGGGTGAAAATAAGATTGAAATAATAAAAGGAAATGATGAATTATAAACGATGAATGATGAATTATTTGAGCATTGATTTACAATGCTATCCTATTTCAAAATGGTAGATTTAAGTAGGTGAAAGTAAATAACCGTTCAAAATTTCCAAAAGTTGTTAAGCGTTGAAAATCAATAGCCTATGTTAGGTTTTGAATTTAACAAAATTCCCGATTATTTAAGGTGAGCTACTTATTTCATTTATTTCACAAGCAATAAAAAAGAGATTGTCTAATCAAATAGACAATCTCTTTTTTATTGCTTTTACGATGAATATGAGAAACAGTAGAAATATAAAGTATTGCAAGTCAACGTTTTGCACATTCACTATTCACAATTATTAAGCTCTACCTAAATCGCGCAGCAAACGATAATGCGAAGCCACAGCAGAAGTCACACGCGGAAATTCGATATACTGAACATTATATTCTTGACAAACCTCACGCACGATGCGGCTGATAGCTGGATAGTGTACATGACTTATTTTTGGAAATAGATGATGCTCAATTTGATAGTTTAAACCACCACAAAACCAAGTGACAATGCGGTTACGCGTTGCAAAATTAGCGGTTGTTTGTACTTGATGAATCGCCCATTCGTTTTCAATTTTACCATCTTCCGCTGGTAGCGGGAAATCAGTATGCTCTACGGTATGTGCCAACTGGAAAATGATGCTGATTACAAAACCCGTTACCGTCACGAAAACGCCAAAACCAATCAAGGCTGGCACAAATCCAACAACCAAAATCGGTAGAATGATGAATAAAAAATAACTAAAAAATTTACTTCCCCAAAAAATGGCATGTTGGATTGGCTTCATGTGATTAATCTCAACGACACCAATATAGCCTCTGAAATACTTTTTGTAGTCTAAATAAAACATCCAAAAGAAGTACATGATAGCATAAAGAACAACGAAATAGACGTGTTGAAAACGATGAAACCAACGGAACTTCTGTGTATCACACATCCGAAGAAAAGGTTTAACATCAATATCATCGTCAACACCATCTACATTTGTGAATGAATGATGAATGACATTATGCTTGATATTCCACATAAAATCGCTGCCTCCTAAAACATTTAGCGAAAAAGCTGCGGCACGATTGAGCGTTTTAGATTTTGAAAAACTACCATGTCCACCGTCGTGCATGACATTGAAGCCAATGCCTGCCGTTAGCAAACCTAAAATAGCGCACAGGGGCAATGAAATCCACCAAACAGGTGTAAAAAAAACTAATACAGTGTAAATAAGAATGTGAGACACAACAAGAAAAATAGCTTTGGAGAACAATCGCCAATTACCCGTAGGTGCAGCGTTTTTCTCTGTAAAATAATGATTGACTCGGCGACGCAAATCGTTATAAAACGTGGGCGTAGTCGTAAAACGCGGTGCTTGCATTTAAATGAAAAATTTGAAAAATGAACAAAATTAGTTTGATAGACTCCCAGTGACCTCAAAGATACGCTAAAATACTGAGGGGGTAACTAACCGCCAAAAGAATTGTGTTTTTTTTAATGCAAATTAACAATTATAAAGTTTTTATTCTTTTATTAAAACCATTTTTACTTTGTCCGCTTTAGCAATTTGTTTGAAAAAAAAGGATAAATCGTTGTTGTTATTAGGCGGGTATATTTTGTTGTTTAAAATTAGTTGCCGACTAACCAATATTTTATTTTTATCCAAAAGAGTGGCTTTGAAATCATAACTGCCAAAAAGGGACGTCATACTGAAGGGTTCGGGCAGGTTCTCAACCTTGAATCCGACAGGTAAATCTATCGTTATGGAATCCATTTCTGTAAATCCACGGCTATCCGCTTGCACTTCAAAACGTCTTGTGGCATCGGGTTGGAATGTTTTTGTCCACACTGAAAGCAAATTGACAGGTACAAACTGCCGTTTACCACTCACTGAAGCCAACTGACGAATATCTAACTGCATCGTTTCCTCCACAGACGGCATCCGCGATAAATACTTCTGAAAACTGAGGTTTTGAATTTCAAAATCATTGATTTTAAGCCACTCATACATTATCTTTTTTCTGACATCGGCACCATATTCAGACAGTGCGGCAGTGAGTTCTTGTTTTGTACCACTGTACACGCTTGTGGCATTGAGTTTAGCACCCCCCTCAGTATTTAAGGCGATTTTGATATGACGGCTCACACTATTTGTTTTTTCATCATACACGGGCGTCCTCACTAAATGACCACCATCGGGCGCAATAAGCAAAGCAGGGCGGCTATCGGTAAACGTACCGAGGTAACCACAAGCCATTGTTTGGCTCGTACATTCCAGCCAAACAGTATCCGATTTCATGGGAACACATGCGATGACATGGTTGAAATAGCGATTAGGGAAGTCGGGGTATTGTGTCTGTTCGTCTTCTCCTGCTCTGATGATAACGTATTGACCCTCAATGCCAACGGCATGCAGCATCGCCAGCATATAGTTCGACAATGCTTTGCAATCCCCATATTTCCGACGATCAACATCCGTTGCAGCTATTGGTTGCCAGCCGCCGACACCGAGTTGGATAGAAAAATAGCGAGTCGTGTTTTGTAGTTTTTTATAAATTCTTTCGATTTTGCAATAGTCATTGTCACAATCTGCGACCAATTGTTTCAAGTCCTTTACAACATTGGACGGCAGTTCTGAACGCCCTTTGTTCAGTTCTGCTTGAAACTTACCCAAATTAGACCACGAATCTGCGTTTCCTGTATAACCATCAATTGAAAACTCTTTGGAGGTTATCAATACGAGTGGAAATGGCTCGGATACTGAGGGGGTAAATGGCTCGTCAATAATGGCTTTTAGGTTTTTAATAGACCAGCTATAGGTGTTCCCCTTTTGAGAAACCTTTTCTGGTACGTTAATTTCTTTGTAAAGCAATTGAATATCAGGCGATACTGTCGTGACAAAAGAAGCGTTCTCGACGGCTTCATTGAGATGACTTTGAGGTGCAAAAACGGGACAATGAAAAAGGGCTTTATACTTCGTAACAACTTTATATTCAATAGTGTAGGGAAAGACAAGGCGCGGAAAAACAATCTTTTTATATCGCCCATCGTCAATGCCTTCATCATAATATTTAAAATCATCAATGTCCTTTTTTTTCATTTTGCGAATCAGTTTACCTGTTGCATCATAGACATTGGCTTCGATATCTTCAATATCATGAAATTTATCGTAGCCAAACACGGGTTCGGTGTATTTTGCTGCTTTTTCATCGAGTAAAGTGATGACCTTATGCTCTGTTTCCGTTGCCTCTCCTTTGTTCTTAATATCGAAAAGGATGTCATATTGTCTGACGATAGCATGGGCATTTTTACGTAAATCTAAAGGGATTTTATGCGCTGCATAAGGGTTAAGGTCTGTTATTTGTGCCTTTATTTGTAAGATTAACAACAAAGATAGAAGGGTTAAAAAACTCTTTTTCATCATGGGTAACGTTTTAAGTAAGTGATTTTAATTGTTTATAGTTTAAGTGAATACACACTATTAGGCTAATAGGAGAGCTTTTCAGCAGTCTTTTTAGACTAATCAAAACGCCAGTTTATGCTAAATGTTTCCCAAACAGAATGCCTGTATATTTTGATTTTTTTCCCAACGGGATGGCGTGAATCGTTGAAAGCAAGAGCAAACTTATCTCTTATTAATTTTATTTTAATAATAAAAAAACAAAAACCTGCTTGTTGCGTATCCAAAAACCATACTTAGTAAGCGTCTGTTCCATGAATTTACCGATGTTAAGACATTAATAATTGAGCATTAGCTTTGTAAAACAGCGATTTGCGTTTAGTTTTGTGCCGCTTTTTTGAAAGTATATAGAAATTTATATTTGTTTCACTAATTTATTTGAAAAACTAACTCGAAACTTAAAATGGAGAATTTGATTTACATCTTACCTTTCTTTGGTTTGATTGGTTTGGCTTACATGGCTTACCTCTGGGGCTGGGTCAGTAAACAAGATGCTGGTAATGAGAAAATGCAAGGCATTGCTGCGGCAATTGCGGATGGGGCATTGGCTTTTTTGAACGCGGAGTATCGTGTGTTAGGCGTTTTCGTCGTTGTGGCGGGCGCATTGTTGGGTCTTCAGTCACAATTGGTTGAGAATTCAAGTCTGTTGATTGTCGCGGCTTTTGTGATGGGTGCCGTTTTTTCTGCTGTCGCAGGCAATCTCGGTATGCGTATCGCCACAAAAGCGAATGTACGCACGACTCAGGCAGCACGTACAAGCTTGTCTAAAGGTTTGCAAGTGTCTTTCCGCGGGGGTACAGTGATGGGTTTAGGTGTGGCTGGTTTGGCTGTCTTTGGCTTGTCGTTTTTGTTTTTGGCTTTCACGTATCAATTTATGAATTCAGGCGCAGGTACTGAGGGGTTCGTTCATGATATGGAAAGAACGTTGGAAGTCCTTGCAGGTTTTTCTTTGGGTGCTGAGTCTATTGCTTTGTTTGCCCGTGTCGGCGGCGGTATTTACACCAAAGCGGCGGACGTAGGAGCTGACCTCGTGGGTAAAGTCGAAGCAGGTATCCCTGAAGATGACCCCCGCAACCCTGCAACTATTGCGGACAACGTGGGCGACAATGTCGGCGACGTAGCGGGTATGGGTGCCGACTTATTCGGCTCTTATGTCGCAACAGTTTTGGCATCAATGGTTTTGGGTAACTATTTGATTAAAGACAATTTAGACAATGTCGAAATGACCAATATGTTCGGTGGTATGGGTCCGATATTGTTGCCTATTTTGATTGCCGGCTTGGGTATTGTGTTCTCAATCATCGGTACTTTTTTCGTCAAAATTGCGGACAACAGCACATCAATTGATGACGTTCAAGGTGCGCTCAACAAAGGCAACTGGGTATCCATCATACTGACGGGTCTGGCTTGCTACCCGTTGTTGACGATCATGTTGCCGCCGACTATGAATATGGTTTTCTTTGGCGAAGGCGTTAAAGTTGTGACAACCATGCACCTTTTCTTAGCGATTTTAGTCGGTTTGACAGTGGGTACATTGATTTCGATGATTACGGAATACTATACAGGCATGGGCAAAAAGCCTGTGAATGATATCATCCAACGGTCAGGCACAGGTGCTGCAACGAACATCATCGCTGGTTTAGGCGTGGGTATGATTTCTACAGCTTATCCGATTATCCTGTTTTCAGGTGCGATTTGGTCAGCATACACTTTGGCAGGTTTCTACGGTGTAGCGATTGCCGCTTCTGCAATGATGGCGACAACGGCGATGCAATTAGCAATTGACGCTTTCGGCCCGATTGCGGACAACGCAGGTGGTATCGCTGAAATGTCGGAATTGCCTAAAGAAGTTCGTCAGCGCACGGATGTTTTGGATACTGTTGGTAACACAACGGCAGCGATTGGTAAAGGTTTTGCAATTGCTTCTGCAGCGTTGACCGCACTGGCATTGTTTGCGGCTTATGTCAAATTTACAGGCATCAACGGTATCAATATCTTCAAAGCAGACGTTTTGTCGGCTCTTTTCTTAGGTGGTATGATTCCAGTCGTGTTCTCTGCTTTTGCAATGAACGCAGTAGGTCGTGCGGCAATGGATATGGTCAACGAAGTCCGTCGTCAGTTCCGCGAAATTCCAGGTATTTTGGAAGGTACAGGCAAGCCTGAATACGCTAAATGCGTGGATATTTCAACAAAAGCAGCTCTTCGTGAAATGATGATGCCAGGTGCTATCACAATCATTACACCGCTTCTCGTGGGATTCTTAATGGGGCCCGAAGCATTGGGTGGTTATATGGCAGGTGTAACGGTTTCGGGCGTTATGTGGGCTATTTTCCAATCAAATGCGGGTGGTGCTTGGGACAATGCTAAGAAAGCATTTGAAAAAGGCGTTGAAATTGACGGTCAAATGTACTATAAAGGTTCTGAACCACACAAAGCTGCCGTAACAGGCGACACAGTGGGCGACCCTTTCAAAGATACATCAGGGCCATCAATGAACATTTTGATTAAACTGTCATGTTTGATTGGTTTGGCAATTGCTCCTATCTTGGGTCAAAAGTTCAAAAAAGATGCACCAACAGGTATTGGCGAACAACGCATCGAACAAAAGGTAATACAGCAGCCTAAACAAGAAGCGACGACTTATCACATTGAGAAGAAGTAAGCTTCTGCCTTAAAAGCTAAAATACTGAGGGGGGTATTTCGATGATGTCGAAATCCCCCTTTTCTGTTTCTTATCTTTCTATTGTGTTTGAAAATGAGTTAGCAGCCTTAGTGACATTCATTCACTGCCTGTGCTAATTTTCCTTTTTTTGAATAATCTTTATAAAATTTACAATTACCCCCAGCACTATTGCAATCATAATCTCCAGCTTTAGGTCTTAGACAGGTTTCAATAATAAGATAAGCATGGGATTTATGTGTTTTACAAAGCCGTGTTATAATTTTCTCTATTTCATTATCAATCCAAAATGTCTCCTGATTATAATAAGACATATCGCTTTTTGATAAACCATCATCTGGAAATACATATTTAAACCTATAATTTTTTATAGCAAACAAAATACTATCAGCTTGATTTTGCATTAAAAAAAAATCCAATTTCTTACTGAAAATTTCTTTCTTTTTCGCCTCTCGATTGTATATAGGGTTGCTTTGATAAACCGAGTCAAGAAAAGATTCAGCTTCATAAAATTTATTTTTGTCAATTAATACATAAAACTTAGCATTTAAGGCAGGCTCTTCAGGAAAAAATGGATTTTCATCTTTATGTAATACAATATATCTAACAGAGTAGATAATCCCAATAAGGAATAAAAAAGGTATGACAGTATTGGGTCTTAAAAAATCAAGATACTCACTCAATATACTTCTCCTTTTATTCTTTTCAACAACTCTAATTTCCATATTGGATTTTACAATTTGTTGCTGGTCTTCATTCAATTGTTTTGCGATGTCAAGAATTGAGTGCTTTATTTGATTTAATTCAATTTGTTCTTCTTTTAATTCAACAATGCCTCTATTTCTACGACTTTTTATGTCGTTCACTCTACTTTTAAGCAGAACAATCTCTTTCAGTAAATCATAATAATTTGATGTAATGTGCCTTTCAAGTTCAGTTAAGGCTTCTTCAATGGAGTTTTTAGCCACAAGGTTTTCAATTTTTTTTAGCAAATTCATTTTATAACTTGAGTGTTAGAACATAAAAGATTAGCAAATATACAATTCTCTTAATTAATTCAACAAAATGTTGTTATTTTATAAAATAGAATTCTATCGTTAAATCTTCGATATGTATGTTTACAAATTATTCAATTGAGCACTTAATTGAATAGTGGTGTTCATAAATTCCAAATAAATACATCAATAAGGCAGATATTATTATGACGATTAAGTCTGTTCAATTGACTATTGGTAAGCAAACAAGAAAAATTAATCATGTTACGCTATAATTATTGTAAGTTGTTTTTATTTCACAAACATTTTACTTACTATTGTTTCAGATAAAGTTAATATAATAAGCAATTTGCAACACATTGTTGCAATATCACTCTATATTGTTTCAAGCTGTCTTTGTTTAATAACGTATCACGATATTATTAAAAGTTCATACAATCACATACTGACGGGGGCTGCCACAAACGAAAGTGACCACCTACTGAATAGTAAGTGGTCACATATCTCAAAACTCAAATCACTTAGTAGGCGAAGGATGGTCATTTGTGCTTTTTGAGGCACTGCTACCGCCACCCCGATTGCGCTTCAAATTGTCCAGTGCATTGACGGCTGCAATAGCATCTTTGTTGCCACTTTTAGCGAGTATACGTGCCAATTGTTCAGAAAGCGATAAAATAATCAACAACTGCACGCCTGCGACATCGCCATGCGCCCAACTTTTTTCCACCAATTTTGTAGCGTTTTTGTCAATTGCATCCGATTGTTTGTAGCAAGTCATCATGTTTTCCATTAAAGACACACTCAATTCAGTCGTTAAAAACGAATTGAATGATTTGAAAACGGCTAATTCATCTTCGGCTTCTTTGAGCCTTTTGTCACCCATCCGCGCTCGTTGTTTGAGTTCTGCATTGGTAACAGGTGGTGGATTGGGAATGACTGTAGCCATCGAAACCATTTGAGTAATAAAGTTTTGAAAAGCACCTGCTTCAAAGTTGAAGGGGTCGTGTGGACTGAAAGGAGTATCCATTTTATTGTTATTTTGATTGAATAAATAATTTTCTTTGTTGAGGTGTTAAAAAGCGTATAGTCTTATTGTCTCATTGTGAAACAAAGATATTCCATTTACCCATGCATGTCAATAGGTATATGTATTTTTTTAATAAAATAAAAAGATTAATATTTAATTAAGTATAAAACATACATCTTCTCAAATTTGAATAAAATACTGAGGGGGTCTTTTGATTGTGTTAAAATGCGTTTTCTTTTTTCTATTTGTTCATACTATTTTAAGATGAGCAAATGTAGAAATAGCTCTTCTCTCTATTATTTTTAGTAGAGCAAGAAAAGGACCAAGTTGGTTTAAAAATAAAACACATCTTATAAATAAACCCCTTAATTTTGTAGGCATAAAAACCTATTACTTCATCTAAATTGTCGTTACAATGAAACAAACACTCCTCTTCACTTTCCTATTTTTGAGTCTCAACGCCTTTGCAACGCACAACCATGCGGGCGAAATTCTGATAGAACAAATTGACGCTATGACCATTCGTGCCACAGTCATTACCTATACCCGCGACACTTTCTCGGCTGCGGATAGACCGTCTTTGACCGTTTATTGGGGCGACGGGACAAGCCAAGTGGTGACTCGCCTTGGCAATGGACAAAAATTGGTTGATTCAGGGTATAAACAAAACTTCTATGAATCAACGCATACGTTTTCTCGTCTCGGTAAATACACGGTGTATATGACCGACCCAAACCGAAACAGTGGGATTCGCAACGTTAATTTCCCAAATTCTGATTTAATTGCTTTTCACATACAAGCCACCATCACACTTATGCCCATTCAATCGAATGGGAAATACAATACAACACCCAGATTGCGGCGTTACCCGATTGAGGTAGCTGGTGTAGGCGCACCTTTTAAGCGTTTACTGGATCCCATAGATGACGATGGCGACAGTATGACCTTTCGGTTGATAACACCCATGCAGTCCTTAAATAAAAACATCGGTAATTATCTCCTGCCTTCGGCGATTGTACCCAGTGACAGCAACGTCATCAGCCTTAATCCATTAAATGGGACGCTTGAATGGAAAAGTCCACAACAGGAAGGGCTTTATACGGTCGCTATTCAAGTGATTTCCTATCGCAACAGTGTTGCCATAGATACCATCATGCGGGATATGGACATCATCGTTCAACCCCGTTTGACAAGTATTCCATTTGTTGAAGGTCAACTCTTTGCAAAAGTGTCGCCCAACCCTATTTATACTGAGGGGGTGTTGACTATTGATAACAGCTTCGGTCAAAGGATTACTTTAGAGATAATTAATGCCTTCGGGCAAATTATGGAGGTAGCTGATTTAAGAAATGAAAAACAATATGCCATTCAGCGTAAGCAATGGGCGAGCGGGTTGTACTTTATTCGTTTAAAATCCGAGATGCGACAAACGGTTTTGAAAATAGAACTACACTAATAGACAATTAATAAGATGTTTTACACATAAGAGGATGGATTAAGTAAAATACTGAGGGGGTGTTTCGATGATGTCGAAATGCCCCTACTCAAAAAACAACTCCATTGCAATCCTATCTGCCAATAAACGTCCTTTGTCTGTCAAAAAATACTTCTTACCATCTGTCGTAACGGTTTGATTTTGAACAAATTCGACAATATTTTGATTAAAATATTTTAAAAACTTCTGACCAAAACGTTTGCCGATGACTGAAGGGTCACAGCCCCAAAGCGTACGGAGCGTTGTCATCACATATTCGTTATAACGTTGTTCAGTCGTAAGGACTTCTTTCGTAAAGGGCAATTCATTGTTTTGTAATTGCTTGATATAGTTAGTATTATGCGCCACATTCCACTGCCGATTCAGCCCATCGAATGAATGTGCAGAAGGCCCAATGCCGAGATAAGGCACACCGAGCCAATAATTAGAATTGTGTCGTGCGAAATGGTCAGGCTGTGCAAAATTGGAAATTTCGTAGTGCAAATAGCCATTTCGACGCATTTGATCCATCAAAATCTCAAATTGACGGGCTTGATGTTCGTCATTTACTGAGGGGGTCTTTTTATTTTTGACAAAACTATGCAACGCCGTTCCTTCCTCCACCGTCAAAGCATAACATGAAATATGAGGAATATCGTAATCAAAAATCGTTTGCAGATTTGTAAGCCACTGCTCGTCGGTTGTGGTCGGAGAGCCATAAATCAAGTCCACCGTTAAGTTATCGAAACCAATGTCTTGAGCGTATTCGATGCACATTTTGGCTTCGATGGCATTGTGTGCGCGATTCATCCAGAGCAGGTCTTGTTCTGAAAAAGATTGAATGCCAATGCTTAGGCGATTGATGGGTGTATGTTGTTTTAAGGTTTGAAGATAGTCAAGGCTCAAATCATCAGGATTGGCTTCAAGCGTAATTTCAGGATTGTGAGCAACCATAAAATGCGTATTTATTTTTTCAAATAAAATACTTAAATCATGGACAGTCAATACTGAAGGGGTGCCGCCACCGAAATAAATCGTTTCAATGGTTGCGTCACTAAGGTAGTCTTTTTGTAGGTCTAATTCTGTTAAAATAGCCAAAAGCATCTCGTCTTTGAGCCGTAGCGAAGTCGAAAAATGGAAGTTGCAGTAGTGACACGCCTTTCTGCAAAATGGAATATGGATATAAAGTCCAGCCAAAGTAAATGTGAGTCGTTGTTTTTTAAAAACGTAAAGAACCGCTTTTTTAAGCAATTCGCTTAATTTTGGGCAAAATACTGAGGGGGTAGTAAGAATGTTTTTATACACAATTATTCCACCTTTTAATTACCATTGATTATCAAATTTTTATAAAAATGAAAAAAGTCCTATTTATTGACCGCGATGGTACGCTCATCATCGAACCGCCGATTGACTTCCAAATTGACTCACTCGAAAAACTTGAATTTTATCCATACGTTTTTAAATATTTGGGCAAAATAGCGGAAGAATTGGATTATGAATTGGTCATTGTTTCCAATCAAGACGGTTTGGGCACGCCTGCCAATTCGTGGGCAAACTTCTTACCACCGCACAACAAAATGCTAAAAGCCTTTGAAAATGAGGGAATTACGTTTGCCAACATTCACCTCGACCCTACTTTTGAGCATGAAAATGCACCTACCCGCAAACCAAGAACGGGTATGTTGACGAAATATACTGAGGGGCGATATGATTTAGCCAATTCATTTGTCATTGGCGACCGCGTCACAGATGTTTTATTAGCCCAAAATTTAGGATGTAAAGGCATTTTCATGTCAGATAATAATTTGAAAATCAAAGAGTTAGGTATCGAAAAAGACTGTGCTTTGGTAACGGCACATTGGAAAGATATTTATGAATTTCTAAAATTAAGTGACCGCAGTGCTACGGTTCGCCGCACGACAAAAGAGACGGATATATCTATTTATCTGAATCTCGATGGAACAGGTAAGTCGGATATGAAAACAGGGTTAGGCTTTTTTGACCACATGCTCGACCAATTGGCACGTCATTCAGGCAGCGATTTGACGGTTCATGTTGAAGGTGATTTGCATATTGACGAACACCACACGATTGAAGACACGGCCTTGGCATTGGGTGAAGCTTATTATGTGGCGTTGGGTTCAAAATTAGGCATTGAACGTTATGGTTTTTGTTTACCAATGGACGATTGTTTATGTCAAGTTGCTTTAGATTTTGGCGGTCGCCCATGGTTGGTTTGGGATGCGGATTTCAAACGTGAAAAAATTGGTGAAATGCCAACGGAAATGTTTTACCATTTTTTTAAATCATTCAGCGATGCGTCACGTTGTAACCTCAATATTAAAGCGGAGGGAACAAATGAGCATCATAAAATAGAAGCCATTTTTAAGACATTTGCAAAAGCCATAAAAATGGCAATTCGCCGTGATGTGAATAATATGCGTTTGCCTTCGACGAAAGGGGTTTTGTAAAGAGAGAACTTTTGCTGACATTAAAACCTTATGGAAAGTTTCACACTTTCGGTAAGGTTGCTTACAACAACGACATATTTATAGCGTCTTTTTTAAAAAACTTGAATCTCAGTCACCAGTTAAAGTATCCACTTTGTGATTTAATTTGATTTTGGCATTTACCCATATACCCTAATTTTATTTTATAAAATAAAATAAATAAACAGTAAGATTTGTTTAAAAACAAAAATAAACATCAGAATGCAAATAACAATATATCCGAATTATATTTAGAAATCGTAAAGTTTAATAACTAAAATTTTAAAATTAAGTTAAAAAACGAATTTTATTCGGCTTTGCAGTTGCAGAATAGGGTGAGTGTCCTTACATTTGCCCTATCATGTTTAAAACGGCTACGTCATATTATCCTATCCTTACTTGCGAGCGTCAAATCCGACCGCTGCGACCGAGCCGTATTCCACCACGCCCTTGCGTGTAAAAATACTCTTTCCCCGGCACAAGAAGTTCAAGGAACTTCGCCGTACAAATCTTTCAAGATTTCCAGATATTCGATTTTAGATATTAGATGTAGGGGTTTTGTGGCTCATACATTTCCTATCGTAAAGCCTATAAATATTTGAAATCTTAATCTTTAAAGCCTTAACATTCAGAATCCATTGCAACAGACGTGACCTTACTGAGGGGTCTCTGTCTCCTATGGCAAACATTTAGGCATGGTGTTTTCTGTATCTTTTAGATAAATAATTTTATCTTTTCCTATTCATTTTCAAACAATTAAAAATCATTTTCTGAGAAATGGAATTGACTCAAAATAACGCTCAATTGGATTTACGCATCGAAATCGGTAACGAATCTCACGAAATATATGCTCAAGCGATTTGTGACCTCATTGAAGAATCTGCAAAAGTACGCGGCACAGGCATTGCAAAACGTGACCCCAATTATATCAAAAAGAAACTTTCTTCGGGTCATGCGGTCATTGCTTTTGACGATTTACGCATGATTGGTTTTTGCTATGTCGAATCGTGGAGTACGGCGCAATACGTCTCTAATTCGGGTCTAATCGTTGACCCTGACTATCGCAAACATGGTTTGGCACGTAAAATTAAAAAAGCAGCCTTCAATTTGGCGCGTGATTTATATCCTTCTGCAAAAGTTTTTGGCATCACAACGAGTGGCCCTGTGATGAAAATCAATACAGAACTCGGCTATATGCCCGTTCCGTTCAGCGAATTAACGCAAGACGACCAATTTTGGAAAGGTTGTGCCAGTTGCCCAAATTACGCTATTTTGCAAGAAAAACAACGCAAAATGTGTCTTTGTACGGGTATGCTCGCACCGTCGAAATTGGAGGAAATTGAGCGCAAAATGCGTTTCGATTTGACTAATCAAATCATTGTTGAGAATCAAAGGAACGGTAAAACGAATGGTTCTTCTTTTGAAAAAGAGGATGAATATCGGGAGTTTAAGCCTGTGCGTTTTGCGACGGATTTTTTCTAAATTTATAATAAAAACATAGGTATATAGCACTTATAGTGTATTGATTATTCAGACTATCTATTCTATGAGTCTATGTGTTAAGCGTTTTTTTTAATTACCAATAATTTATCAAACTCATGTCTAAAAAAGTCGTTCTCGCCTATTCTGGCGGATTAGATACCTCATTTTGTGTCAAGTATTTGACTATTGAACAAGATTGTGAAATTCACGCTGTCACCGTCAATACAGGTGGTTTTACGAAAGCAGAATTGGCGGTTATGGAAGAAAAAGCCTATGCTTTGGGCGCAAAATCTTTTGCCGTTGTAGATGCCGTTCAGCAATACTATAATGAATGTATCAAATACCTTGTTTTTGGCAATGTACTGAGGGGGGGTGTTTATCCACTTTCGGTTTCTGCCGAGCGGATGTTTCAAGCATTATCTATCATTCGTTACGCCAATAATATTGGTGCAACGGCTGTGGCGCACGGTTCGACGGGTGCAGGAAATGACCAAGTGCGTTTCGACCTCGTTTTCAATACACTCGGTAATAACTTGGAAATCATCACGCCGATTCGTGATTTGCGCCTATCACGTCAAGCAGAAATTGAGTATTTGGCAAAACATGGTGTTGAGTATTCTTGGGAAAAAGCCCAATATTCTATCAATAAAGGTATTTGGGGTACTTCAGTTGGCGGCAAAGAGACGTTGACAAGCGACCAAGCCTTGCCTGATACTGCTTATCCTTCGCAATTGAAAAAAACAGACCCCTCAGTAATTTCACTCAATTTTGATAAAGGTGAACTCGTTGGCATCAATGGTGAGACATTTGACCACCCAACGAAGGCGATTCAAAAACTCGAAAGTTTAGCAACGCCTTATGCGATTGGGCGCGATATACATGTTGGCGATACGATTATCGGCATCAAAGGACGTGTTGGTTTTGAAGCGGCGGCGGCGTTAATTATTGTAAAAGCACATCAATTGCTTGAAAAACACACTCTAACGAAGTGGCAAATGTACTGGAAAGACCAATTAGCAACTTGGTACGGCATGTTCCTGCACGAAGCACAATTCCTCGAACCTGTGATGCGGAACATCGAAACGTTCCTTTCAGATACGCAAGTGAATGTGACAGGTGAAGTAATTGTTAAGCTACTACCTTATCGTTTTGAATTGCAAGGTATTAAATCCGCCTTTGATTTGATGAACTCTGGTTTTGGCACTTATGGTGAAATGAACAATGCGTGGTCTGGTGAAGATGTGAAAGGGTTTACGAAGATTTTGGGCAATCAAACAAAGATTTGGCAGCATGTAAATCAGAAAAAAGAAGAGGTATAAAACGAGAAAGGGTTATTGGGTTAAACTCGCTTCTTTTAATATGAAATTAAGGCGTTTATCAGATATATTTTCTTGTTCGGACTTGTCATAAACAGAAAGTAAATAGACTTTTTCGTCAACAATTTTGACACAAGTAATGACTCTCCCGCCACCACTTTTGCCTTTTTTCTTGGATTTTATGAGCAAACGAATTTTGTAACAATCTTGACCGATAGGTGTACCAAGTTGTGGATTTAAAGCTAATTCATCAAGTAAATTGAGAAAATCATTGTTTAAAGAAGGATATCTTTTACCAAGACTTTTGACTTCACGTTTAAAATTTTCTGATAGTACGATTTGGATTGGCATATCAATGAGTTGTTTGTTCGGCTTTGAGTTGTTCAAAAAATGTTCGTGCATCTGTTAATTGAATTTTACCTTGTTGGTGCAATTCAACTTCTCGAAGGGCAGATTTCAAACCTTCAACAAAACGCATTTCTTCCTCTGTAAGCGGAGGTTCTGTTTTGATTTTTTTAACTTGGGCAAAACCAAATTTTTTGATAAGTTCCATAAAAGATAAGAATTCTGCATCTGGAACGGTCAATGTGATTTGTTTCATTTTTAATATTTTTTGACAAATTTAGTCTTTTTTAAAAATACTGAGGGGGTAAAATGAAAGATTTATTTTCAATACAAGCCGCAACATACGCACAATTTCGTCCAACATATCCACAAAATTTATTTGATTTCGTTTTACAAAACGTTGACAATAAAGGCATTGCGTGGGATTGTGCCACTGGAAATGGTCAAGCCGCTAAGGTTTTAGCTGAACATTTTAAACAGGTGTTTGCTACCGATATAAGCCAAAAACAATTAGACAATGCGGCGCAAGCCGATAATATTGTCTATTCTGTTAGTAGGGCAGAAAAGACGGATTTTACTGAGGGGTCATTCGATTTAATCACTGTTGCACAAGCCGTTCATTGGTTTGATTTTGAAAAATTTTATGCGGAAGCAAAACGTGTAGCGAAGCCAAATACGATACTTGCGATTTGGGGGTATGGTGTTATGCGTTTCGATGAAGAGGAAGTAGATAAATTGATTCAAAATTTTTATCACCATATTACAGGTCCTTATTGGGACGCTGAAAGACTGCATTTAGACGAAGGCTATCAAACCATTCCATTTCCTTTTGAAACCTTAAAAACGCCCCCTTTTTCGATGGTTTTTAAATGGCAACGAGATGAATTGGAAGGTTATTTGAACTCGTGGTCAAGTATTCAGCATTTCAAAAAAGCGAACGGTTACAATCCGATTCCGAATTTGATGCTTGATTTAGAAAGCTTTTGGGGTGAATTTGAAAGAAAATCGTTGTATTTTCCTGTTTTTATGAAAATTGGGAAAGTGGTGAAATGATACGAGGGGGTTCAAACTACGACTCTATTTTTGTCTAAAAAGGGTAGTTGATGTAAGTCTTTCATAAAGTTGCGATAGACTTCAATTTCTTCATCTATTCCATTTTGAACAACATACTCCACATCTTTTCTAACAGCTTTTGATGTAGCTAAAATGGTGTCAAACCAAGCTTTAATCGCAATTTTTTTTTCAGCAGCTGGTAGGTTTTCATAGAAAGGTTGCCATTCTTTGTCAAAAGCAATGCGGTTGTGTTCTTCGCCGAGTTCAGTGAACTTTAGCATGAGTGCGTCTAATTTGACTTGATTTTCTTTTTTCATGATGTTTTTTGTTTGCAATTCCGCATTTGTATCCACAAATATAATCACACTTTTTGCAAAATCAATTCAATTTTTAACATAAATTTTACAACCATAAGTTTTAAAAATGATAAATATTGGCATCATCGGTGGAGCAGGATACACAGCAGGAGAACTGTTACGTATTCTCATAAACCACCCCTCAGTAAATATTCGATTTGTCCACTCTAACTCAAATGCAGGCAATTTATTGAGTGCGGTTCACAGCGATTTGATTGGCGAATCATACTTAACTTTTACAGATGAAGCAGATTATAAAGCGATTGACGTATTGTTTTTATGCGTTGGGCATGGTGATGCACAGAAATTTGTAGACGCTACGGAGCTGCCTAAACATTTGAAAATCATTGATTTATCGCAAGACTATCGCCATGGCGCAAATCCAAACGCAGATAGGGAGGGTTGGGTTTATGGTTTACCAGAACTCAATAAATCAAAAATTGAAAAGGCTCAATTCGTTGCTAATCCAGGCTGTTTTGCGACTGCAATTCAATTAGCGATATTACCTTTGGCAGCAAAAGGTTTGTTGAAAAACGATTTGCATGTCAATGCGATTACAGGCTCAACGGGTGCGGGACAAAAGCCAACAGATACGTCTCATTTTAGCTGGCGCAATAATAATATATCGATTTATGAGGCTTTTAAACACCGTCATTTGAAAGAGATTGCAGCAAGTATTAAAGTATTACAAGCTGATTTTCAAGAGGATATAAACTTTTTGCCAGTTCGCGGCAATTTTACACGCGGCATTTATGCAAGTGTTTATACTAAGACAGATTTGTCGGAAGAAGAACTGAAACAACTTTATGTTGATTTTTATAAAGACGCTGCTTTCACGCACGTTGTTGACCAAAATCCAAATTTAAAACAAGTTGTTGGGACAAATAAAGGCATCATTTATGTCTCAAAACATGGCAATAAAGCATTGATTATCAGTATGATAGACAATTTATTGAAAGGGGCCTCGGGGCAAGCTGTTCAGAATATGAATTTGATGTGTGGATTGCCTGAAACTGAGGGATTGCGGTTGAAGGCAGTAGCGTTTTAATAGAAAATAAACAACCAATTCTATTTTTCAAACATCATAAATTATTGAAAATGAAACTATTCGACGTTTATCCACTTTACGACATTGAGCCAGTACAAGGCATCGGCTGTCGAGTCTATGATACTGAGGGGGTGGAATATTTGGATTTTTATGGCGGTCACGCTGTCATCAGCATCGGTCATGCGCATCCGCAATATGTGAGAGCGATTTCTGAACAAGTGGCTAAAATGGGTTTTTATTCCAATTCTATTCAAAACTCTTTGCAAACGGAGTTGGCGCAAAAATTGGGTGAACAATCGGGCTTAGAGGATTATCACTTGTTTCTCATCAATTCAGGTGCAGAGGCGAATGAAAATGCCTTGAAATTGGCTTCTTTTTACAACGGACGCACCAAGGTTATTGCTTTTAAAAAAGCGTTTCATGGACGGACTTCGGCGGCTGTAAATGTGACACCTGACCCTAAATTGGTTGCACCGATTAACAAAGGTTTTGAAGTAGAATTTCACGAACTCAATGATATTCAATTAGTTAGCGACTCATTGTTGAAAGGCGATGTAACGGCTGTTATCATTGAAGGTATTCAAGGTATTGGTGGTATTCATACGCCTACACCTGAATTTTTAGGTGAAGTGCAAGCGATTTGTAATGCAACAGATACCGTTTTTATACTCGATGAGATTCAATCTGGTTATGGTCGTTCGGGCAAGTTTTTTGCCTATCAACATGCAGAAGGCATAACGCCTGATATCGTGACAACAGCAAAAGGCATGGGCAACGGTTTTCCAATCGGAGGCGTATTGATTCATCCAAAATTCAAGGCAAAACATGGCATGTTGGGTACAACTTTTGGCGGCAGTCATTTGGCTTGTGCGGCAGGTATAGCTGTTTTGGATGTGATGAAAAATGAGTTTTTGGTTGAAAATGCAGCGACTTTGGGCAACTACATGATGCGCGAATTGGCAAAACTACCTGCTGTCAAAGAGGTGCGGGGGATAGGTTTGATGGTGGGCGTGGAGTTTGATTTTAACGTCGCAACATTGCGTAAAAATCTTGTTTTTGAAGAAAAATGCTTCATTGGCTCTTCAAGTGAACCTAATACAGTGCGGCTTTTGCCCCCCCTCAGTATCACCAAGCACGATGTTGATTTATTGATTGAAAAAATGCGGGCAGCTTTGATTAAGGTTTTGGAAAAAGAGAAAATGGCAGTATGAAGTAGGAATTATGAAATATGAAAAAAGCGACAAATCATTCACAGGACTTGTCGCTTTTTTCATATTTCATAATTCATATCTCATAATTCATACCTCATACTTCTTTACTCACTTTTCTTTTTATAATCACCGTTTTTCCAAGACTTAAAAAATTGCTGCCAAGCTGTGGGACTAAAAATATTCATCGGCGGTGTTTGACCATAATAATAATAATTGCGGGCTTGTTGACGGAGATACATTGAGCCTGTTTCCTTACCATCGAAAGGGGTGACTTCACGTACTTTGTCAAGCGTTTCGGCGGCTAAGTTCTCCATAGCACGTCTTTGAAGGGCATCTGTTACATTCATTGCAAGGAACTCCGTTTTAAAATGTTCGCGACTGGGCCAAGGGAAAATGATGGCTTCGTCGAGTAAAATGGTGTCACGACTCATAATTTTGACCAATGAATATCTGTCTTCTGTCAACGATTGCGGAATCACGAAAGTGGATTTGCGGAAACCCAAAGCGGTAAAGTTAACAGATTCACCTTTTTCAACAACAATGCTGAAAAAGCCTTGATAATTAGCTGTTGTGCCTGTTTTGCGATGTGGTATGAAGATATTAGCATAGGGGACGGGTATCATTTGCCCACGTTCTTCTGTAACGATTAAGCCACTGAATTGTACGAGGTTTTTGTCTTTTTCATCTGTTTGGGTTGAGTTATTCGGCGTTGGCTGCTGTGCCATTACAAAATCCCCCGTCAGTATGAAAGCCATTAGAATGAGTATAAGTCGTGTCAATTTCATTTTTTAAGAATTTTTATGGTTCAAAGATACAATTTCCAAACGTTTTTAGGAGAAGACATGCCCTTATGTAGCCTTTTCTTAACAAAATTTTAAGCCTTTTTCGACATGACCTTTGAAAGGTAATATGACAGAACGACGGATGCATACCTGTCCGTTGCGTTAAGTTTAAAATTACTGAGGGGTGAATTTCTACGGATTACAGTTTTTTTGTAAAATGATGGGAAGAAATATTAAAGCCTTTATTCAGATATAACCGATGTGCGTCGTGCCGATGATGTCCAGAATCAAGTGTTACGGCATCGAAACCTAAATTTTTTGCTTCCTCAATGACAAAATCAAGCAGTGCAGAACCAAACCCGCGTCCCCGATGTTTTGGGAGAGTTAATAAATCGTCAATATAGAAATGCTTGCCGCAAAATAAAAATTGCAAATAACGATAGCCACATATGGCTCCTGCCTCACCATCTTCAGTTTCAATATAAGCCAATTTATACCCTTCGTTTTGAATTTGAGTGACCAGTGTGACCAAATCGGTCTCTTGAAGGTGTGACCGAAGAGCGAGTATGGCAGGGCGACATTTCAGAATGTCAACAGCATTTTGAGCTATTTTTATTGTCATTTTTTTTATTTTAGTGGTAAAAGTACAATTTCCAAGTATTGATATTCAAATAATTTAGTAGAATAGAATTTGTGAAGTTTTTAAATAAATTTATTTAAAATTGAATTTCAGTGATTTGTAAAAATTATATTTTTAATTTAGAAACAATTTAGAAATTTTAGTTTGTATTAAAATTTAATTCAATTATCTTTTTTTTAATAGCATACTACCTCTACTTTGTCAGTCAATGTATCGGTCTTTATACACAGTAATTTCATTTTAGATGAAAATGAAGACAAACAAATATTTCATAAAAAAATTTCTCATAACGCATTGATAATCAGTGATTCAAATTTTATAGATGACAAAATTAAATAAAAAATACTTGAATCGTTGAGTCACTTTAAGGCTCAGTATTATCTTTGCGTAAAGAGAAGCAAAACAAAGAATCACCAATTACAATGACACAACAAAAATATATCTGTATTCACGGGCACTTTTATCAACCGCCGCGTGAAAATGCTTGGCTCGAAGTTATTGAGCCGCAAGAGTCAGCCGCCCCTTTTCACGATTGGAATGAACGCATAAACTTTGAGTGCTATGCGACGAATGCCGTAGCGCGGATTCTCGATTCTGACCACAAAATCGTTCGTATTTTAAATAATTATTCTCGCATTAGCTTCAATTTTGGTGCTACTCTCTTGTCTTGGATGGAAAAACAAGACCCAGAAACGTATCGTCTTATTCAGGAAGCAGACCGCGAAAGCCAAAAACGGTTTAATGGACATGGTTCGGCAGTGGCACAAGTGCATGGTCATTTAATTTTGCCATTGGCTAATCAAAATGATAGAATTACGCAAGTGTATTGGGGTTTGCGAGATTTTGAACATCGTTTTGGGCGCACACCCGAAGGGATGTGGCTGGCAGAAACCGCTGTAAACACCGAAAGTTTGGAAGCCCTCGCTGACTATGGCATCAAATACACGATATTAGCTCCCCGTCAAGCCAAAGCCTTTCGCTCTATTCAGGGCGGCGATTGGATAGGAATCGTCAACGAAAATATTGATACACGTCGTCCCTACCTCTGTCGTTTACCCTCTGGCAAAACCATTGCCTTATTCTTTTATAATGGCAATGTCTCCCAAGCTGTCGCGTTTGAGGGGTTGTTGAACAGTGGAAAAGCATTTGCACAACGTATTTTAGGGGGGTTTGACCACAACAGCATCGAACCACAACTCGTACATTTAGCCACAGATGGTGAAAGTTATGGACATCATCATCGTTTGGGTGAAATGGCACTGGCGGATTGTCTCAATCGCATAGAAGAAAAATCGGATGCTAAACTGACAAACTATGGGGAGTATCTCGAAATGTTCCCCCCTCAGTATGAAATCCAAATTCACGAAAATTCATCTTGGTCTTGCGTACACGGTATTGAACGGTGGCGTTCTAACTGCGGTTGCAATGCAGGCAGTGGCTATGGACAATGGCATCAAAACTGGCGCGGACCGCTACGCTATGCCTTAAATTGGCTACGTGACGAACTAATTCCTGTTTATGAAAAGTTAGCTAGTCAATATGTGGCTGACCCATGGGCAGTGCGAAATGAGTACATATCAGTCCTTATTGATCGTTCAGAAGAAAATATAGAAGTGTTCATAGACAAACATGCTAAACGAAAGTTAATAAAAAAGGAAAGAGTGCATCTTTTCCGTCTTCTGGAGATGCAGCGCAATGCTATTTTGATGTACTCCTCTTGCGGGTGGTTTTTTGATGAAATCTCTGGTTTAGAAACCACTCAAATTCTTCAATATGCTTGTAGAGCTGTTCATTATGCCAAACAAGTCGCCAATTTGGACTTGGAAGAAGAGTTTAGCTTTCGTTTGTCTCAAGCACCCAGCAATTTGCCTCAATATGGTGATGGGAGTGGTGTGTATGAAAAAAATGTCAAACCAGCCCATGTAGATTTGATGCGTGTGGGGATGCACTATGCTGCGAGTTCTTTGTTTGAAAAATATCCTGAACGGTTGGAGTTTTTCAACTATATCGCAACCAGCGAATTTTTTGACCGCATCGAAGCAGGGAATCAAACATTAGTGGTTGGGCAGACCATTGTACGTTCAAAAATTACGGATTCCGAAAAACATTTCAGTTTTGCCGTTCTATATTTAGGTCAACTCAATATCATAGGCAATATTTCTTTAAATATGGATAAAACGGTATTTGATGAAATGTACAAGAAGGTCAAAACCTCTTTTTTACAAGTGGATTTAGCAGGTGTTATTGGTGCATTTCAGCAGTATTTCGGACCTGAAAAGTTCACAATATGGCAGTTATTCAAAGAGGAAAAACAGCGCATTATTAATGACATCACTGAGAAGAAATTAGAAAGTGTCGAGGCATCATTTCGAAAAATTTATATAGACAATTATCAGCTCATGTCGGGCCTGCTCGTGTCAGGTGTGGCTATTCCAGAGGCTTACAAAAGTGCTGTACAATATGTTTTAAATATTGATTTAAAAAAATTCTTTCTTAGTGAATCATTGAGAATCAATGAGTTAAAAAGTATTCTTGAAAAATTTCAAACATGGGGTGTCCCTATTACAGACGAAAATGCCTTTAAGTTGGCAGCGAGTGAACGCATTTATTCAGAAATTAAAACCGCCGAACATGTAGGCATACCCCTCAGTAAAGTGCAGAGTTTGAACGATATTTTGATCGTTTTGAACGAGATGAAAATTAAGCCAAACGGCTGGAAAAGTCAAACGCTCTATTTCAACTTATTGAAAGAATATGAATCTGGTAATCGTTCTTATCAAAGTTCAGAATGGGAAAAAGCCTTTTTACAATTAGGTGATTTACTTGATGTACGGACGAAATAAAATATTTGTTTGGTGATATAATAGTATAGAAACAAAAAGGTGTTCGAGTATCATTTCTCGGACACCTTTTGTCGTGTATAGTAGGACGTAAAACGTTTGAAGAACTTAAAAATGGGCCCCTCAGTATTTAAAGGTATTCAGCATCAGAAAAAGCGAAATGTGGCTTTTTTTATCGAATATTATTCTTTTTACAAAATCCTAAAAGTAAGAGTTGGTCTATTATTACAACAGTTAAAGTTCGTAAATAAGAAGATGTCTTATCTTTATGCCTTTAATTATTTTTATACATTTATCAAACTATCTTAATCTATTCTACATTCTTCAAAAATAGATAAATCTTAATGAAATCCTATTTACTACTTTTATTTTCAACTGTTTATACATTCAATATTTTAGCTCAATCATCAATTTTAAATATAAAATTGATCGAAAGCAACGCAACGCCTATAGTCGGTAGTGCCATGGTTGTAAAAGAGCGTAGTGATACAACCAAAGTACAATATGGTGTAACCGATACAGCAGGTAGGGTGGCATTTAAGATTGGAAAAGAGCGTCAATACTTAGTTTTTGCGACCTTTATTGGCTTAAAACCACTCAAACGGGGCTTGACTGTCTCTGACGAGCAAACGAGTTTCACTTTCGTCATGGAAGAGCAAACTGAAGTCCTCAAAGACGTAGAAATCGTCTCTAAAAAACCATTGATGACGCAAGAAGACGATAAAACGGTGGTAGATGCCGAGCAACTTGCCCTCACCAGCACCAATGCCTTAGAGCTGATGGAGAAAACGCCCGGCTTGTTTATTGACCAAGATGGCAATATTTATCTTACCAGCAGTACACCCGCTTCCGTTTATATCAATGGCAGAGAGCAGCGCATGAGCAATGCCGATATTGCAGCTATGCTGCGTGTTTTACCACCTAACAGTATCGAAAAAATTGAGATTCTGCGAACCCCTTCTGCCAAATACGATGCCAGTGGCAGTGGCGGTTTGGTCAACATTGTCTTGAAAAAAGGCGTGAAAATAGGCGTAACGGGCAATATCAATGCAGGTATGAACCAAGGTGTTTATGGCAATCAATTCGTTGGTTTTAACATCAATAATAATGATGGTGCGCGTACATCGTTTTTTAATGTTAATTTTTCTAAAACAAACAATTTTAATAAAATAAACAATGATAGAACATTGACTACCAATATCTTAAATCAAAATTCTTATACTACGAATCCCTCCAATGCCATTTCTTCGGGTTTTGGGTTGGGTCGTGAAATCAAACAAAAATGGACTTTGAACTATGATGGGCGTTTGAGTTACTCTGCTAATACTAATGAAACCTACACGCAAAGCATTATCAAAAACAGGCCCTCGGAGACTATTCTTAGTAAAAATGATAATGGACTGAACAACAAAACAAGTAATTTTTTCTTAAATCAAGGATTTGCCACTAAATACAAGCTTGATACGGTGGGGTCAGAGTGGACAACGGATATTAACTTCAATTTTTCAAATAATGTAGGCGCACAGGACTATGCAACCACGTTTGCTATACCGCAACTTAATAACATCATAGGCAATGGTGATTGGGATAATAAAAGACAATTTATGACTGCCCAAACAGATTTGAAGTACAAATTGCCTTATAATATTACCTTGGAAACGGGTTTGAAAACAGCTTTTCAAGATTTTAGAAGCACCACTCAGTATTTTATCAACACACAAAAAGATGTTTTTAGAACCAATAGCTACACTTTCAAAGAAAATATCAATGCAGCTTATGTTCAAGGCTCTAAAAAAATGGGTGAATTTATCTTAAAAATAGGTACACGTCTTGAAAATACAAATATGTCGGGTAAGCAAAGTGTACCCAGCGACACTTCATTTAATGTTCATCGGACAGATTTATTTCCATATCTTTATTTCAGTCGCAAAATCGCCAACATAGCTGGTTATGAGCTACGGGCTTATTTGGTGGCAAGGCGGACTATATCGCGACCTACTTACGAAATGCTCAATCCGTTTCCTCGATTTTTGGATCAATTCCTCTACGAAGCAGGTAATCCAAGCCTTAAACCGCAGTTTACCCAAAATTATGAAGTCAACATCAGTGTCAAGGATATGCCCATTTTTGCTTTTGGTAAAAATTATGCACAGGATATTTTTAGCAATGTTCTATATCCTGATCCTCAAAATGCCCTCATCAGTTACAGAACGTATGATAACTTGGGTAAAAATACAGAAACGTATGCCCGTCTGACGGGAGCGATTCCACCTGGTAAAATATATTTTTTTGTCGTCGGCGCGCAATACAACCACAACGATTATCAAGGCATTTATGCCAACAGTCCCTTAGAATTCAAAAGAGGTAGTTGGTCGTTTTTCACGTATCATTCTTTGAAAATCAATAAAAAAACCAATATCAGTCTCAATGGTTTTATGCGTGTCAATGGGCAGTTGCAGTTTTATGAATTGAACAATTTTGGTGCGCTTAACCTCAATATAAGCCATCAGTTTTTGGATAAAAAACTTGTTGTAGCCTTAAATTTTACAGATATTTTTCTGACAAATCAATACAATCTCACGCTCAATCAAGGTGGCATTCAAGCCATTGGGTCACGTATTAATGATACAAGGCGGGTGGGGCTTAATGTCCGTTATATATTTGGTATTCGCAAAAAAGATAAGAAGGAGAATATGTTTGATCTACCCGAAAATTAATCATCATGCTTCGGATACACTAAACCAATCTCTCCACGTACCGCATCAAGCAGTTTTATCAAATCTAAACTGAATTGATGGGTCAAAAGAGGACTTTCTAACTGATTGGTTTTTAAGCAGTTCGTCACATGGGCGGCTTCAAATTGATAGCCATGACCGTCAAAAGGCATATTAAAGGTTTCAACCGAACCGTCTCCTTTTTCCAGTAAAACAGTTTTAGGATGATGGAAAGGCGTTGGAATATGAATGATGCCTTTTTCGCCATAAATCAATGCCTCGATACGTGAATGGTGCATCATAGACGAATGACCCATAAAAATAGCGCCGTCTTCATATTGGAAATTGACAGCGCAAGAGTAATCCACACCCGTTTCGCCTATAGCCGCCAAAGCTTGTATTTTTGAAGGTTTTCCAAGGACAGAAAGAGCCAACATGATGGGATAAATGCCAATATCGAGTAACGAACCCCCGCCTAAATCGTGGTTAAATGCTCTGCCATTCAAGTCATAAGGGAATTTTGCACAAAAATCGGCTTTTATACTGAGGGGTCTCCCAATAGCACCCGCCGCCACCAAATCCAAAGATTTTCTAAAAGCAGGTACAAATTGTGACCACATTGCCTCCATAAAGAAAGTATAATTATTACGTGCCGTATCAATCAATTTTTGCACTTCTTTGGTGTTCATTGCCAAAGGTTTTTCGCATAATACAGGAATTCTCTTCCGAAGGCACATCATGGCAACATCATAATGCAAAACATGGGGCGTTGCCACATACACAACATCCAAGTGTGGACAGTTCAAAATTGCTTCATAGCTACCAAAAGCATATTGGACATGATACTGGTCGGCAAAGGCACTTGCCCGTTCACGGTCAGTGGAGGCGACAGCATGAAGTTTGGCTTCAGGTACTTGTCTGAGGTCTTGAGCAAATTTATGGGCAATTTTACCCAAGCCAATGATGCCCCAATGTATTTTCGTTTTCATAAATATAACTTTAGTTTCAAACAAAAATAGTCATGAATTTTCGGAAACCAAGTTTTTATCTCTTTTTGATGGTTTTTTTTGTTTTTGCTGCCCTGCTGTCCTTATACCACGTTTTTAAAATAATTCGCAATCTATCTATTTGTTTTTAAAAAACGCACTGTCGTCGTTTCATTATTTTGAATCAATTGAACAAAATACAAGCCTGAAGTTAGACCCGATACATCAAAAATTTCTGTGGACACCCCCTCAGTATTTTGCGCTTTTAGAGCTCTCGAATATTGTTGAACGACTCTTCCAAAACCATCTACAATCCGCCAATCACTTACTGTTGTGTTGTTGCTGGATATATAAGTAACGTTAAGTGTTTGACTTGTTATAGAAGGAAAAACCTTTAAATCGCTCACATTTTTAGTTTTTCTAAGCAATGTGATGGTTTTAGAAATGCTTATCTCACCGTCCAAATCCACTGTTTTCAAGCGGTAATAACCCAGCGTTGGCAACGTTTTTTCATCATCAAATGTATATTTTAAAGCTGATGCAGAATGTCCAGCCGCTTTCACACGCCCAATAGATGTGAAAAAACCGTCATTTATAGAGCGTTCAACCTCAAAATAATCCGTATTCCGTTCGGTCAAAGTTGTCCATTCCAGCCGATTTTTTTCGTTGACAACTGTTCCCTTCCAAGAACCTAATTCAATTGGAATAATTTGTGCATCGAATTTTGTTCCCGAATTTAATACTGCATTTGTTGTTTCGTTGTAAAGCCAAGCGAGGACATAAATTTGGTCAGATTGCCATCCCGCATTGATCGTATAATTGAAATTAGCCACTGTCTCATTGCCTTGTGCAGCGAGGGTAAGCGGGTCGCCGGACGTGGCAGTCAAAAATTGGCGAAAAACATTGTGGTGAATCGTCTCACTATTGGGCGCATTGTAATTGATTTTTTTTTCAACTACGGCAACCAAAAGCCGATAATTGCCAGCAGGGGGCGCACCAACCGACTTCACTTGTATGCTCGCTGACCGATTGCTACCATTGTCCGTTTCTGTTACTTTTACTTGAACAGGGCTACAAGTGGCGCAATAGGCATCCTCAACCGATGAAGCGGTAACGCTGCCCGCATTGACTGTCAAACCACCGTTGATAGCGACACGCGGCGTACCTGGCAAACCATAGAAATTTGCGCGCGCATCTTGCGGAACCATATTGGCTTGATAAAAAACACAAGCACTATATGGTACACTGGAATGAATCGAAATGTGGTGCAGTTTTGCGTTGTCGTTGATATTGATATTTTGATAAAACGTCGGGTTTGTACCGCCACATATACCACAACGGGTATTTGTAAAATGCTCAAATAGAACGTATTTGGGTGCTTGACCATACGCCAAAGAAAGGCTTAAAGCAAAATAGAATAGTGTAATATATCTTTTCATAACAGCGTTATTTTAATCATTTCTATCGGCATAGAAACAATGGTTAAAAAATAGGAGGTTTTAGATTAGTAACAGCTTAGAAATAAGTTCTACCACATCTAACATCTTGTAACCCGCCGTTTCAACGGCGGGGCGATAATACGTCCGACTTTCCCCATCTATCATCTTTACAAAACATCACATCTTTTTGATGTTTTTTGATGTGATGTTTTGTAAAGATGATAGATGGTAGTCGTGGGTTACCATAGCCCACCGATTGAAAATCGGTGGTTTCAAGATGTTAGATGTGGTAGAACTTATTGAATTAGGTTTACTTATGCCATCGCTTGCAGCAAATCTGCCAATATATCTTCCACATCTTCAATGCCCACACTAAGGCGAATCAAACCATCAGTAATGCCATTTGCCAAACGCACTTCTCTTGGAATGCGCAGGTGAGACATCGAGGCAGGGTGCAATATCAATGTATCCACATCGCCCATAGTGGGCGCAAGCGAACAGAATTTTATTTTGTTCATAAAAGCCAAACCTGCTTCCAAACCGCCGACTAATTCAAAACTCAACATACCACTGAATCCATTTTGCAGTTGCTTTTTAGCCATTTCATGGTCGGGATGTGACGGTAAACCCGGATAATTGACCTTTAATACTGAGGGGTTTCCTTCAAGTTTTTGAGCAATGTGCAAAGCATTTTCAGAATGTTGGCGCATCCGTAAAGGCATGGTTTTCAAGCCATTATACGTCAACCAAGCTTCAAAAGGGCTACAATTTGTACCCGTTAATTTCATAGCGGTAAACACTTTTTCTTTCATCAAAACGGCGTCCTTGCCGAGTATGACACCTGCCGTAGAGTTGCCATGTCCATTAATGTATTTTGTTGTCGAGTGAATGATGAAATCTACACCGAAAGCAAAAGGTTTCAAAAGATAAGGAGTCGTAAACGTATTGTCTATTGTCGTTAACATGCCATTTTTATGGGCTATATCTATCAATTTTTGGATGTCAACACACGCCAAAGACGGATTTGCCAAGGACTCAAAATAGAGCATTTTTACTGAGGGGTCACTTTTAATTACTGTTTCAACGGCTGTAAGGTCTTGTAAATCAACCATTAAGGTTTCGATGCCCAAGGGTTGTAGGATTTTTAAAAACAACTCGGTTGTGCCACCGTATAGATTGCCTTGCGTCAATATTTTGTCACCTGTTTTTAGAACGCCTAACATCAATGTTGCAATAGCTGCCATACCCGACGAGGTCATAATCGCAGAGGCTTCAACGCCCGTACCATAACTTTCGAGGGCAGCGATTTTATCTGCAATGGCATCAACGGTTGGGTTGGCAAAACGGCTATAAAGGTGCCCCTTTTCTTTGCCCGAAAAAATATCCATGCCTTGGTCAACGCTTTCAAAATCGAAACTGGAGGTGGCGTAAATCGGTAAGGTGTGTGGGCGAGTGGTGCGTTTTTCTGCGAGCTCGTGAACGCAAATAGAAGTGAATTTCATTGTAAGTGATTGATTTTTAATTGTTTATGTTGAGTGATTTTTGTCATTCTGAACGAAGTGAAAGAATCTATTTTTACAAAGATTCTTTCACTTCGTTCAGAATGACAAAAAAAGTTATGATTTGCGCCGCAATTTCGCCTTTATTTCAATACCATTTTGGAACGATGGCAAAAATATTATTGGTTTCATCGCATTCATGTCTCATCACATCGAAGACATCGATTTGGAGGATAATAACACCATAAAACCGATTCTTTTTTTCGAGCGACAATTTGAATTTGTTTTTATAGACAGCATTGGGAGCCAGCATACCCTTCGTTTCACGTAAATTTTCTGTTAAATAAATACCATCGGCAAGTATCGCCCCGCGTGTAAGCCGTGGTGTGCCAGAATAGTAGAAATGGACGGCTACATTGTCCGCATTTGAGCGTTTTGTGCCGAACATCGGTGCAGGCGCATTGCCTTTGTTGAGGATTGAATACTCAATTTCAACGTATTTATCCGTTATTTGAACAATAGAAACACTGTCGAAAGTAAGGTCAATACAGGTAGAATCTTGATAAAACGAGGTTTCCACCACTTTTTCGACTATATCCATACTGGTTTGGGCTGTATCAATGGTCTCTTCTTCAGGCTCAGGTATATTCGTTGAGCTGGGTTGTGGGACTTCCTGTAGCGTTGGTAATTGAGTTGTATCTGTTTTGAATAATGACTTGGGTAACACATCAGCAGCATCTAAACCACTGAATTCTGAAGGATTATATATGGTGTCTTGTTTGACTCTATACTCAGATATACTGAGGGGTATCAAAGAAGAGGCTTTTGACATTTGAGCCGACAAGAAATGGGACATTAAGATGCACAAAGCCAATAAGAGTGTACAAGGCTTAAATTTATAGAAAATAGAGATGAACATGGGCTGTAGATTTAAAATAAGTTTTCTTGAAATATGTGTAAAAAGTGTATCAAATTCGTTGAATCTGAAAACCAATATCTATATTCAAAAAACATACCTAAATCAAAATATATCAATAACCAATATCCACAGGGCGATTTATACTTTCTTGAAGCGAAATAAATGTTTCGGTACGCTGAATGCCCCCTATTTTTTGTATTTTATCATGCAAAACTTCTTTCAGATGCGCTGTATCCCGACATATAATTTTAGCAAAAATGCTATAAATACCCGTCGTATAATGTGCCGCAACGACTTCTGGTATCTGTTTGAGTTCTTCTGCGACTTCCCCATACAGCGAGCTTTTATCGAGATAAATGCCAAGAAATGCGCTGATATCATAACCTAATTTTGCATAGTCAATCGTTAGGCTTGCACCTGTTACGATGCCCATGAGTTCCATTTTTTTCATGCGTACATGCACGGTTCCGCCCGATACATGTATCATTTTGGCAACATCTGTATAAGGTATTTTTGCATCTTTCATCAGTATAGAAAGAATTTGTCTGTCCACATCATCAATTTCGGCTGGTCTTATCATTGTTTTAATTTTTGTAATTATTATTGGTATACCTGAATTTCACAAATTAAACGAATTAATATAATTTCATTAATTTTTAATAGCGAAGCAGCATATTTACCCCCTCAGTATTTTGGCTATTTTTTATCAATTTTACTTTTATTTTTTTTGAATCACAAAAATAAGCGGTCATGTCGGTTTTTTTATTCTGATTGTTCTTAGAAGTTATAGGCAAATCCTAATTTGTGCGCTCAAAGTTGAAGTTAAATAAACAGTCTTTCCAAAGTTTTCATCAAACTTAAAAATTAAAATGGATAACCAATTAGAAAAAATCAACACCTTAGTATACGACACGTCTAAAGAAGCGTCAAAGGTCGTTGCCCGTCAAATTGCTGACTTAATTCGCAACAAAGCGGCAGAAGGTAAAATGTGTGTGTTAGGCTTAGCCACAGGCTCTACGCCTACTTCAGTGTATGCAGAATTGGTGCGTTTACACCAAGAGGAAAGTTTGAGTTTTAAAAACGTCATTACCTTCAATTTGGATGAATATTTCCCCATTCAACCTGATGCGTTGCAAAGTTATGTGCGTTTTATGAAAGAACACTTGTTTGACAGTGTAGACATTCTGCCTGAAAACATCAATATTCCGGATGGTACGCTTGACAAAAAAGATGTGGCAGAGTTTTGCAAAAAATATGAAGACAAAATGAAAACTTGTGGGGGTCTTGACCTTCAAGTTTTGGGTATTGGTCGGACGGGTCACATTGGTTTCAATGAACCAGGTTCAGGAATAAATTCACGCACGCGTATGATTACACTCGACCATTTGACCATTACGGACGCCGCAAGTGATTTTTTCGGTGAAGAATACGTGCCACGCAAAGCCATTACGATGGGTGTTGGGACGATTATGGAAGCGAAACACATAATTTTGATGGCTTGGGGTGAAGGCAAATCGCACATCATTCGCAAGACGGTTGAAGGCGACATCAGCGACCATGTACCAGCCACTTATCTTCAAAAACACAGCAACACAACGTTTTACCTCGATGCGGCGGCGGCTTCTGAATTGACCCGTTATAAAACGCCTTGGCTTGTTCGTGAATGTGATTGGACTGACCAAAACCTCATCAAACGGGCTTTGATTTGGTTAAGTAAAAAAGAAGTCAAACCAATTTTGAAGTTAACTACCCGCGACTATGCCGAAAATGGTATGAGCGACTTGGTAACGGAATACGACAGTGCCTACAATATTAATGTCAAGGTTTTCAATCAGTTACGTCATACGATTACGGGCTGGCCCGGTGGCAAACAAGGTGATAACAACCTCAATCGTCCTGAAACATCTTCGGTGCATCCTAAACGGGTTATCATTTTTAGTCCACATCCCGACGACGATGTGATTTCGATGGGTGGTACTTTTATTCGCCTAAGTGACCAAGGGCATGAGGTGCATGTGGCATACCAAACCTCTGGTAATATTGCTGTATTCGACGACGACGTGGTGCGCTTTGCGGATTTTATGAACGACTTCAATATGATGTTTGGTGTAGATAAAAATAATGTGACCCAAACGATGTTTGACAATATTCAACAAAAGATACACGACAAAAAAGCAGGTGAGGTAGATGCGCCAGAGGTTCAAAAACTAAAAGGTTTGATTCGGCGCGGCGAAGCAAAAGCGGGTTGTCGTTATGTGAGCGAAGATGTCGTTCCCCATTTCCTTGATATGCCTTTTTATGAGACGGGAACGATAAAAAAGAAACCCCTCAGTAGAGAAGACATCCAAATCATCAAGGATTTATTAATAGAGATAAAACCACACCAAGTCTATGCCGCAGGTGATTTGAGTGACCCACATGGTACGCATCGGGTTTGTTTAGACGCTATTTTCCAAGCCATAACAGAGTTAAAACAGGAACAATGGATGCAGGAATGTAGCGTGTGGCTCTATCGGGGTGCTTGGCATGAGTGGGAATTGGAGAATATTGATATGGCTGTGCCGATCAGTCCTGATGAATTGTTGCGCAAACGGCGGGCAATATTCAAGCACCAAAGTCAAAAAGATAGACCTTTATTCCCTGGTTCCGATGCCCGCGAGTTTTGGCAACGAGCAGAAGAACGCAATAGAGGAACAGCAAAAGCTTTTGATGCCTTGGGATTGCCTGAATATGAGGCAATAGAAGCATTTAAGCGGTGGTATTTTTAGGAATAACCCCTCAGTATTTGCATAAAAAAAGGGTTTGGATAATATTATCCAAACCCTTTTTTTATGCAAAAAACCTCATTTTAATTCACCACGATTTGCTTTGAAAACACTTTATTACCTTGTTGTACTTTAACCACAACAACACCTTTGGCATATTCATTCAAATCAAAACGTTGATTGTATTCACCATTAAAATCAGTGATGTTTTGTTGAAAAAGAACTTTACCCGTCATGTCATAAAATGCCACATTAGTCGGTATGGCTTGACCTTTAAAACTGATGTTTACCATATCTTTTGTCGGGTTGGGTGATGCTGCAAAGGTGGTCAATTCTAAACGACCCAAATTGGCAGGCTGATTGATTGTGGCGGCATCTTCTTTTGTTTTTGGCACAACAATAACACTTTCCTCACGCGGTTTACAAGCATTCAAGGTTGCTCGAATTTGTTTGGATTCACCACCGTGTAAATAAGCGACGCGCACCACTTCTTTGGGCTTATATTTAGCAATTTCATCCCAAACATCTTGATGCGTTTTCACCCGCACACCATTGACGGACGTAATGACATCACCAATTTGCATCGCTGCATCTTTAGCCGCACTCACTTTTGTAAAATCGTTGACAATAGCCCCTCGTTGACCATCAACTACATGAGAAGACGAGTAAACGCCAAGACACGCTTCTTTCTCTTGCTCGATATTTTGTCCCCATGTATCTTGTTGTTGCCCAAGTGTAACTGTTGTAGTTTTAGTTTTGCCCTCACGGTCATAAACGACCTCAACTTTATCGCCCCCTTTTGTTGACCGCATAAAAGCAGAAATATCGCGGAAACTATTGATAGGCGTTTTGTTGAGTTGCATAATCACATCGTCGTCTTTAAGCCCCGCTTTGGCAGCACCAGAGTTGCGCGTAATGCTGACACGCACACCTTCTGCCAATTTACTATCTGAATACATCTCACTGACACCCAAAAAGCCTTGATCACCCTTACTTTTTACATTTGCCCACACCGCATGATTACTATTGGTTGAACCATTGGAACGAAGCGTTGTATACACATTCTTGTTATCGCCACATTGTGCCTTTGAGTTATCAACGATCTGAACAATGGCATCGGGGTGTGCCTTTTTCTGTTCATCAATATACTTCTGCACATCAAAATTCTTGGCATCTTCGCCAGACTTCATCACCGTTGTAATGTTTTTAGAACCATCGGCATTAATACTGCGAACGGTCACAACAATTTTTTTACCCTCAACGGCATCTTGTGCTGTTAAAACACTGCTAAAAACCGACACAAGTAAAAACGCAGACATTAGAAAAGTAGAGTTCTTTTTCATGTTAAAGCTTGTTTTAAATTAATTATGAAATATGAATGATAAATGATAAAAACATCATACTCATTATCAAGACAAACTAATTATTCAAGTGTTGCTTAACACAGGTTAAATATTCACCAATGCGAATAATGGGTTAAAATGCCGTTAGGCATGTCATATTGGTAGAAAATGGTAAAGAGATGTTCAAAAGTGGCATAGCCACGACATATCGAAATCAGAATATGTCATCCCTCTGGGATTTAAAACTGTTTTTATGGCTTTCCTACCGATAGACCATGCTTAACAGCATTTTTTAACCCATTAAATTATTCACCATTCACCATTCGCTATTACCTATGCTATTTTCCGCAGCGCTTCTGCGAACCCTTTCATCTCTGCCATCGTACCCAAACTCACACGACCGTATTTTTTCCCCGCTGCTTCCCAATTGCGAAGCAAAACACCATGTTTAGCCATTTCTGCGGCAAAATCAAAATTGAGATGATGGACATTGAAAAACACAAAATTGGTTTTGGAAGGCACGTACTCATAACCTTTTTCTTTAAGCACCCCCTCAGTAAAAGCCCTGACTTTAGCATTTTCTAATTTGGCTTTTTCACAATGCGCTTGGTCAGAGAGTGCCGCCAAAGCCGCCGCGATGGATACATTACTCACGCCCGCATTCGCCCAAGCTTGGTATTTGCTCATATTTGTGATTGTTTCTTCTTGTGCAATGGCGTACCCAATCCGCAAACCAGCCATACCGTATATTTTTGAAAAAGTCTTGGCAATAATAAGGTTTGGAAACTCCGAAACCATATCCGTTACTGAGGGGGCATCGGCGTATTCCGTGTAGGCTTCGTCAATGACCATATAATTTGTCGGCGCATGTTTTTTGATGAAACTGCGGTGGTCGGCATCGTTCAGCACCGTACCCGTTGGATTGTTCGGATTGCAGATATAAATGAATTTCGTTTTGTCATTCACCGCCTCACTCATACGTGTAAGGTCGTGACTCATTGTTTTATCCAACGGAATCCATTTGACATCCAAGCCAACCCGTTCGGCAGGTTTCAACCAAATCTTAAAAGTGGGGTCGGCGGCTATCAAATTCCCTTTACCCCGTTCTGCGGCTAAGAAAGCAGACAACGCCAATATCTCTGAAGAACCACTACCGAGCAAAATCTGTGTGTCTTTAACCTTATGCATTTTGGCTAATGCCGTCTTGAACTCCCCAATCAAAGGCATGGCGTACCGATTGCCCATCGTCAATTGCTCGGTCATCGCCTTGATAGCCATAGGCGAAGGCCCATAAGGATTTTCGTTTTGACTGATTTTGATAGGTGCTTTATCGCCCGTCAAAAGAGGAAAAGCAGAGGTCATGCCTTCCATATTGGATACAGGCAACATCATCGAACCGAGCAAAGCGGCACTGTTGCGTATCCAGTCGCGTCTATTAACCATGATTTTGTGATTTTTAATGATGAAATGATGCCAAAGATAAATAGAAAATCCTTGCGATTTGCACTATTAAGCATCCATTGGGAAAATTATATGATATAATGAGAAATAAGAAACTATAAATTGTCATAGTCTTGATAGGATTACAAAAATTGTGTAATATAGCTCATTAAACGTAGAATATTTGTCGAAAATAATGGTGAACAAAACTTACAACATGCCACCTAAAACTTACAATACGCCATCGAAAACTTACAATATGCCATCGAAAACTTACAACATGCCATCGAAAACTTACAACATGCCATCGAAAACTTACAATATGCCATCGAAAACTTACAATATGCCACCTAAAACTTACAATACGCCACCTAAAACTTACAATATGCCACCTAAAACTTACAACATGCCACCTAAGAAGGTATTTTTTCTCCAAAAAGTTAACAGACTCTGCGAATTATGAGGTAGATAATATGCTCTGAACACCCCTCAGTATTTGAGGTGATATTCAAAGTTTTAAAATAATTTAAAATCTTTATGCTTTTATTTTTTGTATTAGAATTGTATGATTGTTTTCACAAGTTCTCTTTAGGAAATTGATAAATTTAAGAAAAAAATTACTCAAATATTAAACTTAGAAAAATCTTAAAAACATCTAAATACGGAGGGTGTACCTTTCGTGTATATACCAATTGTTCAGTAGATATATAAGAAAATATAAGCAGTTAGGATTGTGGAAAACTTTTTATTATCGTTTTCATGTTAAAAACAAAAAGTTTATTTACCTTTGCCCACATGAGTTTTTAAATCAAACAAAATATACTAAATACTTAACACTTTCTTAAAATATAAAACTATAACTAATGTCTAAACAATTTAATGGGTTTGCAACGCCTAAAATTATTTCGCTATTTACAGGGTGTGGTGGCTTAGATTGGGGGTTTCATTCAGTGGGTTATGAAACTGTTTGGGCAAATGATACTAATGAATGGGCTTGTAAGACTTTTGCAAGAAACTTTGGAGAAAATATTATTGTTCAAGAAGATATTGAGAAAATAAACCCTAATGATTCAATGATTCCTGAATGTGATTTAATTTTAGGAGGTTTTCCATGTCAAGATTTTTCTATGATTTGGAAACGACCTGGACTTGACGGAGATAGAGGAAATTTATATAAAAACTTTGTCCGATTTGTACAAGCCAAAAAGCCTAAAGCATTTGTTGCAGAAAATGTAAAAGGCATTTTAACAGCTAATAAAAAGAAAGCAATTGAACAAATTATACAGGACTTCAAAGCCATAAAGCCCGAATATGAAGTTTTTCCACAATTGTATAATTTCGCAGAATACGGTGTACCGCAATTAAGAGAGAGAGTTTTGATTGTTGGTATTAGGAAAGATTTAGCCTTTAATTTTAAACACCCCGAACCTACACACGGAGCAAAAGGTAAATCCCCTTTCGTTACTGCAAGCGAAGCCTTAAAAGATATTAATTTTGATGCTAAGAATAATGAATATTTAAAAGTAGCAGAAAAGACTGCAAATATGTTATCTCGAATTAAACCAGGCGGAAATTTCACAGATATTCCCGTTGATAGTGAATATTACGTAAAAGGTATGATTAGCCATGTTTATAGAAGGCTACACCCAGACGAGCCTTCAAAAACTATTATTGCCGCTGGTGGTGGAGGTACATGGGGGTATCATTTTAAAGAACCAAGACCTTTAACAAATAGAGAACGAGCAAGAATACAATCTTTCCCAGATTCTTTTGTTTTTGAAGGTAGTACTACAGAAGTTAGAAGGCAAATAGGAAATGCTGTACCACCACAAGGAGTTGTAGAGCTCGCAAAAACGTTATTACCATTATTTATAGAAAATAAAGTTTCTATAAATAATGTGAATTTTAAACCTAAAATGATTCAAAACTCAAATGCAGTTACTTTTGTCTAATTACAATCCTGCAAAATTTGATTCTGTCAAAAGTGCAAGAAAGGTATTTGAAGAATATTTACCCAAATCGGAATTAGTAAAAATAGCCACAGGCTATATTTCTGCCGATTCCTTGATTGAATTAAAAAATACAATAGAAATCAATAAAGCACCGAAATTAAATCTCTTGATAGGAATGCACTATCTTGACGGGTTTACACAAAAACAATTAAGTGCAACAATTGAATTAAATAATTTCCTAAATGAAAATGATTTGGGCTTTGTTAGTTTATCTGATTCAATAAGATTTCATGGTAAATTATATTCTTTCGCCTATAAAAATAATATTGAAGCGTGTATAATTGGAAGTTCTAATTTAAGTTCATTTTTTGGTAGAGAAAGATTATATGAAAGTGATTTTTTAATCATAGATAAGAACTCAACTAAAGATATTGACCATTATATAGATGGATTAATAGGTAAGTTAGGTACTAAATTCGCTGATTTAAAAGATTTTAAGATAGTAGTTGAGCCACCTTTATTAGATAACCATGAAGGAGTTACGAAACTTAGTACGTCTGAATTTTCAAAAGCTTGGATCAGGCGAAGAATAGAAGAATTTGAAATACCGATAAAACCAGAGCCAAGAAGTCATCTAAATACCTTTTTTGGCAAAGGCAGAGAAAATAAAAAAGCAGGTTATATTTTATCACGTCCTTGGTACGAAGCTAACATTATGGTTTCAAGTTCTATAACTTCATTACCTGCATATCCAGCGAATAAAACTTTTGATGTTGTTACAGATGATGGTTGGCAGTTTAAATGCGTAACCAATGGGGATTATTCAAAAAATTTCCGTTCTAAAAATGATCTAACAATTTTAGGCAAATGGCTAAAAGGAAGGCTTGAAAATTCAGGTGCACTACAATTTGGACAACCTGTTACAGAAGAAATTTTAAAAAAATATGGCAGAGAATCAATGTCCTTAATTTCAACAGATGATTCTAATTTATGGCTTTTAAATTTTGAAGTGTAATGTATCTATCAAATTATCTCAAACAGCTATCAAATAATTCTGAATTGGTTGCGAGTATATCGGAAACCAGCGAAGAAGTATATGCAATAATAGATTCTAAATTCACTTACCGTTCAACCATAACAGGTTTGCTAATTGGAAATATTCAAAGTGGAAAAACAGGTCAGATGTTTGGTTTGTTGTCGAAAATGGCAGATGAAGAATTGGAGATATTTATAATTTTAACCACCGATAGCACATTATTAGCCAAACAAACTTTTAATAGAGCTTTTAATAATCTTACAGACTTTGATGTTTTTCACGAATTTGATGATATTAAATTTCTAAGTGTAAGTCTTAAAAAGCCTGTATTAATAATTCTCAAAAAAAATACATCTACTCTTAAAAGGTGGAGAAACCTTATAGTTACGTCTGATTTTTGCAAAGATAGACCCATAGTAATATTAGATGATGAAGCAGATGCTGCAAGTCTAAACACTATGGTAAATCGTAATAAAACAAGCACTATAAATCAACGGTTAAGAGATATAAAAGATGTTGCCCCAAGTTCTATATATATAGAAGTTACCGCTACGCCACAAGCAATATTACTCCAAACAGAAAAAAGTCAATGGAAACCGTCTTTTATTCACTATTTTAAGCCAGGTTCTAATTATATTGGAGGTGAGTTTATATACAGTGAACCTACCTCTTTTTGTATTCGATTTACAGAAGAAGATGAATTGGACAATATTAAAACAAATTCTGATTTTTTACCATTAGGATTATGGGAGTCCCTTATGACTTTTATAGTTATATGTGCCGAGTTTAAAATTAAGAAAAAGACAAATTGTAATTTTTTAGTTCATCCAAGCGTCAGACAATCAGACCATGAAAAATTTGCCACTACTTTAGGAGAAAATTTAAATACTTTTTGGGAAGAATTGAATGATGGAGATACACGTAATAGTTTTTTAAAGGAAGTCTATTCTAAATGGGCAGATTTACAATTAAGTTATCCCGATATTGCACATTATGAAGACATTTATAAGAGTATAGAAGAATTGTTAGAAAATGAATCAATAAATATAATTACAATTAATGCCAATTCATCTAAAGCAGTTTCTTATGAAAATGGTTATAATATTGTAGTTGGAGGTAATAGTTTAGGTCGTGGTGTAACATTACCTAAACTTCAAGTAGTTTATTATTGTCGAAAATCGAAATTACAACAAGCAGATACATTTTGGCAACATTCACGAATATTCGGATATGACAGAGAAAAAGGATTAATAAGAGTATTTTTACCGCCTTCACTACACAAATTGTTCACAGACCTAAACCAATCCAATAAGATTTTAATACAACAAATAGTTGCAAATGATACAGAGGGATTACAATTAATTTACCCCGACGATATTAAACCAACTAGAAAACAAGTTCTTGATAATAAAGCCCTAAATATTATAGCCGGTGGTATAAACTTTTTTGCGTTAAATCCAAGTGAATCAGACCCAACAGAAATAGATAATCTACTACTTTCCTATGATGAAAAAAAAGAATCTTATGAAGTTAGTGGAGAGTTTTTTATTAACCTTTTGGAAAAAGTAGAAAAAAGTAATATTGATTGGAATGGAATAAAGTATGCTAATTGTGCCAAAGCATTATTGCAAAGAAGACCTACACAAAAATTTGTAATTGCAGTAAGGAGAAATAGAGACATAAGTAAAGGCACAAGAACTTTGCTATCAGAAACAGATAATAAACTATCAAAAAGTTTAATTGATTATACAGTTTTGATTTTATATCGTTTGAGTGGTAAAAAAAGCAAAGGTTGGAATGATAATCCTTTTTGGGTGCCGAATATTAAATTTCCAGACAAAATGAACTTTTATGATGTTATTGACTTATAATTTATAAATTTAACGAGCTAAATATCATATTGAAACCTACTGAAACAAGCACTTTCAAGCTTTTAATTTAAGTATTGTCGCCCATCCTTCAACAACACTAATTGCTCATAAGCATTTCAAAACGCGACAAATACTGTTGCCCCGCTGGCACATACTCTTCCCAAAAACGCACATGCTTGTGAGCGTTTCCAAACGCGACACATACTATTGTTAGGTCTTCAGAACTATGACATAAAAACAAAAAAGTACCCCCTCAGTATAAAGCCTTGTCCACATAGACTCAATTGGAGAAAGTTGTGATTTAAAAAAAAACAGTTTATCTTTGTCCATAAAGCAATATTTCGCATAAAAAATAAAAAAATGGCAGAAACGCAAAAAACAAGTATTTCTAAAGATGTGCTACTGGAGCAAATTATGTTTGAAGTAAACGCAGTACCCCTCGTTTATTTAAAAACACTCTATGCTATTATCCATTCTTTTAAAGAAAATATCAGCTCTATTCAGCCGACACAAACTGCTTCGTCCGTCCCAGAAAGCGTATCAGAAGAAGATTTCGATTGGGATAGCTTATTAAACGACATACATACAAACAGAAAAAAAAACAATTTAGCAGTCCATAACAGACTTCAAGAATTAACCGACTAACTATGAAACAAGCTCTTTTAGATTCTGATACGCTTTCTTACTACTTCAAGCAGCATCCTCCAGTCGTCGCACAATTCAATAGATATATGTTAACACATGAACACGTTTTCATCAGTCGTGTTTCAATTGTGGAAATATTAGGTGGATTGAAAGCTAAAGATGCTAACCGTCAAATTGAAAATTTCCGTTATTTCATCGCCCAACATAGAATCTTAGATACGACTGAATCGTCAGCCGAAATATCTGCCAATATTTTTGCTGAATTATGGAAAGAAGGGCGGCATAGTGGAAATTATGATATTTTGATTGCAGGCACAGCTATAGAAAATGAATTAACGCTTATCACAAACAATACAAAAGATTATGAGCATATTAATGGTTTGTCACTTGATAATTGGGCTATTTAGTCGTTTTCACTTCGACCCGCTGGCACATACTCTTCCAAAAACGAACGTGCTTGTGAGCGTTTCCAGACGCGACACATACTATTATGAGGTCTTCAGACCTGCGAAACCACCCCCTCAGTATAAAACCACAAAAGCCTTTCAAACTTATGTTTGAAAGGCTTTCGGGTATAGTAAAACGCAAACTTAAGCAGCTTGTCCTGTAGTTTGCAATATCCCTTAGTCTCTATTATTTAAAAACTCAATCAATTGAGCCGTCGCACGACCGCGATGACTTATCTCACTTTTAACAGACATAGGCAATTCAGCAAATGTTTTATCATAGCCCAAAGGCTCAAAAATAGGGTCGTAGCCAAAGCCGCCTTCGCCAGCAGGTTTATATCGGATTGTGCCTTCACAAATGCCTTCAAAAATATGTTGTTCGCCATCCATCAGTATTAAGGCGATAATGGTTCTAAAACGAGCCGTCCTTAGAGGTGTGTTACCCATCAATGTTAAGACTTTATGGATGTTGTCGGCAGGGTTGCGTGTACCTGAATAATGTGCAGTATGTACACCTGGTTCGCCTTTCAAGAAATCAATTTCAAGCCCTGTATCTTCTGAAAAACAAGAAACAAGATAGTTTTCATGTAAAAACGTGGCTTTTTCAAGGGCATTTTCCAATATGGTTTCATGCGTTTCGGGCAAATCCGTTGTATGTCCAATAGTGTTCATCGTCACAACTTCGATGTCTTTTAAATTAGCCCCCCTCAGTACATCATTCACTTCGGTAACTTTATGCGGGTTATTTGTAGCAAATACAAGTGTCATACTATTTTTATTTGTTGAAAAATGAGTTGGTAAAAATAGCCGATATTCCTTAAAACTGTTTCAAATCGCTTATATTTGTGGATAAGTTGTTTTTTATAACAAAGCAACTATGTTTTTTTTATCGTTCTGAATGAAGTGAAAGAATCTAAATATTATTTTATTCCGATTCTTTCATTTCATTCAGAATGACAAAAAAAATTATAAGAGAATATACTATTTTGAAAATAATTAATACTTACCAAATGCTTTTACATAGACAACGGCTCAAATATTTATGGTTCATACTCCTTTTTTTGCCCTTCGTACTGAGAGGTCAAATCAAAACCAAAGGCGAAGACCAAACGAAAGGTATTCCGCAAGAACAAATTGTCAAACTAAGTCCATTGGCTTTGCTTGACCCTTTTGGCCCTACGTTTGCGGTTTATTTTGAACATCAATTGTATAAAAAAAGAAAATGGGAAAGCCTTGAACATGAAGTAGGCTATACCTTCCGTGTGTCGGGTTTGACCCATAAGGCTTTTGGCTATCGTTTACGTTCGTCCTATCGCCATTATTTCAGTGCTAAATGGAAAGAAAAAGGAAATTATTATATAGCATTGGCATTGATGCACCGTCAATTTTTTGACAAAGGCACTGCCTTTGTGTGGCGTGCGGATAGAGGTTATCAACAAAATTTGCCTTATCATTTGAGCATCGCACAACAGTCGTTGACCATGAATGCGGGTACAACTCGTTATTTTGGCAATAAAGACCGTTTCAACATTGATTTAAGTATCGGTTTAGGTTTTCGCAGAACCCATGTTTTGTTCAAAGACTTGCCTTCTGATGCCGTTACGCCTAATATTCCAGATGTTTTTGAGCGCAATTTCAAGGCTTATGTTGAACAAACGACTTTGAAGGAACGGACACATTATTATATGAATACAGTTTTGGCGGTTAAATTGGGGTATGTTTTGCAGACCAATAGTTTGGTGAAGAAGAAGTAAGTAATGATGAATGATAAATGATGAATGATGAATAATGTAAGGAATTGGTTATTAATGATTTTGACTCTATTATGTTAGGCAAACTTCTTTTATTTCAGTATAGCTTGATACTTAATGCGCATAATGGGTTAAAATGCCGTTAGGCATGTCCTATTGGTAGCAAAGCCATAAAAACGGTTTTAAATCCCAGCGGGATGGCATATTATTATTTCGATATGTCGTGGCTATGCCACTTTTGAACATTTCTTTACCATTTTCTACCGATAAGGCATGCCTAACGGCATTTTTAACCCAATATTCGCATAAATAGTGAAACAATACAGAGCTTTAATTTGGAGTAATATTCCCATTGCCTTAGACGCAGCGGCTTGGACGGGCTTGACATACAA
>JANOAU010000059.1:0-4764 GCA_031411275.1 Saprospiraceae bacterium | reverse complement strand
CCTCAGTAGTATTCAAAGTAAATGCGCTCGACAAGCAACGGAAACCGAATAAAAACAACAAAGCCGTCGGCAAACCCACACAATTGACAACAGCACCCGACCCAAAATACAATAAAGTCGGCAATTCGGCGTGGAACAACGGCGTTTTCGGCAGCAATACCGCTTTCAATGACGGTGAATGGCTCGGTTGGAGTGGTCAAGATTTTGAAGGAACGATTGATTTTCAAAAAACAGAAACGATAAAAAAAGTCAGCATTGACTTTTTCAATTTGACACAAAGTTGGGTCTATATCCCCTCAGAAGTCACGTTATTTGCCTCCGATGATGGCGTAAATTTTAAAGAAATAGAAAAACAAAGCAATTTTGGTATCGCCGAAGAAGGGGTGCGAAGGGTGAGTTTTAAGGCGGGTTTTCAAGCAAAGTTCATCAAAATTGTGGCAAAACATTATGGTTTGATACCGAAAGGGTATGAAGGAGCAGGGTCGCCTGCGTGGTTGTTTGTGGATGAAGTGGTTGTTGAATAAAGCAATAATTTTAATTTAAATTAGAAAATAGAATGAAAAAACTAAGCATAATTCTTTCGCTGTTGTTCGGCATACCCTCAGCATAAGCAGCGTTTTTGCTCAAAGCAAACCCAATATTCTCATTATTTTTACCGACGACCACAGCTACAACGCCGTGCATGGTTTGGGCAATAAAATTATAAAAACGCCTAATATGGATAAGCTGATTGAGAACGGTACAGCGTTTATCAGGGCAAGTTGTTTGGGTGGAAAACATGAGGCATTGTGCGTTGTTAGTCGGGCAGGCATTAAGACAGGGCGTTATATGAATAGCCTTTTAGGTGGGGCAGACGTGATTCCACCTGAACAAATTGTGATGCCGAACATTTGCATAAAAACGGTTACAAAACCTTCGCCACAGGCAAGTGGCATAACAATAGAAAATCACATGTCCGAGCGTTTGATGAAGCGGATAATATTTTTTTGAGTAGAATGCACTTCCCGAATGTCGGAGGACATGAACACGCGGAGTTGTTTCATTTTGAGATAGTGTTTTGTGTTTAGAAGACAATGAGTTATAATTTAATTTTAACATAACGCGAATTATGACTTGAATTAGGATGTCTGTTTCAAAATATCGGCTTTTGTATCCCTTAGTATAAAGCCCTTTAAGACTACAAGAATCAAGTGATTTTAGGCTGATCCTCCGGGTTTTTATCATTTTTCAACTTCTGAATTGTATTGTTTTGACGGATGACGATAATGACTAAAATCGCAATAATGCCAAGTACCCAATAAAAAGACGATAGTCTCATTGTTGATTTATTTTAGATGTGAGTAAATGAGGATTTGTTTTGAAGTAATCCGTTAGGTTTTGCATAAAGATATTGCAGCTGTTATTGTCTGCTGTTGCTAAAGCGGCTAACCAAATTTGTTCGTAAGATGCTTCTGGATAGCGTTGTTTGAGCTTAGTCAAATAGGCAGTCGTTTTGTGGTTTGCACCGTCAGACAACCCAATAGGGTTAGTTCGCACGCTCATTTTAGCAAGGACATCGTGTTGTTGAATCAGGTCTTTGAGATGTCCGTCCAATTGGTGATTACTTTGGCGCAAGAGTTTGTTATCCCGAATCAATGCTTCAATTTTCTCGGTATGTACATCTTCGCGGACGTATGTACCTACATTAGGGAAGAAGTAAAAAATAACCTACCCGATTGAAAAAAGTGATACCTTGGTGAGAAAAAATGGTTGAACTATCATCGGAAATAAAATCAAGTTTAAATTCTGCGTTGACCAAACTAACTGGTTATAAAAGGCGACAATATGCAGCAGAATTATGTGAAATGTTCTTTGAGGATTCTGCCCGCAAAATGGAGCGCAGCCTTAAAGTAGGCAGAGCGATGATTGAATTAGGTCAGCATGAAAGGCGAACAGGCATAAAGTGCCTTGATGCTTATAGCCTTCGAGGTGCAAAAAAAAAGAAGCCCTTGATGTGAGTTTAATCCAATCCATAGAGGAAACAGTGAGTGAACACAGCCAAATAGACCCCAGCTTTAAGACCCAAAGAATTTATGTAAAAGTAACAGCCAAGTACATATTCAAAGAATTAATCTTGAAAAAAGGGTATGAATTAGGTAGTTTTTGTGTAAAAACGATTGACAACATACTTAACCGCTTGGGTTACACTTTAAAAAAGGTATTGAAAACAAAACCTTTAAAGAAGATACCTCAGACGGATGCCATTTTTGAAAATGTGGCTCAACAGCACGCTTTAGCCAAGTTAAATCCTCGAATTTTACGAGTTTCAATAGATGTCAAAGCAAAAGTCAAAGTCGGTAATTTGAGCAGAGGGGGTTATAGTCGCTTGCAAGAAGCTCCCAAAGCTGAAGACCATGACCAAAAATGGGATGCCGTTTTAGTTCCTTTTGCCATCTATGAGCTCAACACGGACAATGTGTTCATCACCTTTGGTAATTCAGGTGAAACAGCTGATTTTATTGTAGATGCCTTAGAAAAATGGTGGTCTGAAAGGCAATTTATGGCAGATGAATTTGATATATTGATGATTGACCTAGATAATGGTAAATCTGTAGCCAGTAATACAAAACAATTTATGAATAGACTGGTCGATTTTGCTAAAACAATCAATCGTCCAATTCAATTAGTCTACTATCCACCTTATCACAGTAAATACAATCCTGTGGAAAGAATTTGGGCGGCTTTGGAAAACTACTGGAAACCTTTAATTCTTGACTCAGTCGACAATACTATTAAAATTGCACAGCAAATGACTTGGAAAGGTATGAATCCAATTGTTTCTTTTATTGACAAAGTTTATCCAACTGGTGTTACTTTATCTTCCGATGATTTCAATGATCTACAACCTTTTATCCGTAGAAACCCCGATTTATTAAAATGGGATGTCTGTGTTCTTAATACTTTAGATGGGTAGATTATTTTTTACTTCTTCCCTTAATTTCATTCTTTAAAATAAATATCTCCCCTAAATAACCTAATTGCTTATTTCTAATTTCTTTTTCAATAAAGTCAACTTTAGTAGGATTCACAATATTTGATTTCTTATTTGGTATGACACCACTTGGTGTAGGTACCAATTCAATATTAAGCTCATCTACATCGCTTCCTAATTCATCCTTATCATTCTTTGATCTCTTAATTTGTAAATCAGTATTAGATTAGGTTATCAATTCAAGATTAATTTCATCTACATCATTTCCAAGTAGTCCGACTTGAAATCCTTCTTTAAAAGCACAATTTGTACACTTATGTTTTGCTGCACCGCCTTGATTATCTCCTAACTCTAACAAAATTCTTGTTGGAGCAATACTTCCTTTTTTGCATATTTCATAATCTTTTAATGACTCACAAAAAGAAGCGTAAGTCTTCCATTTTCTAGTGCTTCCTAAAATAAAGCCTTGTTCATAAGCACAAGTTGGGCATCTATATCTACCACTTCCAGATTGGCTGTGATGGAGATTAGTTAATAGAGCAACTGGTGAAACACCTCCGTGTATGCAACTTTCGTTATTATTCATTTATAAGGTCAATGCAGCTTTATATTCAATTTCCAACATTCTTATTTTTCTAATTTCTAAAAATTCTTCTTCTTTGTCGATGCCTAAAACGCCTGTTGTAAAGATTGGCAGAATATATCGTGGCTACGCCACTTTAAAGCACTTTTGATTGATTTCCTACCGATATTATATGCTTAACAGCATTTTCAACCCATTATCCGCATTAATATTTAGTTTAATTTTTTTAATTAAAACTGTTAAGAAATCCCGGAGGGATAAAATATCGGTAGCAATAAAAGTTACCCACCTTACCAAGTCCCGTAGGGACGCAATATCAAATTAATTCATGAAAGATATATTTCTCATCATAATCAACTTCAAATTTTTGAAGCATCTCTAAATATTCTTCTCTAAATGTTATCTTTTGATGATGTAATTCTTGGTTTTCAATATACTCTATAACTGTCTTTATCTGCGATTTGCTATAAGAAAAAGCACCGTAGCCTTCTTGCCATTCAAATCTTGTTTTTATAAACCTCTTTTCATTAATCCATTTGGAAGAACTGCCTTTTATGTCCTGTAACAAATCTGAAATGGACTGAGAGGGTCGAAGCCCTATAAGAATATGAACATGGTCGGGCATTCCATTGATAATAAGCAGTTTATGCTTGTTGTTTTGAACTATACCTGTAATGTATTTATACAATTCGTCTTTCCATGAAGCTTGAATTACGCCATCTCTGTATTTTACTGCAAAGACCAAATGAATGTGAATCTGGGTGTAGGTGTTTGGCATGTTTGTAAATTTATATCGTCCTTACAGGACTTTTAAAAGGGTTTTCTCATTCTGCTACCGATATTTAATCCCTAACGGGATTATTTAAATCTTTCAATCTCTTTAATTTATGATATATATGGTTTTTGGGCTTCTTTTCGAATTCTTCATAGTGTTTTTTTTCATCTTCAATCAAGTACTCTACAATTTCATTAATTAATTCTGTTTTCTTATATTTTTTTAAATTGTTATCAAAAAGCTCTATTGTAGTATCAATATAATCATTATCATCCAAAACAACCTCTTCATCCTTATAAAGCATTTTAGCTTTTAAGATAGCTTCTTCAATAGAATCAGCTTTGACTTTGACAGTTCTTGCTAATGTTTCTATTATCTCAATTTTGAATGTTTTCATAAAATAATTTTTTATATTTCCACAGAGCAAGTCAAAAA
>JANOAU010000058.1:0-3814 GCA_031411275.1 Saprospiraceae bacterium | reverse complement strand
TAGAAAAGATTTAGAATCATTATTAACACTTAATTTCCATGTTGCTTAACTCTTGTGTTGTTAGGCAATCCATTTTGAATTGAGTATATTACTAATTTTAAGATTTATTAAAATTAGTAACAAATTCTGTTGACATCATTCAGATTGAATTTGTGTTCAAAATGTTTTCGTTTGGTGAAGAATAAAATTGATTTATTAGGTAACCGTAATATTACCTTCTCTAACGGGTCCTGTTCCGTGAGCTACAAGGTTTCCTAAGTTGTCAATAATCGTAAAACCGACAACTCCGGGTGTGCCAATGCCTCCTATAGTATTGTCCGAAATCATCAGCCAATATTTACAGCCTTTTGGCATTTTGATTTTTTCATTTAGTTGAACTTTACATCTACCTGTCAAATAAATAGTTGGGGAATATTTACCCATTGAATTAATCAATTCAATGGTGGTTGCTGTAAAAACAGCTTTTACGGAATGCGATAAATCCGATTGGATTGACAACCCAACAAGTACAGGGTAATCATTCACCGCAGGGTTGAATGATACATCAATGATAGTCTTAAACACACCCGAATAACCAGCATCATTACGACTAAAAATAAAGACGTCGGCAGTACCTTTAGCGGTACCCGCGGATGAAACATGAAGATTTGGAATGGCAGTCATAATTTTTTTTAAAATTTGTAGGTCGCAGACTAAACGGTTGTATATTTTATTTTGCCAGCCGTTTAGTTGAACCGATTGTTAAAAATACTGAGGGGGATATCTACTTATCCTGTTTAGAATTCCCGCTGCGCACACTCACCCGATAGCCATTTTTGCTGGTGCATTTACCAACCTGTTGCACAACAGTCAACGTATCAGTATTGGTAATGGTGCGTCTCAAAACAATGACAGTGCCGCTACCATCGCCAATTTCTATGCCACCCGCATCGTAAATCCTGATGCGTGCCCCTGGAACAGATTGAGAAACTACGACATAATTAGTACCCACTATCGGATGCAAAATACGTGGTGCAGCTAATTCCTCACAATTAGTGGCGGGTGGAAAATCTTGTCTATTCTTTGCATTGCACAGTTTTTGGGAAACCCAGAGCCTCTCACCTGCATTTAATGGTCTACCTAGTGGGGTTTTAATATCAAAATTATTGTACCAAGATTCGGGTTTTGAAAAACCGCCCAAATTACCAAATGTGGCTTCGCCTATTTGGGTTTGGCTACCATTCGTTAAGTTGGTAACAGTTACCAACTCTTGACCTGCAAAAACGGTTGCAGGATTTAAGGTTGCAGCAGGCAACGAGCTTGGTGCAGCAACAGCGATTTCTGCACCAGACATGGGGCTTGAATTCCCACAAAGCGAAATCTCAGCTGTAAATTTATCGCCTATCGCAATGGCACCCACGTAAAAACCTGTCCAACCTGTACTTGTCGCACCGCTTGTCGCTGCGATACCATTTTTATACACCTTTACGATAGCACCTGGCACATGCCTTACTGCCATCACTTCGGCACATTGATAAATAAGCGTGGGATCAACTTTCGGAGCAGGTAGCCCCGAAGGATAATCTAATTTATAATCACGAACAGTCACAATGGCAGACTCTGCGGAAGTTATACCATTTTTCTCTTGTTTTGCTGTCACTTTGTCCCCAACATTCAAAGCCGTAAGACCTGAGAACTCGATAAAAAATGGATTTCTTGCGGGAAAAACGGTACCAACAGGATTCCCATTGACAGATAAAATCACTTTAGCGTCTAATACCACACTTTGTACGGCTACTTTGGTGGCACACTGATAAAGGGGGTAAATGACGACAGGCGGAGAAATAAACCCTTTGTCTTCTGGAAAACTGACAGGCACATCCACGCCAGGTTCTGTTGGTGCGGCAGCGCAAGAGGATGTTAAGGCATTGATATGCGCCAAATATAAGCTTCTATTCCCACCATAAGGCGGCATAGTGCCTCCAACAGCCGTTGCTCCCCCGAGAACAGTAGTACAATATCCTCCTAATTGGTTGGAAACTTGTGGAAATCTTCCTGCATCACCATAGACATGGCAACTGTTGCATTTGCCCGCAGAAGGTATCGCGTCCAGCATATTACTGGGTCCTGGGTTTTGGGGCCAACCCGCGGGTACGAGTGGTTCATACCAAGCAACCCGATTAAATTTGCCTCGAACTGCCATAAATGCAGGCTGTTCTGGATGCACAACATAAGGATTTTCACCCGCATGACAATCAGAACAAACATCTCCACCTATTAAATCAACGCCGCCAACAAATTTTTTAAAGTCAACTTGAACGTCTTTTGGAAATTGGAGTGCGCCTTTATTGTCAAAAAAGCAGGCTTTGTTAGTCTTAGTACCGAGACAAATAACACCAAATAGTGAAGGAATTTTACTGCCAGGGCTATATCGCGGCAATGCCAAACAAATACCCTCTGGTGATTTGCTTTCGTAAATCAACAATTCAGCTGTTGAACCAGCAGATAAAAACTCATTTGTTACTTCACCCACATATTTCCATTCGGGACCAAACATAAATTTGGGTATCGGTACGCCCGCCTTTAAACAGTCATTGCAATAGGCTTCACCCCCACTATTTATTAGAGACATGATGGATACGCCTATTTTGTCTTGAAGTTTTTTTGCAACGTCAGGTTTCAGTCCTTTTGTCCATGTATTGTCTTTAGGTTGTTCCGCATCGGGTTGCAATTTTAAGACATATTGCCAACGTAAAGCATTATTTATTGCAGATAATTGGGCTACGCCTTCTTTGGGTTCAGCTTTTTCGATGAGCCAATCCATCAGTAAAGCATTAGCTAAAATAACATCGCCCACATCGTTTTGAATGGTTTTTTGGGTTTCTGCTATTTTATCTTTGGGCACATAGTTTTTGGTTTCTTTTTTTTCGATACTATTTTTTAGTTTTTCGAGATAATATTTTTGGACTGTCTCAATATACTTAGGTGTAAGTTGTATTTCTTGACCATTTTCACCAATCACAGCCCCATGTCCCGTAGCAATTATCGGATCGGAGGTTAACTGTATCGTTTTACTACAAAAAGTAATTAAGACTGCATAAAGAGACAACAGGATAGCGACTGTAAAAGTGATTTTTTTCATCATTGAGGATTTAGATTGTTTACATTATGGTTGTGAAACATTTAGGCTAAAAGTACAATCCAAGAAAAGAGGAAGAAAAAGACAAGAAGACGATGAAAAAATTTTTAGGGAATGACAAGTAATATTTCTTCTTTTGGACTTTAACAATTAACGTGATACAAAGGTGTAGTATATTTAAAAATAATGCAATGGCACACCCTTCAAATAATTAAATTTTTATTTATCAAATTGCTTTTAATTAAATACTTTGATAATTTGTCGCATTTTTGCAGAACAATTTTTTCCCTTTGTTTGTATTTTTTCAAGATATAGTTCTTTGAAAGAATACTTACCTAAGAAAAAGGTACACCTTTGTGATAAAAAATGGAATGGGAGACAAGAAATAAATTGTTATCGGACAAAGGGTTTGATAAAGATGAGTGGCAGAAATACTATTACTGCCACCAATAAGAACATCTTCGTAAACGCTTGAAGTCTGTTAAATTCTACTACGAGGGCAAAAAGCGAGAAGCTATAGCTCAAGATTTAGAGATTATCTTGTGTCGTGACTAGTGTATAGTCCTAAAAATGGTTGACCATTTTTTTGAAAAAATTATTCACTATTAGCTGTCTTACCAGCCATTTTTTTTCGCCAAGTGACGACTTTTAGTTTTTGTTGTTCGTGCATTTGATTGGGCGTTAATAAGTGACAAC
>JANOAU010000057.1:0-5620 GCA_031411275.1 Saprospiraceae bacterium | reverse complement strand
AAAGGATTCATTCAGCATTAAATTACCAAACACCCAGTAATTTTGAAGCACAATTTATCAAAAACAAATCAGACAAGTAAACCATATTTTTTGAACCTATTTTTTACAATTAACCGTGCGGATAAATTAGCATACATCAGAGAAAGACGCAAAAGAGTATAAAAAATACCTCAAAAATCTTCGTGACGTTGCGAGTGACCAACATACAAAAATGGCAGACGCACAAGATTTGATAAGAAAAGGAAAAATTGAGGTGGCTCAAAACCTCAAATCAATGGGACTTTCAAATTCAGATATAAAAAAAGCGACTGGACTTACCGACTAAGAAATTGAAAGCGTATAAAAACGCCCTGCTGGAAAAGAATATTAATATCTATTCCGAATATTAAATCAACAAACGGCGGCGCTGGGTTGGGTGTTTTCACCAAATCGTACTATTTAAAATGTGAAGAAACACTCATAGAAAAAAAGAACTTAATAAAAATGAAACAAATATTTATCAATCTGCCAGTAAAAGATGTAGAAGCATCAATGGGTTTTTATACACAATTAGGGTTTACAGTTAATCCCTTATTTACTTTTGATGACCAAAAGTGTATGATATGGAGCGACCAAATTTATTTGATGTTACAGACATACGACATGTTTAAATTAGGAAACAAAAAAATACTTCCCGATGCTAAACAAAATACAATAGCAACTTTTACACTTTCAGTAGAAAGTATTGAAAGAGTTAATGAAATTATTGAAAAAGGCTTAAAAGCAGGTGGAACAGAGTCAACACCTATGCTTGATGAAGGGTTTATGCAAGTAAGAAATATTGAAGATTTAGACGGTCATCATTGGAGTATCATATACTTAGACATTGATAGATTTAGAAAAATGATGGGTAGGTAAAAAAATGACTTTGAAAACAACGAACCATTAACATTGGATCCCGCTCGGCAAAGATATTCGTTTTTACCCCCTATCCTACAAACAACGAATGACGGCGCTTAATTCTGTGTTTTAACCGAATCGTCCTATGCTGTGGGTCTTCAGACCCGCGAAATAAAAACAAAAGCGTCCCCTCAGTATTCCTTGTGAATGACAAAGCAAAAGCCTTGAAAACATTGGATTTTCAAGGCTTTTTCATGTAACTTTGTAGCAAAATAAAGCATCATGTCAAAAAAACATATCCGTTTCGATTGGGCAGCCAAGAAAATGTTGCGAGATAAAAAGAACTTCGATATTCTTGAAGGTTTCTTGTCTGAACTCTTGAAAGAGGACATCAAAATCGAAGTACTTTTAGAAAGCGAGAGCAACCAAGAGGAAGAAGACGATAAGTTTAATCGAGTTGATTTGTATGCTGAAAACGCGAAAGGTGAACACATCATCATTGAGATACAAAACACAAGGGAGTTAGATTATCTCATGCGGATGCTTTTTGGCACTTCAAAAGCTATTACTGAATATTTGGAAGTTGGCAAGCCCTATTCTGCTATAAAGAAGGTTATTGCAGTCAGTATTATTTATTTTGGATTAGGTAAGGGTGACGATTATATATACATTGGTCAAACAAAATTTACAGGACTTCACTCAAAAAAAGAACTTGAATTGACCAAAACGCAACAAGAATTACTCAAAAAACCAACAATCCAACAAGCATTTCCTGAATACTATTTAATTCAAACGACAAGATTTAATGATGTTATCAACGAGCCGTTAGATGAATGGATTTACTTTTTCAAGAATAATGAAGTCTTAGATACCTTCAAAGCAAAAGGTATGAATGCGGTTAGAGAGAAAATGGTCATAAATAATTTACCAGATGAAGATAAAAAAAGATATAATAAATTTTTAGATAACTTGCATTGGGAAGCAAGTGTAACAGAAACAGCCAAAATTGACGAAGCAGAAAGAATACAAGAACAGTTAAAGAAACAGAAGATAGAAATTGCGCTAAAACTTATAAAAATGAATTTTGAGAACCATCAAATTACTATGGCAACAGACTTAATAGAACAAGAAATTGAAGAATTAAGAAAAGACACCCCCTCAGTATAAAGCCACCGAAAGCCTTGAAAAACAAACTGTTTCAAGGCTTTTGTGTGTAAAAAGACAGCAAAATTTTAAGAAGAATGCCTAAAATACCTATTTTGTCCTTTTATTTATCAACTTTAAAATTTAAACAATATGGCATTACCAGATGTAAACGGACTCTTTGTCTATCGCAGTTTAATCAATCATACGGCTGTGAGTGAGGATTTCTCGAAATTAAGATTTGGGGCAGGTTTAATGACTTTAGTTCAAAATAAACAAGGACAGATAACGGGCGATTTTGACATGGGTGGCGGTTTCGTCATGAAGTTAGAAGGGGTTGTATCAGGCGAGGGAAAGGCATTCGTTCTTCGAATAACGGGCAAAGGCATTGTCAATACACCAACGGCTGGATGGATATATGATTATTTAGGTTATATTACGCCACAATGGTCAAAGGGTATCAATCAACTGCAAACCATAACAGGCTCTGTCATTCGGACAGTAGACCATGGTACAGCTAAAGCAGGTGTATCTGCCACCTTCTACATGGTTAAGAAAAATTGATATGACGGTCATAGAGCATTCATTATTATTTATTCTGATTATTAAACCAACGAACGGCGGTACTGCGTTCTCTCTTTTAACCGAATCATTCTATGAATAGGCTCTCTCAACAAAGCCCCTCTCAGTAATTACCTTAAAAAGCGACCTAACATGATGTTTTAGGTCGCTTTTTGTTTTACATTTATCATTTCCAAAAAGCCAATGTCTTGATTCTTTTTCCTTTTTTTGCAATGTTTTTAATGCAAATATTTCAATACCTAAATCCACCCTTATGATAGCCCACTTTCACATCAATTATGGGACAAAGAAAGGCGAGCAAATCGCTATTCAATTCAAAAGAAATGGATTGGAAGAAACTTTTATTTGTCAAAGTTATGATTCGACTAATTGGCATGTTGCCATACAAGTTCAAGAAAATGATGCCCTTACTTACAAATACATTGTCCAATCACTCAAAGGTTTATTGGCTGAACATGGTACATTTCGGACATTGACAATTCCTAAAGGACAAACCCAAGTGTTTTATCAAGACTATTGGCGAGCCGAATATGATATTAGCCGTGCCTTCTTTTCCGCCGCATTTAAAGATGTGATATTTAAAAGAGCGACGAAAATGCTTTTTTTGAGTCAAAATAATGTTGAGGAACGAAATCTCGATATTACTGGGAAAGGGACTGACAGGAATCGCCTTGTTTTTCAGTTGTATGCGGCAGCCATTCCTAAGCATTTATCATTTTGTATTTTGGGTAATTCCAGGGTTTTAGGACAATGGGCAAGACCGATTCCAATGTCGGATGAGCATTTTCCATTGTGGCAAGTTGAGATACCGATTGAGGGCAATCAGGTGGATATAGAATATAAGTTTGCCTTGTGCGATACCAAAAAAGGTAAAATCATAGAATGGGAAAAAGGCGAAAATCGGCGTTCTGTCTTCACTTTTCCTTCTGCCAAAGGCAATACTTTGGTTATCACAGATGAAAATTATCGTCATCGTACTTTGTGGCGAGGCGCAGGTGTTGCGATTCCCGTTTTTTCCTTAAGGAGCGAAAACGGTTTGGGTATTGGTGAATTTACAGACATCAAACTATTGGTGGATTGGGCTGTAAAAACAGGCATGAAACTCGTTCAGATATTGCCCGTTAATGATACGATTGCCACCAAAACGTGGACGGACAGCTATCCTTATGCTGCTATTTCTGTTTATGCTTTGCATCCATATTACATTAATATTCAAGCGATTGCACAACTGAAAGATGAGAAAGCGGCGGCTCGTTTGGAAGCAACTATTGCAGAACTCAACGCATTAGAAACCGTTGATTTAGAGCTGGTGGGTTCTTTTAAATCTGACTATTTCAAACAACTTTACGAACAAGAGAAAAAGGCTTTTTTCAAAGATAAAGAAGTGCTTCATTTCTTAGAAACGAACGCTGACTGGCTCGAACCTTATGCCGCTTTTTGTCATTTGAGAGACTTGAATCACACCACTAATTTTAACAACTGGACAGCATACAATACCTTTTCAAAGCAAGTGGTGAGTGATTTATGCACCCCTCAGTATAACGCCTTCGATGAGGTGGCTTTGTACTATTTCATTCAGTTTCATGCCCATAAGCAACTGTTAGAAGCAACAAATTACGCCCGTTCGCAAGGCGTTGTTCTGAAAGGTGATTTGCCGATTGGCATTTATCGCTACAGTTGCGATGCTTGGGTGGCACCACATCTCTACAATATGAACGGTCAAGCTGGTGCGCCGCCTGATGCGTATGCAGTGGCAGGACAAAATTGGGGTTTTCCGACCTACAATTGGGATGTCATGGCAAGAGACAACTTCGCATGGTGGCGACAACGGATGACAAAACTCAGTGAATACTTCGATGCCTTGCGCATTGACCACATTTTGGGCTTTTTTAGGATTTGGGAAATACCGATTAATCAAGTGGAAGGGACTTTAGGTTTGTTCAATCCACGTCTACCCTATTCACGTCAAGAACTTGATGCCGCAGGTTTGCGGGGCAACCTTGATCGTTATACACAACCGTATATTCGAGGTCATTTTTTGAATGAAGTGTTTGGTGCAGAGGCTGATTATGTGCGCACCATGTTTTTAGATGAAGAGGCTTTCAGTATATTTAAACTTAAAGAGTTTGTGGACAATCAAGTTAAAATCAAGACTTTGTTCGCAGAAAATGCTGATTTTGTCCCTAAAAAACATCTTGAAAAAAGCTTAATATCGTTAGTCGGCGAAGTTTTATTGATTGAAGAACCCCTCAGTAATGGCTCGTTTTTTAACCCACGTATCACTGTTCACATAACTCGTTCCTATAAAGAATTGAATGAATTTGACAAATACATCATTGACCAATTATATGATGATTATTTTTTCAAACGTCACGATTCATTTTGGAAACAACAAGCCCTTTGGAAACTCCCTGCTTTGTTGCAAGCAACCAATATGTTTATTTGTGGTGAAGACTTAGGTATGATTCCGAACTCTGTACCCAGCGTTATGCACGATTTAAACATTGTTGCGCTTGAAATTCAAAGGATGCCAAAAGGTGCAACGGACTTTGGCGAAACGTCTAAATATCCTTACGCTTCTGTGTGCAGCCCTTCTTGTCACGATATGTCAACCATACGGGGTTGGTGGGAAAGTGATTATGACATGGCGCAAAAGTTTTATAAAAAAGTGATGGGCAAAACAGGCATTGCACCCCAAAACTGTACGCCTGAAATCGTCGAATTCATCAATGAACAACATTTTGAAGCACCGAGTATGTGGGCAATATTCCCCATACAAGACCTTGTGGGCATGGACGGTAAATTAAGACGACAAAATGCCCCCGATGAACAAATCAACGAACCGAGCAATCCGCAACATTATTGGTGTTTCCGCTTTCATGTGCCTTTGGAAAAGCTGATGGATGAAGAGGAATTGAATGAAAAGATAAAGAGAATGGTTAGAAGTGCTGGGCGATAGATTCTGGTTTTCGACACATAGGCAGATAGGAGGTTTCACATAGGGAACATAAGTTTT
>JANOAU010000056.1:0-12035 GCA_031411275.1 Saprospiraceae bacterium | reverse complement strand
GTTGATTAGTTATTGGGGATTGGTTACTTATTTGAAGTAAATCAATCCCCAATAACTAATCAACCAATAACCATTCAACCAGTAAAGAATAACGAATGACAAATAAAATAGAGCATATCGGTATTGCTGTCAAAAGCATTGAAACAAGTAATGAATTGTTCAAAAAACTGTTGGGTAAGGGTCATTACAAGATGGAAGAAGTCCTTACTGAGGGGGTGATGACATCATTTTTTAAGGTCGGAGATTCTAAAATTGAATTGCTGGAAGCCACCCATGCGGACAGTCCGATTGCTAAATTTATCGAAAAACGAGGCGAGGGCATTCATCATATTGCCTTTGATGTCACGGATATTCGCGCTGAAATGGCACGGCTACAAGGCGAAGGTTTTACACTTTTGAACGCTGAACCTAAGCGTGGAGCGGACAATAAACTTGTTTGTTTTCTGCATCCGAAGGGGACGAATGGGGTTTTGGTGGAGTTGTGTCAAGAGATTGTTTAGTAATATTTTGATTTAGGAAATGTTGACATTTTCGGAATCTTTTTATACTCTGAAAGACGTTGTGAGGGGCAATCGCAACGTCTTTTTTATATCCTTAAAGCCTTTTGTAATGTAAAATTATCAAAATACTGAGGGGGTGCTAATACAAAAAAGTAAAATTAATAATTACATTTGGCACTTAAAACAAAATTTTATTATGGCTAATCTGAATATAACATTAAACAAAACCAATACTTACGATGCAATTGTTATTGGTTCAGGCATGAGTGGAGGCTGGGCAGCAAAAGAACTAAGTGAGAAAGGGCTTAAAACCCTTGTGCTTGAAAAAGGGCGTATGGTCAATCATGTCGAAGACTATCCGACCATGATGACAGAGCCATGGGAAATGGAACTGAAGGGTGGTTTGAGTCCTGAAGATATAAAAAAGTATCATATTCAAATCCGAAGCGGTTTTGTGGGTGATTCCACCAAGCATTTTTTTACAAATGACCTCGAAAATCCTTATGTCGAAGAAAAACGATTTGATTGGATTCGCGGCAACCATGTTGGCGGACGCTCCATAACGTGGGGCAAACAAGTTTATCGGTGGAGCGATTTGGATTTTGAAGCCAATGCCAAGGACGGCATTGCTGTTGACTGGCCTATACGTTACAAAGACCTTGAACCTTGGTACACGTATGTCGAAAAATTTGTGGGTGTCAGTGGTGAAAAACTGGGTCTGTCACACTTGCCCGATGGTTATTTTTTGCCCCCCATGGAATTAAACTGCTTGGAACAGCATTTCAAAAAAGAAGTGGCTGCCAAATTCAAAGGCCGCCCCGTCACGATTGGGCGCGTGGCGCATTTGACAGAGCCGAAGCCCTGGCATTTAGAGTTGGGTCGAGGTCAATGCCAATACCGCAACCGTTGCTCACGTGGATGTCCTTATGGGGCTTATTTTAGCAGCAATTCAGCGACTTTACCAGCGGCAAATAAGACGAATAATTTTGCGATTCGCCCTAATTCGATTGTTCATTCCATTATTTTAGATGAAAAAACGAATCGGGCAACGGGTGTGCGGGTCATTGACAGCGAAACGAAACAAATGATTGAATTTTATGCAAAAGTTATCTTTTGCTGCGCTTCTACCTTGGCTTCTACTCAAATTTTGTTGAATTCAACTTCTAATCGTTTCCCGAATGGTATGGGTAATGACAGTGGTGAATTGGGTCATAACATTATGGATCATCATTATCATTTGGGGGCTATGGCTACCTATGAGGGTATGGAAGACCAATATTATAAAGGGCGTCGTCCGAATGGTATGTACATTCCGAGGTATGTCAACCTTGATGAAAAGTCGAAAAACCCTAATTTCATACGCGGTTTTGGCTATCAAGGCTTTGGCGCACGGGCTGATTGGGGTCGAGGTCGCAATGATACTGAGGGGGTCGGTGCCGCCTTCAAAGATGCTCTTTTCAAGCCTGGGGGTTGGGGGATGCAGCTTATGGGTTTTGGCGAGATACTGCCCTACCATGACAACCATGTGCGTTTAGACAAAGACAAAAAAGACGCATTTGGCATACCACAATTGGTTTTTAATGCCGAAATCAAGGACAATGAGCTGAAAATGCGCGAACAAATCAAAAAAGATGCTGCCGAAATGCTTGACAATGCAGGGTTCAAAAACGTCTTGACCTTTGATAATGTAGGTGGTCTTGGCAATGGTGTGCATGAAATGGGTACCGCCCGTATGGGTCGTGACCCTAAAACGTCGGTTTTGAATGGCAACAATCAAGTCCATGCCGTACCCAATGTTTTTGTAACAGATGGCGCATGTATGACTTCTGCATCAAATGTCAATCCATCTATTACTTATATGGCATTGACAGCGCGGGCGGTTGATTTTGCGGTTAAGGCATTGAAGAACAAGGCGTTATAATTGCCGTTTTTGTCATGCCGCTTTTGTCATTCAGTAGGAATCCCTTTGTGTATTTGTTAAAGCGGCAAAGGGATTCCTACTGAATGACAAAAGCGGCATGACAAAAACGGCACATTACTGAGGGGTACTTATATTATCTTGAAAATCATCAACATAAAAAAATGAATCGTAGAACGGCTATCAAAAATACGGCTCTTTTGTTCGGCTACGCCGTAACAGCAGGAGCATTAACAGAAACCTTTATTTCTTGTAAAAACGAAACAAGAAACGTCACTTTGGCTTGGAGACCCGAGTTTTTAACCACAAACCAAGCAAATACCTTGGCAGAAATGACCGAAACAATATTGCCACGCACTGGTACACCAGGGGCAAAAGACATCGGTGTCCCTCAATTTTTAGACAAAGTATTGAAAAAATTGCTGTCAGAAGCCGAGCAAAAAGACTTTGTGGCAGGGCTGGATAAATTGGAAGAAACGTGCAAAAGCACCAATGGCAAGTATTTCGATGAATGTACCAAAGAGCAACGTGAGGCTTTACTTTTGAAAATGGATAAAGAGGCTGCCAAATTTCCGCCCAGTATGTGGGGTATCACTTTGGTCGAAAAGCCTGACCCGATTACTTTTTACCGTCGACTAAAAGGGTTGACCTTGATGGCGTATTTCACGTCCGAAAAAGTCAACAAAGAACTCTTGGTTTATGACCCAATTCCAAGTGGATTCATCGCTTGTATGCCGTGGAATGGACAGAATGCTTGGAGTGAATAGGTATTCGAAACATCAATCATCCCGAATTTTCAAACATAATAAATTTGATGATTTTGGCACTTAAAAGCAGAAGATTGAAGTAAAAAATGCCGTTAGGCATGGTCTATCGGTAGAAAAACAGGCTAAGTTATTTTCCAAGTACCGTAGGTACGACATATTTTAATACATTTTCAATATGTCATTCCTCTGGAATTTTTTGTAGTATAACTCCTTTTTCTACCGATAGACCATGCCTAACGGCATTTTATACTTTAATTTAGAGCGTTTTTGTAATAAAGTCATAAAATTTATATTGTTTGAAAATTAGGCATCTTTCATGTTTCGGCATTAAAACTTCACAATCTTATCCGTCCTCGATTTATCGCCAATAGAAATTTTAAGTAGATAAGTACCCGCTTGCAATGCATGGGTTTCTACTGAAATACCATTGTCGCCCACGTTGATACTGAGGGGTATCGTTTTAACAATGCGCCCTAACAAATCATATATTTCTATCTTACCCATATCGATTGTTTCAGACGACATATTGACCTGCACACGGTCTATGAAAGGGTTTGGTGATATTTTTATAGCTGATTTATCAAGTTCCCCAATGGTATTCAAAATACGTGTGCCATTCGTAAACCAATTGCCATATGCAGCATCGGTTTTAAAAATACTGGGTACGCCACTTGGCTCTAATTTGTCGCTTGCCATATTGACAATACCGAGACGTGAAGCACCATTTGAATCTTCATTCGTAAACAAAAGACGGTTGTCTGTACGTGTATAGCTCGGATAAGCGACTGTATTGTTTTTGTAAATACCTGTACTCGCTTGTGTAACCGTCCCTTTTTGGGTATTGGCAGCTAAAATATAATATTCTCTTTTATTCGGATCGGTATCGTCAAAAAAGTCGAAAGCGACGATATAAGGCGAGTTTTTGGCATAGGTGGGGTCTGCGATGCTTGTATTTTCAGGTAAATCACTGAATAATTTTTCAATTTGGGGCGTAGAAACCCAATTATTTGTTTGGTTTGACCAAACGGTGATACTACCCACATCCCAAAATTCGATAGCATCGCCACCTTGTCCCCTGATTTTATTGTAAGCATCATACAAAACAGATGTGCCAAAATGATCCCACTCAAGGGCATCAGAATATTGAACCGCCTTGGCATTAATGCCCGATGTATAAGTGGGATTGAATAATTTATATGTTTTCCAAGGCTTTCCTATCACAGATACCCATAGTGTATCAGTTCCGTCGTTACCAGCGATTTTAGTGCCGTCTTTTGAAATCGCTACATTGTTCCATGTGGGTGTACCTTCTGCCAAGGCATCGCTAAATGTTGGTGGATTAACACCCCAATTTAAGGTGATAACATACAACTTTCTATCACTTCCGACATAAAAAATGCGGCTGCCATCATCAGAAACACTTGGTTTATTGAAAACTCCTCGGCTACTCAAAACCGTCGTTGTACTACCTGTACCATTTGTTAACATCAGTTTTGTTTCGTCATTGCTCGCATATACCACCCAATCATTCCCTGAATTAGCGGGTAAATCTTGTTGATAAACGGCTCCTGTCGTAGAACCGCCTGCACCGATACCGACTTGTGCAAAGGCATTTTGTGCTGCCGTCAGAATGGCGGTATTGGTTGGATATAAATCCTTACACGACTGCTCCACAGCCGCACGGCAGTCAATGAACTTAGAAGAAGCAACGAGGTAAACAGTCAATGCCCGATAAAAAACCTTCTCTGCGGGGGCTTTCCCAACAGCGCCATTGCTTGCAAAAAGGTAGTAAGCGTAGTTGGGAATGCCAGAATTGATATGCACACCGCCGTTGTCTGATGAGCCATTATACTTTTCGCTGACATTCTTAGGCTGCCACCCAGTGCTGCTTAAACCTGTGCCGCCATTATTGGGATTTGCCATATCACGCAGGAATCCTGTTGGAAAAACGGAACGCCCATTGACAACATCCTCACCAATCTGCCAATCGTTGCGATCAATCATACAACCAAAAATATCGGCAAATGACTCATTCAAAGCACCAGGTTCGTTTTGATACTTCAAATTTGCTGCATTTTGAATAACGCCATGCGACAGTTCATGCCCTGCTACATCCAGCCCACGTGCCAAAGGCAAAAAAGCAGATGAGCCATTGCCATAAAACATCGCTTCACCATTCCAATAGGCATTGTCCATAGACCGACCTCCATCCGTGACGTTGATAAAACTCGTAACTGTACCGCCTTTTCCATTGATAGAATTGCGATTAAAGGTTGTGCGAAAATAGTTATAGGAAGTACCTCCATTATAGTGGCTCGAAACAGCTTTAGGGTTATTCCACGCATTGTTGGAGGAGGTGAGATAGTAATAAGGGCCATCATCAGAATCATTATAATCAAACGTTTGGATAGCACCAATAGGCTTGTTTGGCATACTGGAAGTAGCAGAATTGTACATATTGCGCGAGGCATCGAGCAAATAATATTTTGCCCCTACTTGGTAGGTGTTGATGGTACGAGTCACATTCATCAAATCCAAAGCTGTTGCTGTAAATGCACCGTCTATGACAGTCGTATGAGCATTTACAAAATTCGCCCCCTCAGTATTTGAGGTGTATTTTTTTAAGGTCTCATGTTGTATTTTATTTGATTCATTTAAGTTCTGAATATGCCCCGAAATCGAACAAGAACTGTGGTAGGATTCTAAAATTGCCCCATTTTCGGCATCAACAAAATACTCATAACGGTGTAACACATTTGGATAAGCAACGATGTGCCAAGCTAAACGCTCTGTTCCACGTGTATCATTTTTATAAAAAACAACCAATTCGCTGCGTAATTGTTCGCCACCGATTTGCTCCTTTGTCTCAACGGATAAGGTTTTAAAGCCTGTTTTTTTCTCTAAATCCGCCCGTACAAACGCTTGTGCCTCTATATTAAAAACAGTCGGTGTCAAATTTTTTAAGGAAGGGGTAGGAAAATACACACCGTTAAAAAGAATTATTTGTCCGTCTTTTTCATGAACCATCACTTCACTACTCCAAACAGGTATTTTATTCAACACTTGCTGCATACGGATATGTGTTTGCCCCATATCGTCGGTTTCAATGGATTTTATGACAAATTCTTCCGATGGTTTCTGAATGTGGATGGCTTTTGCAAGGACATTCAAATACTGAAAAGCTCGTTCTTCAACCGATTTTAAAGTCGTATACTGAGGGGTCGGTAAAGTGCCTTCAATCATTGTTGGCAAACCTGCGTCAGATGTTTTGACTTCCAGACCCTTGGGCAACAAAGCGGTTCGTTTTTGCAAATAAGGGATAGATTTGATAGAAGGACTGCCCACAAGGGGCTGTGTTGCCACAGGAACACCCACAGGAGGTAAGTTAATAGGTTGTGGATAAGCATGAGGTATGGCTTGAATGTTTTTATTTTTAAACGGCTTTTGAGACCAGCCCATCACTGTAAAAGCTATAATAGGTAGTAGTAAAAATAATCGTTTCATTGTTTTAAGTTTTTGATTATCAATTAGTTAAAAAACAATTTGCTACGTGTACTCTTTTTTATTTTTTGAGTTTCTCTTTTCTTTCTGGCAACTCTGCACTTAATTTTGAGTAATATGCTTCAATATTTTTAGGCGCATTTTTATCATTGCCACTGCCGTCCCAAACAATTTTATTATCCTTTTTGCCTTCTCTTTTCAGAATAATATAGTGGTAAATATTGCCTGGCACATCATAAAGCCAAGTATGCAAACGCATCGTATCAACGGCAGTAAAGTAAGTGGCTGCTTTCTTTTTTCCTATTTTTTCGACAATACGTTGGGTGGTCGAGTCTTTTTGAATTTTAACAATATACCCGTTTTCAAGCAAAGCGTACTCATGTACTATGCCTGTAAAGCCGCCACCATGACCAAAAACGATTTGGGTTGTAGGCAATTTATCCGTCGCTATTTTGCGTGTACAACTGAAAAGCCCAAAAAACAGTAAAAGAAAAAGTAGGGAAGCCAGGCGGAAATGTGTGGAAGGTTTAGAAAGATTACTCTTTAAGAAAAAAAGGTTGTAGCCGTTGAGTTTCATATTTATTGATTAAAAATTTAAGAATGTTAAAATTAGTCTATCAAAAGTACGACAGGGAATCCATTTTATACTCAATTTAAAATGAAAAATGAAAAGAGAACAATATAAAACATTGTCTTTAAATGAATTATATCATTCTATTGAGGTAAACCCTTTTCAATTTAATTACTTTGTTGGAATAAAATTAAGACGTAAAAAAAGGGTAAAGGTACGCGTTCAATACCTAAACGACAGAAAAGAAGCTTCTTTTTGTTTTTTACTAAGGGGGCAGTTAGTAGGTATTCATAAATTATTGCGGTTCATTTTTTTGCTAAAAATAAGTAACTTTGAGTCCGTTTTTTTATAGATGTGTCCACAAAACAATTTTATTACGTGATTGTCCATCCTTCTTTCTTAATTTTTCATTTTAATGGAATCTAACGATATGCCGACATCAAACCAAAACCTATTTGCTGAATTTCCGCCTATTACCAAAGCACAATGGGTTGCAAAAATTGAAAAAGACCTCAAAGGTCGTCCTTTGTCTGACCTTGATTGGCAGCAAATACCCCCCCTCAGTATAAAGCCTTTTGTTCATGCCGATGATTTTATGGAACAACCTGAACCGATTCTCGACAATCGGTCTGCCAATACTTGGTCAATCGGGGAAGACATCGCAGTCGCTGATTTTGCCGCTGCTAATAAACAAACCCTTGCCGCTTTGTTAGCAGGTGTGAATGCCCCACGTTTTGTTTTCGACACATATCCAACAGAAAATGAACTGGCTAAGTTGTTAGAAAATGTCGAATTAGGCTATATTTCTACACATTTTCAAGCAAAAATAGAAAAAAAGACACCACTCGATTTTTTAAAAAGTTTCAAAAATATCGCTCCTGAAAAAGCAGCTTTGTTAAAAGGAGCTGTTCATTACAATCCTTTTGCTGAGTCTCAAAAAGATGTAAAAGAGGTATGCGCATTAATAGAGTGGTCTGTAGAAAATCTGCCTTTGTTTAATGTCATAACGGTCAACGCTGAACGGTTTCATCAAAATACTGAGGGGGTCATTTCTGAATTAACTCAAGCTTTATGGGCAGGTGAAAATTATTTAAGCGTATTGAAAGACAATAGTTTAGCTGTTGATACTATACAAAATCGCATCGCTTTTCGTTTCCAAATTGGTTCTTCCTATTTTGTTGAAATAGCTAAACTACGTGCCTTCAAACTGCTGTGGGGCAATGTCCTTTCGGCTTATAAAGTCGTTCCCTCAATGCCCTGTATCTTCGCTTTTACATCGCCTATCACCCCTAATGACGATGTAAATATGCATAAAATCCAAGCGACAACCGAAGCCATGAGTGCCGTCATCGGAGGTATCAACACTTTAACCGTTGCGCCAAGCGAAGCTTCGGATTTTGGTCGTCGCATCGCTCGCAATGTGCACCACTTATTATCTATGGAGTCCTACCTTGACCGTGTAGCTGACCCTTCTGCGGGTAGTTATTATATCGAAAAACTGACGGAACAGTTGGCGGAAGCGGTTTGGAAACAGTTTCAAGAAAAAAAATCTTAAAAAGTAATCTCCTTGCTCAATTCACGCCTAAAAGTTTTCGGCATTCGCCACCATGGGCCCGGGTCTGCTCGGTCGTTGCTTCATGCACTTGAGGCGTGGCAACCCGATGCGCTCTTGATCGAAGGTCCCACAGATGCGGATAAATTAATAAAACACGTCAGCCATGAAAAATTAAAGCCACCCGTTGCTGCCTTGGTTTACAATCCAAAGGACTTACGGCAAGCATCCTATTTCCCTTTTGCAGAATTTTCTCCTGAATGGCAAGCCATGTTGTTTGGTTTGAAAAACACCCTACCCGTAGCGTTTATGGATTTGCCGATGAGTCTTAATTTTGGTTTGCAAAACCCTGATGCACCCGCTCAACAAACCTTTGATTTTCAAGAAATTACTGAGGGGGGGCATTTTGAAAAAGAAGAAACTAAAATCATCAACGACCCTTTGCGTACCCTTGCGGAATTGGCAGGATATACGGACAGTGAACGTTGGTGGGAAGTGACTTTTGAACAAACGGACAATCCGACAGCCATTTTCGACATTATTTTGGACATGATTACGGCTTTGCGCCAAGACCTTAATCGGGCGGAAACAACGGAAACGCTGTTGCGTGAAGCCTATATGCGTCAAACAATTCGTAAAATGTTGAAGACAGATGCACAACGTGTTGCCGTTGTTTGTGGCGCATGGCACGCCCCTGTTTTTACAAATATAGCTTCATACAAAGAGAAAACGGACAATGATTTAATCAAAAAACTACCCAAAGTAGCCACTGAAGCCACGTGGATGGCTTGGAGTTATGAGCGTTTGGCGCGTGAAAGCGGCTATGGCGCAGGAGTCAGCAGCCCGGCGTGGTACGATTTATTGTTTTCAAAAAAGCAAAATGCTACAGTGCGGTGGATAACCCGTGCGGCGCGTTTGTTGCGGCGCAATAACTTGTCGGCATCGGCAGCGCACGTTGTGGAAGCCGTTCATTTGGCTGAAACGCTGGGGATACTTAGAGGGCATGACATCGCGGGTTTGGAGGAATTGGAGGAAGCCGTGAAGACGGTGATGTGCAATGGCGCTGATGTGCAAATGAACCTCATTCGACGTAAATTAGTCATTGGCGATGTCGTCGGCAAAGTGCCACCAGAGATTCCGCAAGTGCCTTTGCAACGTGATTTTGAGGCTTCGGTTAAGTCCGCAAGACTGACAAAAGAATATGCTACTTCGGAAGCGGTGACAAAGGAATTGGATTTGCGCAAGCCTAATCAACTGTATGCCAGTCATCTACTACATCGTCTGGCGTTGCTCAATATTCCGTGGGGCAAGCCGATGAAAGGTTCGCGGTACAAACTCGGTTCGTTCAAAGAAACGTGGAAATTGCATTGGCGACCTGACTATACGATTCGCTTGATTGAAGCGGCGCAATGGGGCAACAAAGTGGAACAAGCCGCCACCGCGTTTGTGCAAAAACAAGCCGAAACGGTGGATAAACTACCTGCTTTAACCCTTTTGGTTGAAAAAACACTGGATGCCAACTTGCCCAAAGCGTTGCCGCAGCTCATACAGCACATGCAATCCTTAGCGGCTTTGACGGAAGATGTGGTGATTTTGATGGAAGCCTTGCCGCCGCTTGTCCGCATTTTGAAGTATGGCAATGTGCGTGGCACGGATGCCGCCGCTGTTCGGTTTGTGGTGCAAGAGATACTGCCGCGTATTTTTGTCGGACTGCCGCCCGCCTGTTTGAATACCGATGATGAGGCTACGGAATTGATTTTCAATCAAATACAAAGCACTCACGCGGCTCTGAATTTGTTGGCAGACCCTGTTTATACGGGGGGGTGGTTGCGCAGCCTTCGTTTGGTTGTTGATTTAAAAAACTGTCATGGCAAATTAACGAGCGGTTGCACCCGCATTCTGTTCGATAAATCGGTATTGACGATTGCCCAAACATCGGTCAAAATGCGTTACGCCCTTGCGCCGATGAATGAACCGACCCAATCGGCTGCTTGGCTCGAAGGCTTTTTATATGGCAGTGGACTGCTTTTGATACATCATCCGACCCTTTGGCAAGTGCTTGATGAATGGGTTTCGGAAACGGATATGACCCGTTTGGAAAGTTTATTGCCGTTGTTGCGGCGCACATTTTCAACGTTTTCAAAATCGGAGAAAGCGAAGTTGTATACTTTGGCGAATCAACAACAAAGACAATTTCAAGGACAAAAGACAACCCCTCCCTATGTTTATGATGTGGAACGGGCAGAAGGGGTTTTGGCGACGGTGCGCGGGTTTCTGTGAGTTATGGGTCAAAGACCAACAGGATAAGACGATTCGGTTAAAAAACCAAATCAAGCGTCGTTGTTTGTTGTTGTTGGTTTCTGGTTGTATTTTGGGAAGACTGGGCGCCATCGGTTATAATGGCAATTACCGCGAACACAACAATCAAATTTTGAAAGAATGTAATTAAAATATCCGAGATTATGAATGATTTTGTTAAAGTACTAAAAGATTTTGAATTAAAGTTAGGTGAAATTAATCCTAATCTTATCGAATCTATGAATAAAGGCATAGATAATAAGATTGATATTGAGTCAATTTTTAAATCTAAAAACCTTGATGCTAACGATGAGTTACTCTATTTTTATCAATGGAAGAATGGTATTGATGATTCAAAAATTGTTTTAGATTACAGGACCTTATTCATCCCTTTCAATCCTTTTTTTGAATTGAAAGTAATGGTTGAGTATTATGATATTTTGGTCAAACATGGTCTTATTAAAAAGTCATTCTTCCCATTGTGTCAACAAGACAGCTATTTAGTAGATTTGGATAAAGATTCAAAAACGTATGGCAGCATATTTTTTTATGCTCCTGGTTTTTTAATTATAAAACCTATCTGCATTTTTGATTCATTAAAGTATATGTTTTTATCTATCATTGATTGTTTTAATCAAAAAGCATTGTGGTATGATGATGAAGGTTATATCGTTATTGAATGGGATTTGTATGATCGCATCTGTAAAGAAAACAATCCTAACTCTGATTATTGGAAAACTAAATAATTACTGAGGGGTGAGCATAACCTAAATTCATTGATAATCAATAATTGAGGGGTGGGCATAACCTAAAAACGTGTAAACATCCTCAAAAGAGAGGATATTTACACGCAAAAAAGTTAAATGTCCACAAATTTAGAAAAATTACAGGTGATATTGGATAAAGTTTTTGCCCAATTACCCGTGAA
>JANOAU010000055.1:0-70200 GCA_031411275.1 Saprospiraceae bacterium | reverse complement strand
TTTCCCCTCGTTAAAAACGAGGGGTTTCAAGATGATAGATGTGGTAGAACTTGTTTCTAATTTATTACTTATACTAAATGAAAAGTGAAAAACGAAAAGTGAAAAATATAAAGCGTTGGTTTTGAATGATTTGATTCTATTATTTTAGGCAAACCATTTTCAAATGAGTATAATAAGTTACACCACATCTATCATCTTGAAACCACCGATTTTTAATCGGTAGGCTACGATAACCCCCCACGACTCACATCTATCATCTTTACAAAACATCACATAAAATGGCTGTTTGATGTGATGTTTTGTAAAGATGATAGATGTGAGGCGTGGGTTTGACACTTTTCCCCTCGTTAAAAACGAGGGGTTTCAAGATGATAGATGTGGTAGAACTTGTTTCTAATTTATTACTTACCTTTTTTCTAACATTCAGAGGTGCTTCATTTTAAATTTTAGGTGGCATATTTTAAATTTTAGGTGTCATGTTGTAAATTTTCGATGGCATATTTTAAATTTTAGGTGTCATGTTGTAAGTTTTAGGTGTCATATTGTAAGTTTTCGATGGCATATTTTAAATTTTAGGTATCATGTTGTAAATTTTAGGTGTCATGTTGTAAATTTTCGATGGCATATTGTGAGTTTTCGATGGCATATTGTGAGTTTTCGATGGCATATTGTGAGTTTTCGATGGCATATTGTGAGTTTTCGATGGCATATTGTGAGTTTATAGAGGGACTTTCGTAGGCTTGTGGGCAATTGCAAAAAAAAATTAGCAATGAGTGAGACCCATTGCTAATATCTTACGCCCGTTTAGGGTTTTCTTTTCCTTTTACTTTTGATTTTTCATTTGCGAAGCAAACACTTTTTCAAAAAGTTCTACCTTTTTACGCACGACATTATACGTGTAAGGCTCGTTTGGATGCTGATTGTAGTAATTTTGGTGATATTGTTCAGCGCGATAGTAGTTTTTAAAAGGCTCTATTGTCGTCACTATCCGACTTGGGTGCAAATGCACTTTGTCGAGACTGTCTTTTACGATTTGCGCCATTGCTTTTTGTGCTTCTGACCGATAAAAGACGACAGAACGATAATCATCGCCTTTGTCATTGCCTTCTTGATTCAATACTGTAGGGTCGTGGATAGTCCAGAAAACATTAAGTATTTCGCGGAAACTGACTACTTTAGGGTCAAAAACCAATTGAACAGTTTCAGCATGACCTGTTGTTCTGGAAGAGACCTGTTCATAGGTTGGATTTTTGACGTTGCCACCTGCATAGCCGACTTCCACCTTCGTCACGCCGCGCAATTGTTGATAGGCTGCGTCCATTTTCCAAAAACAACCGCCTGCGAGAGTCGCTATTTCGTATTTAGAGGTGTCCACTTGCGACATATCCTCTGTTACTGAGGGGGTGTTCATAGACATATCGCCTGTGGGCGTTTTTGCGCTTTTGGAAACGCAAGACAATGTAATAATGGATAAAATAAAGAATTTCAATAAAGAAGCCATGTGATTTTAATTTTTTGATTTGAATAAATAAGATTGAGTGATTTCTTGATACAAAGGTCTTTAATTAAGGTCACTAAAATATCACGATTAAAACTTTTGTATTAAGTGGGTCGTGGATATTTGATTATGTATAGACTAAATGATAGATAATTAACTGTTTGTAAATCTGTGAAAACTTTACAAGGTCTCTTTCGCTTAAAATGTAGGCTCTATATTTATCTAACATCTTGAAACCCACCGTTTCAACGGCGGGGTGTAGCAATCTCACTCACCCCATCTATCATCTTTTCAAAACATCACATCAAAACAGAAATATAGATGGGATGTTTTGAAAAAGATGATAGATGGGGGTTGGGGTTTACTATTGCTCACCGATTGAAAATCGGTGGTTTCAAGATGATAGATGGCGTTTTAATGGGCTTTAACTGCGAAATTTTAAACGAAAGATGCATGTCAACGTTCCTTAAATTAGACCTTCATTTCATCTTGTTTTTTACTTTGGCTACAAAAAATGCCCCTGAACAAGTATTTTAAAACCAAATAGCTATCAACGTGGGCGAATGTTATTATTTTGCAGACAGTCTTTATTCATCAATCAAACCTATCAACATGAAAAATTTACTTTTACTCTTTTTCTTTCCTGTGTCTTTAGTTGCCCAAACTTTTTCTCCTACTGAAATCAGTCGTTACAAACAAAAAGCAAAACAGGTGACGATTATTCGAGATAATTGGGGTATTCCGCACATTTATGGTAAAACAGATGCGGATGCTGTGTTCGGCTTGTTGTATGCTCAATGTGAAGACGATTTTAAGCGCGTGGAGATGAATTATATCGAAAAATTAGGTCGTCTCTCTGAAATCAAAGGTGAATCGAGTCTATACGATGATTTGCAAATACGCTTATTGATTGACTCCACAGAAGCCATTAGCGAATATAAAAATGCCGAGCCGTGGCTCAAACAACTATTGGACGCGTATGCCGATGGCGTTAATTTTTATCTTCAAACACACCCCTCAGTAAAACCCGCTTTATTACACCGTTTTCAGCCGTGGTATCCTTTGTTGTGGACGGACGGCAGCATCGGCGCGATTAGTACAGCCGATTTGTCTGTGGCAGAATTAAAAAAGTTTTATACAGGCGATAACTCGACTTCGGCGGTCAAAACCAAAGACCATGATATGCAAACAGGTTCCAATGGCTTTGCTTTTGCGCCTTCTAAAACGGCTTCGGGTCATGCGATTTTATACATCAATCCACATACGACTTTTTATTTTCGTCCAGAAGTGCATGTCCAAAGCGAAGAAGGTTTGAATGCCTACGGTGCCGTCACTTGGGGACAGTTTTTCATTTATCAAGGTTTCAATGAACATTGTGGTTGGATGCACACGTCTTCAAATGTGGATGTGGCAGATATGTATGCCGAAGCTATTGTCACCAAAAACAAAAAGCTGTTTTATAAATATAACCTAAAATTAAAACCCGTCAAACTTAAAAAAGTTTTGTTGCGATATGTGGAGAACAACGTAATGAAAACAAAATCAATCATCACTTACGCCACGCATCATGGGCCTATTATGGCAAAAAGAGACGGTAAATGGGTGAGTTTGAAGTCCTTCAATCGCTCAAAAAAGAGTTTGGTTGAAAGCTGGGTGCGTACCAAGTCCAAAGGTTTTGAAGATTACAAAAAAGCCATGGATTTGAAGGCAAATACCTCAAATAATACCGTTTTTGCAGACGATAAAGGCAATATTGCCTACTGGCATGGCAATTATGTACCCATTCGGAATAAAAATTTGAATTGGTCAAAAGTTATGGACGGTGCGACTTCTACAACTGAATGGAAAGGATTGCACAACGTCGCCGATATTGTTCATGCTTACAATCCACCTAATGGTTGGTTGCAGAATTGTAATTCGACGCCTTATACATGTGCAGGTGAAAACAGTCCGAAAAAAGAAAATTATTTGCCCTATATGGCACCCGATGGCGAAAATTTTAGAGGTGTGAACGCTGTCCGCATTTTGAGTCAAGGCGATAAATACACTTTAGACAAGGTAATTGCCTCTGGTTACGATACTTATTTACCTGCTTTTCAAATCTTAATACCTGCCTTGATTCAATCTTTTGAGAAAAATAATCTATCGAATGATGCCCGTTTTGCAGTTTTGGCTGAACCCATTGGGATTTTGAAAAAATGGGATTATCGCGCCGCCGCGAACTCCGTAGCAACAACTTTAGCCATCGAATGGGCGCATAAATCGAATGAAGTGATTCAAAAAGTGTATATTGACCAAGGCGAAACCGACCAAGTAGAAAATACCAAACGTTTTGCCGCAACGGCTACACCTGAGCAGTTGTTTCCACAACTTTTAACGGTTGTCAATGAGTTAAAAACCCATTTTGGCACATGGCAAGTGCCGTGGGGCGACATCAATCGTTTTCAGCGCATTTCGAGCGATATCAACCATCCTTTCGATGACCAAAAAGCGAGTACGCCTGTTCCGTTTACGTCTTCACTGTGGGGGTGTTTACCCGCCTTTAAGTCCGATTATAAAAAAGGAACAATAAAACGGTATGGTACAAGCGGCAACAGTTTCGTCTGTGCTGTCGAGTTTAGTCCTAAAATCAAAGCTAAATCCCTTTTGGCGGGTGGGGAAAGTGGTGATATGACTTCTAAACACTTTAATGACCAATTGGAGATGTACACCAAAGGGCAGTTCAAAGATGTTTTGTTTTATAAGGAGGATGTTGTGAAAAACAGTGAACGGACGTATCATCCAGGGGAGTAATGGAACAGAGTTGTTGTTGGGTGACATCCAACAGATGTGTATAAATTGTTGAATGTCACCCAACAACAACTCTATTGCTTTATACCTAATTGGTCAAAAATAAACGCATATTTCATTGCCACATCTTTCAAGGCATCGAAACGACCCGACGCGCCACCGTGTCCTGTACTCATGTTGCAAAACAAATACAAAGGTTTTTGGTCTGATTTCATATCTCGGAGTTTTGCAATCCATTTAGTCGGCTCAAAATATTGAACTTGCGAATCGTGTAAACCTGTTGTAATGAGCATAGGCGGGTATTTTTTCTGTTCCACTTGGTCATAAGGTGAATAAGATTTCATATAAAAATAAGCGTCTTTGTTTTTTGGATTCCCCCATTCATCAAATTCACCCGTTGTCAAAGGAATGGTTTCATCGAGCATGGTTGTAACGACATCCACGAAAGCAACATCAGCAACAACACCGCGCCATAAGTCGGGTCGCATATTTGATATAGCCCCCATCAGTAATCCACCTGCAGAACCACCATTGGCAAATACTTTTTTCTTGTCGGCGTATTTGTTTTTGATGAGAAACTCGGCGCAATCAATATAATCGGTGAATGTATTTTTCTTTTTAAACATTTTACCGTCTTCGTACCATTGTCTGCCCATTTCTTGTCCGCCGCGAATGTGGGCGATGGCATAAACAAAACCTCTATCTAATAATGATAAGCGTGTGCTATTAAAGGTTGGGTCGGTCGAACTACCATAACTGCCATAAGCATAAAGCAACATAGGTGATTGCCCATTGCGTTTGAATCCTTTTTTATAGACCAATGAAATGGGTACTTTTGTGCCGTCTTTTGCTGTGGCATAGAGCCGTTCAGTTGTATAATCTTCTGATTTGAAGCCACCAAGCACTTCTTGCTGTTTCATCAATTTCTTTTCCTTAGTATCCATATTGTAGTCAAATGTCGAGTTGGGTGTTGTCATTGATTGATAACTAAAACGCAGGGTATTTGTCTCAAAATCAGGATTTACTGAGGGGTACGCTACATAAGCCGCTTCACCAAAATTGAGATAATGTTCCTGTTTGTTTTCGTTATTGATGATGCGAAGATTCATCAAACCGTTTTTCCTTTCGCTCACAACGAGGTGGTTTTTAAAGATTTCGATATTACTAATAAAAACGTCTGAACGGTTTGGAATCAATGTTTTCCAATTCTCTTTTGTTGTTGCTGTGATAGGCGTAGTCATCAATTGGAAGTTTTTAGCTTCATTAAAGTTCGTAACGATATAAAATTGGTCGCCATAATGATCAATTGAATATTCTAATTTTGGTTCACGAGGTTGAAAAACCTTAAATTCAGCATCAGGGGTTGCAGCATCTACAAAACGATATTCATTCGATAATGTACTCGATGAGCCAATAACAATGTATTTTTCAGATTTCGTTTTATAAGCAAAACAGTTAAATGTTTCTTCTTTTTCAAAGTAAACTTCTGCATCTTCACCCGTTTCGCCTAACCGATGTTTGCGTACACGCTCTGAGCGCAAAGTGACGGGATTGGTTTGATTGTAAAAAACCGTTTTATTATCATTTGCCCATGAACAACCACCTGTTGTTGGATATATTTTATCGGAATACAATTCACCCGTTTCAAGATTTTTGAAATAAACCGTGAATTGTCGCCTTGAAACAGTATCCACGCCATAAGCCAAAATTTTATTGTCGGAACTGACTGCTGCACCACCAATTCTAAAATATTTATAGCCTTTTGCCATCTCATTGCCATTGAGCATGATTTCTTCGGGTGCATCTAATGTTCCTTTTTTGCGGCAATAAATGGGGTATTGTTTTGCTTCTTCAAATCGGGTATAGTAATAATAACCATTGTCTTTATAGGGCAATGATTGGTCATTTTGCTTTATACGCCCAACCATTTCATCGAATAGTTTTTTTTGCAACCCCTCAGTATGTTTCATCATAGCCTCCCGATAACTGTTTTCAGCATTGAGATAAGCGATAACTTCTGGGTTTTCTCGCTCGTTCATCCAATAATAATTATCAATACGAACATCGCCGTGCATTTCCATTTTTTTAGGTATTTTCTTAGCGATAGGTGGTTTAGCTTGAACGGGTATGGTCGCAACGGGCATTGTTTGCGATGAAAGATTAAAAACCTTAAAAAAGGTAAAAAATAAGAGAAGTGTTTGTTTCATAAGCTTTTAAAGTAAATTGGTGAATGATTGGATTTTTATAAGAAGGCAAATAAAAACAAAAATCGCTACAAAATACATGATTTTAAAACGATTAAGAAGCACAAGTATCAGATAATTGTAACCCCAATATTAAACTTTAACACGCCCCAAATGCGCAACTATATTCCGTACAACCCCATACACAACCAACAGAATAATAACAAAAAAGACAGACCATTTTGCCAGTTTCGCTAATTCACAAAGCATGACATTGGTATCTGAAATGGTCGGGAATTGTGTTAAAAGATTAATGATAAAATAGTTTTCGATATAGTCGAATAGTTGTGCTATAAAAGGCAAAACAACAATCCACGCAGGCATTCCAAAACGATTTTTGCGATACAACAAAACCAAAATGATGGCAAAGAAAAACGCATACACCAACGGATAAACCACATCAACAGACGATTCGACAGAAGCATAATAAGCGCGAGCTTCTGGACTGTACTCATGCAACATAGAAATGTTGCGCACGGGATTGTAGCCCATTGTCAAGTCAATAACGCCGACAGGTTTGCCTGATAGTTCATTTATACGCATTTCAGCATTTTTTAAAAAATAGGCAGGAAATGCCATATAAATGACAGTAAGCAGTGCTAAACTTTTGAGACTGGCAATGCGGTCGAGAAAAGCGAGGATGACTTTCATTATTAATAATTTATGGTTTGACGTTTATAATGGTAAAGATATCATACAATCTTCTGGGTAGCTACTTAGGTCAGACACGAATTTCACTAATTACACGAATAAAAGCATGTGTTTTTCTTTTTTTTTTAGAAAACAGCATAAAAGGGATTAAAAATCATTCGTGTAATTGGTGAAATTCGTGTCAGCTAAGTCATGATATTTTTTTAATGCAACAAAAATACACTTCAATTCCCTTTGCTATACCTTTTTTCATTTCCTTTGGGCTTCAATTTCAGAAAACATACACATATAAATATATGATGCTCAAAGATACTCATGAATACGATGTCATTGTCGTAGGTGCAGGACCGGCAGGGTCTTCAGCTGCTGCTATACTTGGCGAAAAAGGTCATTCAGTGCTTTTGTTGGACAAAGAAAGTTTTCCGAGAGACAAAACGTGTGGCGATGGCATTACTTACAAAGCATTACCCGCCTTAAAACGCTTGGGTTTGGATACTAAAATCAAAACGGATAGTCCTTTTCAGACCAATGGTTATACCTTGGTGTTCAGAGACAATACCACTTTGGTCTTTGAAAAACCGCCCAGTGAAGAGGCTTTGGCTTATATCATCAACCGACACGAGTTCGATAATATTCTGTTGGAGAATGCTCTATCGTACCCCTCAGTAAATTTTATGCCTGATGCCAAAGTAACAGGTTTTTTTTATGAAGACACGAAAGCGACAGGCATTACCGTTTCGGGCAAAGACACACCTTATAAAGCGGCTGTTATCATTGATGCCACAGGTGTCAATTCCATTTTAGGACAAGAGAATAAAGACCCAAAATCGAGTGCCTTAGCCGTGCGCGGTTATTACAGCAACGTAACGGATTTGAACAATACGATTGAAGTCTATTTTTCTGACGATATTCTACCTGGTTATTTTTGGATTTTTCCGACTTCCCCTACAACCGCCAATATTGGTGGTGGTACGTTTCAAAACATTGTGGAAGACAGGAAAATCAATATCAAAAACTTGCTCAATGATTTCGTTGACAATCATCCCATTGCTTCAAAGAAGCTCAAAAATGCCAAATTAGAAGGCATTTTGAAAGGAGGAAAAATACCTTTAGCTTTTGGTGAATTCAATTGGTCGAGGGTGCGCGGCAATTTGATATTGATAGGTGATGCTGGAGGTTTTGTCAATCCGATTACAGCCGAAGGCATTTCTTATGCGATCTTAACGGGTATTTATGCAGCCGACACCATTTCGCAGTTTCTTACTGAGGGGGGACACAATGAAGAGATTTTGAAGGATTTTGATACATTATGGCAAAAAGAATTCAGCAATCAGTACAAAATGGGCGATATTTACAGGGAAGGCATCGAACAACCTGTCATACAAAAATATGTAATGGGCAGTTTGTTGCGCTCGCTCGAACATTTGGATTTGAAGAATCCGGCAACATCTTATGAATATTTGGTTCGTCTGAAAGTGTTAACCAAAGCGTTTTAATTTAATGGTGAATGGTCAAACTGTATAGAGCTTTTATTTGGAGTAATATTCCAATCGCCTTAGATGCAGCAGCTTGGACGGGCTTGACATACAAGGCTTTATATATGCCAACCGATTGGGTTATGGTTTTTATTGCCTTTGGTTTAACATGGTTGTTTTATACAAAAGACAGAACCGATGCCTCGCCTTCAGACATAATCAATAATCCAAAAAGAACGGCGTGGTATGCTCGGCAAACGATGATAAAACCTCTTATGTGGATTGTTGCGGCGGAGTTGCTCATCTGCTTATCACAGCGTTTAGCTATTCTTATTCCAGCATTGATAGGCATTGTGCCTTGCCTTCTTTATACTAAACAATGGACGGTCAAGGGCTATACATTTTCACTCAAAGCCTTACCGGGTATTAAAGTTTTATTGGTCTCCATTCTTTGGGTCATTGTCACCGTTGTTTTTCCAGTCATTATCCTACAAACGCATGTGCCAAAAAGCATAATCATACAACTATGTCTTATGATAGCCTTTTTTGTCATGTTACAAATCAATACCAACGATTTAAGAGACATTGAAGGCGATGCACAAGAGGGCATCAAATCTTTTGCAGTTTTATTAGGCGATAAAAAGGCGCGGCTGTTAGGTGTGTTGATGATTGCCATAGGTACTTATTGTGGTTGGGATTTATTTGAACGCTTCTCCTTACTTGTTTTCAGCGTTTTACTCATTCTAAGAACGCTTTTTTATAGAAAAGAAGCGGATATTTATTGGCAATTACCGATTTCCTTACAAGGTGTGTTGGCTTATGTGATGTTATAAGTAAGTATCATCATTAGGCTCAATGTCAAAGTTGTTTTAAGAAGAAAATCAAACTTTGATAACCTCTCTCGAACTTAAAATAAAAACTTTATGTACTTTCGCACACTCAATTACCTTAATTATAACTGTCAAAAGAATGGATTTCATCGAAATAAAAGGTTATAAATCTATTAAAGATGCCAAAATTGAATTGCATCCTATCAATATTTTGATTGGTGCAAATGGTTCAGGCAAAACAAATTTCCTTTCTTTCTTTGAGTTTCTCAATAATCTGTATGAGCGCAAACTAACAGAATATATAGCTTTGAATGGTGGGGAAGATAAGTTTTTACATCATGGGGCAAAAGTGACAGAAGAGATAGAAGCGAAATTGTCTTTTGAAAATGAAACTATTGGATATTCTCTTATCTTAGAAAAAGGAACGGATGGGTTAAGATTTAAGCGTGAAAATATTGCTCGTAAAGGGGATAATTGGAATCTTAGTGAATTTGGTAAAGAATCAAGGGTTAAAAATGGCATTGGTTATCTTCCTAAAGGGCTTATAACACCTTTAGAAGGTCTTAAAAAATTCCACTTCCATGACACAGGTAAGAATTCACCTTTCAATAAATTAAGCCGTATTCCCAATGATACCTACTTTTTATATGAAAAAGGAGACAATCTTGCGGCTTTTCTTTATCAGATTCAAAAAGAGCATCAAATCGTTTATAACCGTATCATAAAAGTTATTCAAAGCATTGCACCTTACTTTTCCGACTTCTTTTTTCGCCTAAATACTGAGGGGTATCTGCGTTTACAATGGCAAGACAAATACAGTTCAAATGTTTATGGTGCAACTGATTTATCAGACGGAACGATTCGCTTTATAGCTTTGACAACCTTATTCCTGCAACCCAATTTACCGCAAACCCTTGTTATAGATGAACCCGAATTAGGACTTCATCCTTTTGCGATTTCTAAATTGTCGGGTATGATTAAAGGTGCTGCAGCACAAGGAACACAAGTCATTCTTGCAACACAATCAACGGACTTGTTGAGCTATTTTGAACCCGATGATATTATAGCCGTTGACCAAAATAACGGTGAATCGGTATTCAACAGACTCAAACAAGAAGATTTAGATATTTGGTTGACTGATTACTCATTAGGCGATTTATGGAAACAAAATATCATTACCGAAGGTCAACCTTGAAAAACGACACGCTATGAAACGTATCATTATCATAAACGAGGGCGAAACGGAACAAGGGTTTTGTAAAGATGTTTTGCAACCTTATTTCTTTTCAAAAGATATTCTGATACAACATCCAACTATAAAAAAGTCGGGTGGTGGCATCGTCGCTTGGGATGTATTGAAAAAACAGATTGAAACACACTTGAAACAAGACCCCTCAGTATTTGTCACGACTTTGATTGATTATTATGGTTTGTATGATAATCATAAATTTCCAAATTGGAAAGAAGCCAAAGCCTTCGTAGATATTAATCGCAAAATTAGCTTTATAGAGCAGTCTATGCAAGATTCGATTGACGAAACTTTGCGTCATCGCTATATTCCATATATTCAATTGTACGAGTTTGAAGGCTTGCTTTTCAATAATATTGAAGTGTTCAATAGTCAAATCGCGCCAGATAAATTTTCTGATTATAATGAATTGGTTAATATCATGACAGAAAACCCCAATCCAGAACTCATCAATGATGGCAAAGAAACTGCACCGTCCAAAAGGCTTATGCGACTCATAAAAGGTTATAACAAACCTGTTTATGGTTCTATTTTGGCGCAAGCCATTGGTTTAGAACGTATCCGTAGCAAAAGCCCACGATTTAATAACTGGATAAACATATTAGAGGCAGTCTAAAATTTACCTGCTGGCGCAAAAAATAAGTCAATATGAACCAACGCATTGCTCAAATTGCCCTCGTTGTGGATGATTACGATAAAGCTATAACTTTTTATACAAAAAAGCTCGGCTTTCAACTCTTAGAAGATACCGTTTTAAGTGAAACGAAACGTTGGGTGCGGGTGGCGCCACAAGGTACAGATGCTTGTGGATTGTTATTGGCAAAAGCAGTAGGGGAGGAGCAAATCAGTCGTATTGGCAACCAAACAGGCGGTCGGGTTTTCCTTTTTTTATACACCGACGACTTTTGGCGTGACTATCATGCGTATATAGAAAATGGTATTCCTTTCGTCAGAGAACCGCATCAAGAAGATTACGGCATGGTTGCCGTTTTTGAAGATATTTATGGCAATCTATGGGACTTAATAGAGCCTTTGAAGGAAAGCTGAAATATAGATGGTGAAAGCCCTATACCAAGCGTGGAGAGAGATAAACCAAGCGTGGATAGACCCAAACCAAGCGTGGAGAGAGATAAACCAAGCGTGGAGAGAGATAAACCAAGCGTGGATAGAGATAAACTAAGCGTGGAGAGACCCAAACCAAGCGTGGATAGAGATAAACCAAGCATGGATAGAGATAAACCAAGCGTGGAGAGAGATAAACCAAGCGTGGAGAGACCCAAACTAAGCGTGGATAGACATAAACTAAGCGTGGATAGACATAAACTAAGCGTGGATAGACATAAACCAAAGCGTGAATAAACATAAACTAAAGCTTGACGATTTCATCATTCATCATTATTACTGTATGACTAAGATAATTTTGTTTTATATTTCTTTGATGCTTACATCTGTTTCTGCAAAGGCACAGGAAGCACAACCAATTATGAGGGAAAGAGCCTTCACATTCGGCATCGGCGGCACTTGGCAGTTGCGAAAAGATAATCTTTTCAGTCCGCTTCAATATGAAGGCATTGGTGGGGAACTACATTTAGGATATGAAGGCATCAGCGAACGATGGTTTAAGCAACTCGATGTATGGGGCAGTTTCAATCAATCGAAAACTTATGTAACAAAGGGCTATAACTATTCGGCTTATTTGTTCCGCGGTGGTATTTCTTATGCTGCTATGCACCGTGTTATGGCTCATAATAAACGCTTCAGTTGGTTTGTTGGCGGTGCTGTTTTCAGCCATGGCAATGGGCAATATTATTTAGCAAGTGTCAATAATGTATTGAGTTATGACCTTCCAACAGGCATTGCCGCAGCGACCTATTTGCAAAAGCCTTTTCGTTTTTGGCGTAGAAACCTAATAGCTTCTACGCAGTTTACCCTACCTTTGGTGGCTTATAATTTAAGACCGACTTATATTGGTTTTTCAAATGAAGACTTTTTAAAAACGCAAACTGGTGTTGTAGCTTTCCCAAAATTGCTGTTATTTGATTGGCGATGGTCTGTTGAGCTACCCCTCAGTAATAACAACAAAATTCGCCTCACGTATCGTTGGGAATACCTCGACGATAAGCAAAAAGGGCGTTTACAATCAGGCACGCAAACGTTGTTGTTTCAAACGTTGTTCAATATGCCGTATCGTTCACTTTCAAAAACATCTAAATCATGAATAAAAAGGCTGTTTTTAATAAGCTATTACCCCCCTCAGTATTTTTACTCATTTTGCTATTGACATCATGTGAAAGACTACTGGTTGAACCTAATCCAACAAATACACCTACGAACAATTTCAACCACCTTTGGCAAACCATCAATGACAAATACACCTTTTTAGATTTTAAAAAAATTAATTGGGATTCTGTCAAAAACGTCTGGCAGCCGCGCGTGAAAGACACGATGAACGATGCCACTTTATTCCGCGTTTTGGATTCCATGCTTTATACTTTAAAGGATGGACATGTTAATCTTTATGCCTCGTTTAACCTATCTCGAAATTGGGAATGGTATCTCAACTATCCTGACAATTATGACCCTTATTTAGTAGAAAGGAATTATCTGAAAGGTGTTCAGCGATATACAGGTGCTTTGATAAATAGTTTTATGGACTCAAACCGCATCGGTTATATCCGTTATGGCAGTTTTTCAAGCAATATTTCTGATTTTGATATAGATGTGGTGATTAATCGTTTCAAAGATACCAAAGGTATCATCATTGATGTGCGCAGCAATGGCGGCGGGGCAATTGATAATATTGATAAACTTGTGTCCCGTTTTACAAAAACAAAAGTCTTGGTGTGGCGGGAATCAGAGAAAAGCGGTGCAGGCAAAAATGATTTTAGTACCACTAAGGAGAAATATATTGAGCCTGCTGGTTTGGCGCAATATACCAAGCCTGTTATCATTTTAACCAATCGAAGGTGTTATTCCGCTACCACTTTTTTTGTAGCCGCCATGCTCAATTTGTCCCATGTGAAGGTAATCGGCGACCAAACGGGTGGCGGCGGTGGTGCGCCTTCTTCGACTCAACTGCCTAATGGTTGGGTACTGCGATACTCTGCGACAAGGACATTAATGCCTAATGGTTTGAATATCGAAAACGGTACGCCGCCAACGATAAAACAAGATATGTTGAAAGCAGACAGCGATAAAGGGATTGATAGTATTATTGAACGCGCGTTGAAAGAATTGAAATGAAAAACAGAATATTTAAGACCTTATTTTTTATCTTTGACACAATTTGAAGTATTTTTTAAAACAATTAATCAAAAAGTTTAAAAAAATGAAATTAGGTGCTTTTTCTATAAGTCTAAGTGTCAAGGACATACAGGCTTCAAAACAATTTTATGAAAACCTTGGATTCCATGTGTTTGCAGGAGATATGGATAAAAATTATCTCATCCTGAAAAATGGGAATGCCCTAATCGGTCTCTTTCAAGGTATGTTTCCAAACAATATTTTAACTTTTAATCCAGGTTGGGATGAGAATGCTCAACTCATGGAACAGTTTGATGATGTTAGAGACATCCAAAAACAACTCAAAAACAAAGGCGTTACATTTGAGTCCGAAGCAGATGAAAGCACTTCTGGTCCTGCCAGCTTTATGATAACGGATCCAGACGGCAATGTTGTTTTGTTAGACCAACACGTTTAGGAAATGATGAATGATGAATTTTTTTATCATTCATCATTTATCGGACTGGTTTTTAGATTGCCCCCCTCAGTATAATTTAGTTTCAGAAGGTTTTATCGTTATTTTGAAGTCTAAAGAGAACCAAATTATCATAAAAATCAACCAACATGGATAAACGAGCCTTTTTAAAAACAATGATAGGGACTTCTGTTTCCTTAACTTTTCTTGACAATGCCCTTGCAGATGTGATGGATGTTGCGCCCAAGGATTTAGCGAAAGACGAAACCTTTTGGGCAAATATCAGAAAAGGCTTTCGCTTGAAACCCGCTTACATCAATCTGGAAAATGGCTACTATTTGATGCAATCCCAAGAAGTGTTGGAAGGTTTTATCAAAAATGTGAGAGACATCAATTATGAAGCCTCGTATTATATGCGAACCCGTCAGTTTGATGAAAAAGCAGCCGTCAGTCGTCAATTAGCCGACATGCTGGGTTGCAGCGACAAAGAATTGATTGTCACCCGCAACACAACCGAGTCGCTCGATATGGTGATTGCTGGAAAAGATTGGAAAGTAGGCGATGAAGCGATTATGGTAGCTCAAGATTATGGTGCGATGCTCGATATGTTTAAATTGCAAGCCAAACGTTATGGCATAGTAAATAAAGTTCTTTCGTTGCCCAATGACCCAAAATCTGACGATGACATTGTTTCGATGTATGAAAATGCCATAACGGATAAAACCAAATTAATGCTTGTCAGTCATATCGTCAACATAACAGGACAGATATTGCCCATCAAAAAGATTTGCGACATGGCGCACCGCAAAGGCGTGGAAGTGATGGTGGATGGCGCACATGCTTTTGCACATATTGCTTTCAAAATCAATGATTTAGGTTGTGATTACTATGGCAGTAGTTTACATAAGTGGTTGAGTTGTCCCTTAGGTGCAGGGATTTTATACATCAAAAAGGATAAGATAGAAAAACTGTGGCAACTCTTTGGCGACATGGGTTATAAAGATGATGATATTCGCAAACTCAACCACACTGGTACGCATCCCGTTCATACAGATTTGAGCATTAAAAATGCTATCGCCTTTCATAATAAAATTGGGATTGAACGCAAGGAAGCCCGTTTACGGTATCTTCAAAATTATTGGACGGATAAAGTACGGAACGTCCCGCACCTCGTCTTGAATACGCCAACAGACAAAACACGTTCTTGTGCGATTGCAAATGTGGGTATTGACACCATAAAACCTGCCGAATTAGCTAAAACGCTTTTGAGCAAACATAAAATTTGGACAGTGGCGATTGACTACGCAAATGTGAAGGGTGTACGTGTGACGCCGCACGTTTATACGTCTGTGAAAGAGTTGGATGTTTTTGTTGCGGCTTTGAAAGATATTGCAAAAGCATGAAACAGAAATGATTGATTTTTGAACTTACCCCCTCAGTAATTTTTCAAAAAGCCTTAACTTGCACCACATATTAAAAAAGCATTGCTTTATCTTCAAACGATTTTATAAATGTCAACAGCACATATTCAGCTTTTTCAACAATTTAGATTATTGCCTTTGCAAGAGCAATTACACTTTAGTGCACAAATAAATCAGTTCTTAGTAGAATATTTTGAAGCAATAAATCGTGAACAAAATGACCAAAAAGATTGGCAATTATTAAGTAAACAGGCTCTCAATAAGGCTTATTCTGATGATGAACCTGATTATTCTTTAACAGCTACAGTATAATAGTTATGCAAGAAGGCTCTATTGTCTTAACAAATCTCCCACAAGCGGATGGTGGTTACAAATTGCGTCCAGTATTAGTGCTACGTGAAATGCCAACTTATGATGATTTCTTAGTTTGTGGTATTTCGACTCAATTGCATCAAGAAATCGTTGATTTTGATATCATACTTGAAGCCAAACGAAGCAATGGATTGAGAGCCAATTCATTAGTGCGTTTGAGTTTTCTTGCGGTTCTTTCTACTTAAGATAGCAAAAGTATGATAGGACGTATTGATACAAATATACATCGTTTACTACTCGAAAGATTATCCAATTACCTTATAAACTAATGTGCTTCAACTTTAATGATAGCTCAAACACCTAAACCGCCTTACTACGCAGTCATATTTACGAACCTCCGTACTGAGGGGGATGACGGCTACGCAGAAACAGCCGATAGAATGGTTGAACTCGCGGAAACAATGCCCGGATTTCTAGGGGTTGAATCTGCCAGAAATGAAGTCGGCATCACCGTTTCCTATTGGGCAGATTTAGAAGCGATTCGCAACTGGAAATATCAGATGGAACACATTGTAGCACGCGACAAAGGGAGAGAGTTTTGGTATCAATCTTTTAAAACCCGTATTTGTTTAGTAGAAAGGGATTACGGTTTTGAAAAATGGTGATTTTTAATTAGGAATTAGGAATTTACCCATTTATTTCTAATTCCTAATTCCTAATTAAAAATCTTATTTTTTAAGCCATTTTTTCATATTGGCATAATCCAAGAAGTATATCACCTTTAACGTCAAGCCATTAGTTTGGGGTGTTCTGAATGTTTTTCCAACATTCATCATGTAGTTTTCATCTTGAATACTCTCTAAGCCATTTTCAAATTTAGAAATATTGTTTTTCCAAATCAGATTGACAAAGCTGCCCGGGGCGAATTGCCACGTATAAACCATGTCAATGTTGAAAAAGTTGATATTTCGGTCTTGATTGATGCCCCAATCTTCGTGTTGCGTCGTGCCATCGTCTTTGAGTTTATAAAATTCTTTATAGACCACATTCGACCAATAATGACGCGCCCTGAATGTCAGATTTGATTTAGCCGTAAAAGCTAATTTCATTGAAATAGTGCTTTCCAAAGTTTTTCTGTCACGTCTGCCAAAAATGATGTTATTATCGGTTTGTGTGGCATAGCCCAAATCATCATTTTCCAACAAATAATGCGAAAACAGTGAAAAACTAAGGTGGTCATTGATACGATAACGCGGTTCGATGATAAAACGCCAGCGTGAATGATTTTCAAAAAGCCGTTTACCAAAGCTGACATGCGAATACCAATAGAGTTTTTTGCGTTGGTCAGTGCCAAAATTAGTACCTGTCACATAGATGGGTTCACGTATAAATTGTTTGCCGTCTGCTCTTGGTTCAAAAAAATCATATGTCTTTGTCGGTTGTGCATAATGCCACAGATTTGCCCACCATTGGTTTTTAAAACGTCCCCAAAAGCCTGTTTCAAAACCAAAATCCATATAACGCCCTGTACTGTATTGCAAATTATGATTCACATTGAACCATGCTTCTGCGTTTTGAAACACTTTTTTTTGCTCAACTTGTTGATAATAAAAATTGACATTGTGGTTAATGAAGTTGTTGCCATAAAAAATACCTAAGTCATTAGGATCCCATTTTTTATCTTGAATTTCTTGAGCGACACGCCATTGCCAAGTGCCACTGACTTTCCTTGCACTCCAATTGGTTGTAAATCCACGATTTATGTCTGCGTTATTTTCAAATATTTGACTCAAACGTCCGCCGGCTTGCACCTCGTATCTGTTTTTCTTATCTCTCAGACGAGTGAAAAAAGACGACACGTTGGCATCGCGCTCACCACCTTCGCGCATGGTGGCCGCATTTGTGAAACTGATTTCAGAGTTGTTTTTCAAGGCTTGGCTCAACACAAAGACATTATAATTGGTCAAAGAAGCGGTTTGTACACGTCGAAGGTCGCCTGTTTTTGTATTCTCTATTTCAGCAAACATGGGTGCTGTGACAGCATTGAGGAAACCTATACCGAGATTTTTTTTAGTTCTGCCTGATATTTTTGTTGCATTGTACAATTGCGTTTCCGACGGATTGCTCTTAATTACTTCATTATCATTGGTTTGTACATTCCAATAACCATTGGGTTGTCCACCAATGCGTCTGGAATAGAAAATATCGCCTTTGCCAAAAATTTCAGACCCCTCAGTAAAAAAAGGTCTATTTTCATTAAATTGTACTTCAAAAGGAGTCAAATTCAGAACTTGGTTGTCGGACTGCACTTGTCCAAAATTAGGAATCAAGGTCATATCTAAGGTAAAACTTTGATTGATACCATATTTCAAATCCAAGCCACCTGTAATTTGTTTTTGTGTACCATAATTCAATAAATTGCCATTGCCATCCAAAGAAGGAGACCGTTGCAATCCCGTCGCCAAATAAGGGGAAAATTGTAAACGCAAAGGCGGCTTGATGTTTTCCAAACCCGTTAAAGAGCCGTATTGAATAACAACACCATCTGTTTTAGGGTCAAAACCTGCCCATGAGCCTTCTTCTGCTGCCCGATTGATGCCCCTTGCAATTTGTAAACCCCATGTTTGGTCAGATTTTTCAGCAAACCGCAAAGCAGAAAAAGGAATTTTTAACTCTGCGACCCAACCATCTTTTTGCATAGTTATTTCGCTTTCCCAAACGGCATCCCAACTGAAATCGGTATTGTTACCATTTGAAACCCGTGAATCGAACTGCGCTCCCGCCGCCGTTACACCAAAACGAAAAGCATTTTGGTCGTCGTTATAGGTGTCAAAACCAATATTTATCAAGTCTGTTGCCACCTCTAAATTGTCTCTTGCTGCCAATTCACGTCGAATTTTACTCGGTTCGGGGTCGTACATATAACCTAAAATATAGACGGCGATGTCGTCATAAGCAATTTTAAACTCTGTTTTAAAAGGTGATTTCTTATAAGGTTGCGGGCGGTGCATGATAAAATCATCCGCAATTGGCAAACCTTTCCAGCAGTCATCGTTGGGTTGGCCATCAATTTTTGGCGGCTTCGTAATCCGTGTTGCTTTTAGAGTAGGCTTGGGATTTTTGACATATTTTACGGTATCTGTTGTTGTGTTATTTTGTGTTTGAGCAGCGATTTTACTAATTGAAAACAGTAGTAAAAAAGCAAATATACTGAGGGGTATTAAAAAAGTTGATTTTAGGTTGCAAAGCAAAGTATTCATAACATCTTGATTTTGAATGTTTTAAAATAAAATATTTTTTATGGCTGTTTCAGTTTTTTTGCAAAAAATGACACACTCATTCACAACTGTTTGAAAATGAATTGAAATACCAAGACCAAAAAGCATTGGAAATTTTCTACAAAAGTGACCTCTTTTAAATCTACAATCGCTCCGAAAGATAATTTGATACCTAATTAGCCCCGTCATTAGGTATCAAATTATGATTTGGGCAAAGGCTTTTATGGCTAAATTTGAAGGTTTGGACGTGTTTTGTCAAACTATTGTCAAAGACAAAAGACTTTTTAATATAGTTGCATCATTACGAAAAAAATCGTAGATGTAAATCTGAAAAAAGGGATTCATTTTTTTAAATTTAGAATCCCTTTTTTTCAAATCAAAAAAGGTACGAAAAAACGGATATTTCAATCTCTATTAATTGATGAATTCAAAGAACCATCTAACGAAACTTCATTGTTTGTTATGTCGGTAACAATACCCGTAAAGGAGATAGCATACTTTGATTTAGGCATTTGGGCTTCAAAATCACCTTTAATTTTCATAAAAATAGCATTGTCTTTCATTGATTTACCATTGACGTTTAATTGTGTATTAGTAAAAACAACATTGCAGTGTGTATTGAGCGAAATAAATCCAGCATTTTTTAAATTGAGAAAGAGACTTCTTAACGCCTTGTCATTTGTTGACTTTTCATTATTGTTTATGTTAACTTGTGAACGTTCACGAGCCGCAACTTTTCCAGCTATTTCAGCCGCTACATAATTGTTGCCGTTACCATAGGAATAATTTGAGCCATTGTTTTTACTGCCTTTATCGCCTTTATCGCCTTTATCATCACATTCCCCATTTTCCCAAGTCCGTTGAATGTTTTTAAACTCTATTTTAACCTCATTTTCAGACAAACCTTTGTTTAAACCATCTAAGGTTTTATTAATTTTAGCGACCAATTTCTTCCTAAAATCCACGTTGGTTTGACATTCACAATTCGTAATTTCTTCTTTCAAATTGTTCATTTCTTCTCTCAATTCGTTGATGCGCTCTGCTCTGTCATCATCATTTGGCGGCGTTTCAAGTCTCTCAGGTTGTTGCGGTCTATCTGGTTGTTCGGGTCTTTCTGCTGCATTACGCCAATTATTGGTTGCATTTGCTATGTTTTTTGTAATTCGCCGACCATTTTTATCAAAAGTCTCGCTTATCGTTTCACCATTTTTATACGTTTTAGTGACTGAACGCATACCATTTGCGTGCATGGTTGTTACAGTCTGAACGGTATTCCCATCTTCTTTATGTGAGATAATAGTTTGCCCACCGTACCCATCTGACACGACCATATCGCCATTGCTTTCGCTGAATGTCGGCATTGTAATGGTATTCAGATTAGACAACACAACAGGTTGATTATCCATATTATTATTAGTCTGTTGATTTAGATTCGGTAGCCTATTCGGTTGAGTATCTTCGTTATACTGAGGGGGTGTGGTTGATTGCATGATGATTCTATTAATAAAACCTACATGATTTTTAATTTCAGTTGGCTTAATATCTGAACCATTGATATTTAAGGACACCACAGCATGGTCTTTGACGGTTAGTTTGGCTTGAAACATATTGTCTACATAGTTGTAATTGCCGTCCGTCACTTCTTTACCGACTGGAAATGAATCCAGAACGCCGTTGTACTTAAATTTCACATAGTCTTTTGGCTCAAAGACTTCGGTAGCTATATTTTCATTTTCAGAGTTATTGTTATTCTCAACAAAAGTTGAAGGGTCATTCAGTGCGTTGATTTCAGCATTAATATTGCTATTCCAACTATTGCCGCCGAATGACAAGGCGACCATCATAACGAGTAATAAACAAGTGGCAATGAGCTTTTCCATAACATTCGTTTTATTATTTGGTTGTTTAAGAATGCGTTGAACTCTAAATAACAATTGATTTTTACGCTGTCCCGCAAACGCCATCGCCATTTGTGGCGAACCGTAATATGCCATTTCTTGTACACTTACAAGGGCTTTGGCGTATGTCATCGAGTTGCCGCAAAGCGCAATCGCTACGTCGTCGCAACTGTTTTCACGCTCGGTACGGATATTCGTCGAAATCCACCAGACAGCAGGGTGGAAGTAGAACAAAGCCTCGATGACCGATTGAATAATGTTAAAAATATAATCGTTTCGCAAAACATGGGCGATTTCATGTGCCAAAATCGCTTCCACTTCTTGCGTATTCAGTTTGTTTATTGCCCCAATGGGGAATAAAATCATCGGTTTCAGATGTCCAACCACCAAAGGCGAGCGCACCAAAGCCGATTCAACGAGTTCCATGCCACGTTTCACACCTGCTTTTTTACCTAATTTCTCAACCATTTCGAGCCAATATTCATCAGCAGGAAAATTTAAACGACTCCGCAAATAATAAACGTAACTGATACCCCCCAATAGCTTCAAAATAAACAAGGCAACGCCCATAATCCAAATAGTGACAATGAGATATATATTGCGATTGAAATACATCCGTAAGCCTTCCATACTGAGGGGGGCATCGGATTGCGTATTGTCTATTGACGATGGGTTATTGCTAATAAATTCGGCTTGGTTCGTTGCCGCTTCTAATTTTTCAGGTACAAAAATCGTTTGACCGATTTCTTTACTGAAATCATAGTACATACAAAACGTTACCATGGCGGCTATCAAAACCCCTAACAAGGCAGCATTGTGAATCCAGTAACGCAGTTGCGGCGACTTTTTCCTAACCACAAGCGCAACAATGCCCGAAATAATAGCAATAGCCGTTGCTTGCCAAAGCGAATGAATGACCATCCAGCCAATAGCGTAATTGAGATTTTGCGTAAAACAAGTGAAAAGTGGTTGCATGATTGGCTTTTTTTTAATTAGGAATTAGAAATTAGGAATTAGGAAACTTACCAAATTTTATTCTTAAATGATAAAAAGTATTTTTCTTTATTAAGAATAAAATTTGGTAAGTTTCCTAATTCCTAATTCCTAATTCCTAATTATCTTATTTATTAAATCCTCTAATTTTCATCTCTAAATATTCATCAAGGTCGAGGTCTTTATAGCCTTTGGCTTGCATATTTTGAATATACTGAGGGGTCAATCCGTGAATTTTCATATTAACAGCATCGTTTAAAGACACTTTCTTGAAGCCGATATCTTGAAAACCTTTGATAAAATCGCCTGTAACACCATGTATTTTCATTTCAACCAATTTGTTCGCTTCTATATCTTTGTAACCAATTTTCTCAAAACTTTGAACCATCGCAGGGGTCACTCCGTGTATTTTAAACTCGACCAATTTGTTGATAGGCATATTTTTGTAGCCAATATCTTCAAAACCTTTGACAAAAGCGGCATCTGCACCATGTATTTTTAACTCTATAACTTTACTTGCAGACATATCGGCATAGCCCATTTTGTTTAAACTGGCGACGAAATCAGCGGTTACGCCATGAATTTTGAACTCAATGGCTTTTTGAAAACTCAAATTATCGAAACCCATATCTTTATATGATTTCACAAAATTTGCATCAATACCGTGTATTTTAGCTTCTACAATGCGTTCAGGCGGCAATTTTCCGAACAGACTTGTGAGCATATTGATATAGTCTGCATCAACGCCGTGGATGGCATAACTTTTCAAATCGTCGCCTGTCGGATTTGTGCCTGTTGTCTTGAATTTCTCAACATCCATTTTGTCGAGACCATGAATTTTTGCTTCTACAATGTCGTCATGGCTCAATGTACGTTCTGTAGCGGCTTGCATTTTTTTGATAAAAGCACCATTGACACCGTGTATTTTAAACTCAATAACGTCTTGCAAACTGGGGTTTTTGTAGCCAGAAGTAGCTAAATCCTTCAAATAATCCCCATTAATGCCATGAATTTTAGCTTCTACAATTTGGTCAGTTGGCACATCAATATAACCCGCTTCGTTCAAATCTTTTTTATACTTGGCATCTACGCCATGAATTTTCAACTCAACAACTTTGTTCAAAGACAAGTCTTGTTTCTTAAAAGTTGCGAAATAACTTGTCAAAACATCTTTTGTCAAACCATGAATTGCTAAGGCTTGTAAATCCGATTTTGAGATGTCTTTGTAGCCATTTTGCTTCAAAAAAGCGATATAATCACGATTGATATTGCTCATGAATAGGTGCAACATCATACTTTCTTTCACGCCTTCGATACCTTCTTTGTCGAGATAAGCTTTGAAATCAGCGTTTTCTGTAAATGTATATTTGCCATACCCTTCGTCTCCTTCAAATTTGCCTTTGAAAGCCATCGTACCTGCTTCACGAGTCAATGTAAAATCAGATTCCGTAGTTGGCAAAGCCGAAAATTCGCTTTTTTTGAACGTATGTGTACTGTTCCAATTTGAAGTTGCGGTTTTTGTTTGAAAGGATACTTCCACTTCATCACCTTTAAGGGTGGCATTCCAATAGCCGTTCATACTGAGGGGGGCATTATTGGATTCAAAAAGATTGGTTTTATCAAAAAGATTGGGGAGCAATTCCTTTGGTCCGCCATAAGACAAAAAGACCATACCAATCACTATCAGACACGTTGCTATTAATTTTTCCATGACATTTGTTTTGTTATTTGATTGATTTAAAATACGTTGTACACGTACTAAAAGTTGATTTTTGCGCTGCCCTGCAAATCCCATTGCAAAACTGGCAGAATAATATTGCATCTCTTGAACCGCAACAAGCGATTTCGCATAAGCCATTGTGTTGCCGCACAACTGAATAGCGACATCATCGCAACAGTTTTCGCGCTCGGCACGGATATTTGCAGAAATCCACCAAACGGCGGGATTGAAATAAAATAAGGCTTCGATGACCGATTGTATGATGTTAAAAACATAATCGTGGCGCATCACGTGAGCGATTTCATGCGCTAAAATCGCTTCAACTTCTTGCGGATTCAGTCTGTTAATAGCACCAATCGGGAATAAAATCATCGGTTTCAAGTATCCAACGACGACAGGCGAGCGTACCAAAGCCGATTCAACAAGGGCTATTTTTTTTTGAATATTCACTCTTTTTGACAAACTCTCGACCATTTCGAACCAATATTCATCAACGGGAAAGTTGTGTTGATTGCGTAAATAATAGACATAGCTGATGCCGCCCAGTAATTTCAAAATGAACAAACCTACACCAAGCAGCCATAACAACACCACAAAGTAAATGTTGGCATCAAAATACGCTTTCATGCCTTCTATACTGAGGGGGGCAGGAGTCACTTCTTTTTCCGCCACAACGGGTTGAAGGTCGCCTGCTTCGATAGTTATCTTCAACGATTCGGGCGTTTCAAAATGGAATTTTGTCGTCTGTTTAGGTGCAGGCATGGATGTCGCTTTTTTTGCAATAGGCTCTGATTGAACAGCCGTATTGTTACTGTTGTAATAAAAGCTAAAAGTTACAACCGCTGCCAAAAGCACACTATACAAGGCAAAATTGTGAACCAAGTAACGGGTTTGTGCTGTTTTTTTGCGTAACACTATCATTACCACACCCGACAAGATAGCTATAACGGTGGCTTGCCAAAGTGAATGAAGGACTGTCCAGCCCATTGCATATTGAAATTCTTTAGAAAAAAGAGAGAATAGATTTTCCATGACATTGGATTTATGGATGTGAAGTGTCCTTTCGTTTTTGGAAAGCTGATTTTTAGAAATGAATATTCATATTGCCATCTGTATCAAACCCTTCTTCGCTTAGGTTTTCAACCGTTCCTTTAAAGAATAATGAAAAATCAGAGCTTAAACGCTTGCCTAATTTTGCTTCAATTCCGTTTTTATACTTTTCAAATTGTGCCGCATTGAGTGTTTTCCCATTGACAACTAAAACGTTGTTTTCCATAAAAATTGAACATTTTTCGCCTTTTGACATCAAGCCGTCTTTTGATAATTCATTGAAAAACCACGAGAAAACTTTTTTATGGCGTTTTTCCATTTCTTTACCTATAACGCTCATCTTGTCGCCAATTTTACTCATTTCCATACCGATTGCGCTCATTTGATTACCAATTTCACCCATTTGGTTACCGATTTTGCCCATATCGTCACCGATTTTACGCATTTCATCGCTGATTTTATGAATATCGCCACCGCTTTTCATTTCGCGTTCTTTGTCTTTCATCAACTTTTCGAGCGGCTTCATGAGTTTCTGCTGTTCCTTCATTTGTAGCTCAAAAGGCTTCATTTGTTTTTCCAATTCACGCATTTGCGTTTCATAAACTTTCATTTGCGCATCTAAATCAACTGAATCTTGAGCGTTTTCAATTTTTACTGAGGGGGTAGTTTGGGTTTGTTTTTTTTGAAAAGCAAAGGACAAACCAACAATAATAGTTAAGGCAAAAAGAATTAGCTTTTTCATGAATAAAAGTTTAATTAAATTAAAAATAAGATTTTATACTAAATGAAAAGTGAAAAATGAAAAGTGAAAAATGAAAAATATAAAACATTAGGTATGAATAATTTGAGTCTATTATTTTAGGCAAACCATTTTCAAACGATTATAGATTCTTTCACTTCGTTTAGAAGGACAACAATAATTGAATTAAAAATAAATAAAATTAACGACGAATTAATTAATATTAACGACAAAAAACATTCAATGTTAATAAGTGAATAACAAATTATACTCTAATGAAATACTAAAAATTAATAAAATTAAATCTCTTCATTGTAATTATCAATTAATATATAATTCATAATTCATAATTCATAATTCATAATTCATAATTCATAATTCATAATTCATAATTCATAATTCATAACTCATAATTCATAACTCATTCTTTATTTTGTTCAATTTCATTAATCAACGCTTTTATCTTTTCTAAATCCGCTTGTGATGTAGAACCATTGCCTAAAGCACGGAGAACAAGCGAAGAAGCAGAACCTCTGAAAGCAGCATCCACAAAGCCTTTCAGCAAACGTTCTTGCATTTGTTCTTCAGGAATAGCGGGGGAGTAGATATGGCTGCGCTCGATGATGTCGCGTGTCAATATGCCTTTATCGAGCATAAGTTGCATGAATTTTAAGGTCGTCGTGTAGCCGATTTCCTTTTCAGGTTGCTGTGCGTTAAGCGTTTCGTTGACAAAACGGACGGTCTGCGGGCCGTTTTGCCACAGAACTTGGAGTATGGCCAGTTCTGAGTCAGTGGGTACAGGTGTTATTTTTCCGTTCATTATTACAGTTTTATAAAAAAATTATGAGATGAAAAGGATTATGAAGTAGTCTTCACGTTACTCATACGATATTTTTCGTAGAGATAGTTTTTAAAAAAGAGGGTGACTTTTGACCCTCTCTTTAATTATGACACAAAGCTATACGAAGTTATTCGTAACTGCAAATTTTTCTTACGATTTTTTTCGTAGAATTTTATTTTGATAAGATTTATAGGATATTATACGCCTTTTAGGCTAAAATTAGCATATTCTCTAACAGAAATAAACTTGATGCCAGTGGATTTCCCTATTTTATCCAAAGTGGTTTAACTTTGCGTTTCTTCTTTCTAATCATTTTATCATTTGGAATTAAAAATTAGGAATTAGGAATAAAATACATGAATGTAATTGTTTTTATTCTAAATCTTAATTCCTAATTCCTAATTAATTGACTATGAATATTTTAGATACTATTATTGCTGCCAAACGCATCGAAGTCGGTGAGCGCAAAAACCGAGAACCCCTCAGTAATTTGACTTCAAGACCCTACTTCAAAGAGCCTTGTTACTCCGTCAAAAGAGCTTTGAAAGCAGTTGGTTCAACGGGTATTATCGCAGAACACAAGCGCAAGTCGCCTTCTTTGGGTTGGATTCGGCAAGATTCGGATGTCGCAGAAGTAGCACAAGGCTATGCCTTGTCAGGTGCTGCCGCTATGTCTGTTTTGACAGATGAAGCGTTTTTTGGTGGCACATTAAGCGATTTGCAAAGGGCGAGGCGGACGGTGGGTATTCCACTTTTACGCAAAGATTTTATCATAGATGAATATCAGCTTTTTGAAGCCAAAGCATATGGTGCAGATTTCATTTTGCTCATTGCCGAGTGTTTGCGCAAAGAAGAAATTAAATATTTGGCTGAATTTGCCCAAAACTTAGGGCTTGAAGTTTTGTTAGAAATGCACAACGACGAAGGTTTAGACAAATTGTGCGACGTCATTACTTGTGTGGGTATCAATAGTCGTAATTTGAAAACGTTTGAGGTTTCTCTGGACAATGCCATCAATTTAGCGGCACAAATACCCGATTCTTTCGTAAAAGTAGCAGAAAGTGGTATTTCTAAGCCCGAAACAATAAGTATACTGAGGGGTCATGGTTTTGATGGTTTTTTGATTGGTGAAGCGTTTATGAAGACAAATGACCCTTCGGCAGCGATTGCTGATTTTATTAAACAGTTATGAGTTATGAATTATGAGTTATGAATTTACGCATAACTCATAATTTATAACTCATAATTCATAACTAAAAGAAATGTCTTTGAAAATCAAAGTTTGTGGTATGCGCGAAGCCGGCAATATTGCAGAAATCGGCGCATTACCCATTCATTTTATGGGTTTTATATTTTATGAAAAATCACCACGTTTTGTCACAGATGCGATTGAAGTTTTGCGCTCATGTCCAGAAGACTTAACCCGTGTGGGTGTTTTTGTCAATGCCGATATTGATTATGTTTTAGATAAAATCCTTGAATATGAGCTGAATGCAGTACAATTGCATGGTACAGAAACGCCTTTGTATATCCATGATTTAGCCGTTTTTATGTGGAAAAAGCATAAAATCCAGCCCAATATAGAGGTCGAAATCATCAAAGCCTTTTCCGTTGATGAGCAGTTTGATTTTGATAAAACAAAAGATTACAAAGGTTTGGTCAACTATTTTTTATTCGATACCAAAACACCCAATCACGGTGGTGCGGGCATCAAATTTGATTGGTCAATTTTGAAAAAATATGAAGGCGAAACGCCATTTTTATTGGCGGGCGGTATAACGGAACATGATGTTGAAGCTGTTTTGCAACTCGAATCAGAGATAACACAATTGTATGGTTTGGATTTAAATTCTAAATTTGAAATCGAACCTGCTTTGAAGGACGAGGAGAAATTGAAGAGGTTTGTGGAGAAATTGCATGGATACTGAGGGGGGTAGCTTTTGAATTCGATTTAAAAATTTCTTGAAATGAAAAATTTGCTGTTGGCTTTTAGACTTTATTTTTATAAAGACGAATAATATTGACAATCAATTAATTACAAAATATATAAAATGACAGACGTACTCGAAGCACCCGTTGCACAGATAAAAAAAAGCCAAGCCCAACCCGACGAAAACGGTTATTACGGCGAATTTGGCGGCGCATACATTCCCGAAATGTTGTACCACAATGTAGAGACTTTGCGGAAAAACTACTTGAAAATCACTAATTCAAAGAGTTTTAAAAAGGAATACAATGAATTGTTGCGTGATTTTGTCGGCAGACCAACGCCTTTGTATTTTGCAGAAAGGCTGTCGCAACACTTTGGCGCGCAGATATATTTGAAGCGCGAAGACTTGTGTCATACGGGCGCACACAAGGTGAATAACACCGTCGGACAGATTTTGCTGGCGCAACGTTTGGGTAAAAAACGCATTATTGCTGAAACAGGCGCAGGACAACACGGTGTCGCAACGGCAACCGTTTGCGCTTTGAAAGGCATCGAGTGCATCGTGTATATGGGTGCGGTGGACATCAAACGGCAAGCACCGAATGTGGCACGTATGAAAATGCTCGGCGCGGAGGTGCGTCCTGCGACTTCTGGCAGTCAAACCCTTAAAGATGCGACGAATGAAGCGATTCGAGATTGGATTAACAACCCCGAAGATACGCACTATATCATCGGTTCTGCGATTGGTCCACATCCGTATCCCGATATGGTGACGCGCTTTCAATCCGTTATTTCCGAAGAGATTATGAAGCAATTGAAAGAAAAAACAGGTTCTCCTAATCCCGATTACGTGGTGGCGTGTGTCGGCGGTGGCTCAAATGCGGCAGGTGCATTTTACCATTTTATTGACAACCCCTCAGTAAAGTTGATTGCTGTGGAGGCGGCAGGCGAAGGCGTTCATTCTGGTAAATCGGCTGCCACTTCAGTTTTAGGAACACGTGGCGTTATTCACGGCTGTCGCACCATTTTGATGCAAACGGATGATGGTCAAATCGTTGAACCACACTCCATTTCCGCAGGTTTAGACTATCCAGGCATTGGACCCATGCACGCCCATTTGATTATGACAGGTCGTGCCAAAGCTATCAGCATAACAGATGCAGAAGCCTTAGAATTTGCCACTTTTGTCTCGCGTACTGAGGGGATCATTCCTGCATTGGAATCGGCTCATGCTTTTGCGGCTTTGAAATACATGGATTTGAACCAAAATGATGTAGTTGTAGTTAATCTTTCGGGGCGAGGAGATAAGGATTTGGACACTTATATGAAGGCATTGAATATTTAAAGTGTTGAAATACTGAGGGGGTATTGGATAAACATAAAATCTCAAAATCATGGAGAAAAGTTATGCTTTTGCAGCCAAACAGGTAGCTTTATTTGCGGGTTTACTGTGTTTTATTCTCTTTTTGTTTATGGTTTATCCAATAATTCGGACTTCTAACATAGATGAAACGCCTATTGTTTGTGGTAATACTTTATTACCTACTTTTGGAGGAGAAGCTAAAAAAGGCAAAATGCTTTTCATCACAAATTGCGCTCAATGCCATGCAAAAAACATGAAAGACCCTTTGACAGGACCTCCGCTTGGTGGTTGGCAACAGTATTTTAAAAATGAAAAAGAAGTGTTGACATATCTGAATAATCCTAAAAATTATAAAACTAAAAATAAGGCATTAAAAAAGCTATTGAAGGAATATGAGCCGACTGAATGCACACCTTTTCCAGCTTTTAAAGAAGAAGATGTGGCTGCGCTCGTCAAGTACATTGATGCCGTTTATCGTTAAATTTGGAAACTTATGGCTTACGCTATTTCGCTTGAACAAGCCGAAAACCTTGTTCAGAAATTTGAATCTGGCACGCTCCTAAAATCTGAATGGACGCACGAAGCGCACCTCATGGTTGGTCTGAAAATGCTGCTGACTTATAAAGAACAAGCGTTTCCAGAAATGAAAAAACGAATTATTCGTTTTAATGAATCCGTCGGTACAATCAATTCAGAATCAAGTGGTTATCATGAAACCTTGACCGTTTTTTGGTTGTGGGCAATCAAGCAATTTTGTGGGGAAAAGGGCATAACACAGTTCGATGTAGATGCCCTTGATGAACTGTTGTTTTATGAACCTTTATCGCGTCGCAAATTAGTTGAGGATTATTATTCAGAAGCCATTTTGTTGTTGCCTGAAGCACGTCGAAGATTTATTCGACCTGATGAAAAACCGATGCGAGGGGTTGAATATTTCTTAAAATACTGAGGGGGAAGGTAAGGAGCAAAAGGCAAAAAAAGCAAAATTCACCATTCACCATTAAAAATATTCACCATTATTTAAACGGGTCTTGAAAGGCTGGATTCTGTGTAAAACTTGTATCGGTTAATGTTTTTAGAAACAAAATAATTTGCTTTTTTTGCTTGTCTGACAAATGAATTTGAGCAATTTGAGGAATAAAGGGGTCAATATTATCAGCATAATGCCCACCAGAAGCATAATGTTCCAGCACTTCTTCAATCGTTTTGAAACGACCATCGTGCATATAGGGGGCTGATAATTCAATATTGCGAAGGGTGGGTACGCGGAATTTACCATTGTCCAATTCTTTTTTAGTAAATTGACCGCGACCTAAATCTTTGAAATTCATTAAGTTAGACACACTATCCAAGCCATTATTAAAATAATCATTGGAATTATAAAAAGGCGTTGTATGGCAATGTCCACATTGTGCATCGGGCGCACCTGCCGCATTGAAAAACAGCAAATAGCCTGAATATTCATCATTTGTAAATTCCGCTTCACGTCTGAAAATTTTATCTACTTTGGCGTTGCCACTGATAAGGGTGCGTTCAAATTGCGCCATGGCTTTAGCTGCCAATTCTTTTGTTATTTGAGCAGGTTCGGTAATGCCAAAGGCTTTGCGGAATCGAGTAGGGTAGTCGGCATGAACCTTTAGTTTTTCAACTACTTCTGTCCATTTATTATGCAATTCAATGGGGTCTTCGACGGGCAAAAGGGCTTGCTCTTCCAACGTTTTCACACGACCATCCCAAAACAAGCCTTTGTTGACAAAACCCACATTTTCTAAAGACATAGAACTTCTGCGACCGCCTATATTGTCAATACCTTTGCTCGTAGCATGCCCGTCTGTAAAATTCATGGCAGGCAAATGACAACTCGCACACGCCATCGTACCGTTGGCTGAAAGTAATTTATCATAAAACAAAAAACGCCCCAATTCGACCCCCTCAGTAGTCATCGGATTATCGGTTGGAATATCCATTTGAGGAAATTGTGTAGGGATTTTTAGGTTATAAGTCGTTGGATTGTAAGGAATATCATCTAAACCTCCTTTGTTGTCAGGATGACAAGAGGTGATTAAAATTACTATGAATAACAACAATAAATTTTTTTTCATTACATAACTGATTGACTAATAACCAATAACTATTTCAGTGTAATCCCCTCTTTCAAATTATCCATAATTTTCAGCATCGTCGGTTTATCACCTGTTTGATGCGTCGAGTTGACGGTTGACAAATCTATACCCCTCAGTAAAGTATTGATATTGAGGTCAAAATTGAGGGTCGTTGTACCTTTAGTATCAACGGTAAAAGTCTGTGGAAACCACGTTTGTCTGAAACTGTCATCGCCGCCTGTGTGTAACGTGATGCCAGTTTCAAAAGTACCATTGCCGTCTTTGTCCATCAAACCTTCGATTTTTGTAAAAATGTAACTTTTCCAATCATCCCAATATAAACCGCCGTCAGAAAGAGGGTTTGAACTCGCATAATCCTTTGGTTTTGAAGCGTTTAAGTTTTTGGCAACGCCTAAACTCATTTGCAAACCCGTTTTGTTGCCCTCAAAAACAGTGTTCATTATTTGCGTAAAACCTTTCGCTGATTTTGTAGAATCATCGAGGGTCGTTAGGTCAATCATATAAGCATTCGTACCACATGAACCATCGCTTGAAAGGGCTTTTGGACAGGTTTCTGTCAATAAAAAACTTAAACGGGTAAAGCGGACATTTTTACCATCTATATTATATATCTGATTGATAACGAAAGGTTTAGCATTGTAGTTAGGCTTAAAATTGATGGACATAACACCTTGGGGGACAGGCGGCGTTACACAATCACAATCTTGTTTACACTTTGATGATAGAAATAAAATAGGCGATAAAAAGAGAAGCAATTTTTTCATTTTAAAAAAAGGCTTGAAAGTTATTGAATCGAAAAAGCACTACTGGTGTTATCAACGATTTTTTGTCTAATTTGGTTTTCAGGTTCTGAAAATTTAACGTCTTTAAAAAACTGTAAATAGTTGATTGTCAAAGGAATACGCGCATTGAATCCAAGTGGAAATGACAAGGCTTTGACAAATTCTAAATCTTTTGGTGTTATGATATTCAGACGCAACGTATCTTTAAAATTGCTACCCTTGGCAATGACAAATTTGTTGAAAATATACTGACTTTGGCTTGAAATATACATCGAATCACTCTTTGTACTGAGGGGGTGCGTTGTCGGCATTTTTGATGGAATTGTTTTTAAAGCCACATCGTCTAAACCGACCCGAAATTTAATTTTTGTAAATTTATCTGTACTATTAAACGTCCCGATTGTAAAATCAAAACCTACGGATTTACCGATTAAGGCATAGTTGTTCAGCACTTTAATCGTATCAGTTGCACGTGTTAAAGCCACACTATCCGTTGTTCTAATCGTTATATTTTTATCATTAACTAATTGAAAATCAGATAGATACATTTGAGCAGACACAAGGCGAAATGAATCACCCACGTTATTTATATAGGTCGTATTGTAATTGAAATTATTTGTGCCACTCACGTAATTGGCTGAAATGACCAAGGAAGGATAGGTGCAAGTGCAACTTTTATCGCAATCTTTACCAGCTGTCACATCAAAATTTGTTGCATTCACATCAAGACAACCTTCGATCGGTTGTAGGCAATTTTGAAAAGTTAAAATTGAAGAAAATATTATTATATATAAGTATGCAGATTTAGTAAATTTTGAAAATTTACTAAATCTATGTTGAACAAATTTTAGTGTTTTATTTACTTTTTCTCTCATTTTCATACTCTTTGACCAGTTTTTTAACCACTTGTTTGACTTGTGCTGAAAATTCTTTTTCTAAAATCCAATGATAATATTGCTTATCTTTTGTCAAAACTTCTGCAACGGGTTGCCCTTGGTATTTCCCGAAATTAAAAACGATGACATTATTATGATCGTATTTCATTTTTTGTGTAACATCCACTAATCTTAAATCATTGGTAAAATCATGTAGCACTTGCATATCGTTTTTTATAGGCTCTTCTATCAACTCATCGTTTTCATTATAAAGGTTTTTGCCTTCATAATAAGCCAACTGTCCTTTAAAAACGTCTATGGTTGCGCGGACATCCGCCATGGCATCATGGGCATCTTCGAGGTCTTTTTGGCAATAAAACCGTAATGCTGCCTTCAAAGTGCGGGGTTCCATTTTGTAAAATATACGTTGTACATCAATAATACGCCTTTTTTCCATGTCAAATTCGATGCCCACACGTGCAAATTCTTCCATCAACATGGGTATATCGAAGCGCGCTGCATTGTAACCCGCCAAATCTGAATTGCCAATAAAATCAAAAAGTTGCTTTGCAACCTGTGGAAACGTGGGTTTATTTGCCAAATCCTTCGGCGTAATGCCATGTACTGCCATGGCATCGGGTGCAATCGGCATGGCAGGATTGATGAGCATTTGTAACTCCTTTGGTTCTCCATCATTTTTGGGATATTTTATGAGCGCAATTTGTAGAATTCTATCGCGCAAGACGTTGAGTCCTGTGGTTTCAACATCAAAAAATATCAGGTCGCGGGTCAGATTGAAAGTCATATTAAAAGTATTGTTCGTTAAAAGTATATATTGTAGAACAGGTTTTAATCCGTTGTGTAAAGTGTTGTTTAAAGTAACGTCGTCGTTTTAAGTTGTTAAAATTGCGGTATTTACGGGATGAAACCCGTGCTACGATGTAACGTTTTGGCAAAGTTAGAGAAAAAATTGACCCCTCAGTATTCAGCACTCTCAATTTCGATTTTGGTTGTCATAATATCACTTTAATTTACTCATTCAAAATTTTCCTTTTATTTGATTCAATAAATTAGTAAAAATAAAAGCTTTAGACCATGTAGAGGGAATGTAAGTAGGCGATATTTTTCATTTTTCAATTTGTATACAAACAATGTGTTAACTGCTCTTGGAGTAGTTGTATTTTTTTTGAACATTAAAGGTCTGCTTGACAACTTGAATGTGTACCTTTACCCAAAATTTGATCTAACCAATTACAAATATTACATCTTATTTATTTACCAAATTATTAATTATCAACTTTATGAGAATTGTAACGCTTGACGAATTTATCATTCGTCGCCAAAACGATTTTGGGTACGCCACTGGCGAACTCACAGCCCTTTTACGAGACATTGGTGTTGCGGCAAAAATTGTCAACCGAGAAGTCAATAAAGCAGGATTAGTCAACATTTTGGGCATGGATGGCTCACAAAATGCATCGGGTGACACGGTTCAAAAACTGGATATGTACGCCAACGAAAAGCTTATCGAGTGTTTGAGCAACTCGGGCGAATGTGCCGCTATTGCCTCTGAAGAATTAGAGACTTTTGTAGAAATTCCTGTTGTCGAAGGTAAAAGTCCAAAATACATGGTGGTTTTTGACCCATTGGACGGTTCATCAAATATTGATGTAAATGTCTCTGTGGGAACGATTTTCGGTATTTTTCGGCGTAAAAGTCCTGCTGATGGCCCTGTGACAATGGATGATTTCTTGCAAACAGGCTCCGAGTTGGTAGCCGCTGGTTATGTCCTTTATGGTACATCAACCATTTTGGTTTATACCACTGGCAACGGTGTGAATGGCTTTACGCTTGACCCCTCCATTGGGGAATTTTGTTTGAGTCATCGGGATATCAAAATACCGAGTAGTGGACAGTTTTATTCTGTCAATCAAGGTTATTATCTGAAATTTGATGTCGAAATGAGACGTTATATTGACCATTGTTCGGATATGAATTATGGTTTAAGGTATATTGGTTCGATGGTTTCGGATGTTCACCGCATTTTATTTCAAGGCGGTATTTTCTTGTATCCGAATACACGGAAATATCCCAAAGGTAAATTGCGGCTATTGTACGAATGTGCGCCTCTCAGTTTTGTGGTGGAACAAGCAGGTGGCAAAGCGATAACTTTAGGCAGAAATCGAGTCATGGATTTAAAACCAAAAGGATTGCATCAAAATGTAACGATTGCCATTGGTTCACCTGATACAGTTGTAGAAATGGAAGAATTCCTTGAGAAATACGCTGTAAAACTGATATAATTTGCAGTGAGCAATAAGTTCGGGGAACTTGTGAGTTTCCCGAACTTGCTTTGTATAGTTCAAAATTTGACCGTAATGACACAACTTTGATATAATAATACAACCACACATTAACCAATATTTCTTTAACTTTTATACCTTTGCTCATCAATTTTCAATATTTAACACCTTTTTACACATGAAAAAGTGGAATATCCCCCTCAGTATATATTGTCAAAAAGTAAGAAATAAGATAAAAGAGACAAAGGAACAAATAACCTTGAGACAGGCATTAACGGCTGTTTATTTTTGTGTTTTATGCCTGTTTCTCAATTCATGTGGTAAAAATGAAACAGATACTTTTCCTGATATGGCAAAAGACTATTTCCCTTTGCAAATAGGCAAAACCCTTATCTATGACATTGATACAGTGATTTATGACCCACAACCAGGGAATACGATACAGATTGATACTTATCGATGGCAAGTCAAAGAAGTTTTTGTGGATACTTTTAAAGACCTGTCAGGGCGTTTGACTTATAAAATTGAACGCAGTGAACGCCGTCGTGGGAGTGCCGCTAATTTTGAAGTTAAAAAAATATTTACGGCTGCCCTGACGGACAATGAGGCTTTGAGAACAGAGAATAATTTGACCTTCATCAAATTTCCTCGTTTTTTTGGAGAACGTACGACTTGGGATGGCAACGTTTATTGTGACCAATCACTTATCATTGAAGTGGCTGGTGAACGCATGGGTTTGTTTTCAAAAAAATGGAATTACGAAGTCGTAAGTTTTGGGAAAGCTGAAAAAATTGGTACTAAAGACTTTACAGAAGTTCTAACGGTTAGAGCGCAAAGTGATACCCGTATATTGACAGAAAAACGTTATAATTTAGAAAAATATGCAAAGGCAATAGGCTTAGTCTATAAAGAACAACACATCTTGGACACTCAAAAATTGGACGCTTCTATCGCTTGGGAAAAAAAAGCAGAAAGAGGTTATATTGTCAAACAGACCATAGTGAGTTTCCAATGACCCCCTCAGTATTAACAGGTTAAATTTTAAAAATTATAGGTAATAGAATACTCAATTATTTGGTTGTCAACTAATTAAAGATTACTTATTCATCATTCATTACTCTATCATGGCTGATTACAAAAAAGAATTTACTCGTTCAGAACGCGCCCAAGAACTCGATCGTTCAGAAAAGCACGACCTGTGGGTACGTCGCATGTGGCGCATATTTTATGGTGTATTAACGGTTTTATTTCTATCCATAATAACATTTTCCTTTCTCACACCTTCCTTTAAGAAATTAGAAGATCCTTCTCTCAATTTAGCTTCAGAAGTATTAGCGGGAAACGATACAACCGTCATAGGGCGTATATATGTCCAAAACCGCGCACCCGTTAACTTCAATCAATTGCCTAAACACCTCCTACAAGCCCTCATATCAACAGAAGATAAACGATTTTATGACCATGCTGGCATTGACCCTGAAGCCTTAGCCCGCGTCGTAAAAGGGGTATTTTTGAGGCAACATCAAGGGGGGGGGTCTACTATAACCATGCAATTAGCTAAATTGCTGTATAGCGATCGTGATTTCAAAAACATGAATGTTTTAGAAAAAGCCTTTGGTTACTACTATCGGAAATTGAGTGAGATGATTACAGCCGTCAAGTTGGAACGCGCCTATACAAAAGAAGAAATACTAACGATGTACTTGAATACCTACGATTTTGGCTATAATGCCCCTGGTATTCGCGCTGCATCAGAAGTATATTTTGCGAAATCACCCGAGAAATTGAGCCTTGAAGAATCAGCCACTTTTGTTGCGATGTGCAATAACTCGTCTTTGTTCAACCCTATTCGACGCAATGAAAAGACGCGCCAAAGACGGAATTTGGTGCTCGACCGCATGTCTGATGCAGGCTATATTAAGAAAGCCGCTTGCGAAGCTGCTAAAAAGACACCTCTTGATATCTCGCGATTCAAAACGCAATCGCATAATGATGGTATGGCGACTTATTTCCGTACCGTTTTAGGTGAAGATGTCAAACGCATATTGAAAGAACGGGGCATCACTAAAGCCGATGGTTCAAATTATGATGTGTATAGAGATGGTCTGAAAATATACACCACCATTGACCCACAAATGCAACAAATGGCAGAAGATGCCCTTCAAGAACACATGCGTACCTTGCAAGCCAAGTATTTCCGCGTTTGGAAAGGACGTGACCCTTGGACTTATAAAGATGCTGAAACAACGGACGACCAAATACGCATTCGTTTAGCAACCCTTGACGCACAGATTCGCAATTCCGACAGATACCAATTACTGAGGGATAAATTTTTAGATGACCTGACTGAAAAAATAGAAAGTGGATTTGATGGTTTTACTTTAATGGATTCAGATATCATCAATATGTTGCGCGAAGAAATTAAAAAAGGACATATTAATAGACTTCTGGATACCAACAGCATCGGTTCAAAACGGGCAAGTATATTACGGCAAATTATGGCGGGCGATTATTGGAAAGAATTGCGTGTACGGTGGAATGGCCTCCAAGCTCAAGTAAAAACCGATTTTAATAAACCCGTAAAAATGAAAGTTTTTGCTTATACGGCAAGTGGAGAAAGAGACACCTTCATGTCCCCACTGGACTCAATACGTTATCATAAAATGCACTTACAACTGGGTTCAATAGGCGTGGACCCTACAACGGGGTTCGTCAAATTTTGGATAGGTGGTATTGGACATAAATATTTTCAGTATGACCATGTGCGGTCTGATAGACAAGTTGGCTCAACTTTCAAGCCTTTTGTTTATTCTGCGGCGGTTGACTTAGGCATTTCGCCTTGTAAATCGGTACATGATGTGGCGCAGACGATTGGAGTAGGAGAAGGGAGTTTTGGTTTATCAACTTCATGGACGCCTCGAAATTCGGGTGGTTATTCTGGTCAATATCTGACGCTTTGGGATGCTTTAAAAGAGTCCAAAAATACAGCTTCTGTTGCCCTATTGAAAGAAATGGGTTCCACCACACGGATTAGAGAAATCGTCAATGAGTTAGGCATTCCTGTTGATGCCAAGTTTGCGAATGGACAATTACGTGTACCGCGTAACCCTGCTATTGTTCTCGGTGCGGTTGATTTACAGGTTATAGAGATGACGGGGGCTTATTCTGCTTTTGCAAATCAAGGTATGTTTGTCAGACCTTTATATATTCGAAAAATAACGGATAAAAGCGGACGCGTTCTTTATCAAGGCATACCAGAAACCAGACAGGCTTTACCCAAAAATGTAGCATATGTCATTTTGAGGATGTTAAAATATAATATAAAAGCGGCACCGGGCATCAATAACCTTAAATCGGACGTAGGTGGTAAAACAGGTACAACAAACGATTACCGAGATGGTTGGTTTATGGGCGTCGCCCCTCGATTGGTTGTCGGAACATGGGTTGGTGGAGAAGATCAATGGATTCGCTTTTTGAATATTGCTGACGGTCAAGGTTCTGCGATGGCACGTCCTTTTTATTCAAAATTTATGAGTAAATTGGAAAATTCGAATCTCCCTTCTTATGATCCAAGCATACCTTTTAAACAGCCTGAAGGCGATTTAGGTATTGTTTTAGACTGTTCTCAATATCGAGAAACAGGGCCATCTGGTATTCCTACGGAATCTGTGCCGTCAGAATTTAATCCGAATCGTTTTCAAGATGAGGAACAATCCTCGCGTACACCCGCCTCAAATGCGCCTGTAAAAGCACCCAATGCAGCAAATCCGAGTACGCCACCGCCTAAGAAAAAACCAAAACCTGTTGACGATGGTTTTGGTGGATAAAATTGGTGTATTGTAATAGGGTTTATGGCAACAATAATTTAAAGGGGCAGTAAAAAAATCGACGTTTCCAGATCAATACAATGTCGTAAACAGGCTTGAAACAGTCATATACTGAGGGGTACTTGATTGTTCAAATTGATTTAATAATTAAGTAGTAGAGAGTAGCGAGATGTGTAAAATATTGCAATCTAAGACTTTATCAACTGTCTATCTACACTATTACTTTCTACACTCTACTTAATAGGAAATAGCAATATAACAATACAGCAATACAAAAATATAACAATACAACAATACAAAAATGGCTGAAAAGCAGATTTCAACCAAACACCTATTGGGTATCAAAGATTTAACACCCCAGGATATTCATTATATCTTCGAAACCGCTGATCAGTTTATCGAAGTGATTAACAGGCCTATCAAAAAAGTGCCTTCCTTACGCGACATCACTATCGTCAACCTTTTTTTTGAAAACTCAACACGGACACGTATATCATTTGAGTTAGCCGAAAAACGTTTGTCCGCAGATGTCCTCAACTTTTCAGCTTCCGCTTCTTCGGTCAAAAAAGGAGAAACCCTGCTTGATACGGTCAATAATATTTTAGCTATGAAAGTGGATATGGTCGTGATGCGGCATCCCGCACCAGGCGCACCGCATTTCTTGGCATCAAAAATCAATGCCAATATTATCAACGCAGGTGACGGAACGCACGAACATCCAACTCAAGCCTTACTTGATGCCTATTCCATACGCCGTCAGTTAGGGGCTGTTGAAGGAAAAAAAGTAGCTATTTTTGGTGATATTTTGCATTCACGAGTGGCATTGAGCAATATTTATTGCTTAAAAAAATTGGGCGCAGAAGTAAAAGTATGTGGCCCTCCTACATTGATACCTAAACACATCGAAAAACTCGGGGTGGGTGTTGAACACGATGTGCGTAAAACTTTGGCATGGTGTGACGTAGCCAATGTCTTACGGATTCAATTAGAACGTCAAGATATCAAATTTTTTCCTTCGCTTCGGGAATATGCACACTACTTTGGTGTTTCAGGTAAACTCTTAGAAAGTCTTGACAAACAAATCGTTATCATGCACCCTGGCCCTATCAATCGAGGTGTCGAAATTACCTCCGACGTGGCAGATTCACCTAATTCTATTATTCTGGATCAAGTTGAAAATGGTGTGGCTGTGCGTATGGCGGTCTTATATTTATTAGCAGCAAGACGGAATTAGTTTGGTTATTGGTTATTGGTTAATAGTTATTGGTTATTGGGAAATTGGTTATTGGTTTTTCCTAATAACCAATAACCAATAACCAATAACCCAATAACCAAATAAAAAAACCCGCGAGGGACGCTCACGGGTAACGAAACGAATTTTACAATTCTTTAACCAAAACTTACACACATCTTAATTTTACCAACTATTATGCCAAATCTGATAAAACGGCATAATTTTTATATTTCAAGTAAAATTTTTTCAACTTTTTTTTAAAAAACTCCTTTTCCACAAACTCCATCTGAAACAAGACACTCATTTTTGTGTTTTATATAGAGTTATACGCCTGTCTTTTATTTTGGTTACAAATTTAATAAAAAAAAATTAATTTATTTTCATATTTTTTTAAAATACCATGAGTTTAATTTTTTAATTTGACTTTGGCTTAATATAACACGCATTTATGGACATTACCCGACTACCTTTTTCTGCCTTTCCGATGCTTTCAAAATTTGACCACGCTTATGCAGAGCAAATCCATATTTTTGAAAGATATTATACCTATCCTGTTGATATTCAATCTTTTGAAAAGATTATTGCCGATAAGTCAAAAACTGAAACAGATAGAACTGTGCTTGTTTCTGCGTTAAAAAAGCAATATGCTGCCTTTGATAGGGAAGGGGTAAATATGGATAAAATAGATGCATTACTTGATAAAAAAACTTTCACAGTTACGACAGCCCATCAACCCTCATTACTCACAGGGCCTTTATATTTTATTTATAAAATTTTTTCGACCATTAAATTGGCAGAGGTATTATCGCAACATTATCCAAAAAATAATTTTGTGCCAGTTTTTGTCATTGGCGGTGAAGATCACGATTTTGAGGAAGTTAATAGTATTTCTATTTTTAATAAAACCCTTACGTGGCAACGTTCAGATACTGAGGGGGGAGCTGTCGGCATGATGCAAACAAATTCTTTACGCCATTTGCTCGATGAGTTAAAACTTATATTAGGAGATTCGGAAAATGCCCAAGAGATATTTAATAGGATTGAAAAATCATATACAGAACACACAGTTTATCAAGATGCGACACAAGCACTCCTTCATGCACTGTTCGGACAATACGGTTTGATAGTTTTAAACATGAATACTCAAGAGTTGAAACGTTCTTTTATTCCGATTATGGAAAAAGAAATCGTAGAGCAACCTTCAAAATCATTGGTCGAAACAACTCAAAACGCATTAGAAGACTTGGGTTTCAAAGCCCAAGCGTTTGCCCGTGAAATCAATTTGTTTTATTTAAGAGACAACATTAGAGAAAGAATTGTTGAAGAAAACGGCGTTTATTATGCTTTGAATACTGATTATAAATGGCAAACACAAGCTGATATTTTGAAAGAACTGCATGAGACCCCTCAATATTTCAGCCCCAATGTCGTGCTTCGCCCCTTGTATCAAGAGACAGTGTTGCCCAATTTGGCATATATTGGTGGGGGTGGCGAGTTGGCTTATTGGCTCGAAAGGAAGGCGCAGTTTGCCTATTTTGGTGTCAATTTTCCGATGCTCATACGTCGCAACTCTATTTTGTTTTTAGAAAAAAACACTCAAGACAAAATGGCTAAGCTCGCAGTGCAACTCACTGACCTCTTAGAAGATACGGATATAATGATTAAAAAATATGTTGCCCAGCAATCCAGCACCCCCCTCAGTATGACAAGCGAAAAAGCAGCATTGAGCGATATTTTGGATAATATATTGACAAAAGTTCTTGCCGTGGATGCGGGTTTAGAAAAAGCTGTTTTAGCTGAAAAGACGAAGCAATTGCAAAGTATAGATGCCCTGGAAGCAAGGGTTTTGAAAGCCGAAAAACAAAAACATGAAACATCATTGAATCAACTTAAAGCCTTGCAACAAAAACTGTTTCCAAATGGTGGTTTGCAAGAGCGAACAGATAATTTTTTACCGATTTATCTCAAACATGGGGCAGCATTTTTTGAGTTATTAAAAGAAAATCTGAATCCATTGGAAAAAGGATTTATTATCATTTCAGAGTAATTCACAAAGCCGCAAATCTTTAAAAATTTGTGACTTTGCAAATTACTGTGAATTAGATTGACTCCTAAAAACCACTCAATAGGGCAAAAATTAACCCCCTCAGTATTCCAACATTTTTCTTTACTTTTGCTCCCAATCAAAACGCTTAGAGCTACTTACAGTGCGTAAATGAAAATAAAAAGCGAAATTTATTTCTTGCAACTATTTGATAGTCAAAGCCTTATATTATTCATCATTTATCATTACTTAGCAGATGGATATTCACATTATTACTAAAAACTAAAAATCAAGAATGGCAAAACAGGATAATTTTATAAACCAAGTTAAAGAAGGATACACATTTAAGAGCGACTCTATTGAGTTAGGCGGCGCGATGTACGAGGGTAACGTTGCAACAGGCACAAAAGTCAGCATCCCGTTGAAAACAATGAACAGACACGGCTTGATTGCTGGGGCAACGGGTTCAGGGAAAACCAAAACATTACAAATTTTGGCGGAACAACTGTCGGCAAAAGGAACACCCGTGTTATTGATGGACATCAAAGGCGACTTGTCGGGCGTGGCAGCAAAAGGGGATGAAAACGATAAATTGTACGAAAGAGCGAATAAAATAGGCATTCCCTATATGCCCAAAGGCAGTACGGTTGAGTTTTTAACACTTTCTGATGAAAAAGGAGCAAGGCTACGGTCTACGGTCTCCGAGTTCGGGCCCGTTTTGTTTTCTAAAATTTTGGGTTTGAACGATACTCAAACCTCTGTTATGGCGGTTGTTTTTAAATATTGTGACGACAATGGTTTACCGCTTTTGGACTTAGAAGACATCAAAAAAGTCTTAAATTACTTTACAAATGAAGGAAAAGACGAGTTAAAAGCCGATTATGGCAATATTTCGTCTATGACAACGGGAACGATTTTACGCCGTGTCATTGAACTCGAACAACAAGGTGCAACAGTGTTTTTTGGCGAACGCAGCTTTGAAGTAGAAGACCTTTGCCGTTTGGACAGTAATGGACAGGGTATTATCAGCATCATTCGTTTGACTGATATTCAAGACCGTCCAAAGTTATTTTCGTCATTTATGCTGCAACTTTTGGCTGAAATTTACGCCACATTTCCAGAAGCTGGAGATATAGACCAACCTAAGCTCTGTATTTTTATTGACGAGGCACATTTGGTTTTCAACGAAGCATCTAAGGCTTTGTTGAATCAAATCGAGTCCATTATCAAGCTCATTCGTTCAAAAGGCGTGGGTATCTATTTTTGTACCCAAAACCCACAAGACATTCCTGATTCCGTTTTGAGCCAGTTGGGTATGAAATTACAACATTCTTTGAGGGCTTTTACAGCCAAAGACCGTCAAAATATTCGCCTTGTAGCACAAAACTATCCTTTGACCGACTTTTATAATGTCGAAACCTTACTAACGCAACTGGGTATTGGTGAAGCCTTGATAACGGTTTTGAATGAAAAAGGTATTCCGACACCGCTTGTGCATACAATGTTACGTCCACCACAATCGCGTATGGATGTATTGACAGATAGCGAAATTGACGAAATACTGAGGGGGTCAAAAATTATTAAAAAATATAACGAAATCATCAATAGAGAATCGGCTTTTGAGATTTTGACGGCTAAACTCAACCAAGCATCCGTATCGCAACCTGCACCAAGTAGCGGTAGCCGACAAAAAGAAGAACCGACTTTTGTTGAAAAAGCCATGAAAAGCCCCCTTGTGAAGCAAGTGAGCAATACCTTTATTCGTGAAGTAACAAGAGGTTTGTTAGGCGTTTTGGGTTTGAGTGGGAAGAAGAAAATTTGGTAAATTCGGGACGAAAAATCAAAAAGCCTTTGTGTTTATACCACAAAGGCTTTTTTAATGAAAAATACTCATACAAAGGATTCATTCTGAAGGGGATTAATTTTCGATATAAAATGCGTATTTTTGTTTTTCAAATCGTAAAAAAAACAATTATGGCTTATTCTGATTTTAGTTTTACAAGACTCAAAATGAAATTTGGTATTGAGCAAGAAAGCGTTTACTTATTTCAACACCCGATAATAGAAATGGAACCTTCTCTGCATTTATTAGATGATTTGGCATTAGGGCGTGAAATGCCGCTTTATTCAGAAAAAGCAAAGTCGGAAGTTCTTATTTTTCCAATTATCCGTGAATTAAAACGACGCAATAAAAACATCAGTATCTTTTCTGGCTATGCCTTGAATATTGAAGGTCATGCAGAGTTATCGGGTGTGCCAGATTTCATGATTTCAGCCAATGCCAATATTGTAGAGCCTCAAAACCCTATTTTTTGCTTGGTGGAAAGTAAAAACAAAGCACCCGATGAAGGCTTTGCTCAATGTGCTGCTGAAATGTATGCGGCGCTATTGTTTAATCAACAAATGGGTGAACCAGAAGAAACAATTTATGGTGCTGTCACAAATGCCTTTGATTGGGTTTTCCTCAAATTGGAGGGCAATGTGATTTATGTGGATATTAACCGCTATTATCTCAATGAAATACCAAAATTATTAGGCATTTTGCAATTCATTATTTCAAGTGTTCAAAAATAGATGAACATACTATAAAATAGTTTCATTTGCATTTTTTATTTCAAAATAACCCCACCCTTAAAACGCCTGTATTCATTCTAATTTTTACCTTTGTTGCTTCAATTTAGTTAAAAATAAATACATTATGAAAAGAATACTCGTTGTTTTAGCCCTTCTCGGCAGTCTCGTCGCTTGCCAATCTTCTCAAAAATTTGTCAACAAGGATGTGCCTAATACGCCCATGCCAGGCTTCAATACTGAGGGGTCAGATGCCAAAGCCATTGCCATCGCTGATGAGGTGATGAAAGCCTCTGGCGGCCGTTATGCTTGGGACATGACCCGTTATATAAGGTGGACGTTTTTTGGCAACCGCGCTTTAGTGTGGGACAAAACCAAGGAAAAAGTTCGCATTGACTTCCTCAACAGTGACATGAAAATCCGTTTGGATTTGAAGAACATGACAGGTCGTGTGTGGAAAGACGGCAAAGAAATGACGCACCCCGATTCCTTAAAGAAATACTTGGATCGCGGTAAAGGTATGTGGATAAACGACTCGTATTGGCTCGTTATGCCTTTTAAGATGAAGGATTCGGGCGTAACTTTGAAATATGCGGGTATGAAAAAAAATGCTTTGGGTGTGGAGTGTGATGTTGTTGAAATGACTTTTAAAAGTGTGGGCAATACTCCCGACAACAAATATCATGTTTATGTCAATCCGTCCAGCCATTTAGTGGTTCAGTGGGATTATTATGCAAAAGCTGCCAATGAAAAACCGACCATGACGACACCTTGGGCAGATTATCGCGCCTTAGGCAATATTATGCTCTCGCTCAACCGCGGCGAGAATCGCTCAATGGTGCCTATAGGCGTTTATCGCAGTATGCCCGATTCGGTTTTTACGTCGTTCAATGAAGTGGATTGGGCGAAGTTGAAATAATTTAGTGGTGAATGAAGAAGGATGAATTATTCGTCAATTACCATTCACTATTAAAATATTCACCATTCCAATATATCCTACCTTAATTCGTCATAGAAAAAAGATGAGCTAAAAGCCTTTTTGACGGTCAAACTTTGTAATTTTGCGCCGCTTTTGGTAGTAATGAAATTCATTTCGCTTAGTTGAGCAATTTTATTTGATAAAAATATAAACATTGATGAATCAGGACAACAAAAATGCCATGATTGGCATGGTGTTAATTTTACTTATTTTGCTGGGTTGGAACATGTTCACAGCACCTTCGCAAGGAGAGAAAGATTTAAAACAAAGAACGCAAGACTCGTTAGCCCACGTTCAAAGAACCAAGGACAGTTTACAAATCGCAGCGACGGCTACAACAATTCCCCCCTCAGTAACAGACTCAATGAAGCGGGCGCAGATGGCAGGGGAAATGGGAGATTTCAGTAGTTTGGCAGTTGGCACTGAACAATTGTCCGTTTTAGAAAATGAGGATTTGAAAGTGACTTTCACGAATAAAGGTGGACGTATTCAAAATGTTTTGGTGAAAAAATTCAAAAGAATACTTGAAAACGAACAGCGGGAAGACGTTGTTACTCCGCTTTATTTGTTTGAAGATGCTAAGAATAAATTTGACTACCATATTCCAGCAAATACGCCTACAGGGTCTATTTCTACCGAAAACATGTATTTCATACCTTCCATATCGGGCAATACCCTCACATTTCGCGCTATGCTGAATGACCAAGTGGGTTTTGAGCAGCGATATACATTGGGTTCGGCTTACGATATGGACTATACGGTAAAGTTCAACGGTTTGGCTTCATATATGAAATCGGATGCCAATTCAGTTCAGTTAAATTGGGTCAATAACTTAGATAAATTAGAGAAAAATATCAATTACGAGTCTTCATACTCTTATTTACACTATAAAACACTGAATAGTTCTCCCGATTATCTTTCAGGAACAAAAAGCGATAGACTTGAATTGAACGGTAAAAGTGTAGATTGGATATCGAACAGTAATCAGTTTTTCAGCACTGTTTTGATGGCGCCACAAGGCAAGGGTTTCAAATCCGCTATTCTTGAAACCGAAAACTATCCTTTGAACCATGAAGACTTGAAAAAGATGACCTCTCGCATTGAAATCCCTGCGGATGCTTTAGCCAGTGGTTATTCGATGAAAATATATACAGGACCTAATGATTTTGGTATTCTACATGCGTATCACAATGATTTAGACCAAGTTGTGGATTATGGTGGTTCTATTCTGGGTACGATAAACCGTTGGATTATTCGTCCAATTTTCGACTTTTTGCACGGTATTATAGGTAATGTAGCGATTTGTATTTTGCTTTTGACCTTTTTTGTCAAAGCCATTTTGTATCCTTTGAGCTATAAAATGCTGCGTTCACAAGCCAAAACAACAGCATTGAAACCTGAAATCGAAAAGATGAAGGCGAAATTTAAAGATGACCCGCAAAAAGTACAAGCAGAACAGATGAAGTTGTATGGCGAATATGGCGTCAATCCTTTGGGTGGCTGTTTTCCGACCTTACTTCAGATGCCAATTTGGATGGCTTTGTTTCGTTTCTTTCCTGCAACGATTGATTTCCGACAACAAGGCTTTTTGTGGGCAAAAGACTTATCGGGCTATGAAGAATTTATTAAATTGTCGTTTTATGTACCTATGTATGGCGCACACGTCAGTTTATTTGCTTTGTTATGGGGCTTGTCTTTGTTGGTTTTCACATGGTATTCGATGAAAGATGTAGATATGACTGGTCAACCTGCCGCTATGAAATATATGCAGTATTTTACACCGCTCATTTTCATGTTCGTCTTCAACAGCTATGCGGCGGGTTTGAGTTTGTATATGTTGTTTTCAAATATCCTGAATATTGGTCAAACAGTCGTAACTAAACAATACATCATTGACCATGATAAAGTTCGTGGAGAATTAGATGAGCATAAGAAAAAGCCTAAAAAACAAAGCTTTTTCCGTCAAAAATTGGACGAAGCAATGAAACAACAGGAGTTGGCTAAACAACAACAAGCAACACCGCCCGCTAAGAAGAAGAAATAATATTGATTTTATAAAACTTTATTTATCAATAGATTACAATAAAAAATGGTTAAAAAATGGTTGATGAGTGTAAGCTTATCAACCATTTTTGTTTTCTATTTACCCCCTCAGTATTTTCATCGTTTTTTATTCATTTCTAAAAGGAAAACCCTATTTTGTCGGATAATTTCCCCCCTATTGTATAAAAAAGTTAATAGAATGTACCCCGTTGCCTTATGTTTACAACATCAATGTAGAAATAAAACAAGGCATTATGAAATCATTTTTGACACTTATCTTTACTTTTTGGATATTTCCTTTCTTTTTACAAGCACAACTCAACGGACGCATCACAGATGCCACAGGTGAACCTCTGTCCTTCGCCAATATTTATATCCAAGGAACAACACGGGGGACGACGGCAAATACTGAGGGGTACTATACACTCGATTTGGCAGATGGTGCATACCGCCTTGTTTTTCAATATATTGGCTATGAAAAAAAAATTATAGATGTTGAGATTAAAGGTAAAACCACGTTGAATACGACGCTTAAACCCAACGATATAGAACTTCAAGAATTTGTCGTCAAGTCCAATGCTGAAGACCCCGCTTATCCGATTATACGTCAAGCGATTGCCATGCGCCGCACTTATCGAGACCAAGTGAAAGCCTATTCATGTGATGTGTATATCAAAGGGTTACAAAAAATCCTCGATGCACCCACTAAAATATTTGGACGCAACATTGGAGATATGGAGGGTAATCTTGATACAAACACACGTCAAGGCATTGTTTACCTCTCAGAAACCATTTCTAAACTCTATGTGGATGGCGATAAAAAGAAAGAAGAACTCATTTCCTCAAAGGTGAGTGGCAACTCAAATGGCTTTGGTTTCAATCGCGCAACGCTATTCGATTTTAGTTTTTATGACAATCATATTGATATTGAGCGACAAATATTGTCGCCGATTGCTGACAATGCTATGCTATATTATCGTTATCGTTTAGAAGGGCAGTTCAAAGATGGGAGTGGCAATACAGTTTATAAAATAGCTGTTTTACCGATTCGGAAAGAAGACCCGACTTTTGGTGGTACGATATATATTGTTGACAATCAATGGAATATCTATCAAACCGATTTATACGTAACGGGTAAAAGTATTCAACAACCGATTCTCGATACGCTTTATTTGAAACAGAATCATGTACCTGTCGGCAAAGTTTGGCGGCTGTTGTCACAAGCCATTGTATTCAAAATTGGCGTTTTAGGCTTTAAAATTGGGGGCAGCTTCAATGGTGTTTTTTCTAACTATGATTTGACCCCTCAGTATGCACCCCGTTTTTTCTCCAATGAAATTTTCAAAGCATCCAAAGGAGAAAACGACAACGATTTGGCGCATTGGGACACCCTGCGCCCGATACCTTTGACCCTTGAAGAACGCTTGGATTATATTAAAAAGGACTCGATTCAGACGGTACATCAATCCAAAACATATCTCGATTCAGTCAATAACAAAAACAATAAATTCAAAGTCATGAATCTTTTGACGGGATATACCTATCAAAACTCTTGGGAAAGATGGAGTATAAAGGTAGGTTCACCGCTTTCAGTCGTCAATTTTAACCCTGTTCAAGGTCTAAACATCGCTTCACTGATGTCTTTTTCAAAAAGATTTGGGGAAAGGTTTAAACCTTATAAGTCAAGCATAACTATTGACCCCTCAGTATCTTACAGTTTTGCAGAAAAAAAATTACGAGTTGCAGCGTCTGGAGAATATCTTTTCAATCGCTTCAATTATGCCACATTAAAAATTGAAGGCGGTCAAAAAGCAGTACAATTCAATGAAGACAATCCCATTTCAAGGTTTGTTGCTCAATTTTATGCTCTTTACGACAAAAAACATGTCTATAAAATATATGATAAAACCTTTGCAAAAATCACTTATGGACAAGAAGTTGTAAATGGCTTGCGGCTTGAAGGTGGGTTTGAATATGCACAACGCGCCCCCCTCAGTATCAATACAGAATACAGCGTGCGCAAAAAAAATGAAGAATATAACAGCAATGACCCTATTCAGCCTTTGAATTTTACTAAAAACACTGCCCTTTTTGCAGACCTAAAACTAAGTTGGATACCTGCGCAAAAGTATTTGACCTATCCGAATTATAAAGATATTGAAGATTCAAAATATCCAACTTTTTCAGTGGCTTATCGCAAAGCCTTTAAAATGAATACTTTAAACTCAGTGCAATTTGACCATTTGAAATTGATTATTAAACAGGATAAAATTGGGATGGGTTTGTTGGGTTATACTGAATTACAAGGTGAATACGGTGGTTTTCTAAAAAAGCAATCCTTACAATTTGTTGATTTTCAGCATTTTAATGGCAACGAAACGTGTTTTGGGAATCCAAAAGACTATATGACAAGTTTTATGAACCTACCTTTTTATCGTTTTTCAACATCTGGAAATTACGTCATGTTTCATGCCCAACACCATTTTGAAGGCTTCTTATTGGATAAATTGCCCTTGATTCGCAAATTAGGTTTCAAAGAAGTTTTTCGTCTTGCTTATTTGAATACGCCTGAATTGGGCAACTATACCGAATTGGGTTTTGGTATTGACAATATCGGCTTTGGTTTATTTCGTTTCTTACGTTTAGATTTAAGCTGGCAATTGAAAGGGCGGGAAATAACGTCAAATCCTATTTTTATGATAGGTGTAAAATTATAAGGAAATTACCCATTATTTAAATCCAAACAGCATAAATGCGTTTATCCTTATAATTTATCCATTCATGCCGCCATGATTTGGTTTTAAGATATTCAAAAATGACTAAATAACCAGTATCAACGTCGTGAATGTCTAAATAATCTGATAATTGAGCAAGACCTTTTTTATGCGATTCTTCACCATACCACCGTTTCAGTTCTATAATGTATTTATGTTGAAAATAAGTAGTGACAATATCTAATCTTTTTTCTTCTGATGTTTGTACTTCTTTAAAAGAATAACCTTTACCATTTAAAATAGGTGCTAAAAAAGACAAAAAGACCAATCTGCCATGTCTTTCTAAAAAACTTTTATCTTTTTCCTAAGTACATGACAAAAATACCTTAGTCAATTTTTTTATTACTTTGTAGAAAGAGTTAAGCAATGCTTGAGCTAACCATTCTAACCCATAAGTGAAAAGACTTTTGGCAGGTCTGCCATGTTTTTTAATTTTAATATTTTCAATTTCTTTATCTCTGTAAATGCCCACTTTATATGCCCAAATAAAAGCTAAAGCAGTGAGCATCAATAATTTATTGAGTCTTTGATAATCCGTTAAATGGGTGTCTTCAAGATTAAAACCTGTTGTTTTAAATGCCTTAAACATGGTTTCAATCTGCCAGCGTTGTTTGTAATAGTCTAATGCTTCGCCTGTTTTTTCGTAAGAAGCAATGAGTAAAAATTCTATTTGCCCTTTATCATTGACAAATTTCAACCCTTGTAAATAGACCCAACAGCCTTTTATTTCAACAATGTTAGGGTGAAAATAGGCTGTATTAAGTGGCAATGAGTTGAATAGCCAAAATGCTTTTACAGTTCCTTTATGCGGTACGTTTACTTGCATATTCGCTCGTAAGCGTATGAAAAAGCGCATTTTGTGCGCAATTAAAAATGACCACCACTCTTTACCCACAAATTCACGGTCTGCCGTTAGAAATTCAATCGATGAGACACCAAATAATCGAATAAACCTTTGCAAAAGAGCCATGCGTTCATTTTGATCCGAATTACCCCGTTTATCGCCTAAAAATGTCCATAATATTGGTAAAGACAGACCTTTATAAATCACACCCAGTACCAAAATATTGATGTTGACTTGACCAAATTTCCAGTTTGTCCTGTCTAATGACAACCGATAGGGACCCGAAAAAGGTAAAAGTTTAAACAATAATTTTGCAACAAGGTCTCTGTTTAAGTCAAAGGCTGCAAAAAAACGTTGTATCCGACGTAAATTAGAGCTTAACGCCACAGGATTATCAAAACCCTGTGACAGGCGCTCGAAATTGACGCTTTGTACTTTTATCAGTGAGGTAATCAATAGCACGATAAATTTTATCCGTGCTGCATTTATGGGTAATTCTTTACCCAAATAGTCTTGTAAGTCGCTATATTTAGCCAACTTTTTCGCCTTCTTTGCCATATCTTTTGAGTTGTGGTGACCCACAAGATAGCAGTTTGGGCGGAAAAGTCTTTTTTGTCATGTACTTAGTTTTGCATTATCAACATTTAGAAGAATTGTGTGGTTGGGTTATACTAAATCCCGAATGGGCAACAAAAGCCTTTTATCGCATCGTCAGAAATAAAGACATCAATGAAAGCAAAGGGCGTTTTCATAAGAATCAGTTGCAAAAAATATGGTGGCAAGAGGATAGCGATAAGAAAAATTACCCCCTCAGTATTTTCGATACCCTCATTGCATTAATGAAAGAGTTTGACTTATGCTTTCAGTTGCAAGATAAAAGGGAATACATCGTTCCCCAACTTTTGAACGAAGAAGAAAATGAAACCGCAAAAGAAAAAGTTGATGGTGAAGATACATTGCGTTTCATTTACAGCTACACAGATGTCATTCCTGCGGGTATGGTTTCTCGGTTTATCTGTAAGCAGCACAATAACATTGCAAAAGACGAAAAAGGTCATTTCTTATATTGGCGTTATGGTGTACTCATTGAAAGAGAAGATACTTTTGCATTGGTAGAACAACCCATAGGAGATAAAAAGATTAAGATTACATTAAAAGGTAAAAACAAAAGAGAATTATTAGCCCGTATTAGAGGTTCATTTGAAGAGTTGCATGTGCCATTGAATAATCTCAAACCCGACGAAATATTGCCTTGTATATGTTCACAATGTAAACAAAGCGATAATCCACATCCTTTTAAATTCAATATCATCAAAAGACGCTTAGCTGAAAAGGAAGTCTTTGAAAGATGTGATATCAGCGACGAAAAAGTTGACCGTCGTAAACTTTACAATGATGCCATTGATGAATCTTTCATAGATGTGGCTAAAATTAAAGCGTTGATTGCCAAGGGAGATTTTAAAAATGTCATGGCTTTAATGGGAAATGATACATTGGGTACAATGATTAAATCACGTTTTTCTCAATTGAGCCAAAAAGAACTGATGGGTTTAATTGATTTAGATGATGATACTTTAAATAAAAATAAAATCTTGTACGATGTGCTAAGGTATTTTGAAGGCAAGCAGGAGGATACTTTTCTTTAAGAGTCATCAATCAAAACATAAAAGCGAATAAGAGCCATGAATAAAAGCACCCCCTCAGTATGCCGCACTAAAAAGCACGATTAAAACCACGTTTCGCAAACTTTAAAAGTTTCCGAAACGTAAGGAAACGCTCAACTACTGAGGGGCTATACTTTCCCAATCTCCTTCATCGCCGCCATAAAAAACACCTGCGTCGGCAACTTAGAAAAAATCCGCATTTCTTCCAATATTGTCGTCGTATTGTCCAAAAAGGATAAGATAAGCGGTGCGGGTAAGATGCTAAACATCCGTTCAAAGATGGCTTTGCCTTCTAATGTATTGTTGGCTAAAATATTGAGCAAAGTCGCATCGTACTTTTGGAAACGCCACGGTGTTTTTAGGTCTATATCCGTCGGCTTATTGCCTGTCCCGAGTTGTTTTACAAGCGTTTCGGTCTTATTCTGAATGTTTTTAAATGTAAATCCGCTACTCGCCTTCGTAAATCCGCCAGCTGTGCCGATGTAAACAACGTTGCCTTTTTGAGTCGGAAAAGAATAATCGGTCATCGGAATGATGCCAAACTCCGTTTCGATGATGTTGTAGTCATTTATGTTGAGATAGTTTTTGATATAGTCCTTTAAAGCCGTATCATAAGCCGCATCTGCCAGCAACCCCTCAGTAAATAAAGTGTATTCAACCAAAGCCTTTGTCGGTGAAAAGGGCAGAACATAAACAAAGGTTGTGCCGTGCGTTTGAGCAACCCTAAAATCCATAAAAGTGGCATTTTGAGGATTAAAATAAGGCGTTTTTGTATCAATAATATAGCCTTTGAAATGCTGTAAGAGCATATACTCAGTCGGTTTCAAAGACACTGTGTCTCTTGAAAACAAACTGCTGAACGTATAATCAGCTGTGTAGGTTTGTTTGGTCGTTTTTACAAGGGTTTGATTGCCTATTGTTTCAATACTTTGAATGTCTTCTTTTATCCAATCCACATTGGAGGTTTGGTCAATGATGTTTTTACAATAATTATAAAAATCAATGCCGCGAATCATTTTGTAGGTGTAGGGTTTGATGTCCAATTCAAGCAATGTGTTAGAAGCATAAAAATTGAACGTGTGCCACTTTTTATAAACAATAGACTCAAATCTATCGGCTTCTTTTTCCCAAAAGCACCATGTGCGGTCATTCTTTTGTTTGTCGTCTTTGTCAATCAATAAGATGCGTTTGTATAGATGCAAACCCGCATCAATCATGCGAATCGCCAAACTCAAACCCGATGCGCCCGCACCAGCGATAATGTATTGATAGGAAAGGTTGTTGTCCAAAGTTGTGATTTTTTCAAAGATAACAAGGTAAAAGCCAATTTGTTGAAAACATGGACAAGGTTCAAAACCTCGTCAACGTTAAGGCGTTTTACCCCCCTCAGTATTTTTTCCAAAAACAGGTATGATATCACATTTATTTTTGACAAAAAGCAACTAATGGGCTAAAACGGTCGTGTTATATTGGGTTAAGAAAAAAGATTATCTTTAACTCATTTGATTGTTATTCACATATTAAAACACCTTTTTATGAAAAATTTCCTTTTTATAGGCACATTCGCCTTAGTTATGACATGGGTTCAATGCACAAAAGAATCTACTGTGGATACCGTCACGTGTACAGGTACAACGCCGACTTATACCAATGATATTAAAGCCATAATGGATGCAAGTTGTGCTTTATCGGGCTGCCACAATGCCAGTAGCAAACAAGCGGGATACGATTTAAGCTCTTATGCGGGTACGTCTTCGGCGGCGAGCAAAACCGCTTTTTTAGGCTCAATCCAGCACAAATCAGGTTTCGAAGCGATGCCACAAGGGTCATCAAAACTGAGTGATGCCACATTGACTAAAATTGCTTGTTGGGTGCAAAATGGAATCCCTCAATAAGAAATTATGAATGATAAGTGATGAATGATGCATTTTTTTTATGTTTATACTCATTTGAAAATGGTTTGCCTAAAATAATAGAATCAAATTATTCATAATCAATGTTTTATATTTTTCACTTTTCGTTTTTCACTTTTCATTTAGTATAACGGATTTATCATTCATCATTTCCTAAGTATTGATATTCAAGTATTTATGCTAAAAAGCCTTCCAGACACACATCTGAAAGGCTTTTTAGCATAAATACTTGAATATCGAGGTAAACAACATAAATGACCTTAAAAAGCGCAATCATTCATAAGGTTCACTCGTAGTGATAAAGGCATAAACGACATCAAATCCTCGTATTGGGTTTCTTCTACTCCTTCGCGAAGGACTTCAAAAAAAGCACAAACTGCTGCTTCAACTTCTATTTTAGAATGAAAAACGGCGGAATGTTCCAAACCTTTTAATTTGTATAAGGCGTTAATAAATTCCTTGTAATCAAATTGTGTGGAAAATTCGTTATGCCATTCTTCTAAATATAAAGGCTTAACGACATCTGGTAGAAAATCAATCAAAGTATGAGAGGCAAATAAGGGTATACGCTCTCTGATTGTTTGAAATAGCGCAGACAAAATGCTTTTGGCGCGCAAGGTATTGTTGGGAATACCTAAAGCTTCGGCAAATTGTGCGACAAACGGGCTTTGTTGGATGTGTGCATGACAAAATAGAGCTTTCATCGGATAGTCAATTTTGAAAATTTGTTAATAAAGTATACTGTTTTGTAATTATCTAAATTATAAAATTAAATTAGGTAACGCCCATGTATAGGGAGATTATTGTTCTGTTTTGACTATTTATAACTGTTTTCTGAATAATTGCAATGTAGGAGGGAATTAAATTTAATGCAATGATTTTTGTCACTACAAACAAGATTTTATATTGTTGCGATAAAAAAGATTAAAAAAAGGAAGGGACAACTGCTCACAGCACCGAAGTTGGGCATCACAAACTCGGTTTGTGGCATAGGCATTACCCCCTCAGTATTACACGCTGAGGGCGACAAAATATGGACAACCTTAGTTTTTTATTCTTTTGTATTTTTCAATTATGATATGGTCAATACCCAACTTCTCAATCTTTTCAATACCTTTTTGAGTCAAAGTATCTTGATTAATGTGAACTACAAATTCAAATTTATTATTTTCCCAATTTCTATCAATAAAATAATCCAAATGTTCGGTATAAACACTGTCTTTCAAAGTATAAGTGCCACCACCCGCCGTAAATGCTGCCGTTGCTGTGTCTTTTCCCCCACTTAAATCATGGCTTAAGAAGGCAAAATGAGTCGGATTTATAATCTTTATCATTTTAATATTAGGATTAAACGTCGAAGTCGTCACATCCTTTTCTGTGCTTGTAGCTGCCATCAACTCCCAAGTACCGATAAGCGGGTTGGGGTTTTGTTTTTCAACATTCTGGCATGAGGTGGCAAAAGCGGTCATCGCCAAAAGGGTCATTTTAAATTTCATCATTTATACTTTACTTGTAAGGTGTGAGGCAAAGTTAAACAAAAAAGCCTCTACAAAAATAACATTGTAGGAGGCTTTTTTTACTTTAATACTGAGGGGTATAGAACGAGCGATTTTATATCTTTCGATAAGCCGTCCCTACAACGAGTAAAATAAAACCTATCAGCAACATTTGATAGTTGTACTTCGATAATGCTTCAATAGGGGTATAATGTGCCAAAATACCTAAACCGCCTATGAGAAGTGCTACAAACCAAAGTGTTTTGTTGGGTGCACTGGGCATAAATGTTCCTTTATACATAATCTATTGGATTTAGTTGTGATTGAATGATTTTTCGAACAGCGTATTGAATCTTGCAAAGATATACACATCTAAATCCTTAAGTGTTATACAATTTAAGGAAATAGTTACATAATTCATACATAATTGAAGGGGTTTAATTTTTCTTCCTAAAAATATTAAAGATATTAGGTATTTTTCTGCGTTCATCTTTAAATTTCTTTCTTGGGGCTTGATTATCAAAATGCTCTAATTTGCGATAAGCTGCCAGCAATGGTTTTGGGTATTCACCATTATATATAATTTCATAAAATGAATAGCCATTGAAAGGCACTACATTTTTGCTTTCTACAATTTTAACTCTATTTTCTACTTCTTTAGCTTTAAAATAAGATAATAATACATTGGCTCGTTCTTTTATGAGTTGATTGTATCTATTTAAGACTTTATCGGAATCAATAATTTTTTTACACTTATCCTGAACCGTAAATAACATCATTCCTTTGGTTTTGTTATTGAGATAACGCACAAACGAGGAATCTTTAACAGATAGTTTATCCACTGCCAGCGAATCATCTTCCGTAAAAGTCTTAGCATTTTTATTATTTACATCCAAATAATATTTCTTTTTAGCTTCATAAAATAGAATGTATTCTTTTTCCTTTAAAGCATAAGATTGCGGTTTTATAGTAATAGAAGCGTCAGGCGTATTTTTAAGGAAATTAGCCATTTTTTCAATAAACTTTTCTTCATCACTTAAGGGCTTACTTTTATTTATTTCCCATTTAAGGGTCAACAGTTTTTCAATATCATTTTCAACATTTTTTACAGCAATACCATAAGGAATGGTTACAGGTTTGACAAAAATGTTCTTAATTAAATCAAAAAGTACATCCCGTAAATGAAAATTGGGGTCTTTAAGACTCCCTTTAATCGGGATTTGATAATCAATGACGTTGCCGCGCTCACGCACAAATGCCATAATAAGTGGTAATGGTGCCCATTTCATATCTTTTTTTCTTATGCGCTTACTCACACGGGGGTCAATGACGACAATATGATTATCACTATCAATATTACCATTGATAACATGCCATTTGCCATTAAATTCCACCGTACCTCTGTCTAAAGGAAATGAAGTATAAGCAATGGTATAGGGATTAAAAATAGTAATTGGGATTTTTTGAAAGTTGTATTGAATATCAAAATCAGAACTGTCTTTCGGATTGATACTTAAATTTAAAGCAGCATTTCCGTAAGGCTCAATACCCGATTTGATATATATCTTTACCCGTGCATTGTTTTTGTCAATCGTATCGGCTTGGATATTTAAAGGATGGACACCAATCGAAAATTGTTCGTTTAAAGTAAAATCATTGTAGTTTATATCTGCATTATAAACCGCTAATTTGTTAACTTGATAATAACTACGGAAAAAGTTTTTGGTGACTAATTTCACATAATTCGCAATTTCGAGGATAAGATTAAATTTAGTAGGGTCTTGTTTAGCCTGTTTGATATTTTCGCCCTTTTTACCAAACATCAATTGAAAATTGTCCAAATAATCGTATCGTTCGTATTTGATAAAAGGATGAACCAATACTAAAGAATCAAAAAGATATTTTCGATTCTTTGGATTTATTTCATTTATAGATATAGTGAGTTTATCAAAAGCCGCATAATCGTTGTCAATTGTTTTACCTAAATGGACATCATTCAATATTAAAGAACCTATGCCAACAATATTTTCAGCATCCCTCAGATTGCCTTTAGCTTTCACATCTGCATCAAACTTGCCTGAAAAATTACCAAAATTGGAAATATCTTTTAGATATTGTTCTAAGAATTTTAAATCAAATTGATTCACAATCGTATTAATGCTGTAATTTAAGGTTTTAAGATTGAGCGTAAATTCACCTTTTACATTTCCTGAACCCAAACCTGATTTAAAAGAAAACTTAGCATTTAAAGTATCCACATCCCACTTCATACCCTCACTCTCGAAAATCATATCTTTGACAAAATACTTAAAGGGAATAGATTTTTCACGATAATGAAATTCTCCTTTGTCAATTTTCATATTCAATATATTGAAATAAACGGCTTTTTTTATCGTGTCTGACTTGTTTTTAGAGGAAAATCGTTTTATCAAATCCGCAAAATTCAAATCGCCTCTGTTATTTTGACTGATATAAGCGAGAGGTTCAGTTAATGTTATAGATTTAATGATGTACTGCTTAGAAAAGATTTGTAGTATGCCAATATTAATATTCAAACCAGGCGCAGCTAAAAACACGCTATCACTTTTGAACTCATATATCTTAAAATTTTTGAAATGTAGGTTGCCTGTAAATGGATTGACATATACCCAGTCCATCGTAATTTGTCGCCCTGTATATTCTTCATCATATTTTTCAATGACGTATTTGCTGATAGGCGAAATGAAAAGAATAATCAATATGGTGAACGCTATTATGAAACCCATCAAAAAGAGGAGTGGCTTTCTCCATTTAAGCATTGATAATCTTTGAGTCTCTGTCAGTTTTACATTCAATTTTGGCATTTTCATGACAACAAGTATTTTATGGTCGTTCTGTGACAAGGGCAGTGCGCCACAAAAATGGTTGCATAAACCTTATCATAAAAAAATCGTTCTGTGACCATGTCTGTCGTAGAGAACGAGTATTCTGTGGAGTACACAAAAAACATACCTTTCAAATAATTATTAATCGGGGCAACAATTCCCTGTTTTCTGTGGTCGACATAAAAAATGTCTTTGATTTATTCGTAAAATATCCTCATATTTGGAAAATAAATACTCATAATGGGCAATTTATAGGTCATTGAGGGTGGTCTTATTTTTTATAAAAAATAAAAAGAGTATTATGCCTACATTTATAAACTTTTCCTCAATCCTTACTATCTTTTTTTTCATACGGATTGTACTCCCCTCAGTATTTTGAGGGGAAAGGCATTTTTAAAAACTTGTAAACGATAACAGCATGGTATCCAGACTTAAAAAACTCGGACAAATCCTTGTAAAAACGACAAAAGACTTTTTTTCAAGCGATGCACTTAAATACAGTGCCTCCTTATCCTATTATACGGTGTTTTCTATTACACCCATGTTGATTATCATCATCGGTATGTCCAGCCTATTCTTTGGGCAAGAAGCCGTATCAGGTGAGATTTATAATCAATTTGCTGGTCTTATGGGGTCTAATGTGGCGCTATTGATTCAAGATACCATTAAAAATGTGAAATTAGAAGGACAAAGTTGGGCAGCCACAATTATCGGATTCATCACTTTAATATTGGGTGCAACGGGTGTCTTTTCTGAATTACAAGACTCCTTGAACAAAATATGGTCAATCAAAGTAGATGCTAAAAAAGGCATTATGCGCTATCTGATGAATAGACTGATTTCCTTCTCTATGGTCTTGACTTTAGGTTTTCTTTTGATCGTTTCCTTACTCATAAACGCTTTAATTGTATTGTTGAGTTCTCATTATTTCCCTGGTTTAAGTGAATGGAAATGGTTATCGCTTATAATAAACAATCTTATCATATTGGGTATTGTAACGATTCTATTTGCTTGTATTTTCAAATTTTTACCCGATGCCCGATTGAAATGGTCGAATGTCTTGTGGGGTGCAACTTTTACCGCTTTCTTGTTTTTAGGCGGTAAATATTTGATAGGCACTTATTTATCCAATTCGGCGGTGGCTTCAGCCTTTGGGGCAGCGGGTTCATTGGCTTTGATACTCTTATGGGTCTATTACTCCTCTGCTATATTGTTCTTTGGTGCTGAATTTACCAAAAACTTCACAAATATGTTAGAAGGGCCCGTAAAAGCGGACAATTATGCTGCTTTTGTGGTCAATAAAGAAAAAGAACTGCCCCCCAATGCTAACTCGGCGCAAGTAGAAGCACATAAAGACCATCAAGCGAAAATTGATTTGAGCAACGACAGTAGTGAGCAGGGAGGTCAAATTCCAAAAAGCTCTTTTACAATATCTTCTTTTCGTTCCCGACTAATAGGAATTTTAATTTTTCCACCAATATCTAATTGATTGCCATCGAGTGTTTGCACCCGCTTTTTAGCGACGATATACGATTTATGCACCCGCAAGAAATCCGTAGTTGGCAACGTCTCTTCTAAGTTTTTCATGCTCTCGTAAGCCACATACTGGCGCATCGGGCAGACTATTTTGACGTATTCTTTCAAGCCTTCGATGTATAAAATATCGGCTAAGATGATTTTTTCAATTCTGCCATCTACTTTCATGGCTAAAAACGCTTTGTTCGCCCCCCCTTGCCCCCCTGGGGGGAGATGCGCTACCTCAGTAGTATCCTGAGGGGGTGCGGTATCCCCCCTCAGGGGGGCAAAGGGGGCTGGGTAATTCTTATTCAGAAAGTCCTTCGCTTTGTTCACGGCTTGCAAAAAACGCTCAAAGCTGAACGGTTTTAATAAATAATCTACCGCATTGAGGTCAAAGGCTTCAACAGCATGTTCAGAATAAGCGGTTGTGAAAATCGTGGCGGGTGCGTGGTGTAACGTTTTCAGCATTTTAGTACCACTCAATACGGGCATTTGAATATCTAAAAATAAGATGTCCACCTGTTCGCATTGCAATACTTCGAGGGCTTGAATGGCAGATTTGCATTTGCCTACAATGTGCAAATCTGCCAATTCGCCGATAAACTGTTCCATCAAGTTTAAGGCTAAATATTCATCGTCAATGAGTAGTACTTTGTAGGTTTTCATAAATCACGGATTGAGACGAGTTGATTTGAGTTTTATGATTGGTCTGTATTTTCAAAAAAACGTTAAAAATGCCTTCTTTTTCTTCATATTGAAACGTATGGCGTTGTGGATAGCGCAAAGACAAACGATGCCGAATATTCGCTAAACCGACACCGCCAACAGTATCCTTCTGCTCGTCTGTTTTGTCAAAAGTATTGTGTGTTGTGAACATGAGCCTCCCCTCAGTAACAGCGACTATTATTTTGACAAACGCCTTTGGGTTGCTTTCAAAATCACAATGTTTGAAACAGTTTTCAACCAATGGAATCAAAATCATCGGTTCGATGCTGTGACCCGCCAAATCGCCTTCCGTTTCGAGTATGATACTGAGGGGGGTCTCACTCCGCATTTGGAACAGGTCAATGAATTTAGAAATATGTAAAACTTCCTTTTCAAGCAAAACGGACGAGGCTTGGCTCTCATAAGTGACGTAACGCAGCAAATCAGAAAGTTTCAACAGAAACTTGGGTGCATCATTGGACTTGGTGACGACGAGGCTATACAGGTTGTTCAAAGCATTGAATAGAAAGTGTGGATTGATTTGCGCTTTCAAAAACTGCAATTGCGCCGCCTGTTGTTCATTTATAAGGGCGAGATTGCGTTTTTCCGCCACATAGCGGTTTTTGAGCAACTGATACGCCACACCAATAATGGTAACGATAAACGATGTGCCTGTAATAAAGCCCATCAATCGGAAAACAGGGCCAAAAAAAACAGCTACATCATTGGCGATGTAATTGCGAATTATCAACATACTCAAAGCGATACGAATGATGGTGATCCCTACAAAAGTTGCGAAACTTGCTACAAAAAACAACTTATACCTTTGCGTCTCTATATACCGATTGACAAAATAGGTTTGCGTATAAAACAATAATATGAGCAGACTGGTATTGAACACGGCCAATTTGATGGCATCTGCCGAAGCCAAAGCATTAGATAACATCCAAAATGCTAAACTTGAAAAACCTGCCACTACAATCACCAACACAAAGACGACTTTTGCTCCCATAGCATATCGTTTATTTGACCAATTCATTCCTTTGTTTTTTTCTCAAAGTTATTAAACTATACCACAAACATCTGTCTATTACCACCAACCGACTATTTTTTTCAACCAATGGTATGATTGATTCAACCAACTGCCCCAGTGAAGCGGTTTTGATGGTTGAAACCCTACAAAAGTAGTCCATTTCCAAGGAAAATCGCCCAAATACTGAGGGGGTGTCTGACGGTTCATTTAAAAAACCAATCGCTTTTACAGTTGGTTGAAACGTCTTTGCAGTTGGTTGAAACGATTTGGCGGCGGCACGTGGAGGGCGCACCTTTGTATCATCAAACAGCAAAAAAGGTTTGACCGATTAACATCTTTTATTATTCACTTTTTAAATTTAACAATTTTATGAAAACAGTTATTAATGTAAAACAACTTCTTTTGGCGACTGCCTTTCTCTTCTGTGCGGCTCTTTTATCACCGCTATCTGCTCAAACATCTTCTCAAAGAAGCGAACTACCAACGAATGTAGATGCCATTCGCCTAACTGATGCCGAAATGAACGGCTTGCACCCGACTGACTACAACAAAGCCGTCATTCTCTACTACATCAAAACCCAATTAGGCGTTTCTGTTGGTTCTGAAAAACCAGGTAAAGACCGCAACAGCATGGAAGCTCGCATCGCTATTACGCTTGTAAAAGCTTTAAGCGACAAAGACAGAGGTAGTATCGAACACAATTTGAAAGTCGCAGGTGGTGAGAAAACCAATACACAACAAAGCCTGTTTCCGGTGTCATGTGGTGGTTTGAACTACCCTGAAATGTGGAAATACCTCGGAGCATGCGTTTAACAAATCAATTTAACCCAATTGCCCGCGTCAACGAACACAAATAAGGTCGTTGATGCACAAAAGAAAAACTATCATCACTGAATTTTTAATCACATAAAAACCTTTTCAATCATGCAATCCGTTCTTGAAAACTTCGCCAATCAGTATGGCATTTTACCAACTTGGTTATTGATGTCGCTGGGTATTTTTTTGCGGTATCTCGTTCCCGCAGCTTTTGCTTATGGTGTGTTTTATGTCTGGAAACGCCGCGACTTGTGGGGCATCAAAATCCAACAAAAATTACCCAAAGACGAAGACATCCGCCGCGAACTCGGTCATTCGTTGATGACAGCAGGTATATTTGCAGCGATGGCGTTTGGTGTCTTTTTTCTCCGAAAAGCAGGTTATGGACACATGTATTTCAATATCAGCGAGCATGGTTGGTTGTATTATTTTTTCTCAATCGCCGCTGCTATTTTCTTGCACGATACTTATTTCTACTGGATTCACCGATTGATGCACCACCCGCGTTTGTTCAAAATTTTTCACCGTGTGCATCATCAAAGCCATAACCCGACGCCGTTTACATCTTTTTCGTTTCATCCTTTAGAAGCGGTTGTCGAATTTGGTATCATACCTGTTTTTGCTATGGTGATGCCGATGCACCCATCTGCTTTGTTCATCGTCACTGCTTGGTCTATATTGCTCAATGTATTCGGGCATACAGGCTATGAAGTATCGCCAAGTGGCTTTACGAAACATTGGTTTTTCAAATGGTTCAACACACCTACGCACCACAATATGCACCATTCGCGCTCTAATGCGAATTACAGTTTGTACTTCAATTTTTGGGACCGCATCATGGGTACGAATCATCCTGAATACGACCAATATTTTGAAAAAATAAAGGGTCGGGCAGCTGATAAGGAATATGAGTAGTTGTTTGTATGTTCTTTCTCTAATCACATAGGCACATAGGAGTTTTCACATAGATTTACATAGTTTCATATAGATTCTTACAAAATGACAAAAAAACTATGTGAATCTATGTGAAAACTCCTATGTGCCTATGTGGTAAAAAAAAACTAAAGTAATGAAATTCTGGAAAACAATCGGTCTCATACTTGGCTTCGTCGGTTTGTGCGCTACCTCCGCCTTAGCTCAAAAAAACGTAGAGCGCACACTCGACGATATCAAAAAAGGGAACTACGGAACGCCCGAACAACGTGCCGCCGACCTCGACAAAGTGATGCAACAAGGCTTGCAACTGACAAAAGACCAAGCACCAAAAGTGAGCGAAATCAACCTCCGTTACGCCCGACGCAATGAAACGGAAGTGGTGCAGCAACAGATGGGCGATTGGGCTAAATACCGCAAAATCTCTGCTTTACAAGGAGAGAAAGACGTGGAATTAAAAAAGGTTTTAACCACCGAGCAATTCAAAAAGTATCAAAAAAAGCGCGACGAAGCGATATGGCAAGCCGTCAAGTCTTGGTTTTGGTAAAAACACCCCCTCAGTATTTTCCTGTTTTGAGTTTTAACTTTTGGGTTTTGGGTTGTACCCGAACGCAAACATTGATGCCCAAAACAACAATCTATTCACTTTAACAATCTAATTATTAAAAAAAATGAAATCAATCTTAACTGCGAAGTACGCCTTCGCTCTCATTTTAGCCTTTGGTATGTTTAGCTCTTTGACGGCGCAATCACCTCAAGAACAAGCAGTTATGAATGCAGAAATGGCTATCGGCAATATCTGCGAGATGGTTTACGCCAAAGCGATTACGATGCCAACTGATGGTTCGCCTTGCGATATAAATACGAATCAATCCTGCATTTCAACAGGTTGTTATCCTTATAGCAATAGCCAACTGTTTCCTTTGACAGTTTATATTTCGATTCCTGATAACTGCCAATACATAACGCATCGAGGCGATACAATCAAAGGCAAAATCGAAATGACATTTTCGGGAACAGTGGCGCAAACAGGTACGGCTAATGTGTCGGTTGTGCTAACGAATGTCAGAATTAACAGCCTCAAAATAGCAGGTAATTTATCTATGACGGTAAACAAAAACAGTACAGTTCAGCCCTTTAGCTTGACAGCTAAGTCCACTAATTTAGCTGTGACTTCGCCCAAAGGCGCATCGCTTACTTTTTCTGATTTGACCTATACGGCTACACAAGTCGGCGGTCAATCTTCACAGCTTGCGTCTCAAGATTCCCGCATTAAGTATGAGCCGCAAACACCCTCCAGTAACAACAGTTTCGACATCACGATCAACGGCAAAGCAAAAGATGAGAATGATAGAACGGTGCTTATAGCTACAACCAGTGCTTTACATCGCCTCAACAGTTGCGAATGGCCTGTTTCGGGTATGTTAGAATGTACAACAGGGGCTGTTATTACTAAAATCAACTATGGCAATGGTACTTGCGATAACCTTGTTGCGGTAACTGTTGGCGGAGTGACAAAGACAGTTCCCTTGCCTTAGTTTTTTATCCCCTCAGTATTTTAACTTTTATATATCAATTGTTTAACAAAATTTCTAAATCAATTTCTAAATCAATTTCTAAAATGAAATCAATCTCTTTTTCTCAAAAATGTTTTAATGCACTTATGCTTTTAGTTTTTATGGCGACAACAGCTTTCGCCCAACTCAGAGACAATCCAGGTCCAGGAAATAACGACCCGAGTTTGCCCGCCACATCCAATGATTTTTACATCACCAGTTTCACTTTTGATGGCGGCACAACAGTCACCCGCGAAACGATGGTGAATGCGACCATTGTATTGAAAAACAAAGGTGGTGCCGCTAAAAATGTTATGTTGGACTTTCTGCCCGATGCCAGCGCACAAAAAGGGGCTTCCATCAATACCATTCCTTCACGCGGTATTGATTTCAATTCGAATGGCGAATCAACGGTGCATCTCAGTTTTAATGGTTATCCTGATGCCAAAACGTATCAAAGCAAAGTCATTGTCAACCCGACATCGTCGCCTGCTGAAACAAGTTATTCCAATAATGAAAAACAATTAGCAGTTACAGTTAATCCACATAAAGTTGAAATAGATGTGACTTTCGAGCAAGTGACGATTATTCACGATTTGGACGTCGGCGAAGGCGAGTTTCGTATGAATATGAAAGTCGGTAAGAAAAACAAAGACGGCGTGGTGACTTGGGTGACACCTACACAATGGTTTCCGAGCGAAACAGGCTATAGACAAGTGGATGACGCCGCCACAGTGCCAAACTATCAAGTTGCCATGTTCATCAAAATCAAGGATGTCAGTGAAGAGGATTATATTGTTTATGAAACAAATGCCGTCGAAGACGATGTTAATTATAACGACAATATGGGCAAATGCACAGGGCAATTCCCTCAAATCAAAGCGTGGACGAGACTCGATAAGGCTTCTCTCAATACAGCTTCTGCCGGTAAAGATGATGTGTACAATGTCAAAAGTGATTTACATAACTATTCCGTTTATGTGACGGCAAAGGTTATATCGGTTAATTAAAAGTAAGTTTATAGTGGATAGATGATAATTTATAGATGATAGTGAATAATATAAACTATCCACTATCATCTATAAATTATCATCTATCCACTTAAACACTTAAACTATCATCTATCAACATCACTTCTCTTACTCATGAAAAATAAGCTTTACATCACAGCCATTGCTCTAACGTTTTGCTTTACATTAAATAGCCAAAATGCCTATCTCGATGCTCAAAAATTGTTGGCATCCAAAGACGAGCGGGAAAAAACGTTTGCCACTCTGCAATCAGCAGACAACCGCAAACGCTATTCCGACAGCGAATTGGCGTATATGGAAAACATAAACCGTTTTCTCCAAAACCCATTCAGTGACTCGGTGGACGTGCAGCTTTTACAATTGACGGGCATACAACACAATACACGGTTTCGGGCATCGGAAGCGACCCCTCAGTATGCGTACAATCAAAACAGCTTGAAAGTGGTGGATGCGAAGTCCAATATCTCCCTTTTCAATACACCCATCAACAAATCTATGATGCCCGCGCAATTCGCTGATGCAACGGCACAATTTCTCATCAAACGCAGTCGAGACGAGATGATGGGCGTGTTTTTTGCACGATTCAAAGCCAAATTGGAGGAACAACCGATGCTCAAATCGCTGATGCCCGCTACGCAAAAGCTTATGAATTTTCAAAACGCGGCGAATTCAACACCTTCGTTGGGTCAGTCATGGATGAACGTCTTTGAAAGCGATATGCGGAATGTCCTTTTCAATTTCGATTTTTTCCTACGCGATAAACACCCTCACCTCTCGCAGCAAACAGAAGGGCAATTGTTTTCATTGAGTTTGCAAAGCGTCCGACTATTGGGTGAACAAAATTCACCCGCACAGGTGCTTCAATTTTTTGAAGACAAACAAGGGAAGGACCCTACGGAACTCGGGCGTTCACTCAAATTGGTCAATTTACTATCCAAAAACCTATTGACAAGCCCTCAAAGCGACGAATATATCAGCCGCGACTCACTGCAAGCCCTCGGTACTGAGGGGGGTGATATTTTCTGGGGATTACTCTACCAACGCAATCGCGCCCTATTCAAAAAGATGAATATCCAACCCACGACCCAAAACGTGCATCAACTGATGACCATGACCGATGAGTTTTTACATTACAACGAAAAAATGACTGCGCTGTCGCCAAAGGATACCCCCTCAGTAAAAAGAGGTTTGAAACAATTTCAAAGTGAAAACAACGGCGAAAAGGCAAACACGCCCGACCGCATAACAACTACTTTGGACAAAGCTGAATACATATTGAACATGATGGAATTGGGTTACAAAGCCAAATTCTATGCAGACTTTGCGCCTGAGAAATATTACAGCAGCGATGTATTCACCAAACGTATGTCGTTGCCACGCAACACTTTGAGCGTATTTCGCCTCATGCACAATCGGCAATACGGCATCGCGCTACTCGGCACAGCGGAACTGATGGAACAATTGTTACCCGCCGCCGATTCGGCGACAGAGAAATCGAAGAAAGCCTTACGCCAATTCGTCTTTTACGCCAATTTTATGACTGACGTTATCACCGCAGACAATGCCTCGCTCGGCTCTATTGTTGAACGTTACGCCATGCCAACAGGCTCATACCGCGCCAAACGTGCTGCCCATTTTTCGATGGACATCAATGCGTATCCGGGGTTTTTCATTGCTTATGAAGCCACAAAAACGGATTCGAGTCGCACAGGTAGTGGTGCTCATGGCGTGTCTGCGCCTATTGGTATTTCGTTTAGTTTTGGCAAAGGCGGCGAAAAGGCAGCGCACTCATTTTCGCTTTATATGCCGATGCTCGATATTGGCGCAGCGTTCAGCTATCGTTGGAGTAAAGATAAAGGCGGCGGGTTGCCTGAAAAGTTCAAACTTTCGCAAGTTTTTGCGCCGGGTCTTTACGCTGTTTGGGGTGTGAAAGGTGCGCCGCTTTCCGTCATGGGCGGCTTTCAATTGACGCCACAGTTGCGGCAAGTGGCTGATACACAGAATGTTACAGGCAGAGTTGCCAATTCCATTCGTTTTGGTTTGACGGTGTGTATGGATGTGCCGATTGTGGGTTTGTATCGGCGGTAGGCATTCAGGAGTGTATTTGGTTTTAGGGCTACGCCCTAATTTGAGTATTATTTCGAATAAAAAGCTACCACGTTAAGCACCTAACTCATGTTATACTATCTACTTCAAGGTTTCACAGATTAGAAAAACATTTTTTCACGTTAGAAAAATATTTTTTCACGTTAGAAAAATATTTTTTCACGTTAGAAAAATATTTTTTCACGTTA
>JANOAU010000054.1:0-75404 GCA_031411275.1 Saprospiraceae bacterium | reverse complement strand
GAATCGTTAACGATTCAAAATTTGACTTCGCTCTGAAAATTCTCTTACAAAGTACGCTTTTCGAGCGCAGCGAGAAACAGTCAGTAATCGCTTTATCTTTCTTATAAAATAGACAAACCATTTTTAATTGAGTATATCAGTTATTGGTTATACAGATTCATTACTAACCATTAACTAATAACCAATTTCCCAATAACCAATAACTATTTCCGATAAACCAAAGTTTTAGCCACTAAATCGTGAAAGGCTTGTTTTTTTGCTGTAAATGGCTGAATGAGATAGCCCATTAATGCCAAAAAGCTCAAAGTGCTGACGATTGAGGGCGATAAAAATGAACTCAAAAGCGACACAAACGAAATGATTTGTTTCATTACAAAACGAACACTCGCTTGTTGGAAACTCAACCGTTCTCCGTTCAAATCCGTTACGATGAGACCCACAACCCGTTTGCCCAAGGTGGCTTGTTGGTCGCTTGATTCTTGTTGTGCAAAATAAAACCAATCAAATGCGATGCTCAAAATGCTTGCTGTATAGTAATGTGTACCAAAAATATCAACAGGGTCTTCACCTCGTGCTGCACTTTGATACATATCTATAAAATTGATACCGAATGCGCCTAATATCAGTTGCCCCGCCACAAATAAGATGATACCATCTATAAAAGCTGCACCAAACCTTTCCCAAAAGCGGGCATAGCCCTTATACTGAGGGGTTGGTTTTTCTAATTCTGAATCCAGAAATTCATTGTTCATTCTACTAATGTCGTTATCGTTGAATAAAAAGTAGGTAATTTTGCGCCAAAAATAAGGAAGCCTTTGAGATATTACATACTCAAAGGCTCATTTATGCTATTTAAGTTTTTCAACCCTACTGCGTTTTTCTTTAATTTCTATACACTAACGTACCTGCAATCATGTCGTGCAAAGCCTGTTTTTTCTGAGTAAAAGGCTGCATAAAATAGCCAATGCCCAAAATAAGCGCAGAAGGAATTTTAGAAAAATAACGTCCAACAGCATTCAGCATCGAAATACGCTCGCCATTTAGATCTGTCACCACAATACCCATCGCTTGTTTACCAAAAGTCGCTTGTTTTTCGCTTGATTCAAAATAAGCGAAATAGGCTATTTGCACACCTAAATTAATTATATAAGCTATTGACATTGAAGCGGGTATACCGTCGGCAAACATATCAGGGTCGGGTCTGAATAAATTTACACCAAAAATTGAAAAAATAATCATCTGTGCGATGTACAGAATGATGCCATCAATAAGGAGTGCCACGAAGCGTTGCCAAAAGCCCGCATACTCCTTATACTGAGGGGTAGTGTTGTCGAAATTAGAATCGAGAAATTGATTTTCCATTTTGCCAATTGATTTTAAGGATGAATAATTGTATGATGTAAAGAAGTGTCAAATATAATACTGCCTTTTAAATTATTACTTTATGCCTTCTCTTTTTTATCAAAAAATATTTCTGCCATCATACACCTTGCTGAACCACCCCCATAGGTTTCAATTGTTTTAATATCAGCATAAAGTATTTCTGTATGCCTTTGAATATGAGCAATTTGTGAATTATTCAAAGAGTCATAAGCTTGTTTAGACATAACGAGGAAAGTTTCATCAAAATCATTCCGAATTTGCAACATATTACCCGCAAACAGCATCATTTGGTCAATTGAAATCTCAATGATGTCTTTTTTTGTTTGCTCAAAGTGTTTAATCAAATTCAGTCTTTCTGCCTCATTCTGCACTGTTTCCATACAAATAACGACGAATGTTTCGCCCAAAGCCATCATCACATTGGTATGATAAATGTCTTGTCCTTTGCCATCTACGGCATGAAAAGCGACTCGTTTGTGGTGCATAATCTCACACCATTCGTCCAAAAGACCTAAATCTGTGCGTGGACTCAAACAGGCATAACAAATTTCATTCACACGATCAAGTATCATCGAGCCAGTCCCTTCCAGATACGTTTTGATTTCTTCATAATGCTCTAAATGCAAGCGTTTATTGACGAGAAATTGCTTTTCTATCTCCTTTATCACATTTTCAGCGCGTTCTAAACGCCGTGATGGCGCATACATGGGGTACAAAATCATCGTTCCATCGCCATGACTTGTTATCCAATTATTGGGAAAAACGGCATCAGTTTTTACTGGCAAAGCCGTGTCATTAGCCACTACCACATTGATCGCACGACCCCTCAGTATCGCCACGAAATTATCAAATTCAGCAATCGCTTTTTTTTGTATCTCCTTGATAGATAACGACTTATCATTCACTTGAAAAGCGTTATTAGCAGCTGTTTCCGTATTAAATCCAAAATGCGCTGGGCGAACCATGAGTATTGAGGAAGTTGTTTGATGTTTTTCCAAAATTTTATAAATATGAATGATGAATGATGAAATATAAAGGATGAATAATTTATAAACCAAATTTTATTCTTATTTAATAAAATTGATTCTTCATAATTAAGAATATAATTTTTTAATGAAAATAAATTTTTTAATTTAATTTTGTTTAGGCATCATTCATATCTTCTCCCACATCTTCAATTTCTCATCAAAAGCTTTAAATTGTATCTCGTAGCTGTCAGGAATTTCTTTGCCAAAACTGAAATACGTCACCAATTTTGTGCCAATAGGCATGTCTGCAAGCTGTTCATTGACATACAAAGAATAGCTCTCATACAGTTCACGTTTTAATTCAATATCATCATCAATACTGCCACCGAAAAGGCTGATATTTTCATAGAAAGCATTAAAAATATAGAAAGCATCGTAGTCTTTAAATGAAATATTGGTAATATTTGTATTGATAAAGGACACATTCGTTAAATTGTATTTTTGGGATATTCTAAGGGCTTCTAAATGCAGTCTTTCTCGTTGTTCAACACCGACAAAGTACCCCTCAGTACAAACCGACCCAATCATACAAAACTTTCCTGCACCAGAGCCGATGTCCAATACTTTTACACCTTTTTTATTAGCCAAATAACGCGCAGCCAATTTAGCCACCTTTAAAGGTGTAAAATGAATAGCAGAAGCCTCTTGAATTCTTTCCTCAAATACCAGATCAAAATCAGTATCTACTATCTCTATATTTGATTGTATATTTTTAAACAGCATAGAAATGATAAATGATAAATGATAAATTATGAATGATAAATTATGAATGATAAATTATGAATGATAAATTATGAATGATAAATTATGAATGATAAATGTGTAAAAATTTGATTTTTAATTACTTGTAAATTCATATTTCATTATTTATACGTTCGGGGGACTTTTAAAGCTGTGGATACCCCATATCTTTTCAAACAGATATTAATATGTGTAAAATGCTTTTTTCGCTTAAAATTACGCTCGAAAGAACATCTAACATCTTGAAACCACCGATTTTCAATCGGTGGATAAAAACAACGCCGCCCCCAACATCTATCATCTTTTCAAAACATCACATCTAACAGCTATTTTATGTGATGTTTTGAAAAGATGATAGATGGTAGTCGTGGGAGTATGACGATCCACCGATTCAAAATCGGTGGTTTCAAGATGTTAGATGTCGTTTCAAGCCAGTTTCAAGTCCGTTTTTACATATTAAGAATCACTCGAAAACTTATGGGGTATGCACAGCTTTTAAAGTTCCCCAAACGTGCGTTTATTCCAATTAGTAGATAATTCCAATTATTTTTGTCATTAGTAACGAAGGGCAAGAATCTAAATATGATAAAATGATGCTGTTTTTCAAAAAACCAAATTTTTTCGCTGTGCTTAAAATGACAAAAAAAACAAGGCGGAAATTGTGGGCATCAGTGCTTAAAAAATGATTTTATCGAATGTATCAACCAATTCTGGTCTAAATTCATAGCTCAACGAGCGGGTTTTCTTTTTCTGTATCGGGTCATAGTCGTTCAGTCCAAACTTAATGTCTGTCAAATCTTCGATTTCCGAAATAGGTACTTGATAGGTTAGAAATTGTTCATACATAAAACCACGAGTGACTATATCGCTGATTAAGTCATTTTGTTGAACCATATAACCTGTTGCCGAGGGCGTACCATCGTCTTTTATCATAACGATGACTTTCCAAAATTGATCAGGAATTTTAATATCATTATACACGCCGTCTTTATCATTAAAAACGGGACCTGTGAAAACAGTAATTTTCAGACCAAATTTACGCGCATTTTGAAGCGCATAGTTCTCTAAACCGAGCCACCGTTTGGCATTGCGGTTGAAGTCTTTATGCTGAGGTGCGGCATTTGTCAAATGAAAAGTATCGTTATTAGCTTGCAGTGCAAATTCTAAAGTATCGCCCCAAAGTGTATCTTCACGACGCACTTGATGACCAATATCGAAGTCGTTTTTATCATAAAAAGAGACGGGTAATTGTTTATCCTTTGGAATACGCGGATCCAAATACCATTTGTCACGCCCAATTTCGGTTCTTGAAGGCACATCACCCAATTTTTCATAGCTCAAAGCATCTACATTGACCGCTGTTAGAAAAGGCATTTTTCTTTCCCCATTCATTACAACGCTGTAATGGTGGTATTTGAGTTCTTTTTGCCTCCCCTCAGTAGTCAAGGCAATTTTAGCTTGCATTTTTTTTGAAAGCTTTGGCAAAGGCAATTGTAGGCTTAAAAAATCAGCATTATAACCTTTCCGATTGCTATAATCGGGGTCAATCGTTATCGCACCCGATGTTTTGGGGGTTGTCGTTGTGGTAGGTTTTTTAGTCGGAATCCCTGATTTATCATCAGTGGGTGTAGTAGGCTTTGGCTCTATCTTAGGCAGGGAGTCACTCTTTGTATTGGATTCTATGGGTGTCTCTATGTTGGGTTCTGTTTTCTTTTTAGATTTAGGAGGTGTTTGTTTGTCGTCTTTTAAGTCATTGACGCTAAAGATATTTAAAAACCAATCAATGAAGCGTTGGAGAATGTTTTTATTGTTGTCCATAATAAAATGCGTTATGATTAAATTTTTTTTATGATATGCCTATAATCATCGTTTATAAGTAATGATGAATGATAAACGATGAATGATAAATAATTTAAGAGATTGATTATCAAATACCTATGATAAATAAATTTCTCGTTTCTTTCTGTTCATCTACTTACATAATGTAAAGTGAAAAACGAAAAGTGAAAAATATTGGTTATGACTAATTTGAGTCTATTATTTTAGGCGAACCCTTATCAAATGAGTTTAATAAAACATAAGGTTATAACAAAATAGTCGGCACGGAACTTCAAAATACTGAGGGGTCGTTTCTGTTAAAATAATAATGTATTATGCTTGCAAAAATACAAAAATTATCTTCAAAATATTTTTTTGCTATCAAAACCGCCTAAACTGCCCATCGCTCAAATTCTGTTGATAAGGTACTTTGATGAAATCAAGTGTCCCAGGTTTTACGCGTAAAAAGAATGCATAAGTGCCACGTACAGGCTGCCAACTCATGCCCATTTCCCAACAATGGAGGTCGCGACTGAAACTAAAATCGGGGTAAGTTAATTGTTTTTGTATAAAATCATAGCCAATATTGCCCACCGTCATGGACCATTTTTTGCTCAATCGGATATTGCCCGATGTATAAAGTGAGTTTTGATACAGCGTTGTATCCCGTCCACCAAAGTTTCTATCCACACTGATTGAGAAAATGTGGTTGAGTCTGAAATCTTTGAAAAGGTCAATAAGGCTCTCTTCTTCAGCATTTCTCCTTGGTTTTTTAGTGGTAGTGGCTTGTTGGGTAAGATTGTCTTCTTTGGCATTACCTGTTAAAAAATCTCTGATTTGACCAATACTGATGCCTGTATTGATAGAAACGGTGGCGTTCAAGAAGTTTAAAAATTTGCCATTTTCTTTGATAGCATAGTTCTGTGAACGCAAATTATTCGCCAAACGACCATAAGGACTAAACAAAGTACCAACGCTTAAAGTCGAAAGCCCTTTAAATAAATTAGTGCCTGTTGACATCGAGATATCGCTGAAACGGAACGAATCGGCGGCAAAATTATAGTTGCCCGATATATTGACGTTCTCTAAAAGTTTAGTTTTTTTGAAAGTCGAATCCCTTTTGCTAAAAGTTTTCATCTCAAAAAGATTCGTTAAATTATAACCCAAAGACATTTGTTTGCCACCATTTGCTGCGCCATAAAGCGAGTTTTCATAACGGCTATAAATTTGTTTCAGAAGTGAACTATTTGTCGTCCGCACACTGTCGGTGTAGCGATAGTAATTAGGCGAATAATTGAAACTTATAGAGGGTGAAATCGAGTGACGAATACCCCGTAACCAACCATTTTTGAACTGAACGGTTCCAAAAATACGAGTTGTCAAGCTTGCGCCCATATTAAATTGATGCGGGCGATAGAAGCCGCCTATAGTATCGCTTTTCGTAGTACCGTCTTGCAAAAGGCTTTTTACAATTGACATATCGGTCTTTGTGCTATTGAAAAATGTATCAATCTTAAAGGTTTGTGTCGGGTCAAAGGATTTACTGATTTGGTTGATATACCAATTTTCGGTGTAAGATACTGAGGGGGATAAATTAAAATATTTTAAAACCGTAAAATTGACATTGGAACTTAAATTGTGCCGGACACCAAATTTCAAATTATCGAAAACTCGTGGTGTCAACAGCAAAGAATCTTTGGTCTGTATTTGATTTTGAAGGCTGGAACTGTATTGCAAAGCTACTTTTTCGTACCAACGTTCTGCGCCAACACGTTCTTTTTGTTTAAAAGGAAAAATTGTTTGCATCGTAAAATCGAGGTTTGGCAACGATGCCGTTACTTCTCTTGTTACTAAATTTTGAGACAACTGCATACCCCCCGACAGCGAATAAGGCTTTCCAGGAAATGTTTTTGTAAAAGAAATTGAAGACGTTGCTTGGCTTGTAGTGGCTGAATTAAAGTCGTTGCGTGTGACACTGTTATAGTTACTGCGCAATGGGTCATTACTTTTTGAACCACTCATATTGACACTTGCATTGAATGACCAATTGGGATTTACACGCTGGTCTTTTGAGTGTGACCAACGAATATTCCATGAGGGGTCGCGCGACAGCACGGATAATTCATTTTCTTTAATGGTACTTGCATAACCAATTTCTACATTCCCTTGATAGCGATATTTTTTAACATAACGGCTGTTTGCTCGCAAACCGAATGTTCCTCGGATATAAACATCGCCTGTTAAAGTGAGGTCATAATTGTCTGAAAGAGGGAAATACCAGCCCATATTTTTTAAACCAAAACCCCAAGTCGGCGAATATTCATAGTCTTTTGGAAAAATTAAACCTGTTTTTTTACCCTGTTTCAAAGGAAAAGCGGCAAACGGCAACCATAAAGGTGTGGGAATATCGCCTATAACCAAGTTAGAAGGACCGACGACAATCAATTTGTTCGGAATGATTTTTTGCTTGGAAGAAACGATGCCGAAATGAGGATGGTCGGCAGAACAAGTCGTAAATATAGCGTCTTGAGAGTAAATAATATTTTCTTGTTTGACAGTCGAATCACCTGTAGCAGCTACAAATTTGGATTTTCCGCCATGTATAAACACATCATTTTGCTTGGATAAAGCTTCTAAAATTATACCTTTACGAGAAATGAAGTTGTAACGCATTTTGTTAGCACTGACATCTTGTGTGCCATCTTTGAAATTCGGCAAACCTTTTGGTCTGCCGATACTATCAGAACGGGGTTCCGCCGTGGCAACACTGTTTTTCATATCCACAACGATATAAGCAGCCGTTAATTTGAGGTTGCTGTAGTTGACATAAGCATCGCCGTAAAGATGAACAAGGTTATTTTTATTATCAAAAAAAACGGAGTCTTTTGCACCATAGTCAACAGGCGAATCCAAGCCTTCTTTTGATAACTTTACGGTAGTTGAGTCTTTTCGAGGTGTTGTATCAAGGGCGACAAGGGTGACAAGTGTAGCCGTGTCATTGCGCGGGTTGGAACGCGCAACTTGTTCTTTTTGTAGAACGGAATCAGGCTTTTTAGCATGGATAGCCGTAGCAAAAAAGAAAAAAACTATGATAATGATATGCAAATGATGTTTCAAGGTCAAAAATCTCCTTATTTTTGCGTCCGATACTGAGGGGTGTTTAAATATGAATTATGAATTATACAGTTTTTATAATTCATAATTCATAATTCATAATTCATACTTCCCCTTAATTCTTTCGTCGTTTAAATGAAAAAAAACTGACTTCTATGATAATGAGAAAAACAATGGTCTATTGTCTTGTCCTAACGCCGCTTTTTGCTCTATTGCCGCTTTTAAAATCTGATAAGGCGGTTTTTAACGAAAAATTAACGCCCGAAACGCCATGTATAGATTCGGTGGGCAAAGTTACAATCCTTGACGACAATGCTGATAAAGATTATCGGATAAATAAAGTTGTTATTGATGCAGGTCATGGCGGCTACGATTCGGGATGTCATTCGTCTGATGGTGTTGAAAGTAAAAACACTTTAGCAATGGCTTTGAAATTGGGGCAAAAAATCAAGGATAATTTCCCTTCGATTGAGGTGATTTATACCCGTGAAAAAGATGAATTTATCGAATTGCATAAACGGGCGCAAATAGCCAACAAAGCGAAAGCTGACCTTTTTATCTCGATTCATTGCAATTCGACGGATGAAAACAGTGGCGCGCAAGGTACAGAGACGTATGTATTGGGTATGCACAAAAAAGAGAGCAATTTTGAAGTGGCAAGGCGTGAAAATGCCTCTATTTTGCTTGAATCGGACTATAAAGAGCAATATGATGGCTTCGACCCCAACTCGACGGAGGCATATATCATTTTCAGTTTGTTCCAAAATGCTTATCTTGATAAGTCCATTTTGTTTGCCAGATATGTTGAGGAGAGTTTTCGCGCCAATGAAGGACGTCGGTCGTTTGGTGTTAAACAAGCGGGTTTTATGGTTTTGAAAGAAACAGCTATGCCCAGTGTACTTATCGAAACAGGTTTTTTGAACCATCCAAGCGAAGGCGTGTTTATCAGTAGCGCAGCAGGGCAAGCGACTATAGCGGAATCCATTTTTTTAGCATTTCAAAAATATAAAACGGCAGTCGAAACCAAAGGAGGCGCACCTGTCAATTACACCAATGTTAGTACAACAATACCTATAAATACCGATAAGCCTACAAATACTGTTAGGAATGTTAATACAACGACTGATAAGCCTATAACGACTGTTCGGGATTTTAATTCAAATACTGAGGGGGTGGTTTTCAAAATTCAACTCGCTGCTGGCAGTTTAGATTTAAGTGGCACACCCCCGTGGAAAAGTATGCCCAAGCTTGAAGTAATAAAAGATGGACCTGTTTTCAAATATTTTATATCAGGATTCGACACTTATAATGATGCATCTCAAGATTTAAAACGTTTAAGAGCCAATGGGTTTGCCGATGCATTTATAGTTTCTTATAAAAATGGAAGGCGTGTGAATTAAGAGGAAATTAAAAAATCTTAAAAATTCGTCTAATTTTGCATTTTTTATGTAAACAACATCTTTTTAAGAATTTATAATATTCACGATTTACGGCGTCTTATTCTTTTATGGTGTCATTTTTGAATATTTTAAATATAGTTGATCAATAAAATTAAGAAAACTTAGGCAAGTTTTTTCTAAAGAACAACTTGTCAAAGCGAACTGTCTAAAAATAATAATGAAAATTTCAAACGAAGTAAAAATTGGTATTCTCGCAGTCGTAACGGTTGGATTGGCAATTTGGGGCTATAAATTTCTTAAAGGTCAAAACCTGCTCGACCGTTCGCTCACCATTAGTGTGGACTTTATGGATGCCAAACAAATCAATACATCCTCACCCATTTTCTTTCGGGGGGTTCAAGTTGGAACGGTCAATGAAATCATTTTCAAACCCGATAATGGCACAAAAGTCACTCTTGTATTAAATATTAAACAAAATCCGGGTATTCCCAAAAACGCTGTGGCAGTCCTATTTTCTAATGGGGTATTGAGCGGCATGGCGATGAATCTGGAATTTGACCAAATATGTCAAGGGGGCGATTGCGCTCAAAATGGTGATGTAATCGCTGGCAAAACGATGTCGGCACTTGAATCTATCATTGGTAAACCTGAAGAATTTGATGCCTATATTGCTAAAATAACCAAAGGCATGAATGCGGTTTTTGATACTTTAGGCAATGCCATCAAAGAACCTGACAGCCAAATGGGTAAAAGCCTAAGAGATATCCAAGCTACATTGCTCAATTTAAGGACTTCAACGGCTGCTTTAAATAGACTGATGGCAGCTTCGGCTGGTACATTAACGGCTTCCATGAAAAATGTAGAAGGTATAACTGCGAATTTGAATGCCAATAATGCAAAAATCAATAGTTTATTGACGAATTTGAATGATGTTGCAGGTAAAGCTAATACGGTAGATTTCTCAAAAATCAATACGGCTACTGAGGGGGTCAGCCAAAGCATTGAAGAACTGAAAAAAACCTTAGGTGAAACGACAAAATCGCTTTCTGAACTCTCCACAACTTTTAAAAATGTCAATAATGGCAGTGGAACGATTGGTCAATTTGCCACCAATGATAGTGTGTATCACAGTTTAAATCAAGCTTTATTACAAACCAAAGGTTTGATGCAAGACATGCGATTGAATCCCAAACGGTATATAAATCTTAATCCGTTTAGAAGGTACAAACCTTATGTTGTACCGAGCAATGACCCTTTGTTAGATACTTTACAAATGCGGTATAATGAAACGAAATTTAAAAATTAGGATTTTTTAGATATTAAGACTAAAAGTTGAAAAAGAAAAAAACAATGCCACACGCCGACCAAAAGTCGGCGTTGTCGTTTAAAGCTATTCGGAACGAATATGCGGAAATGGGTGTAGAAGGTTACTATCGCAACCATGCGGATGGCTATGAAAATCCACATTTTTCCTATATTCAACAACTTTTAGAACAAAATCAGCATCGAATAGATTATTCAAAAACATTGGATTTGGCGTGTGGTGGTGGAGAAGTGACTCTGATACTGAGGGGTCTTGGGTTTGATAATTCCGTAGGTTGCGACCCTTTTACAAGTTCTCTTTATGAAAAAAATACAGGAAATAAGTGTTTAAATTTCAGTTTTGAAGACATTATTAAAGGTGCACTCACCACTAACGAATCCACTCGTAGCCTCTTTACTACAACTATTTCCAGTTTTGCCATGCACCTCTGTCCTGAAAAACAATTGTTTTCCTTAGTTTCAACATTGTTTTTGTTAACTAAAAACATTGTAATTATTACGCCACATAAGCGACCAGAATTAGAGAAATTAACGAATACAGCGTTACTTTTTGAGGATTTTGTTTTGACTGAAAGAGGGAAAAAAGTTTTTTTGAAAAGTTATATTGAATATTCAGAATGCTGATTTTACTGATTAGTAAATCAGTAAAATCAGCATTCTGAACAATGTATTAATTTCCTCTAATCATTTCAATATATCCATTTAAAACTTTAGGGCTGACAGTCGCCCCACCGACCCGTTGCTCAAATACTTTACAGGTATAAAAATAAGTGCCGTCTGCTAAAGCATCGCCTTTGGTGTTTTTACCATCCCAATTCAAAAGTGGATTGTCAGTTTCAAAAACCAGTTGTCCCCAACGGTTGAAAACCTTGAAATCAACTTTTGCAATAAAGCGTAAGTTAATGGGTTTGAACACTTCATTGTCGCCATCTCCATTAGGTGTAAAGGCATTGGGCAGTAAGTAGAAAGGACAATTATCCATACAAAACACATTGGAACGAACACTTTCATTGCCTAATGAATCGGTTGCAGTAACGTAATAGCAGCCTGCAACAGAATGATTGACAACGTTTTGATGTGACAAAAGGGTATCGTTTAGGTTTGTAATCGTGGCAATTTTTTGAAATTGCCCCCCCTCAGTATCGGCGTAATAAACTGTGTATTTTGCCAAATCTTCCGAGCCTTTACAGTTGTTTTTAGGATTTGTCCAACGCAATAGATTGAAAATAGCGGTTTCTGCTGTTCGTCCCGTCGAATCACAATTATTAGTAATGGCTAATTTTGGCGGGCAAGGCGGAACAGTATCAATCGGCGTCCCACATATCCGTTGCGACAAATTGATAAGCGGCGACGCAATACCCACAATGCCATAACTACCGACAGCACGAGCATAGTAGCAGTATTCCGTTTTATTCAGCAACCCTTCGTCTAAATATGTCTGGGTCACAGTTGTTCCGATGGAGTCATATTGGTTAGTTGCACGATTCAAACGGAAAATATCGTAACGCGAGTTTGTCCACGGCACGTCTTTATCTATCGTCAGTATATTAATACGATCCGTTGACTGAATCTTCAAAAAATGAGAAGAAGCGATAGGTGAATAACCAACTAAAGAATCGTTACGTTTGTAAAACGCAATGCGATAAGTGTAGGGGAACTGTGTGGTATTCAATGCGTTATCAATCCAAGTCGTATCATTCAGACCTGCAAAAGTAGCACTTGTAAATGTCGCACCTGTTATATTTTGAAAACCTGTTTTGGTAATACCTTGCGCTCGTTGAACGACAAATTTATAAGGTCCCGGGTTTAAAAGTGTATCCAAATCCTTAGCAACAGGCTTTGTCCACCGCACTAAAATGCTCCCTACTAAGGGGGATGTTTGTTCAACTGTGGCATTGGTAATGAGTGGCAAATCGCGTTGCAACTGCACACACACCTCTTCTGATGGTAGGCTTGGAACAAAATTGAACGGATTGCCAGAATTTGTCCGTTTAGCAAAATGCGCTAAAACGCGGTAACAATACGTCTTGCCACGTTCTACATTTTTATCAACAAAAGTATAACGTCCCCCAGCAAAAGGGAAAATGGTATCATAAACAATGCGTTCATAACCTTTACCATCAAGCCCCGGCGTACAAATATCAATGGGGAAAGACGAACTACTCTCACGCCGCCAAACCGAATAAGCGTACCAATACCTGTCTTTGGCTGCCTCGCAAATATAAGGCTGCTTCCAACTGATCGTGGATTCGCCCGAACCGCTGACGACACGCACCTCTTCAGGCGGCGGACCTACGACTTTTATTTGAACGGTTTTTAAATCAACCAAACCTGCGGTGTCAAAGAAATTGTCCATAGCCTTGAACACGACGTTGTAAGGGTATTCTGCAATATGTTCGCAAGTCGTTTGCCATTTAAAAGTATCTATAACAGGCGGTGTCAAAAAACGTCCTTGACTGCCGAGAAAAATGGCAGGACTGTATTTCACTTCAAAAGGACCGCCTAAAGCGGACAATTGTACTTTTTGCCCCACATTTGGATCTGTGCCACGTACCGCAAATTTGATAGATTGCCCCGCAATGACGCATAATTTGTCTATGGTTTCCACTTTTGGCGGGTCGTTTTGGCAGTCTTCAATCAATATTTGAATATCACGTATGGTGGAGTCAATTGGTGTGGCTTGACCATGACGGTAGCTTAAAATAAGGAAAGCAACATTGTATTCACCTCGTAATTGCGGTGATTTCCAAGTAAATTGCCCCGTTTTTTCGTCTAAAGTAATAAGATTGGCTTTAGGTGGGTTCGTATTGATGCGATCTGGGAACTCATAAAGTGGTACAGTGATACCTTTGTCTTGATAAGGCGTAATCAAACGATAGGCAATACTATCACCGTCGGGGTCATAGGCATTAACATTATACACATACGTCCTCCCTACGCAGCCTTTGTCTATCGGTGGTTGTAAAAGACGAGGGGTGGTATTCGTGCCTTGAAAGTTAGAATTTAAAAATGTATAAACCGTTTGTATATAAAACGGTACGACATCGGAGTTGGGAAAATTGACATTCAAAATGCCGCCATTTCTATTCGGATCAGTCATAGAAACCACATAAGTGCCACGCCCTGGATAGGTATAAGTCGCCACATATTCATTGTATCGAATATCGCCTGCCAGAAAAACACCTCTGCCGCCGCCGTTTGAACGAGCTACTTTCTGCAAGGGGCTGCCATCGCCCCAATTGAGGTCGAGTGTATCACGGTCAGCCGCCACGGATGATGCTTTGGTATAAGTAATAATGGTTGCCCGAATAGTGAGGGGACCAATCTGTTCTATCCAAATGGAGCCAGCTCGATTGTGGGTTGCCAATGCTTTTTCAGGGGTCAAAAAAAGCATTAAGAGAGAAAGCAAAGCGACATGAAGGAAATGTATTTTCATAAACGTCTAATTTTTATGTATGACGGTAAGAAAACGTCTTTTTATGAGTGAAAGTTGTCCAATTTGAGTAAAAACAAAATTAGACTTTTTTCTTTCAAATCTGTTTTTTATGTGTTAAACTTTAACGCATACACGTTACTTTTTCCGCTTACTCCTAAAAGCACGCCTTTTCTTTTGGTGAAATTCAATATCTGCCTTACCTTACATCGAGTCAGTTATATATATTCACTTTTGTTAAATTTTAAACATGAAAGCACTTGTATTAGTCGGTAAAGATGAAGCATTAGCCTATCAAGACAGGACAATGCCTGTTCATACTGAGGGGGGCGTTTTAGTAAAATTAGCTGCTGCTGCCTTGAATCATCGCGATGTCTTTATAAAAAAAGGCTTGTATGCGGGTTTAAAATATCCCACAATCTTAGGAAGTGATGGGGCGGGAACAACTGAAAAGGGGAAAGAGGTAATAATCAATCCGCTCATTAATTGGGGTGATGACCCACGGGTGCAGAGTAAAAACTATCGCATTTTGGGATTGCCAGATGATGGTACGTTTGCTGAATATATTGTTGTTGAAACCCAATATCTAAATCCCAAACCCGAACATTTGACGTTTGAACAAGCCGCAGCCGTACCTTTGGCAGGACTAACGGCTTATCGTGCTTTGTTTTCAAGGTGTCAGGCACAAGAAGGTAATCGTATTTTGATAACGGGTATTGGTGGTGGCGTTGCATTATTTGCTCTGCAATTTGCTGTTGCCTGTGGATTGGAGACTTGGGTGACCTCAAGTTCTAATGAAAAAATACAAAAAGCTATGAGGCTGGGTGCGAAAGGTGGTTTCAATTATCGTACTGAGGGGTGGACTCAAACTGCCTTTACAGAGGCGGATGGCTTCGATTGTATCGTTGATGGGGCGTCGGGGTCGGGTTTTTCGGATTTAATAAAAGTGGCTAAACCAGCCGCGCGACTGTGTATTTATGGCGGTACTGGCGGCCCTTTAAGCGGCATCAGCCCTCAATCTATTTTTTATAAACAATTGATTATCATGGGTTCAACGATGGGGTCGCCACAGGAGTTTGAGGCGATGTTGCAGTTGATTGATAAACATAAAATAGTTCCTGTCATTGATGAAGTATTTGTTTTGAGCGATGGGAATGCCGCTTTCAAGAAAATGGACGAAGGCAAGCAGTTTGGGAAGTTGGTGCTTTCGATGGGTCTTTAGAATGATAGTCTTAGGAAGCCTTGAAAGCTTCCTAAGACTGTTTGAATACTGAGGGGGTCAATTTTTAGTCGTATCTTTTGGCACCGTTTTCTTTTTGAACGGGTCCCATTTGTCCAATTTATCTTTTACCTGATCTACTTGTTTTTTGACTTTCTCATTGCCACCCACTTTTTCTAAGCCTTTATCAATCACTTCACCTGTTTTGTTACCAAGAGCTTCACCTGCTTTTTGCTTAGCTTCTTCTATGGCTCTTGCTTTGGCTTCTTCAATTTGGCGATTGGCCACATTGCGGGCTGAATCTATGGCTTTGTCTGTTGCTTCTTTTGCTATTGTTTTCGCTTTTTCCAATTCAGCGTTGGCTCTTATCATGACAGAATCTTTAGCTTTGTCAACTGCTGCCGTGACGATGCCTTTTGCCGCATCTTCCAAAGTCGCTTGACCATCACCCCCCATCACTTTCATGGCAATTTTAGGTTGCAACATCGAACCCGTTAGGTTAAACATGACATTGACAAATTCTGAGTTTTTGACATTAAGACCATATTTCGCCGCTTGCGAGACGATTTCGTTAAAAGCTGCCCCTGCCGCCGCACCGATCGCATTTGATTCCAACTTCTTACGTGGCACACGTGCTTTGATATGATAATTCATTTCATTGGTCAAACTATGCATACCGCCAATCGTCAAATTAATATCTTTAGCAATGGTTTTATCAAAATCATTGATTGTGACCGCTCCCTCTTTTATTTCAAACCAGTTCTTAGTGTCTTTAAGATCCAAGTTTTTCAACTCACTAATATTCAATTTATTAGCGATTTCCTCAAGCGGTTTCAATCCTTTTATAAATCCGTTTACGGTTTGCAAAAAACCTGTGGCATCTAAAGTACGCAAATCGGGCAGCATGTCCTTACCCAATACGCCGCCCATTTGCATGTTCGTATTGAATTTACCCGTTAAATATTGTCCTATGGGTGCGAGTTTTTCAAACGTATTGAATGTATTAAACGCTTGTTTGAAATCAATCCCTTTCATATCATAAATCAGCTTAAATTTAGGTTTGGCTGCGTCTTGTGTATTGTAACCGCCTTTGATATTGATGCGACCGCCTAAAGCATTGGCAGTCGCATCTTCAAATTTGACTTCTTCATTTTGAACAATCAACTTACCTGTCACATTCGTCAAATCCATATTGGTATAAATGACGCGGTTCATTTTCGCATTTATGGTAACATCTAAGTTTTCAGGCACGAGGAAAGGTTCTGTTGCGACATTGACAACCTTTGACTCCACAGGCGCAGGGGTAGCCGTCATAAATTGATTCAAATCCATCATGTTGGAATTCAAATTCAAGGTACCTCCCAAGAGTTTATTGTCAAAAAGCCAATCGAAAATGCCTAATAATGTACCATTTCCAGATACATCTGAATTACCAATTTGTGTTTTAAAGTTATTGATCACAAACTTATTAGGCGTAAAATGTCCCGCAGCCGCCGAGTTTTGAATATCATAATTCTCATATAACAACTTATTGATGCTGCCATCAATCGTAAAGTCAAAACGGTCAAATGGCCGTTCGGCTTTGTCAACAGGTGCCGTTTTTATATTGGCTGTAGTGGCAACGCCTCCTTTGGGCGTAGGCGGCATCCATTCATTAACGTCTATCAGATTTGAGGCGAACTTAACTTTCCCTGTCATCGTTTTAGTGGTCGAAAAAAAGGCGAGTATATTGTCAATCGTACCCGATGCTTGAATATCGGACTTACCCAATTTAGCTGTAAAATTGCCTACATCCACGGAGTTGGGCGTAAAATTCATGGCTAAATTGTTAATCAATACTGAGGGGTATCCTTTGGCTTGGACATTCATATTGTTGACACCTAAAATGCCATTCATATTGACTTTTTCATATTGTTTTTTGTCAATGTACGACATCAATGTTTTTATAGCAACGTCGGCCGTAATAACACCTGATAAGTTTTGGACGCTTTCAATCGGCAATACTTTTGTCAATTCACCTAAATTAATCGTTCCTTTTGCTTTCAAATCCACATCAGGATCTGAAACAGGCGTGCGCAATTTGAGCACTGCATCAAAGGGATTGTTACCCAATTTGATATGGAAATTAGCCACATCTAATTGTAAAGCATCAAAATCAGAGGAAGGCAATGCCACCGATAAGTTTGTATTGATGTCCGTACCACCCATTGGCAATGAAGGATATTGAAACGTCCCGTTTTGTACTGCCAAATTGATTTTAAACGCTGGATACTGAGGGGTTGGTTTGGCTTCCGAATTGTAAGTACCTTTGACAAAACCATCAAAATTGAATGTACCTGTTGCTTTCATATTGCTGTAATCCTTGGTATAAGCAGCGGGAATGATACTTAGGAAATCTTTAAAGTTATTGGACGGTGCTTTGAATGTCATGTCCACTAATATATCATCGTCTTTGAGTTGTGTCCAACCATCGAGGTTCATTTTCAAGGCATTAATGACTGCATCCGTGTTTTTCAAAGTAAACTTCATGTTTTTAAGATCGGCATTGACAATCGTTTTTAAGTCAACATGTGCGTTGCTCAAATAGGTCATGCCACCGTAACTTACGGTCGTTGAGTCACTAACCGTTTCAGTATCTAAGTCATAAACATCAGCCGTCATTTCGCCCGAGCCACTGTGGTCAATATTGCGCAGTCCCAAATAGAAGTTCAAAGCGCGGTCATCATATATCAAAGTGCCTTTATTGATGGCATAATGAGACAAACTCAACTTGAAATTAGAAGGTCCAGGCGTTTCCGCGGCAGGTTTTGTAATATTATAGTTCGCTTGTCCATCACTCAAAGCCACCACATTGATGTACGGTTTGTCGAGATATACAGAATTGACCTCATAAGGATTGCCACCCCGCCACACGGACCAAAAGTTAAGTGCCAAATCCAACCCCTCAGTATGTAGCAAAGGAATACCGTCAAAAGTGCCAACTCCCTTGACATCTAAACCTTCTAAACGAACAGATATTTTGGGAAAATGACGTAGAAACGAAATGTCTACATCTGTGAAGTCCACCTTGGCGTTCAACTCCTTATTGATACCTTCTTTGAATTTTTCAACGATTTTATCTTTAAAGAAAAAAGGAGTCGCTATAGCCGCCGCCAATAAAACGACAAGCGTTATGCCTGTGATTTTTAGACCTTTTTTGAGCGCAATCGGTAATGCCATAATTATAATAATTTAAAATTTGAATGTTAGACTAAAGAATATGAATACCTATAAGAGTTTCTTTTTCAAGTGATTCCATATTATATAAACGTTAAAAAAAGTAAAAGTCATTCATATAGCTGTCAAAATTTTGTTAAATGTTTTGTCAAGCTTTAAAATTGAGGATAAGTCATAAGAAGCTTTTAAGGCTTCATAAGACTGTGAAACTCCACGGCAAATACAAAATAAATATATTTCAAAAACGTTTCCCACCTATCAAACGACACACATGTCTCAATAGAATAACGTTTTCAACCGATTATGAAGCAATCTATCACTCTTTTTTTACTTTTCTTTCTCTTTTCTATATCAAAAATCTGTGGTCAAACAGCAGTGAATATTGTTGGCGCAACAGGGTTTTGTCCCAATGAAACGGCAACTATTGCCACCGACAGCGTTTTTACCAGCTACCTCTGGTCAACGATGGAAACAACGCGTAACATAACCGTTTCACGGGCAGGACAATTCAGTATTGAAGTCATCAATACGCTCGGAGATACTTTGCGAGACACCGTTTTTATCACTGCCTACGGTTTGCCAACGCCTATTATTGGTGGCACACCTTATATATGTCCAAACAGACCGACCTCGGCATTTGTGCAACAAACCAATTATCGCAATTATACGTGGTCAACAGGGGATACAATGCGACAAATATCCATCAGTAGTCCAGGAACTTATAGTGTGTCGGTTGTTGACCAAAACGGTTGCCGCAATAATGCCTCAACGACCATTCAAGATGGTGCGCCGACTGCTTTACCCTTGCCCGATACCGTGAAGATATGTCAAGGTGATTCAGCAACGCTTGATGCGACGGCTACCGATGCCATACGTTACTTTTGGAATAATGACGATACAACGGCAGCGATTACAGTAAGAACAGGCGGCATGTACAATGTCATTGTCAGCAATGGGCAATGTGTCAGTTACGATACGACGATGGTAATTTTATTGCCGCGACCAATGCTTGATTTGGGCAAAGACACCCTATTATGTCTCAAAGATACTTTGATACTGAGGGGGGGCGTCAACAGTCTTTATACTTATCGTTGGCACGATGGTTCGACGCAACCGACTTTTAAAGCATCGGATGAAGGGGTATATTCATTGAGTGTCAACTTTGGGAATTGTCAGGTCAACGATACGATTTCGATAAAAGTATTTAACAAAAAACAAGGAGTTGTTTTAGATTCTATTATTTGCACCCCTCAGTATCGCATTGTGCCGAACGTGGAAGGGACAGAACAATACCGTTGGACAGATGGCTCAACCAATCCTTACTTAGATGTCTCAAAAACGGGTAGTTATCAAGTATTGGCATACAATGGTCGTTGTTATGCCGATTTGACTTATAAATTGTCTTTTCTGAAAAAACCCAATGTTCAGTTTGTGCGAGATACCATTGTCTGTGTGGATTTAGGAAAAAACCATCTCGACCTCAATGCCTCTTGGGCAGGTACAAAATACCTATGGAGTACAGGCGACACGACCCCCTCTATAACTACAACGCAATCGGGGCTTTATTATGTCTCCATGGCGAATGCGTGTGGTGCTTGGTGGACCAGTTCAGTCGTGACGTTCAAGAGTTGTTATACCTCCTTCATACCCAATACTTTTTCGCCCAATGGTGATGGCTCGAACGAAACTTTCCGCATCTTTCCCGCTTCCGATGTGACCAAAATACATACTTTTCAGGTCTTTGACCGTTGGGGACAATTGGTCTTTGTAGCCCATGATTTTCTACCCTTGGATGCCGAAAGCCACGCTTGGGATGGCAAGGTAAAAGGACGTGCCGTTAAACCCGATGTATTTGTGTATTATATCGAAATTGAAACGGAGAAGGGCGAGGTGTTTATTCAAAGGGGGGATGTAACGTTGCTGCGTTAAAGGTAAAGGCTGGAACGGGCGTATAAACAATAAAAGGCATTCACAGTCAGTATATGTAGGTTAAAAACCTTTCAAATAGTTGAGCCATTTTTTCATTGGTTTTGTTTATTTATTTATTGAATAATCCTTACTTTTGTACCTTCTATAGAGGATAAGTAATGATGAATGATAAATGATAAACCATGAATAGCGTAAAACGTTGATTATCAAATATCTCCACGAAATCAATTTCCCGTTTATTTCTGTTCATCTACTTATAATATTTAATATTTTGATACTTACATGGACAACACTTTTTATTTTACCTTATCAAACACCAACCAAAGTGAAACGACTGACACACACACCCTATTTTATCTTTATTTCCCTTATTTTCTCTATGAATGCCGCCTTGTGTCAACCCTTTTTGGTGACAAATGGAGATAAGACTATCAAACAAGGCGTATTGGATAAGTTAACGATTGACCTTGAAGCAGTAGTTCTCGACAGCATGCCTTTGCTATTACCTCCCTTAACACCGATGCCCTTAACGGAAAAAAAGCCGTTTATTCAGAGGTTAAAACAAAAGAAAAATACACCGTATTTGATTGCTGGCAGTGTGGCGGCAATTGGGGGGGGTATTTACTATTTGATGCAGAAGGCATGGTGGACAGAAAAGAGCCAAAAGTTTCATTTCGATACAGACCGAGATTATAAATATGCCAATAATTTGGATAAATTGGGGCATTTTCAAGGCGGTATTTGGGCAGCGGATTTTTACAATCATGCTTTCAGAGAATTGGGATATGATAGAAAACAAGCGAGTTGGTATGCTTTAGCGATGACCGTTGGGTTTCAAATGCTGATAGAAGTGAAAGATGGTTTTTCGCCAAATTGGGGTTTTAGCGTTGGCGATGTGGGTGCAGGTGCACTCGGTGGTTTGTGGATTGTGGGCAAACAACATTCCGAATTTTTGCATCAAACGGATTTCAAATTCAGCTATTGGGTTCATTCGACCAAATACTTTCAAGTAACCTCGCATAAAGTGCCTATGTTTCATGCCGACGATTACTTGAATCAAACTTATTGGTTTTCAACACCTGTGAATTATTTGACAGCTAACAAGATAAAGGGCTTGCCCGATTGGTTAAATCTTTCTGTTGGATTTGGCATTGATGCAGACACCTGGAGCAGACAAGTATTAGGAGAAGGCGGAAAATGGGAATTTTTCATTGCCCCTGACATCAATTTGGAAAAGTTATTCAAACCCAAAAAAGCGTTTTGGAAAACAGTGGTGCATACCTTCAATTACATTAAATTTCCTATGCCAACCCTACAAATTGGCCCTTATCAACCTCGGTATCATTGGCTATATTTTTAAGCCTATTTTTTAAACAATAAGTGCTAACAATTTTTATGGTTTAAAAAAAGACCCCTCAGTATCCAAAGAAAAAGTGCCTTAGAAAGGATTGATTAGCGGCAAAAACAACATTCCTCTTGAGATTAGAATCAGGGCATAGACTTGAATAGTCGCCTCTGTTAAATATCCAAAAATAATGTTTCTCCAGTTTTTACAAATCCTTGACAATCAAATTTTTATAAAACACACCCCCCTCAGTAAAACCGAAAACTTTTCAACAATTCTTCGTTTTTTGAGTCAAAAAGTGTAATTTTGCGAGCCTTAAAAGCAAGGTCATTGGTTATATGGTTAAACAGTTATATTCCTTTCGGTTCACACACTGTTTTTACTACCTTTTTTCTCTACCATTTAACAATATAACACTTCAACAATCCAAGATTATATGTCAAATTCAAGAATCGTTCAGGTCAATATCGAAGACCACATGAAGTCGGCTTACATTGACTACTCGATGTCCGTTATCGTATCAAGGGCATTGCCTGATGTACGCGACGGATTGAAACCTGTTCATCGGCGTGTGTTGTTTGGTATGTCCGAACTCGGTATGTCTTACAATAAGCCACATAAGAAATCAGCACGTATTGTCGGTGAGGTCATGGGTAAATATCACCCGCATGGTGATGCTTCTGTCTATGATACCCTTGTGCGTATGGCACAGGACTGGTCACTCCGTTATCCACTCATTGATGGTCAAGGCAACTTTGGCTCTATTGAGGGTGATTCGGCAGCGGCCATGCGTTACACTGAAGCTCGATTGCGCCGTATCAGCGACGAAATACTCACAGATTTGGAAAAAGATACTGTTGATTTCCAACTTAATTTTGATGATTCGCTTAAAGAACCAACCGTTTTACCGACACAATTACCCAATTTATTGATAAATGGCGCAGAAGGTATTGCGGTCGGTATGGCAACCCGCATGATGCCGCACAACTTGACGGAAGTATGCAACGGCTTGATAGCTATGGTGGACAATCCAGACATTACGATTACGGAACTCACGCAACACATCAAAGCCCCTGATTTCCCAACAGGTGGTACGATTTACGGCATGTCAGGCGTAAAAGAAGGCTTTGAAACGGGTCGGGGTCGTGTGGTTGTACGTGGTAAAGCTGAAATCGTCAATCATGGTGGACGTGAAACCATCATCATCAGAGAAGTGCCTTACCAAGTCAATCCGGCCGTTTTGCATCAAAAAATTGAGGAACTGGCTGTTGATAAAAAAATCGAAGGCATTTCTGAAATTCGCAACGAGTCCAATAAAGACGGTATCCGTGTTGTCATCGAACTCAAACGCGATGCAGCCGCGAATGTCATTTTGAATCAACTCTACAAAATGACACCGTTGCAGACAAGCTACGGTATCAATAATGTCGTGTTGGTCAATGGTCGTCCGATGGTCTTAAATGTCAAGCAGATTTTAGAGGAATTTATCAAATTCCGTCTTGAGGTTATTGTACGTCGGACAAAATTTGACTTGAAAAAAGCCGAAGACAGAGCGCATATTTTAGAAGGTCTGTATGTAGCACTCGATGATTTAGACAGAATCATCACCATCATTCGCGGTTCAAAAAACACGGAGGAAGCGATGGAAGGTTTGACTTCTCAAACTTACAACCTAAGCGATGCCACCGCCGCCGTTATTGGTGTTTATACTGAGGGGGGGGAATTGTCGAAAACCTATAACCTTTCAGATGTTCAAGCCAAAGCCATTTTAGAAATGCGTTTGCAACGTTTGACGGGCTTGGAACGCGACAAAATTCTGAATGAATACGAAGAATTGCAAAAGTTGATTTTGCATCTTAAAGCGATTTTAGATTCGGAAGAAATGCGTCGAGACATCATCAAAGAAGAAACAACTAATATCCGTGACCGTTTTGGTGATGAACGCCGCACAGACATCGAACACGCAGACGGCGATATTTCGATGACAGACCTTATCGAAGCGGAAGATATGGTGGTGACAATTTCTCATTTGGGCTATATCAAACGTACAGCAACCACTGAATACAAAGCGCAAGGCAGAGGTGGACGGGGCAGCCGTGGCGCAAAAACACGTAACGAGGATTTCGTTGAACATATGTTTATTGCCAATTCGCACGATTACCTGATGTTTTTCTCTGAAAAAGGCAAGTGTTATTGGTTGCGGGCTTATGAAATTCCAGAAGGGACAAAAGTATCTTCGGGTCGTGTGATTCAAAACATTCTTTCGATGCCTGCTGATGATAAAGTGAAGTCTTATATCAAAATCAAAGACTTGACAGACAAAGAGTTTACCAGTTCACATTTCATTGTTTTTGCTACGAAAAATGGTTTGGTTAAAAAAACATCTGTCGAGCATTTCACGCGTCCACGTAATGGCGGCATCACGGCCATTGATATTCGTGAAGATGACGAATTGGTTGAAGTAAAACTTACAAATGGCAACTGCGAAATATTGATTGCTAACCGCAATGGTCGAACCATCCGTTTTCCTGAAAGCCGTGTACGTCCGATGCTACGGGCGAGTACAGGTGTGGCCGGTTTAGAAATTGATGAAGATGGCTCCGACATCGTTATTGGCATGATTGCCATTGAAAAAGGCGATACGGAAACATCGGTCATGGTCATTTCTGAAAATGGTTATGGCAAACGGACAGATGTTGAAGATTATCGTTTGGTCAACAATCGCGGTGGTCGTGGGGTAAAAACAATGGATGTAACGGCAAAAACAGGTAAAGTCGTTGCCCTCAAATCGGTTAAAGATACTGAAGACCTTGTTGTCACCACAAAATCGGGTATTACCATTCGTATGGACGCCGCTTCAATACGTGTTCAAGGTCGGGCTACGCAAGGTGTCCGCATCATCAAATTAGATGAAGGCGAAGAGATTGCAGATGTCGCTATGATTGAAGATATCGTCGTTGAAGAAATCATTGATGCAGCCATCATCGAAGAAGGTGATGCAACGGATACGCTAATTGATGAAAATACTGAGGGGGGTGATTCAGAAGCATCATCTGCCGAAGTTGTTGAATAATATATTGTTTTAGGGCAACCGTAAAGGTTGCCCCTACCTAAAACAAAAAAGACTACCTTATTCTTCGCTCATTACATAGTATTAAAAAAAAACGTCGCGCTGAAAAGTGAGGCGTTTTTTTTTGCATCCTACTGAGGGGAGACAAAGATTTAAGAAAATGAAAGGGCGTGTATTAATACATTACAGAAGCGGTGTATTCAATGAATCTTTATCCCAATTTTTAGGATTATTGACGATGTAGTTGTTGATAAATGCCCATTCTTCGGCATTGCGAATGATATGTTCCCAAAGGTTGCGTTGCCAAATCTTACCAACAATGATGTCGTAGTTGATGGCTTTCTGCCGTTTCAAAATGTGGTGTACGCACAAAGATTTGAAGGCACCTGTTATATCTCCCATTGTTTTATTTTGATTGTCCAAAATATCGAGAATGTAATGCACATGATTGGGCATGATGATGAAAGAACCTAAATGCACATTCGGAAACCGTTCAGGCAATGCCAGCCATTTGCGCACAGCTACGTAAAACCTCAATGCGCCCCCACCGCTTGCGGCAGTGCCACCATCTTCACATTCAGCCGCGTCATCACACCCGTTTTGATTTTCACATCTTCAAACGTTTGCGTTTCGTAGCCAGGACAAGTCACAATCACCGTGTATTTACCCATACTGAGGGGGGTGATTTCAAATTTGCCCGATTTCTCCGTCACTGCCGATTTGTTGTAGTTCAGAATCGTGATGGTCGCACCTTTAAGCGTATCTTTATTGAGGATATTGGTGATTTTGCCCGACAAACCCGCATTTTTAACCGTCTCTACTTCCGAACGGAAAGACGCAAACGTAAAGTATTTCATCATCACCGTGTTGTTGGCATAGATGCGTTGCGCCAATTTTGTGTAAGCCATCAGTTCGTCGAAGCACGCATTATTGGCGTTTATCTTTTCATCTTTCTTCTCCTTCACCGCACGTTCTGCGGCAGACAACGCCTCGTAACGCGCCTTGTATGCCGCTTGTTTGGCGATCCATTCATCCCGTTGCGCAGTCGTCATTTTGCCGACGGTACTGAGGGCTGCCCAATTCTCTTCGATAAATGGAATGAGCGAGCTGTACATCGAAATTACCTTTGCCAAATCCCCATTTTTAGCATCCATATAATACTTCCGACCGGCTGCATCGTAGGTGGTATTGCGCAAGGCTGCCTCACAAATACGGTCAATGGTGGACAAAAACAGACCAAATTGATACGCACTGTCTTTCCGCATATTGTCCACCTCCAACCAGATGGTTTCTGCCAATAATTTACGCGCATCTTGGTCAGGCAGTGCATCCGCCGCATCCAAACGGGCTTTGAGACCCTGCACAAATTCGAGGGTGTATTCTGGAAATAAGTTCGTAAAATCCTCCAAATTTTCTGTCAACCTATCTGCACCCTCATGGGCAGCGGCGTAAAAAGTGGATTGAGAACAATTATACTTTGTTGCTGGCATCTTATTTTATTTAATAATTAAAAAATAGATTTTAAATGTCGGAACGGTTAATCACAACGTTCCTTTTTGTCTCATTAAAGTAAGCTGTACAGAAAAAATAAACGATTCATTATCAACGGTTTATATAGTGAACAAGAGATTTCAAATCACCCACTCACGATCCTCACCGCACGATTTCGAGACGCATATATAGACTTTCGAGACGCATATATAGACTTTCGGAACGCATATATGAACTTCCGAGACGTATATATGGACTTTCGAGACGCATATATGAACTTTCGAGACGCATATATGAACTTTCGAGACGCATATATGAACTTTCGAGACGCATATATGGACTTTCGAGACGCATATATGGACTTTCGAGACGCATATAAACGCATCAAAAAAACAAAAGAACACCCATTGGTCGTCTCTTTTGACAGCCGCCGAACGGGCATACAATCGCTTAGAAATGTAAAAAAGATGCGTTTAGAAAATAAAAAGAAATCGGAACAAAAACATTGTATGGATAGAGTCCGTATCCTAACACACGGTGTTATATTTTGAATTTACGCATAACTGTTTTTGAATGTTTCATGTGAGATAAAATAAATCCCATATTTTTAAAAATTATTTTTGTCGAAGTGTTTTTTGAACTTTTAAAGACTAAGAGTTCCCTACTAAAGGGCAAAAGCACCGAAAGAATACTTTTTTTATTTATGGGCTTTTTATTTATTTGTGTGGGAAAGATTTGAAAGGTTTGTTATGTTGTATGAGATTTTATGTGTTTGTTTGCGATGCAATAATAATTAATCATTTGATTCAAATCCTTTCCCTTTAGGCTTTGCTTTGTTCCTTGCCTTTTATATGTGAAATAACCTTTTTATAGACAATATGAGTATCGAAAAATTAGACCTAAAATCACCTGACTTGGTGAACGACAACTTTGAAAAGCTCGCTCAACTCTTTCCTAATTGTGTCACTGAAAGCGCGGACGGTAAAGCCATTGACTTTGACCTTCTGAAACAAGAACTCAATCATGCTGTCGTGGATGGCAATAAAGAACGGTACAGACTTGAATGGCCTGGTAAAAGACAAGCGATTGTCACCGCGAACTTACCGACGAACAAAACTTTGCGCCCTATCCGCGAAGATTCTGTCAACTTTGACTCAACTGAAAATATCTATATTGAAGGCGATAACTTGGAAGTCCTCAAACTCTTGCAGGAATCTTATTTGGGAAAAATCAAGATGATTTATATTGATCCGCCTTATAATACAGGCAATGACTTTGTGTATAATGACAATTTTACGGGCGATAAAAACCAAGAACTCTTCGATAGTGGGCAAAAAGATGAATATAATCAACGATTGGTCGCTAATCCTGAAACGGCAGGGCGTTATCATTCTGATTGGTTGTCTATGATGTATCCACGTTTGAAATTGGCAAGGAATCTTTTGAAAGAGGATGGAGTAATTTTTATTTCGATTGATGATAATGAGGTGCATAATTTGAGGAAGGTTTGTGATGATATTTTTGGAGAAACTCAATTTGTAGGAACATTTACATGGCGGTCAAGAACGGCTAAAGCTGATGTTCCTTTTGGTGTTTCAGTTGATGTTGAATGGATAGTTTCATATGCAAAAAAAGATTTTATTGCAGGAAGAGAAGGGGAACGTAAATATTTTACTTCTGACGATGTTGATGATAGATGGCGACTTTCAGACTTAACTACAAATAAATCCAAAGAAGAAAGACCAAATTCATTCTTTACAATGATTAATCCCAGAAATGGAGAATCTTTTGAAGCAAGTGAATTGAGAACATGGGCTGTTACAATTGATACATTTAACGATTATTATAAAAGGAAAAAAATCGTGTTTCCAAATGACTATAATTTTTTGAGCATAAAAAGACCCGCATATAGAGTATTCGAATCAGAGGATAAGCAAAAAGCGATTTCAAAGTATGGAAGTGATGAAATACGAATGTCAATTTCAACTTATCTTTCAGAAAAAGAAGTAGGTAGAACAGAACATGGTTCAAAGGAAATTAGAGAATTATTTAATTCTCCTGTTTTCTCTTATCCCAAGCCTACTTCATTATTGACATTCTTCATAAAAAATATAAGCGACAATGATGCTATTATTCTTGATTTCTTTTCTGGCTCATCTTCAACCGCAGATGCAGTTATCCAATTAAATGAAAAAGATGGAGGTTCAAGAAAATTCATAATGGTTCAATTGCCCGAACAATTAAATACAACGAAGAACGAACAACGTGCAGCAGCAGAGTTTTGTAAACAAAATAATTTACCGCTTTACTTGAATGAAGTAGCGAAAGAGCGCATCCGCCGCGCAAGCCGTTCGATATTAGAAGGCATAAAAAACGACATTCTCACATTAGAAAGTCAACTTAAATTTAAAAATGAGAGCTTAGTCAAAGAGAATGCGCTTATGGTAAAAACGCCTGAGCGAATAGATAAGTTGACAGAAGAAATAGAAACTATAGAAACAAATATTGCTGAAAAGCAAAAGATATTAGCCAATTTAGACACAGGTTTCCGTGTCTATCGCTTAGACAGCAGCAATATGCAAGACGTATATTACAAGCCACAAGAGATACAACAAATAACAATCGAACAATTCGCAGAGAATATCAAACCCGACCGCAGCGCAGACGACCTCTTGGCGCAAGTGCTTTTGGATTGGGGACTCCCCCTCAGTATCCACATAGAAAAAGCCATAATAGAAGGCAAAGAAGTGTTTAAAGTAGGCGGCAATTCCTTATATGCGTGTTTCGATAGTGGCATAGATGAAGTGTTTGCCAAAGCGATTGCCCTTGAAGCCCCGATGCGTATTGTGTTTAGAGACAATGGCTTTAAAGATGATACGGCGAAGGTGAATGTGCAACAATTATTGAAACAGTTGAGTGCGGAAACAGAGGTAAAGGTGATATAAAACAAACCATTCGAGTAAAAGAAAAATGCGCAAATTCCCGAAGGGAATATATATTTATAGGGAATACATATTTATAGGTATTAAGCAATATTATATCAAAATCCCAAAGGGATTGTATGTTTATACAGTGCGGTTTTACATAAAATCCCTTTGGGATTACGCGTGTGACGGTTCATTTTGCTATAAATATAAAATCCCTTTGGGATGGCGCGTGTGACGGTTCATTTTGCTATAAATATAAAATCCCTTTGGGATGGCGCGTGTGACGGTTCATTTTGCTATAAACATAAAATCCCTTTGGGATTGTTAAGATATACAATAATTTCTTTCATTTATAAAAACAATATACTATGGCTGGCACATTCGGACAATTTTATGTACATGTAGTTTTCACGCCCAAGCATAGGGCAAATGTTATTCAAGAATCTTTTAGAGAAGAATTGCAGATGTATATGACAGGCATTATCCAAGGGAAAAACCATAAAGTTTTGGCAATTTACTGTATGCCTGACCATGTTCATGTACTAATAGGCTTGAAGCCCTACATGGCACTTTCAGATTTGGTACAAGTATTAAAAAAAGAAGCCACTAATTTCATCAATGACAAAAAATGGATTGCTGGCAAGTTTAGTTGGCAAGAAGGCTACGGTTTTTTTTCACATAGCCATTCAGAGCTTGACAAAGTGATAAAATACATTCGCAATCAACCAGAACACCATAAAAAGCGGTCTTTTAGAGAAGAATATTTAGAAATTTTAAAACGCTGTGAAGTTGACTACAAAGAAGAATATCTTTTTGAGTGGATACTTGACTAATTAATGTAATGAAACCAATCCCAAAGAGATTATATATTTATAGAAAACGGAGAGCCATATCCAAAAATCCCAAAGGGGTTATATGTTTATAGAAAACTATTTATACATACAATCCCTTCGGGATTAGACAAAACGTTATTTAAATTTTCCTATAAACATACAATCCCTTCGGGAATATTAAACGATAAAATTATTACTGAAACATGAAATTACAATTCAAAGAACAAGATTTTCAAGTTCAGGCAGTCAAAGCAGTTGTTGATTGTTTCAAAGGGCAACCCCTCAGTACAAAAAGCTTTACGTTGGAACGCAGCAAAGAAATTATCCGAAAAACAAAAGAAGCAGCAAAAATGGCAGTAACACGAGCTGTTATGCTTCAATTAGAAAACGAAGTAATGGAAGAAATAGGCTATCGCAACAGTACCATAAAACGTTCCGAAGCCGAGATACTGAAAAACATACAAACCGTACAGCAACAAAATGACTTGCTGGAAAGTACGGAACTACAACGCCCCAAAGGTGTAAAATTGGGTTATAACTTGACCATAGAAATGGAAACAGGGACAGGTAAAACCTATACCTATATCCGCACGATGTACGAATTGTATAAACATTATGGTTGGAGCAAATACATCATCGTTGTGCCAAGTATAGCGATACGCGAAGGCGTTTTTAAGACATTTGACGTAACACAAGACCATTTTCAAGAGTTATACGGGCATAAAATCAATCCATTCATTTACAATTCTGGCCGTCCACAAGATATAGAGACTTTTGCATCGGATAATCGAATCAGTGTAATGATTATCAATAAACAAGCCTTTTCAGGAGCGCAGTACGATGCAAAAGGAAATCTAAAAGAAAATATAGGCAATCTTATATATAGAGAACTTGATCAGTTTGGAACAAGAAGACCGATAGATATTATCGCACAAACAAATCCGATATTGATAATTGACGAGCCCCAATCTGTTAACGGAGAAAAGACATTGGCAAGTATGCAAGAGTTTAAACCCTTGTTTACCTTGCGTTATTCGGCAACGCATAAAGAGGAATACAATAAGATATTTCGTTTAGATGCTTTAGATGCGTACAATCAAAAATTGGTCAAGAAGATACAAGTAAAGGGTATCAATCTGAAAGGTTCAACAGGGACAACAGGCTATTTGTATTTAGAAGAAATAAGTTTGAGTACCGCAAAACCACCTTTTGCTGTTGTTGAATTTGAGCAACGTGGTAAAGACGGCGTAACAAAAAGAGTCAAACAAAAATTGAGTCAAGGCGCAAACTTGCATGAGTTATCGGGCAATATGCCTGCATACAAAGACAAAAAAATCGAAGAAATCAACGGCTACCATAACAAGATAGTGATTGATGGTGTGGACATTTTCCCTGGCGATATTCTGAACGATAAAGATGAAAAAGCTTTTCGGCGTGTACAAATACGCGAGTGCATCAAATCGCATTTGAAAAAGGAAAAGCAATTATTCGATAAAGGTATAAAAGTTTTGTCGTTGTTTTTTATAGACAGCGTAGAAAAGTATCGCATATACGACGCGGATAACAACCAAGCTTTAGGCGAATACGCTAAGATATTTGAAGAAGAATACAAAAAATTGACAACAGATGCTCTAAAGTTGTTTCAAGACGAATACAATGACTACATTATAGAAACCGACCCAAGCCAAGTGCATAAAGGTTATATGCCAACAGCTTATGACGAATACTTGAAACGCGATAATGCGGAAAAAGTGCATCAAGGTTATTTTTCGATTGACAAAAAAGGGAAATCAATAGACCCCTCAGTAAAAAGAGGCAGCGAAGACTCTGACGACATATCCGCTTACGATTTAATTATGAAAGACAAAGAACGGTTGTTGAGTTTTGAAGAACCAACCCGTTTTATCTTTTCACATTCCGCTTTGAGAGAAGGTTGGGACAATCCGAATGTCTTTCAGATTTGTGCTTTGAAAAATCCAGAAACAGGCAGCGCCATAAAAAGACGGCAAGAAGTCGGACGCGGTATGCGTTTGTGTGTCAATAAAAACGGCAATCGTTTGGACTTTGAAACAGTAGGAGAACAAGTACATGAAATAAATATTTTGACAGTTATTGCAGCAGAAAGTTATGAAAAGTTCGCAAAAGGATTACAAGAAGAAATAGCTGCCGCACTCAAAGACCGTCCACAAAAGGCAGAAGTAGAGTATTTTATTAATAAAATTGTGCAAAACGCACAAGGTGAAGAACACCGATTGACGCAAGCAGATGCTAAGTTGTTGAATAAAACACTGTTCAAACACGATATTATAGACGATAACGACAAAATAACGACAGAAGGCAGGGAACAAATTGAGCAAAACAAAATACCATTACCAGCTAACCTTGAACCATACAGAGAATCGGTGACAAAATTACTCAAATCCATTTACACAGGCGAAGTACTTAAAGTGGAAGATGAACGCAAGACGATAGAGTTGAAGGTGAATAGCAATTTCAAAAAGAAAGAATTTCAAGCCTTATGGGAAAAGATAAATATCAAGTCTATTTATGAAGTCAAATTTGATACCGCCAAATTGATAGAAGACAGTTGCAACAATATCAATAAAGACTTGAATATTGGCGACCGTATGTATCAAGTTAAAACAGGCGAATTGCAGGACGGTACAAAAGAGCAAATGAAGGAAGGCGTATTGATAAAACAATCCGCACAAGAGAACTTGAAATTAGAAAACGACCTTTACACAAATGCCGTTTATGATATCGTTGGCGAAATAGAAGCACATACGCATTTGACTCGCCGTACAATCGTAGCGATATTAAAATCCATAAAAGAAACCAAGTTTTTATTGTTGCGTAAAAATCCCGAAGAGTTTATCGCCAAGTGCAGTCGGTTGATAAATGAAGCAAAAGCACGTTTGATTATCAATAATATCGTTTACCATAAACTTGATGCTCAATACGATGCCAAAACGGTATTTACAAATGATAAATCCGCATTACGCAATTCGGAACTTTTGAAAAAGCATATCTACGATTATTTGACAACAGATTCAAAGATAGAATCTGATTTTGCTAAAGTATTAGAGGTGGCGACAGAAGTTATAGTTTATGCTAAATTACCAAAGAGTTTTTATATCACAACACCTGTTGGAAGATACAGCCCCGATTGGGCAATCGTATTCGATAAAGACACAGTTCGACATATCTATTTTGTAGCTGAAACAAAAGGTTCAGATTCAGATATGGAATTGAAAAAGATAGAAGAACTGAAAATCCATTGTGCTACTGAACATTTTAAATCGATAAGTAATAATGTTGTATATTTTAAACGGGTGAGCACTTATGATGAATTGTTAAATATAGTGCGGTTTGTTCCTGTTGAATGACGACCCCCTCAGTATTTGGCATAAAAGGAATAAAAATGAAGCAATAAAGTAGTAAACTTACCAAAAAGTGAAGATATCCTAAATTAATAATAAAAAGATTCTATTTAAAAATGAAATATCCAAGGACACTATCATCCGGCGCAAATAATACAGTTATTGTATTATCTGAAACAGAAGTTGCCAAACTTTTTACAGAAGATACACGCTCAGACATTGGCTCGGAAGCAGAGAAAATGCAGTTTGCAAATAGCATCAATGGACTAATGGTAAAATTTATACGCTTGGATTACAATGAAGATTTAGCCGCTGAAATGTTGGTCATGGAACGTTTGAAACCGCTTGATTTTCGTGCTTATGAAGTAGAAATACGGGAATTGTGGTGGTCAGTTTTTGAAGACGAATTGAAAGCGCTACATCAAGCGGGTTTCGTACATCGAGACCTCAAACGCCCATCAGATATAGGTGGTGCTGCTTTCGATAATATATTGCTCACGGAACAAGGACTGCGGCTCATTGATGTTGGTATATCTGCCCTTCGTTCGAAAGTAAATGATGTCATTTTTAATAAATTCCTTGAAATTGAACGCCAAGAGATGATACAGTTCAAAGATTATTTTTTAAACAGATGAAACTAATAGACAACGTAAATACCCGATTAGGCGATGACTTAAAGACAAGTATCAAGAAAGGCAGCAAGATGAGCATTGCCGCCTCTTCTTTTTCTATCTATGCTTTTGAGGCATTGCGGAAAGAATTGGCAAAGATAGATGAATTGCGTTTTGTATTCAGTTCCCCAACTTTCAGCGAAGAAAACTTCAAGAAACAAACGCCTTTGTTCTATATCCCCGACATTTACAAAGAAAGTGATTTATGTGGTGGCGAGTTTGAGTTGCGTTTAAAGAACCAATTGAACCAAAGAGCAATAGCACGCGAGTGTTCAAAATGGGTAAAAGAGAAAGTTGTTTTCAAATCAAACAAGCACCATAATTTGCCACTGAACGGCATGATACACGTCGAAAACAAAAATGACGAGGCTTATGCTTATACAAATGTGACAAGTTTTACGACATCTGACTTAGGTTTTACGCATAAAAAAGGTTTTCCAACACTGATACAAAAAACAGAGTTTCCAAACAGTAATGCGTACTTAGATTGGTTCAATCAAGTTTGGGAAAACAAGGAAGATTTGACAGATGTTACCCAAAAAGTACAAGGATATTTTGAAAGTGCCTTTAAAGAGAACAGTCCAGAGTTTATTTATTTCATAACGCTTTACAATATCTTCAATGATTTTTTGAAAGACATTTCGTTGGACAATTTACCCGATGACCAAATAGGCTTTAAAAACACTTTGATTTGGAATAAATTGTACAATTTTCAGAAAGATGCAGTAATTGGCGGTATCAATAAATTAGAAAAATACAAAGGCTGTATCATTGCAGACAGTGTTGGTTTGGGCAAAACGTTTTCCGCTTTGGGCATCATCAAGTATTATGAGATGCGCAACAAAGATGTATTGGTTTTATGTCCTAAAAAATTGGAGGACAACTGGAATACTTACCGACAAAACGATAAGAACAACCACCTATCGGCAGATAGATTCCGTTATGATGTGCTTTTTCATACCGACCTATCTCGTGAACGGGGAATGAGCAACGGACGGAGTTTAGAAAATGTCAATTGGGGCAATTATGGTTTAGTTGTTATTGACGAGTCACACAATTTTCGGAGTAATAACACCAGTTCAACGCGAGAAAACCGTTATCAAAAATTATTAAGAAAAGTCATAAAAGAAGGCATAGAAACAAAAGTATTAATGCTTTCCGCTACGCCTGTCAACAATCGTTTCAACGATTTAAAGAATCAATTAGCCTTAGCTTATGAAGGCGACTCCGAATTAATTGATAGCAAATTAGAAACAAACAGTAGCATTGACCAAATATTTAGAAAAGCACAGCTCGCATTTAATGTATGGAGTAAGTTTGAAACATCAAAACGGACAACAGAAAAGCTATTAGATATGCTTGATTTCGATTTCTTCGAAATTCTTGATTCTCTAACTATTTCACGTTCAAGAAAGCACATCACAACCTATTACGATACAACAGCCGTTGGAAAGTTTCCAGAAAGAAACAAGCCTGTATCTATACAAAGTGCGCTTACTAAAAATAGTGATGCTAATTATGCGGATATTGCAGGGAAACTACTGCTATTAAATCTTTCGGTTTATACACCCTTAAATTATATTTTGCCCAGTAAACTTGAAGCCTATCGAAGTTTGTATGAAAAAGATGTAAGAGCAGGTTCTGCAAAACTATCTCAGATAGACCGAGATAACAGTTTGCGTATTCTCATGCGTATCAATTTGCTCAAACGCCTTGAAAGTTCTGTTGATTCATTCAGAATAACGCTTGAACGAATCATCGAACAAATTAAACAGGCGATTAAAACAATTAAACAAGGTCCGAAAGGTGATTATGAAGGCATTGAAGCCATGTTGAATGATGAAGAGTTTGATTGGGATTCGAATTATGGCGATGAAGAAAATTTCATTGGCAAAAAGATTAAAGTACATATCGGTGATATGGACACCCGCAAATGGGAAGAAGATTTAAGTGAAGACCTTTTCGTGCTTAATTTATTGTTAATCAGTATTATTGATGCCAAAAAGGAAAAAGATTACAAACTTCAACAGTTGATTGAATTATTGGATAAGAAAATAACTCAACCTTTTAATCCCAATAACAAAAAAGTAATCATTTTTACAGCCTTTGCCGATACAGCCAACTATCTGTATGAAAATTTACAAGGACATTTCAAGGCACAGTACGGATTGAACACGGCTATCATTACAGGTTCAAGAAAAATAAGCAATTCTAAAATGATACCGTCTGAACTCAATTCATTATTGACTTGTTTCTCGCCGTTATCCAAAGATAAACACCTTTTATTTCCAAAATTAACAGAATCAATAGATTTGTTGATAGCAACCGATTGTATATCAGAAGGACAAAACCTACAAGATTGCGACTTTTTAATCAATTACGATATACATTGGAATCCTGTACGCATCATACAACGTTTCGGACGCATTGATAGAATTGGTTCAAAGAATGACAGTATTACAATGGTTAATTTTTGGCCCGATGTCACATTAGATAGTTATATCAATCTAAAGCAAAAGGTCGAAAGTCGGATGCAGATTAGTAATATGGCAAGTACAGGCGATGATAATATTCTAAACACAGAAGAGAAGGATTTAGAGTATCGAAAAATACAATTGCAAAAGCTAAAAGATGAAGTCATAGATTTAGAAGACCTGCGAGAAGGTGTCAGTATAACAGACCTTGGTTTGAATGATTTCCGTGTTGACTTGTCCAACTACATAAAGTCGTTTGGAGAGTTGAATAATATACCCGAAGGACTACACGCCGTTGTAAAAGCGACCGAGACATTACCCAAAGGCGTTGTTTTTGTTTTAAAAAACGTCAATTCAAGTGTAAATATCAATAAACTCAATCGGCTTCATCCCTATTATTTGGTTTATATCAATGCAGAAGGAGAACTGTATCTCAATCATGTTGACTCAAAAAAGATACTGGACAATATGAGAATGTTATGTAAAGGTAAAAGTGAACCCCTCAGTATTTTATGCAAAGAACTAAGCGAAGAAACAGATGAATACCATGAAATGAGTGTTTATTCAAATCTTCTAAAGCAAGCTATAAAAACAATTATTCACACAGAAGAAGAAAAAGAAGTACTCAGCCTTTTTAAAGCAGGTGGAACAACCGCCTTGCAAGAAAAATTTAAAGGGATAGAAGATTTCAAACTCATATCATTTTTAATCGTCCGATAGATGGAACTGTTTATACTGCCACATACCACCAAAGTTCAAAAGGTGATAGCTAAAAATGCTTTTGATACCTATACAAATTCAAAGCAAAAACTAATGTTTACGGACAAAATTGTACGAATTACATGGTTACATAAACTTTCACCTCGTACAGTTAACTTAGAAGCTAAAGAAGTTCAAGAGATACAAATTTTCAAAATAGAACTGAAAATAAAAGAAGAAATAAAACCAATACTGGAAATTATAGATAAAGCGATGCCTTATCATATTATTTTCATCGTCGAGTACAATGAAGAAATATATTTGTCAACTTCTTCAAAACATCCATACCCAATCAATCCGGATAATTCGGTTATTGATTGGACATTTAAAACTGATTGGTTTTTACCTGACGAAAACAGATACACTTTACAACTCAAGAAAAGCCTTGATTGGGTCTTTAACGATTTCTGTAATCAATTATCAGAGAAACCCAATGATGTAAGTATGGCATTAGAGGATTTGGTACAATACAGCAAGAAACAGGGTTCACTGAAAAAAGAGATTGAGCAATTGAAAACAAAAATAAAGAATTGCAATCAATTCAATATTAAGGTAGAATTGAATTTATTGCTGAAACAAAAGATTAAAGAATTAGAACGATTAAACGAGTAGTGGCTGTCACAACGCAATTATTTCCAAAGGCGCAACTAACTATTCCGGACGTGCAGACATAAGTAAACACTATATAAAAGCACCCCTCAGTAAAAAATCCTTGAAAGCCAACATTCTCACTTTCAAGGATTTTTTACTGAGGGGATGTATCAGAAGCTATTACATCTCTTTCAATGCGCCAACAACCTTTGTCAAAGACGCTTTCGCATCGCCAAACAACATCAGACAGTTAGGGAAACCGAACAATTCATTTTCGATACCCGCATAACCCGATGCCATACTGCGCTTAGACACGATAACCGTGCGGGCTTTGTCCACATTCAAAATTGGCATACCATAAATCGGACTGCTGGTATTGGTACGTGCCGCAGGATTGACCACATCATTTGCACCCACCACGATAACGACATCTGTATTCGGAAAATCATCGTTAATAATGTCCATTTCAATCAATTTGTCATAAGGCACATTCGATTCTGCAAGCAAAACGTTCATGTGACCAGGCATACGACCTGCAACTGGATGAATGGCAAAACGGACGTTGATGTTCTTTTTTTCCAACAATTCCATCAACTCCTTGATAATGTGTTGCGCTTGTGCAACCGCCATACCGTAACCAGGTACAATAATAACGGATGAAGCGGCGTCAAAAATCACAGCAGCTTCTTCTGCACCGACTTCTTTTACAACGATAGCGGAACCACCAGTAAGAACAGTTGACGTTGGTGTTGTTCCAAAACCGCCTAATAATACGTTTACTAAGGAGCGATTCATGGCTTTACACATGACAATAGTTAAGAGCGTTCCAGCACTACCGACGAGGATACCACCAAAAAGCATGACTTTATTGTCGTATAAAAAACCACCGAATGCCGTAGCTACGCCTGTAAATGAATTCAATAATGAAATCACAACGGGCATATCTGCACCGCCAATCGGCAAGACGAAAAATACACCGTAAATCAGGCTCAATACCAATATGAGATAAATAAAATTACTGTTTTCAAGCGCACCCGTTGCCATGCCGATGAGCAAACCGATGATGACAATTAAAAACAATGTTTGAAGTAGCTGATGTGAAGGAATGCGAAAGTCTTTAATTTTCTCTTCCAATTTGCCGTAGGCGACCATTGAACCTGAAAACGATAAGGCACCGATGATAAGCCCAAGAAGAAGAATAGCTGTGCGAACGCTCGACAGCTCTCCGCCGTTATGCAAAGAATGGTCATATTCGACAATCGAAATCAATGCTGCACACGCTCCGCCCATACCATTGAAGAAGGAGACCATTTGCGGCATTTGGGTCATTTGTACCCGTTTCGCCATCAATGTTCCGATGACTGTGCCTATTATCAAAGCACCAAAAATCCATACGTAATTTTTTATTAAGATACCATCATAGAGAAAAATTGTGCCGACGATAGCCGCTGTCATACCTGCTGCTGCGATGAGATTGCCTCTTTTAGCGGTTGCAGGTTTGCCGAGAAATTTGATACCAAAGACAAAACTGAGGGCTGAAAGGATGTAGATGAAATCTAAGATGAAAGTGTTCATGTGAGGCTTTATTTTTTCTTTTTAAACATGTGTAACATTCTATCTGTCACCACAAATCCGCCGACGACATTTAGCGTTCCGAGACAAACGGCGATGAATCCGATTAGGGTCGCAAATAAACTTTCCGCTTGTCCCAAGATGATGATTGAACCAATGATGATAACGCCATGAATCGCATTTGCACCGCTCATCAAAGGCGTATGCAATACGGAAGGAACCTTTTCGATGAGTTCAACACCGACAAAAATCATCAAGATAACGAGGTAAATCATCTGTTGATTGGCTGAAATAAATTGAAATATGGACTCCATTTTTAAGTGATAAATGAAAAGTGAAAAGTGAAAATTTTTTCCTGTTGAATACATTAGTGATGCTAAAAACAAACTACACCACATACTCCCTGTTTTTCGCTTCGCTCAAAATGCGTGCATAAAAGATTTTTTTGAGAATTGAATGACTTTTTCAGTGAAAAATCTTTGATTTTTCACTGAAAAAGTCATTCAATCCAATCGTCTTATTAAAGTACGCTTTTTTCTGCAAGCAGAAAAACAGTGAGTAATTGTATTGATTTATTTTGACCACATACTTATTTAGATGTTTTTGCTAAAATTTCATTCGTAAAAGCGTGGACGACAGCCCCTTGATAGGTAATCAAGCTGCCTTTTGTAATGTCCTCTTCCATATCTCCTTTGAAACCGTCTTTAGTTGCCAAATGGAGGAGCAGCGTTGAAATATTACGGGCATACATTTCAGAGGCATTGACGGGTAGTTGAGCAGGTAAATTGGACTCGCCGATGATGGTTACGCCATGTGTGACGATGGTTTCATCTTTTTGGCTTAAAGTGCAATTGCCGCCCCATTCAACTGCCATATCCACGATAACCGATCCTGCTTTCATGCTTTTCACCATGTCTTCAGTAACTAAGATGGGTGCTTTTTTGCCAGGGACGAGTGCCGTTGTGATGACAATATCCATGTCGCGGATACGCTGTTGAATCAAGGCTTGTTGTTTTTCTAAGAAGTCTTTCGATACTTCACGCGCATAACCGCCTTCGGTTTTGACCCCCTCAGTATTTTCGACTGTAATGAAGCGTCCGCCAAGTGATTCGACTTGCTCCTTGGTTTCAGGGCGTACATCGGTTACTTCAACAATGGCACCCAAGCGTTTAGCGGTGGCAATAGCTTGTAAGCCCGCAACACCCGCACCAAAAATGAGGACTTTGGCAGGTGTAATTGTTCCCGCAGCTGTCATCATCAAAGGAAAAATTTTACCACTGGCATTCGCAGCAGCGATAACGGCTTTGTAACCCGCCAAATTGGTTTGAGAACTCAACGCATCCATTTTTTGCGCCCTCGTGATACGCGGTACAGCGTCCATAGAGTAGGCAGTAATATTGCGCTTGTTCAGCGTTGACAACAATTCAGAAACAGTGTAGGCATAGAGGAAAGAAATCAGAACAGAGCCTTCTTTAAGCAATTGGGCTTCAGATACTGAGGGGGCGTTTACTTTCAAAACAATATCAGCCAAAGCCATTAAAGAGGTCGCATCGTTGATTATATCTGCCCCTGCATCTGCATAATTGACATCACTAAATGAAGCACGGCTGCCTGCTTCTCTCTCTATTTTAACGGTGAAACCAGCTTTCACCAATTGTCTAACGATATCAGGCGTGAGTGCAACTCGGTTTTCGCCTTTTTTGGTTTCTTTTGGAACAACTATTATCAAGGTGGTTTAGTTTTAAGTTTTAAAGATTATGAGCTTTTCGTTTAGTTCAAAAAGTTCGGAACAAAGTAGGGAGTGTTTTATTATTGACCAAATTATATTTAATTTAAAATGCTTTTTACCATAAAAAATATTTGATTTGTAAATCATACACAAGCTATATTGAGTTTACATGAAAAGCGTACTTTTAGGCGACGATTTAGACAATCAATCATTTTAAACCATTTTTTATTATTTTCAAACCCAATCGCATAAAATAGTAGCGACATAAAAATCTTATAAATGATTAATTTTCAATGCTTCAAGCCTTTGGCTTTTCTATTATTTATCTTTCTCGGGGCTTGTAAGACTCCCTCAGTATCACAAGCTCCAGATGCTTCTAAAAGCTCTGGGTTGTCGAAAACCTCCTCAAACCAGCGACCTAAAAACATCATTTTTATGGTCGGTGACGGTATGGGGCTGTCGCAGGTGTCGAGTGGTTACTACATGAATAGTGGCAAGTTACATTTGACTGAGTTTCCGTACACAGGCTTGCACATCAATTACCCAGCGGAGGATTCGACCATTATTACCGACTCGGCGGCGGGTGCAACGGCATTTAGTTGTGGCTGCAAAACCTATAATGGCGCGATAGGTGTCAACAAAGACTCTATGTCTTGCGAAACGATTTTGGAAATAGCTGAAAAAAAAGGTTTAGCGACGGGATTGGTTGTGACGTGTAATATCCAACATGCCACACCTGCGTCATTTATTGCACATGTCAAGAGTCGGGCCGATTATGAACCCATTTCCTTAGATTTTTTAAAAACAGATATTGATGTATTTATAGGTGGCGGCAAAAAATTCTTTGATAGAAGAGTAACCGACGACCGTAATCTGATAGACGAATTAAAGAAAAAAGGCTACTATGTTACCGATTGGAATAAAGAAGAATTGACCAATATTAAGCTGCCCATGAAACAAAATTTAGCATATTTTACAGCAGATATTCAACCTTTAACCGCTGAACAAGGACGTGATTATTTGCCACAAGCCGCTAAATTAGCCTGTAATTTCCTTGAAAACCGTTCAGAAAAAGGCTTTTTTATGATGATTGAAGGGTCTCAAATAGATTGGGGCGGTCATGCTGGCAATACCAATTATATTGTGACCGAAATGCTCGATTTTAATAAGACTATCGGTGAAGTCCTGGATTTCGCACGCCGCGATGGCAATACCTTAGTCATCGTAACAGCTGACCATGAAACAGGCGGTTTTGGTCTCGTCAAAGGCTCTAATTGGAATAAGATCAACGGTGGTTTTGCCGATACCAAACCCGATAAGAGTGGCTCGATTTACCATACGGCTTCATGGATTCCCGTTTTCGCTTTCGGACCGGGCGCACAAGAGTTCACAGGTGTCTATCAAAACACCGCTCTATTTGATAAAATGAAAAAACTATTTGGCTTTTAATGAATGATTGTCTATTAAAGATATTTTGTCTCAAAAGACTTTCGTATTTAAATTATCCTAAGCAGTTACGTTAATTTTTATTTATCTGCCACATAATATTCAGAACAGACGTTATATTTTTGTCAATTTAAAATCAACTTTTTTACAACATTAAGACATGATATAAGCATGAATGAAAACCATTTTACATTTCGTACCTTTCTTAGTACTTTGTGCTTCTTGTTCTTTTCTTTTTTAAGCCCCCCCTCAGTAAAAGCACAAAAAATCATCAACAACACACCTGAACCCATGATGGTCTTTCGTATGGGCGTTGGTGGTCATCAACTTTTTGGGAACAGTCCAATGGGCGGCAATATGTCTATTAATTGTGAAGCCCCCGTTAGTAAACACGTCTCTTGGACAGCTAATTTGGATGTGTTAATGAACCCCATTGACCTGGCTTTGCCGCCCGATACACGTGGGTCTTATCAAGTTCGTTTCGCTATTCAGCCCGATTTTCGCTATTACCCTACAAAGGTTTTACATCGTTTTTATATCGGTAGCGGGCTTGGTATTGTCGCAGGTCAAGGCAGAACGTATGGCATTTTGCCCAACAGTAAGGCTCAACTCCACATTTTCGGTGAGGCATTAACAGACCTCAAAATCGGTTGGCAAGGCAAACTCCTTGACCGTTATGTTTGGAATGCTTTTGCCGCTTCAGGTTTTCTCATTCCTTTGAATGGTGAAAAAATGATACCCATTGTACGCCTTGGCATTCAGTTAGGATTAAAAAGAATGATGAAATATGAATGATGAATGATGATGAATGATGAACAAAATTTAATTAGAATTTTATGTTTAATAAAATAATTTTATTCTTAAATAAATAAAATGAATTGTCTTAATTAAGAATAAAATTTGGTTTTTAAAATATTTCATGATTCATATTTCATCATTCATACTTCATTCCAACCTTACTTTAAACATTTTCAAACTAACCGCTAATAACACTAAGGTCATACCAACTAAAATACCCACTTCGCGCACAATGGATTGAAGGTCTAAACCCTTTATCATCACATTTTTGACGATGATAAAATACCATTTGGCGGGTACAACATTTGAAATAATCTGCATCGGTAAAGGCAAATTTTCTAATGGAAACATAAAACCACTGAACAGTATGGTAGGCATCATGAGACCCATAAGCGATACCAATAAAGCCACTTGCTGCGACTCCGTCACGGACGAAATCAGCAGACCCAATGCCAAAGAACAAATGATGTACAGCACACTTACCATAAATAAAAGTCCCATACTGCCACGAACGGGAACACCTAAAACATAGATACTTAACAAGACAATAACAGCAAAATTGATGATAGAAAGCATCAAATAAGGTAACATTTTCGAGATAACTAACCAAATGGGCTTCATAGGTGACACCAAAAGAATTTCCATCGTTCCCAATTCTTTTTCGCGGACAATGGCAACTGAAGTCATCATAGCCGAAATCAGCATCAAAATCATCGCCATCACACCAGGTACAAAATTATACTCGCCCTTTAGCTGCGGATTGTATAACATCCTCGTTTCAACACCAATACTGAGGGGTATTTTGCCAGTTTCGTTAATTTGCATTTGGTAATCAACGATAATTGCAGATGCATAGTTGACGACAGTCGTAGCCAAATTGGGGTCACTTGCATCTGCTATAAACTGTATTTGTCCTTTGCCGACATGGAGTAAATGCTCTCTAAAATTGGGTTGAAAAACAATTGCTAATTTAATTTTCCCAGACTTAAAAGCCGCTTCTATATCCGAAATAGTAACCAAATTGCGCTCAATATCAAAGTAACGGCTCGCTTCTAATTTATGAATAATACCCTCTGTATCCATATCTTTAGAATTGTCGAGAATTGCTATTTGTGTATTTTTCACCTCGTTCGATAGGGCAAAACCGAAAATCAGAATTTGCGCTATGGGCATCCCAAACAGCACAAACATGGAGCGTTTGTCACGCCAAATGTGATAAAATTCTTTCTTAACGAGAGAGAAAAATTGTTTCATATTGTAAGTAACTTTATAAGGATACTAAAGAACATAAACCAAATTTAATTCTTAACTAATAAAAATGATTTGTTTTAGTTAAGAATAATATTTTTTTATTAAATTAAAATTTCTAATTAAATTTTGTTCACCTCTCAAACCACTCATTCTGAACGTTTGGCATCTCTTGCTAATTTCAAGAATACTTCATCCATTGAGTCTGCATTATACGTTTTTTTCAAGCCTGCAGGCGTGTCCAAAGCCTTTATCACACCGTCCACCATTATCGAAACACGGTGACAATATTCTGCTTCATCCATATAATGAGTTGTAACAAAAACAGTCGTTCCTCGTTCAGCCGCTTCGTATATCATTTCCCAAAATTGACGGCGCGTCACAGGGTCAACGCCCCCCGTAGGTTCATCTAAAAATACGATTTTGGGTTCATGTATGATGGCAATAGAGAACGCTAATTTTTGCTTCCAACCCAATGGCAATGACTTCACTTTTGTCTTAGCCTTATCTTCTAATTGGAGATGATGAAGTAAATAATCTATCTTTTCCTTCAATTGCGCCCTTCCTAAACCATATACCCCACCATAAAAACGGATATTTTCGCGTACCGTCAAGTCGTCATACAAACTAAACTTTTGGCTCATATAGCCGATATGCTGCTTTATTTCTTCTGTCTGTGTATACACATCATAACCCGCGACCAAAGCTTTACCACTCGACGGAATACTCAAACCACACAGCATCCGCATCGCTGTCGTTTTGCCTGCCCCATTTGCACCCAAAAAGCCAAAAACTTCACCTTTATAAACTTCAAAAGTGACGGCATTCGTTGCTACGAAATCGCCAAAACGTTTCGTCAGTTTATCGGTTTTTATAACAATTTCAGAAGTCACTTATTATATTTTTTTATTGTGAATGAGTATTAAAATTTCTTCGGCTTGGTTCAAATGCCGCTTTTCATGCGCTATCATAATGTCAATCGCTCGCTCTAATGTATAGACAATAAGGCTGTTCGCTGGAGAACAAATAATCGTACCCCTCAGTATAAAGTCTTGATTTTCAAGAATTTTAGCCGTTAGTTCTTTTTGATGTACGACAAATTTTTGAACAATATCATCCGAAATGGCACTTGTTGTTGGTTCCCAAATTGGAAAAGTTTTAATCTTTTTTTGTTGCAAAGGCTCAACGCTTTTCAAAATAAAATCTCCCAAAAAACGCACTAAAAAGCCTACATGACGTACCCAACTGGCTTGATAAGTCCCTTTTTGTATCCCTTCAAAAATCGGATAATAAGACTCATTTGTTTTTATAATATGGTCAATGACTTGTCCGATACTCCAAGTCTGTGCATTCGGTTTCCAATTCAAAGCACCAGTCGACAATTGCCCAAACAGTTCGTTATAATCAACGGTTAATTGATTGAGTTCATTTTGAAATTGAACAATTTTACCATTCATTGGATTTTGACTTTTTAGTTAAATAATGTAAATATCTAATTTTTCATCAAAGCCATAAAACAGTCCTCTATCGTCGGCTCTATCCGCTCAACATCAATGTTGTGATGTCCTTTTTTCTGTAAAAACCGCCTAATATCCGCCTCTTCTAAAACGGTATCTTTCAAGGTCAAATGATGAGCATCTCCGAAAGCAAAACAAGATTCAGTGTTTTCGTAAAGCCGCAAGTCATTGAGTAAAGAAAACATATTGGAAGAACGCAGAGACCATAAAGGGCGGTCAAATTTTTGAATAATACTGAGGGGGGTATCTGTATCCAATATATGACCATTTTGCATCAACGCCACACGGTCACATAAGCTTGCTTCATCCATATAAGGTGTCGAAACAATGATAGAAATGTCTTTTTCTTTAAGTCTTTTAAGCATTTCCCAAAATTCTTTGCGACTCACAGCATCTACACCTGTCGTAGGTTCATCTAAAAATAAGACACTTGGCTTATGTATCAAAGCACAGCAAAGCGCCAGTTTTTGCTTCATACCACCCGACAATTTACCTGCTCGACGGGTTTTAAAAGGTTCAATTTGAATATAAATATCCTTTATCAATTCATAATTTTCTTCAATAGTCGTATTAAAAATAGTGGCAAAAAAGGATAAATTTTCCTCTACAGTCAGGTCTTGATAAAGGGAAAAACGACCGGGCATATAACCTACATTTTTTCTAATATCTTTGAAATTTTTCACCACATCAAAACCATCCACTTCTGCTGTACCACTATCCGGCATTAACAAAGTAGTCAAAATGCGAAAAAGAGAGGTTTTACCTGCACCATCGGGTCCGATGAGTCCAAACAGTTCTCCTTTTTCGACTTCAAAACTGATGTCGTTCAAGGCTTTGACTTTTCCTTTATCATAGGTTCTGACAATATTTTTAACAACAACAGGCTTCATTTTTGTTAATGGTTAATGGTTATTCGTTATCGGTTATTGGTTATTCGTTATCGGTTATTGGTTATTAGTTATTGGTTATCAACGAGTTACCAATAACTAATAACCGATAACGAATAACCATTAACTATCCAGCCAATCAATTAAAAAGAACTTCTCCGTACATACCGATTTTTAAAGTACCATCATTTTTGACCTTGATTTTGATGGCATACACAAGGTTGGCACGTTCATCTTTTGTTTGTACCGTTTTAGGTGTAAATTCAGCTTTATCAGAAACCCAAAAAAGGGTTCCTGGCAATTCGCGGTATTTATCTTTTCCTTCGTCAATCATGACTTTGACTTTTTGGTTAAGTTTTATCTGCCCCAATTGATCGCCTGTGATGTAGGCACGAAGGGTCATTTCTGACATATCGGCTACTTTATAAAGGGCTTTACCCGCAGCCGTTATCTCACCCGATTCGGCATATTTTGACAAGATAGTTCCTTCAATCGGGTTTGTTATTTTAGAGCGATTAAGTTGTTCATCGAGTTGTTTCATGCGTTTTTCGAGTGGGAGTTTTTCACTTAAAATACCCCGATTTTGGATGTCCACAGCAGCAGATTGCGCCGAAATTTGCCTTTCTATGACTTTTATGGCCGATTCAGCAGCATCTATCTGTTTATTCAAAATCTGAATTTGACCATTGATATCGTCGAGTTGCTTAGGAGTAGCAGCATCTACTTTAACGAGGTTTTCTACACGCTTTTGCTCTTTTTGTAAGACCGCTAATTGTTGTTTCTGCACAGCAACTTGATTTCGTTGCACATCTATTTGTTCCTTAAATACAGAGTTTTGTGGCGCAGCATCATTTGACTTTTTAGTTAAAGCAGTCATAGTGGCTTCTACTTGCTCTTTTTGCAGTTCTATACTGAGGGGGTCAATGGTGCCGATAATTTTTCCTTTCGACACATTATCCCCTTCTTTGATATCGAGTGTTAATATTTTGCCTGTTGACTCCGCAGAGACGATGATTTCAGTCGCTTCAAAAGTACCCGAGGCATCAAATTTTTTTGTTTTGTCTTTACATGCCGTTACAGAAAGGATTAACAAACACCCCCTCAGTATTTTTGAATCGAAAATATTTTTTTTCATAATTATTTGATTTTCAAATTTTTATATAAAATGACAAATAAGAATTGTTCTCTATTTTCCTAAAGTTGTTTTGAGATTAATTTGTGCATTGAGCAATTGAAGTTCATGCAAAACTAAATTTTGGCGTGCTTGATTCTCAGCATTTAGTTCGATTAGGTAATCATTGGCCGTCATCACGCCGTTTTCTAATTGTGCAGAAGCTGTTTGTTTTATTTTTTCTCGAAGGCTCAATATTTGACGGTCTTTTTCTAATAATTTCTCCAACTTTGTTAATTCAGAAGACTGTTGTTTGACAACCACATTGGTGTTCAACAAAAATATATCTTTTTGAATATCAATGAGTTGTACATTATTTTTCATAATCTGTAAATCATTTTTCAAGGTTTTAGAATATAAATCGGCTAAATTCCATTTAAAAGTTACCCCACCCATACCATAAAAAGCAAATTCATTTTTCAAAAAATTCAAACCTGGACGACCATAACCGCCCGTCGCAAAAGCAAACAAACGAGGGTAATTTTTCAAAGCAGAAACTTTAACTGTTTGGTCAATTTGCTTTTTTTGCAAATCAAACAGCGTTAATTCGGGGCGGTTGATTTGTACGCCAATGAGGCTTTCATAGAGAGGAGTCGGTTTTTCAAAAACTGTATTATCATCTAACTGTTTGGCTATCAATATATTAAGCATCTCAATAGAAGCTGAACGAGCCGATTTCAACTCGATGTTGCGTTGGTCAGTTTTTAAATCTTCTGCTTGGAGTGTTTGTAAACTCATTTTCAAAGCAATGCCGTTTGCGACAGCTCCTTCCATTTTCTGTAGGCGTGCGGCGAGGTCTGACTTGAGTAAATCTATCAATTTCACATTTTCGTCTACTTGTAAAATATTGAAATAGAGTTGATTAACGCGTTCTTTTAATTTAGCAACTTCTACTTCGACTTTTTGCATTTCTACTTCTGTCGTTGTGTTCAATACTTTTTCTTGCATTTTGATAATGCCACCGTCCCATAGGATTTGTTTGACATCGAGCGTTGCTTTATACTGGTCTTTACTGAGGGGGGTAATTTCGACACTCGGTAGCTTCACTGGAAATGAGGTCACATCTGATTGGTAAGTGGCTTGTGCATTCAGTTCAATTTGTGGCAAATAGTTATTTTTTAAACTATTGACATTCAACACATTAGCTTCTCGAATCAAGCCACGTTGCCGCACCATAGGAAAGTTGTCTTGTGCTAAACGATAACATTCATCAAGCGTAATGCGCTCTATCTTTTGACCAAAAGCATCCTGAGCGGAAATAAGGAGAAAAAAAACAAGTATCTTTTTCATTAGATGTTATTTTCTATAAAAAAAATAAATTTAACTAAATGGTTAAAATTAAAAAAAAATACATTTAAGGTCGTAGCGCTTCGTGTAAAAAACGACTCACTTCCTCTTTTCGTTGTTGTAATAGGATGGTCAAATCGTCATCTTTGATTTGTAATATGGTTTGGATTACAGGTTTTGCAATAAAAGGAAAAATGCAAAGAGAGATGATATTAAGGATTAAATGCAGTGGATTGAAGGATTTGATACGCCCAACTTGCATCTCAGTAATCATCTGGAAAGCGAACTGTTGCATTTTTGCAAAGTTGTGTGAATGGCTCAAAATAACTTTCATTCGTTCGGGATTTCGATTCACTTCTGTTATCATAAAAACAGGTATTTGCGGGTTTTCACTCACAAAATCAATATAACGATGCACAAAAAGCTCAATTTTTTCCTCTATTGGTTTTTTGGATTCAACAATGGCTGTAAAATCAGGCACAATTTTCTCCACAATTTGGTCAAAAATGGTTTCAAAAAGATTTTCTTTTGAGCGAAAATAATAGTGTAACAAAGCTTTATTGATACCTGCTTCAGTTGCGATTTCATCAAGTCGCGCTCCATCTAATCCTTTACAAATAAAAACTTTTTTAGCAGCTTCCAGTATTTTTTGTTCTGTTGATAAATCTAAGGATTGAGCCATTTAATTAAAAGATTTAACTAAAAAATTAATAATAGCATAAAAGTATTGTGTTGCTCTGGAATAGAAAAATTTTTAACTAATAAATTTAACTTTTTAGTTAAAAATCTAAAATTATCTGACACGATTTAGCTCAATGATAACAAAATAGCGTTTTGTAGCATAAGACTCACACTCAAATGGCAGTATCATAGAGTCTATATGCTGTCTTTTTGATAGCGCAGATGGGATTTAGGATTATGAAATCGTGTCTATATTTTGATATAAAGGATGAAAAATACCCTTAAATAAAGCCAACTGCTTTATTAATAAAAAACAGGGTGACTTCATTTAAGGGTAGTAATATCTTATTTTAGAAAGCACTTAATCATCTAAACGAAACGAACCGCTTTGATAACGCAGTATATTGACATAATGATTTTCAAATTTTGAAATATTAGCCTGTGGGTTGTTATCAGCAACTATTGTCCTAAAAATAGGTGCAAAATTGAATTTTGTATGCAAGGCTTTGTCTGGCTCATTTTGCAAATAATAAGGAAAGGAGGTACCATATCGTTGCAACATTTTCCCAACATACAGCATACAATCATAACCCAGAAACGAATCAGAATTTGGCATTTTATTGAATTTGCTGAAAAACTTTGAACGAAAATAGCTGACATTAGAGTTATTACCTTCAATAAAAGTCGAACTCGTCACTCTTACATCCAAAGCTTGATACAAACTTGCTAAAGACCCACTGAAATCCATCCACTGTGGCATGCCATATACCGATATACTGCCCCGACGGGGTGAAGCCGCTACTTTTTGCAAAAATGCGCTTACAAACGCCTCATCCCAGGAAGGCACAACAAAGACAGTTTGACCAGAAGGACGGAGGTAAGGTTCGATATTGATATTTGCTTCGTTTTCGACGGACCACTCGTCGAAACGCCCCCCATAAAGTGATTGATTAATGGCAGAATTGGCATCTTGAAACAACTTAAAACGCGATGTTTCGGAGTCGGTTCTACGTCCCACCAAAACAACTTGCTCGGTTTTAAAACGCTTGCGCAAATGTTTAACAATATTGTCACAGTGCGTTTTCAAACTGGGTTTGACTTGCACGAAATAAGGATTTGCCCCATCCACATCACCAGATGGAAAATAAGGGGAGACATAAATCTTTTTCATCCGATTCGCAAATTCCATCGTAATCGGTACATTCTCCTTCTCAACGGGGCCCAAAAGCACGTCTGCACGGTTCACTTCATAACGCGTTAATATATTATTGAAATCTCCGCGAGAATCCAACACGGTTACTTTCAGATTGAACGCTTGCGTTGATAGAGAATCTAAAGCGATTTTCGCACCTGCATAAAAGTCTAAAGCAAATTGAGCTTTAGGAGGATTTTCTTTACCATTTGTAAATTGGGCTGTAAAAAAAGGAAGAATCAACGCCAAATCGTAGCTATTTTTGATCGTACCTGTCGATTTTGGATCATAAACGACCCCACCCGGCCCCGGTGTATTACCAGAATTGTTGTCATTACCAATTATGGGTGTTGAGGTGGTAATAGGCGGCTTAGCCTTAGGATCTGTAGTCCAGCGAATGGTATCCACCAAAACTGTGGTATTGGGGTTAGTTTGACCTATCGGTTCATCTGTCTTTTTAGGCGGCAATTTGGTTGTATCCGCTTTTTTGAAAAGATCGCATGAACTCGTTGTGAACGACATTGTAACGATAATTAAGAGTCCTTTGAGTGTATTCCTCATATTTTTAGGTTGTTTCATAGTTGAGAATGTTTAAATGAATCGATGATTCGTTTGAAATTGAGTCAAACTTCTATATTTTTTTACACATTTTAAAGTTTGTCTAACAAAACTTTCTTAAAGATTCAAACTTTTTTACTTTTTGAATCCATCCACTACCCCTTAGTATCTTGTAAAATTAAATAAATCTAAGCATATTGAAACGATTTTTTTACAAATACACTATCCGTTTGGCTTTTATTCCCATTCGATAGTTGCAGGTGGCTTTGTCGAAATATCATAAACAACCCGGTTTATGCCACGTACATTGTTGATAATATTTGTTGAAATTTCAGCTAAAAAGGCGTGTGGTAAATGCGACCACTCGGCAGTCATGCCATCCGTAGAACTGACAGCACGCAGGGCAATCGTCTTTTCATAAGTCCTTTCGTCACCCATTACGCCGACCGATTGAACGGGTAAAAGGATGGTGCCAGCTTGCCAAACTTCGTCATATAACCCCCATTTTTTCAAGCCATTGATATAAATAGCGTCGGCTTCTTGCAACATAGCTACTTTTTCAGGTGTGATGTCGCCTAAAATGCGAATACCTAAGCCGGGCCCTGGGAAAGGATGCCGTTTCAAAATATTATCTGCTAATCCTAATTCACGTCCAACACGACGGACTTCATCTTTAAACAAAAAACGCAAAGGTTCAACGATTTTTAAGCCCATTTTTTCAGGCAAACCGCCCACATTGTGGTGCGATTTTATAGTTACTGAGGGGCCATGGACACTAACTGACTCAATGACATCTGGGTAAATAGTGCCTTGCCCCAACCATTTTATGTCTGGAAATAGTTTTGCTTCAATTTCAAAAACTTCAATGAACATACCGCCAATCGCCTTGCGTTTCGCTTCGGGGTCAGAGATACCCCTCAGTCCATCGTAGAATTTTTGCTTGGCATTTACACCGACCACATTCAAGCCCATGCCTTTGTAGGACTCTAACACTTGTTCATATTCGTTTTTACGCAATAAACCGTTGTCAATAAAGAAACAATATAGGTTTTCTCCAATGGCTTTATGTAATAACAATGCAGCAACGCTCGAATCCACACCACCCGACAAAGCAAGTAGAACGTGTTCATCGCCGATTTTTTTTTGCAATTCCGCCACTGTTTCTTCTACAAAATGTGCGGGTGTCCAATCACCTTTGCAACCTGCAATACCGATAATGAAGTTTTTGAGCAATGTTAAACCATCTAAACTATGGGTAACTTCTGGGTGAAATTGGATACAATAGACGGGTTTTTCACCCTCAATAGGTGTTTTTTTATAGGCTGCCGTTACCCCACCTTCTGAATTGGCTAAAAGTTCAAAGCCCACTGGCAACTGCGTAATTGAATCGGAATGTGACATCCAAACTTGCGAACCTGCTTTTATACCTTCAAAAAAAGCATCTTCTTTTAGGATGGTGCTGATGGCTTGTTTGCCATATTCGCGTTTACCTGATTTTTCAACAAGTCCGCCATAGTGTTTAGCAATCATTTGGGCACCATAGCAAACCCCCAGAACGGGTATTTTACCCATCACTTTATCTAAATCCATCGTCAATGCGTGTTCATCGCGCACGGAAAAGGGGCTACCACTCAAAATAATGGCACGTACTGAGGGGTCAATGTTAGTAGGTAATTTATTGTACGGAATGATTTCAGAATAGACATTCAATTCGCGGACACGGCGGGCAATCAACTGTGTGTATTGCGAGCCAAAATCGAGGATGAGAATTTTTTCGTTCATGCCGCAAAGTTAGTTAAGTAATGGTGAATGACGAATGGTGAGTGGTGAATAATTTAATGGTGAGTGGTAAATTACTTTCAATTTACTTAATTTCGCATTCCTATTTACTATTAAATTATTCACCCTTGACCATTAACTTTATGGGCTATAAAACCAACGTTGCGATGGTCATTTTGCGGCATGGCACGTCTTATCTCTTGTTAAAACGCAACAAAGAACCCTTTATAGGACATTATGTGCCTGTGGGTGGTAAAATTGAACCGCATGAAAGTCCCATAAAAGCGGCTGTGCGCGAGACTTTCGAAGAAACGGGTTTCACGATTAACAATCCTAAGTTCTGTGGCATTTTAGTTGAGTCGTCGCCCGCTAAATATAACTGGACAGTTTTTATTTATTTGGCAGATATCCCCAAAGTACCACCTCCACCCTGCCCCGAAGGTACGCTTGAATGGATTGAACACGACGACATACTGCATGTGCCAACTCCTGAAACCGATTTCCAAGTCTATAAATATGTCGTTGAAGGAAAGCCTTTCATGTTCAGTGCCGAATACGATGAACACATTAATTTGGTAACGATGGTCGAGGAGTTTGAAGATGTTGTGGTGTTTAAAAAACAAGAATAATTTGGCTTTTTTGTTAAAAAACGTTAAGTTTAAAGACCTAAATGGACGTTTTTGTTAAACAAATCCTAAAGCTATAGATTGGATTAAACTACCTTAACGTCTTCAAGTCTATCATCACATAGCTTCAAATGAGAAGCTCCCTCAGTAAAAAATTTTTTTCTTTCTTAATTTAAAAACAAAAAAAAATGAAAAAGATTCTTGTATCAGCGCTCTTCGTTTGCGGTTTCGCTATGGCATCACATGCTCAATCAACGCCTGTTGTTGACAAACGAGAAGACATTCAAAAAGAACGCATCAAAGACGGCGTTAAAAGTGGTGAGTTGACCAAAGCAGAAACCAAACATTTGGTGAAAAATCAAAGACACATCAAACGTACGGAATCTAAAGCTAAAGCTGATGGTGTCGTAACACCTGCTGAACGTGCCAAATTGGATAGAAAACAAGATAGAGCCAGCAAACGAATTGTTAAACAAAAGCACGATAAGCAAGAAAGAAACTAAAAAGGGCGGTTTATAAATTACCTTTTTTACCAAAGAGCCATTTTTGAGGTTTAACCTTAAAAATGGCTCTATTAATTTATATTAAATGAAAAATGAAAAACGAAAAGTGAAAAACATAAAACGTTGGTTATTAATAATTTAAGGTTATAAGTTTAGTAAACCATATTTAAATCAGTATATAATAGTTCTTGAACTTACCTGTTTTATATAACATCATATTGTCGTATATTGACACAAAGTGCTATAATACCTTTCTGGTATTGTGACAATTTCTGTATGTTAAGTAAGAATTAAATAATCCAAACCTGTTTTTTAAAAAAGTAAAAAAATGGTAGGTCTTTCCGTACCTTCGCTCAAATGCCCCTATCATAAAGCGAAACCACTTTATAAACCATTCACAATCAATTCATTAAGTATGAAAACGAAGCAAGAAATTGTCAATAATTGGCTGCCACGATACACTGGATTACCGCTTGAAGAATTTGGACGATACATCATCCTTGTCAATTTTTCAAATTATGTCAATCTTTTTGCCGAATGGCATGATGTCCAAGTCGTTGGTCATGACCGCTCTATGTTGTGCGCGACGGCGGACAATATTACCATTATCAATTTTGGCATGGGCAGTCCAAATGCTGCTACAATTATGGATTTATTGACTGCCATTAAACCTAAAGCGGTCTTGTTTTTAGGAAAATGTGGTGGTTTGAGGCACGATAAAAACAAGGTCGGTGACTTGATTTTGCCAATCGCTGCGGTACGTGGTGAAGGCACATCGAATGACTATTTGCCGCCAGAAGTACCTGCTTTGCCCGCTTTTGCCTTGCAAAAAGCCATTTCAACCACCATTAGAGATTATGAAATGGATTATTGGACGGGAACAGTTTACACTACCAATCGACGCGTTTGGGAACACAAAGAAGATTTTAAAGAGTATCTACGTGAATTGCGTTGCATGGCAGTAGATATGGAAACGGCGACGATTTTTACCGTAGGTTTCAAAAACCACATTCCAACGGGTGCTTTACTGTTGGTGAGTGATATTCCAATGATTCCAGAAGGCGTGAAAACGGAGGAAAATGATAAAAATGTTACGTCAAAATTCCTTAACAACCATCTTAAAATTGGCATTGATTCGCTCAAACAATTGATAAACCATGGGCAAACGGTACGGCATTTGAAGTTTTAAAACTGTGTCCCTAAAAAATCAACAGTTGTTTTCACTAATGTTTTACTGAGGGGTGGTAATTCGTCTGAATACCAAGGATGTTTGCTGCCAAATGTGTGGTCAGCCTCTGAAATCAGTTGTAAATGAGCCTTGGGTTGCAAACGATGTAGATACAAAGCAGCAGATGCAGGAACACTCGGATCGGCTTCGCCATGAACAATCAACCACGGTTTTAAAATTTTTGGCGCAACGATGTCTAAATCAAAAATAGGCTTATGTGCTTCATAGTCAGTACATAACGTATAATAAAGTGGCATATTTTGACCTGTTCGAGCATTTTTCTGATATATAACGCCGTCCTTTTGCCATTGCCCTTTTAGTGATTCAGATGCCCACAACCAAGCCAAAGAAGGCACTGATGCCCATGTTATTAACTTTTTGATACGGTCGTCAGTCGCAGATTTGGCAATAGCGATTCCACCGCCTCGGCTATGCCCAATCAATGATAATTGCATCAAATCAAAGCCAAAATGAGCCGCTTCCGTTGTTATCCAATTCAAAACAGCCTCTAAATCTGCCCATTCTTTTGAGTAAGTATTCTGTCCAAAGGCTTCTAAATCAGCAAATGCTTCTGGCATTTCAGGTGTTGTTGCATTGTGCGAAAAGTTGAACTTAACGAAAGCGAAGCCTTGCTTTACGAATGCTTCCGCTATCAAATGCCAACAGCCCCAATCTTTAAATCCTTTGAAACCATGTGCAAAGATGACAACTGGAACAGATTCAGTCGTTTCTGGACGGTATAAGTCCATGGTCATTAAGCGATTATCTGCACCCGAAATTTTAATATTTTTTATGAATTCCATATCTATAAAGCTTCTATTTGCTTTGTTAAGCTTACAAATTCCGCTAAACTCAAAGTTTCAGGTCGGCGATTAAAGAAAACATCTATCAATACTGAGGGGTCTTTGTCGAACAAAGGACGCATGGTGTTGCGTAACATTTTTCGCCTTTGATTAAAAGCTGTTTTAACGACATTTCTAAACAATATTTCGCTACAACCTAAGTCTTGATTTTCTTTGCGCGTCAAACGAATGACAGCTGATTGCACATTTGGGGGCGGCGAAAAACTACCTCTGTCCACATTAAACAGTTTTTTTCCATCATAAAACGCTTGTGTTAACACACTGATTACACCATAATCTTTGCCGCCCGGTTTAGCCACCACCCGTTCAGCCATTTCTAATTGAAACATTCCGACCATTTCAGGTACAAGGGTTCTGTTTTCAATCATTTTGAAAATAATTTGGCTTGAAATATTGTATGGAAAATTTCCGATAAGACTAAAGGGTTGATTATCAAAGATTTTAGACATGTCAATTTTCATAAAATCTTCAAAAACCACCTTTATACTGAGGGGATCATATTTTTGATTTAGAAAAGCCACCATGTCTTTATCTGCTTCCACTGCGACTAAGTCGAATTTTTTTTCAATTAAAAACTGGGTCAACATGCCTTTGCCGGGACCGACTTCAAGCACGCGACCTCCTAAATCATTGGTTAATAACAGACCATCTGCAATCCGTTGGGCAATATCTGGCCGATTGAGGAAATGTTGCCCGAAACTTTTTTTAGCTTTCAATGATGTAATTTGTAATTTAAGAGTAAATAATATGCAAAAGCCCTTAATCACTTTTATTGATTAAAGGCTTTTGGTATATATGAAATTCTTATAAGTAATGATGAATGATAAATGGTGAACGATGAATGATGAATGGCGTAAAACCTTGATTATCAAATATCTCCACGAAATCAATTTCCCATTTATTTCTGTTCATTTCCTTAGTTTATTGTTGTGAACAATTTCAACCAATTCCTTGGTTTGTTCAATACTCAATTCTACTGTATTAGCGATACTTTCAATGGTTTGGTCATTATCTAACAACATTCGCACTAATTTTAGTTGTAGTAGATGTCTTTTTTGCTTCTCCTCTTCAACTTTTTGCTTCTCCTCTTCAACTTTTTGCTTTTGCCTATACAATTCTTGTTCTTGTTTTTCTATTTTTTGCTGAATCTCAAAATTTATTTTTTCTAAACGCTTTTTTTGACGTGCCATCCTTTTTTTATGTTCTTCTTCTAATCGCACAACATAGACATCGTAGCTTTGTAAATCGGACACGTATTTAAATTCTTCCGACGTTAAATTGTCCTTGCGCAATCTATTTATTACTTCTTCCATGTCTTTATCTTCTTTTAAAAGTAAGAAATCTTCTTCTTTGTTATTGAAATTACGACTTTTATTAGCGAAGTCAAACCATTTGAAATATCGAGATGTTATTCTATTATTCTTAACAATATTTTTTTGAAAAACGTAAATTAACCTATTTTGTGTGAAAAAGTCAAGTCCTTTTGTGTCATTTTCAAGAATTTTTAAAGTCTTTTTCCTCTCTTCTAATATAGTTGCAAGCGGTTGTTGCCACAAATCATTATTTTTTATAAAGTCTTTTGCTGCTTCTGGTAGTGTTGTGAAAGCAATGTAGTCGTCCTCAAAACCTAACATATCATCCACCATCCAGATAATAGTAATAACAGGTTTTAAACCAGAATAGTTTTTTTCTGTATAAGTTTCGCCATTGGGTTTTATGACTTCAATGGGCTTTAAAGTTTCTAATTGTAAGGCTGTCGAAACAGTATGATACAAATAAAAACGTTTTATAACATCAATTTTATACTTCTGCTGCATTTCAATGACCACATATTGACCTTGAATTTTACACCGAAAATCAAATTTTACAGTGACAGCATCATCTGTAAGTTTATTTTCAACAGACAAAAGTTTGATTTCTGTAATTGTGACACCCAGCAAATCCTGCAAGAACTTCTTAGCAATTCTTTTATTGGAAAAGACTTTTTTGAAAAATAAATCAAGGTTCAAAGAAGCGACGTACATAGCATGTTGTTTTGTTTAAAAATGATTCCTAAGAAATAAAAATATATTATTTTATATAACTTTGTGCATACAACCCAGATTTTTTTTGAAAATAAAGCCTCCTAATTATTCAACATACAGCACTAAGCCTTTCAAATAAGACCCTTCGGGATGAAAAATATTCACAGGATGATCGGCTGGTTGCGTCAAACGGTGCATCACACGTACTTTTCTACCTGCCTCAATCGCCGCCGCAACAATCGTATCATAAAACAACTGAGTATCAACAACTTGTGAGCAACTAAATGTGAATAAAATACCCCCCTCAGTAATTTGACGTAAAGCCAGAGTATTCAACCTTTTATAAGCTTGAACGGCATTATGTCGCTTATTTATTGACTTTGCAAATGCAGGCGGGTCAACTATCATCACATCAAAAATGCGTTCATTTTCTTTCAGAAAAGCCAAAACGTCAACGGCGGCAGCGGTGTGTTCGCCTACGAAAGGGCGATTGATTTCGACATTTTTAAAAGTCAAATCAATCGCTTTTTGAGAAATATCAATCGAATGAACCGATTTAGCACCCGCTTTCAAAGCATAAACGGAAAAACCACCTGAATAGCAAAATGTATTTAAAACAGATTTACCATTTGCATAACGCTTCAATAATGCCCGATTGTCCCGTTGGTCAAGAAAAAAACCCGTTTTTTGACCTGTAATCCAATCCACTGCAAAGGCATTGTCATTTTCAAAAACAGTTAAAGGAGCTTCTATTTCTCCAAAAAGATAACTATTTTGTATCTCGTTTTGGCTGATATACTGAGGGGGTAAAGTTTCAGCGCTTTTGTCATAAATAGCCGTTAATTTTTCTCCAAAAACCCTTTGAAGTCCGTTTTTTATGGCCGCCACTTGTCTGTGCATTCCTATCGAATGGCATTGAACAACAGCAACAGAGCCATAAACATCTACAATCAATCCAGGCAAACCATCGCCTTCGGCATGGATGAGACGATAACAATTCGTTGATTTTGAATCCGTTAATTCTAATTTTTGTCGGTATAGATAAGCGTTTTCTAATTTTTTATGCCAAAAATCTGAATCAATAGGGGTCGGTTCAAAACTTAAAACACGGACGACGATTGACCCATCGTTGTAATATCCAATAGCCAACCATTGTTTTTTTGAATCATAGATGTCAACTAAATCCCCATCTTGAAGTACCCCCTCAGTATGGGCAACGGCACCGCTAAAAATCCAAGGGTGTTGCCGCCGCACGGCTTCGTCTCTGCCTTTTTTTAAAAATATTTTATTCATACATAATTGCGTTTTCCAAATAGTAAACTCCCGATACGTACCATCGTTGAACCTTCTTCTATTGCTATTTTATAATCGTCGCTCATGCCCATTGATATTTCTGTAAATGATTGAATATCAGCGAAATGTGTGTGTTTTATATGCTCAAAAATGTGTTTTAATTCTTGAAATTCACGTCTTACTTGTGCTTTGTCATCTGTGAAAGTTGCCATGCCCATGACGCCACAAATCTCAACATTTTTTAAAGTTGCATTCGATAATTCTTCTGACAATTTTTTGACCTCTTCAGCCTCAAAACCAAATTTTGAGGCTTCTTCAGCAATATGAAACTGTAAAAGAACTTTAAGAATGCGATTATTTTTCGCCCCTTGTTTGTTGATTTCATGCAGCAATTTGAGCGAATCGACAGCATGAATCATGGCGACAAATGGAGCGATGTATTTAACTTTATTTGACTGCAAATGCCCGATGAAATGCCAATCAACATCAATGGGCAAAGCGTCCTGTTTGTCCACTAATTCTTGAACATAGTTTTCACCAAAAGAGCGTTGTCCTTGATTGTAAAGTTCAAGAATCGCTTCATTTGGTTTCGTTTTTGAAACGGCGATAAGTTTAGTATTTGATTTTTTTAATTCTGCTAAAATTTGTTCAAGTATATTAGACATGATTACAGGATTTTACAGATTTACAAGATTTGTAAACCTCCATTTTTTATCAATATTCATCATTTTATGTATTTAATAAGAACATTTACTGAGGGGGTAAAAGTAAAAAAAATCCGCCTTGCAGAAAGCGAGACGGATATTTTTTTATACTTAAAATATTGATAATCAATCTTTCATAAAAGGATAATCTGTTTGTACGTAATTGTCTTCATACAAATCGTCTGCATCAGGATAGGGCGATGCTTTAGCAAAGTCAACGGCTGCTTGCATTTCCACTTCAGCTGCCTCTTCGATGGCTTGAATATCGGCTTCTGAAATACCCATTTCAAGCATCTTTGTACGAGTCGTTTTCAATGGGTCAATAGATTTGTAATGAGCGACTTCGGCGCGACCTTTTTCATCTTTACGGTATTTTTCAGGGTCACTGACCGAATGACCTTTGTAGCGATAAGTCTTGATTTCAAGGAAATAAGGACCATTTCCTGCACGAATATGCGCTGCTGCTCTTGAAAATGCTTCGTGAACGGCTTCTGGATTCATGCCATCAACGATTTCTGCGGGCATATCAAATGCCTCTGCAACGGTACTGATATCACGAACATTTGAGGTTCGTTCTACGGATGTACCCATTGCGTAACCGTTGTTTTCACAGACATAAATGACAGGTAATTTCCATGTCATCGCCATATTACCTGCTTCATAAAGGATACCTTGGCGGGCAGCCCCATCACCGAACATAGTGACACACAGCAAATCCGTTCCTTTATATTTTTCAGCGAACGCAATGCCTGTACCGATGCCAATTTGCGCACCGACAATACCATTGCCACCAAAATACTTGTTTTGAGCATAAAAAAAGTGCATGGAACCGCCTTTCCCTTTCACTATTCCTGTGGCACGACCAAACAATTCTGCCATCGCTTCTCGGCTTGGGATACCTTTCATCAGACCGATACCATGTTGACGATAAGCTGTTACGACTCCGTCCATTGGTTTCAAAGCAGATTTCATACCTGCAGCAATGGCTTCTTGTCCAATATAAACATGGCAAAAACCGCGCACGAATTCGCCGTAAAACTCCAATACACGCTCCTCGAAGCGGCGGATACGATACATCATTGTGTACCATTCTTTGTAAGCATCGGCGCTATACTGAGGGGTTTTTTTAGCAGTTTTAGCCCCTGCTTTTGTTGTTTTTTTGACTTCTAATACTTCCATAATTGTCCTTGAGTTAGGTATTTTGGCGAATATCCGCCTAAGAAATTGGTTGGCAAAATAAAGGTAATAAAGGCTGGTGAGACAGCCAAAATTTCAGAGACAAAGATAGTGAAGTCTGTAATTAAGCCGCTTATTTTCCCCCTAAAAATGCGAAGAGACTGTTCCTTTATTTCTTTTATTGAATGTTTAATTCAATTATCAGAAAAAATGAAACAGTCTCTTTTTTTAGTTTTTCCAAAAACTTATCTTATACGACTTGGACGTCTCTCGTTTTTGGAAGAAAATGCGAAAATGCATGTGACTAAAATCAGGATTACGAATATCATCATGGCTGTAAATAAGTTTTAGATTAGGAAATATGGTTCAAGGAATATGTAGGGGTTATATATTTTTGACAAATATGATTAAATATATGTCAATAAGCAAAAATTTTAGATAACATTAACTAAAATTTTAGCTACCTACTTTTATATACGTCTAAATTAGGTATAAAGATTCTTTTGCAGAATAAATTATTGTTTATTGTACAAAAAAATGCCTTTGGTATTCGTTATTAAAACGCACCAAAGGCAATTTTTATTTGTCATTATAAATGGATATTTTAAGTATAAAAATCAATTTGTTTAGTGAAAAATTGATTTGTCATACCCCTCAGTATTTTAACCCTTAGCTGCTTTGAAACGACGATTTACTTCATCCCAATTGACGACATTGAAGAATGCAGTGATATAGTCTGCGCGACGGTTTTGGTAGTTTAAGTAATATGCATGTTCCCATACGTCAATACCTAATACTGGAGTACCTTTTTTTTCGGCTATATCCATTAAAGGATTGTCTTGGTTGGGTGTTGAACTAACAATGAGTTTTTTGCTGGCATCTACGCTCAACCATGCCCAACCTGAACCGAAGCGGGTCATAGCGGCTTGAGAAAACTCTTTTTTAAAGTTTTCAAAGCTGCCAAAGGTACTGTTGATGGCTGCTCCTACATCACCTGTTGGCGCACCACCCGCATTAGGTGCCATAATTTGCCAAAACATGGAGTGATTCCAGTGACCGCCTCCATTATTGCGCAGGGCAGTGGCATATTTGGAAACATTCGCCATTAATTCGTCAAGGCTTTTACCTTGTGCATTTGCATCGGCTGTAACAGCGTTATTCAAATTGGTGACGTAAGCAGCATGGTGCTTATCGTGGTGGATTTCCATTGTTTTAGCGTCAACATGCGGTTCAAGTGCGGCTGGCGCATAAGTGAGAGCGGGAAGTTCGAATGTCATAATAGTTTTGATATTTTTGTTATTAGATAATGAATTTTCAGAAGCCTTTTTAGCAACGGCAGGCGTGCAACCGATGATGGCTGCGCTGGCGGGTGCGATTAAAGGGATGTTTTTTATGAATGAGCGTCGCTTCATTTTAGTATCGTTTAAGTTTTATTAACAATGACCAAAGGTAAAAAGTTTTATGATAAATGTTATTTTAGGATTTAAAAATTCCAAAACCATATATCCTAATCCCTTCTTGAATGTGAAAGCAAAGCAGTATCAAAGAATCATTGTCTTTAAGATTTTTTGGATTTGGCATTTTTTGTGCCTTGAAATATATATTTACGTCTTAAAAGTAAGTATTTTTTACATTGTGGATAAAAACTAAGAAAAAAAATAACCTTAGTATCCAAAAAGGAGTTAAATTAGATTCGTTATTTTATTTAATACTCAACACCCGATAATTATGATGTTATACGACGAAGTTTATGAATCGCCAGAATTTAGAAAATTCAAATTCCGTGAGCTAAAAGTTTATGCTTCTACTGAGTGGTTGGCGGATAATAAAAAGAAATATCGGCAGGTTTTTGACCGATACGAGTCTGCCTACATGTATGCCGAATTGTCTTTATATAATAAGATGTTCGACCTTGACGATTGGGATGTAGAGGTGGAATTGAAGTGTTTTTCGCTAAAAAAAGGGCGAACCGAGCTGTGTAGTCTGCCTTTTCGTCGAAAAGTGAGTAAATATGACAACGTTATTTATGTACGCGAAGGCTGGGGTAACAAAAAGGAAGGCGCATTTTGGAAAAAAGGGACTTACTACTGGGAGGCTTATGTGGACGGTGAAAAGGTCGCGACTAAATATTTCTATATCGAAGATGGTGGTCGAGAGGTCACTCATGAAGACAACCCATACCTCGACATTCAATCGCTCAAACTTTATGAAGGCCCTTACGACGATATTCCTGAAACCGAGCGTATTTATTGTCGCCAGCTTCATGGCGACGAGACACGTTATATATATGCCGAAATTACGCTTAAAAATTTGAACCTTAACAAAAGTTGGCAGTGTGAATTGTTTGCAAAATTCTATAATAATGCCCGTGAGTTGAAAGGTCAAATTGTTCGTTTACATCGTGTTGAAAAGAAAGATGATTATATCACCATTACGGCTGGGTGGGGTTCTAATGTAAAAGGCTCTTGGCGCAATGACCATTACACTTGTGAAATTGTGTTTATGGATAAACTTATGGCGGTCTTACCTTTTGAAGTTGCGGATGAGTTTTTAGAAGGTACACAGCCCATATTTTTGCCCAACCAAGTCACTCCTGTTGTTCAAGAAGTGGAAGAAGGCATTGAAGTGTCGTTTGATGAAGTGATGAGCAAACTTGAAGCCTTGATTGGTCTGAGTCAAATTAAGCAAAAAGTGCGAGATCATGCTCAGTATCTTCAGTTTCTCCAAATTCGTAAAGAACGCGGATTTGATGAAGACAATCAGATTAACGTCCATTCTGTTTTTGTCGGCAACCCTGGTACTGGCAAAACAACAGTTGCCAAAATGATGGGTAAACTCTATAAAAAGATGGGTTTACTCTCAAAAGGTCATGTTCATGAAGTAGACCGCGTTGACCTTGTAGGTGAGTATATTGGACAAACAGCTCCCAAAGTGAAGGAGGCGATTGAAAAAGCACGCGGTGGTGTTTTGTTTATTGATGAAGCCTATTCGCTGGCTCGTTCTTTAGACGATACTAAGGATTTTGGTCGTGAAGTGGTGGAGATTTTAGTCAAAGAAATGAGTAATGGCGTAGGGGATTTGGCTGTTATAGTGGCAGGTTATCCAAAGGAAATGAAGCATTTTATTGATTCAAACCCTGGTTTGCGCTCTCGGTTCAAGCATTTTTTTGAATTTCAAGATTATTTGCCACAAGAGATGTCTCAAATTGCGGACTATGCTGCTTATGAAAAAGGCATTGTTTTGAGTCCAAACGCAAAAAAACAAGTTGATGAAATCATCACGGAAGCGTATCGAAATCGCGACCGTACCTTTGGTAATGCCCGGTTTGCGTATGATGTGCTTGACCAAGCCAAAATTAATATGGGTTTGCGTTTGATGACGATGGGCAATCCAAGAGAATTGTCAAAAGATGAATTGTCTTTGGTGTCTGCTCATGATGTTGAGAAAATTCAATTGAAAACGAAACGTGCCTTACCCAATATTCCGATTGACGAGCAATTACTTAAATTGTCGGTCGATGAGTTGAATCGTCTGATTGGTATGAGTAAAATCAAAACACAGATCAGTGAATTGGTTAATTTAGTACGTTATTACCGCGAATCAGGACGTGACGTATTAGGTAATTTTTATTTGCACACGGTGTTTGTTGGCAACCCTGGAACTGGGAAAACAACTGTTGCCCGTATTTTGACAAAAATATATAAGTCATTGGGTATTTTGGAACGTGGTCACATGGTCGAAACCGATAGGCAAGGACTCGTTGCGGGGTATGTTGGTCAAACAGCTATCAAAACAGCTGAAAAAATCAATGAATCTATCGGCGGCGTCCTTTTCATTGACGAGGCTTATGCTTTGACAAGTTATGGGGGCGGCGGACGCGGTGATTTTGGCGACGAAGCCATTCAAACATTGCTCAAACGCATGGAAGATAATCGGGGCGAGTTCTTCGTTTTTGTCGCTGGTTATACCGACAATATGGAAACTTTCCTGAAAGCAAACCCAGGTTTGTCAAGCCGTTTCGATAAAAAATTCATGTTTGACGACTATATACCCGCTGAACTCATGGAAATTGCTGTTTCTATGTTGCACGATGGCAGCGTAACGATTGCAGCCGATGCCGAAGAACATTTACGCAATTATCTGTCGTTCATACATGAATATCGGGATAAATATTTTGGCAATGCACGTACCATTCGTCAAATCGTTACCGATATTATCAATAAGCACAATTTGCGCCTCGCGGCTATGTCGAAAGAAGAACGCAATGAACGGGAATTGAATGTCATTTCGATGCAAGATGTCGAACATCTCAAACTCGATAAATCTGATTTCACTTATGCGAAAAAAGGTATTGGATTTAAGGCGAGAGAGGGTAATCGGTAGTTTTAGTTCTTTTGCTTTTATAACAACGCTGGCTTGGGGTAAACCGAAGCCAGCGTTTTCTTTTTTTATAATCTAAGAATAAAAATAGGCTACTTAGATTTTTTTGGAGGTACTTTATCTTCTTCTTCGCGGGCTTCACTAAGGGCAATCGCAATGGCTTGTTTACGGTCTGTGACTAAATTATCGCTTTTGCCCGAGTGCAATTCGCCTTCTTTAAATTCGTGCATCACTTCTTTAATCTTTTTTTGTTCTGCTGTAGGTTTCTTTTTTGCCGATTCTTTTTTTTCCTTTTTCATCATAACTGCTTTTTAATGAGTTAAATAATAAGGTGAATACTTCCTAAATACAGTGCATCAAAATCGCTAAAGAGACTGCAAAAGGTCTTTAGTTAACGCTTGTCCTAACTTTATGTTTTATTATTTAAAGACTTAAATTTTATAGTAAACATTTTTTAAGCATAAAATGGTTAATATTTTCCCGCCTCTTGCAAGATGGGTTATATGATCCTTTACTTTGGAAACTGACTCGCATCAATGCCCGGAATGATTTTTATAGCATTTTTATAATAAACTTTTTTCAAAACCTCATCGGAAAGACCCAAACCATACATCCGCCAAAAGGCATGGTATTTTTTGTGATAAGGGAAATATTCATCTTCTGTTTCCAGCACTCTGAAATAAGTCATATACTCCTCTGGTACATAAGAGTCTTTTCCAAACAAAATACGGTCTTGACGTTTTTCAAAAAACTTTTTTGCTGCGCGAGGCTGACGACCTAATTCAGCAATGACAGCACCGATTTCGGCATACATATTCGGAAAGACATCCATCAAACTGTCCAATTTTTGGAGATCATTCGGATACCAACCCATGTGTGCATTTATAAATGTTGTTTTAGGATGTTTTCTGAAAATATCATGCTGTTGCTCCATAAGTTCTTCAAATGAGAAATCACCTTTTGAAGCATCCCTCTTACGCCCCGCATGTGTTTTCAGTTCAAGCCAACGCTCATTAAAACCATTCATCGGTTGCCAAAAAGGAGCTGGGTCAGCCGTATGTATGATAACAGGAATACCCAACTCGCCACATTTTGCCCATATTGGGTCAATGCGGGGGTCATTGACAGGCACTATTTTCCCATTGTCTCGAACATTGAATCCCAAACTCTTATAGACTTTTAAGCCTTTTGCACCGTGTTTTGTCACATCGTCAGCGAGTTTGGCAACAGCTTTTTCACTCCAACCTTTTTCACTGATTTTTGAAAAATCAACATTGGTGAAAATGACAAATCTGTTAGGGAAATTGGTTTGTGTATTTTCTATTTGTCCATAAAGTGATTTATCACTTGCAGCTTCATCGTTGGTAAAGCCACGTCCACTCAGATTGACCAAAATACGCATATTGAGGTTATCCATTTCTCCGACCAGTTCTGTTACTTTTTCCTTTTTAGACATTTCAAATTGATGGTTATGTACATCAATAAAAGGAAACTTCGACCGTTTCAATAGGTGTTCTGACACAACTAAGGTTGATTTGGGTTCATATTCCTCAAACGTCAATTTGCCATTATTGTCGCCAATCGTTATAGCTTGAGCATAACCTCTGCCATTAAAAAAAAGAATGGAAATAAGGATGTAAAAAGATAGCTTTTTCATTGATAACTATTAAAATGATGATGTAGAATGTATTGATTATATAAAACGTTCTCAAAATGACACAAATTTTTAAATAGAGTAACGCGTCATGCATAAATTGTTCAATTTTTTTATGTTCAAACTGACCACAACACGTCGTAATGACAATATACTTGCCTATTAAAAGCTGTTACTGAGGGGTACTTCTTTCCTATACTTCTGCCAGCATCTTTTTCCACTCATACACCCGCATCATCAATTCAACGGGTGTAATCGCATTTAAGTCCATCTCGTCCAATGCCTTTTTGATTTTGTCCAAACGGGGGTCGCCGATGTCAAAAAAGTTGAGCTGCATGGGTTGTGCCACGTTTTGTAGTTTGGATTTAACGGCTTTTTTGCTTTCTATACTGAGGGGTGCTTTAGTATCGGTCATATCGGCGGAAGGTTGGGTGTCTGCTTCGATGTGTTTTTGTTCCAATTGCGCCAATATCTCATTCGCTCTTTCGACAATGGTACGCGGCATCCCTGCCATACGTGCGACATGCACACCGAATGAATGTTCTGAGCCGCCTTCGGTTAGTTTTCTTAGGAAAATGACTTTTTGACCGATTTCTTTAGTGGCAACATGGTAGTTTTTGATGCGTGTAAACTTCTCGCTCAATTCATTCAGTTCGTGATAATGCGTTGCAAATAGGGTTTTAGGACGCATGGGGTTTTCATGTACATACTCGGCAATAGACCACGCTATGGATATACCGTCATACGTCGAAGTACCCCGCCCGATTTCATCTAAAAGAATCAAACTACGCTCCGAAATATTGTTCATAATAGACGCTGTTTCGTTCATTTCGACCATAAAAGTAGATTCGCCGCTTGATATATTGTCGCTGGCACCCACCCTTGTAAACACTTTATCCAATATCCCCAAACGGACGGATTCGGCTGGCACGTAACTGCCCATCTGTGCCATCAGACATATCAAAGCGGTTTGACGCAACAAGGCAGATTTACCCGCCATATTGGGTCCAGTTATCATCAGTATTTGTTGGTCATCGGGGTCGAGGAATACATCATTCGGCACATAGCTATCTCCAATAGGCAATTGTTGTTCGATGACAGGATGTCTGCCTTGCTTTATATCAATAGAGAAGGATTGTTCTTCACTATTCACTTTTATCTGTTCACTTTTCACTATTGCCCCCTCAGTAAAAACGGGTTTTGTATAGTTGTTTTTAAGGGCAATATCGGCAAAACTTCTCAAACAATCTATAATACCAATGACACTCGCATTGTGTTGAATGGGCTTAACAGCATCTAAAATAGAACCCACGAGTTGTTGAAACAACATCTCTTCAATAGCCGTCATCTTTTCTTCCGCCGTCAATATCTTTTCTTCCAAAACCTTCAACTCGGGCGTAATATACCGCTCGGCATTGGCGAGTGTTTGTTTCCGAATCCAATTGTCTGGTACGCCCATGTGCTTGTATTTAGCCGTTACTTCGAGGTAATAGCCAAAAACGGAGTTAAAACCTATCTTTAGGCTGGTGATACCCGTTATGACACTTTCTTTTGTTTGAATATCAATCAACAACTGTTGGGCATTGCGGATAACATGGCGCAATTCATCGAGTTCAGCGTGTGCGCCATCGGCAATAGCACCGCCTTTTTGAATATTGACAGGTGGCTCTGCGACGAGTATTTTTTCTATTTCCTCTCTAACGACTTTACAAGGATTGAGACCATCGCCTAACTTTTTGAGATAAGGATTTGCCCCCCTCAGTATCAAAGCCATAGGTTCTGTTGTCGATAAAGAACGAGCGAGTTGTCGTACTTCACGTGGATTAATCTTTCCCAAAGGTACTTTAGAGATAAGCCTTTCCAAGTCCCCTATTTGTCTTATCAATGTTTCTAATTCAGACTTAAAATGAGGGTTTTGAATGAGAAACGCCACAGAATCCAAGCGTTGTTCAATCAAAACAGGCGACTTCAAAGGTAAAACAACCCATTTTTTCATCAAACGCGCGCCCATAGGCGACATGGTTTTATCCAACACATCTAAAAGAGAGCGTCCGCCTTCATGTGTCGCGTGAAGGAGTTCGAGATTGCGTATCGTAAAACGGTCAAGCCATACATACTTATCGGGCAATAAGCGGGCAATATGATTGATGTGTTTTAAATGAGTATTTTCAGTTGTTGCCAAGTAATGCAAAGCCGCACCCGCCGCCGTTTGTGCAAGGTGCATATCTTCAATGCCAAAGCCTTTTAGGGTTTGCGTTCCGAAATGCTGTAAGAGTTTATCTCTGCCATAGTCTTGTTGAAACACCCATTCATCAAGCGCATACGTGTAGTATTTATCATTAAAACGCTCTTGAAAGTCCTTGCTATGCCCTTTTTGAAACAACACTTCGGCTGGTTGAAAGGATTGAAATACCTTTTCGACATACGCCCAATCCCCTTCCGTTACCAAGAATTCACCCGTTGAAATATCTAAAAAGGCAATACCGACTTCATCTTTAGCCACCGCTAAAGCCGCTAAATAATTATTACGCCCTTGCTCCAACAATTTATCATCGGAAGTCACCCCAGGTGTAATGACTTCAATAACACCTCGCCGCACCACGCGACCCGGCACAGGTTTCTCCAATTGTTCACAAATAGCCACCCGATGCCCTGCCCGCACGAGTTTTGGCAAATAATTGTCCACAGAATGATGCGGAAAACCCGCCAACTCCACATCTGAACCCCCATTATTACGTGACGTTAAGACAATGCCCAATACGTGCGACGCAACAATGGCATCTTCCCCAAAAGTTTCATAAAAATCACCGATGCGAAACAAGAGAATGGTGTCGGGGTGTTTGGCTTTTGCCTCAAAGTATTGGCGCATCAACGGCGTTACATTATCGTCTCCGTTTTTTTTAGTGGGTTTATTGCCTGATTTTGGCGGTCTTGCCATAGTTGTTGGATGTTTTGCTACAAAATAAGCGTGAGTGAGTGCGCAAAGTTAGCTTTTTTGACTGCTGATTGGAATGTAAGTCCATAAAATTACGACGTAAAATCAACAAATAGGAGACGAAAAAGACCGTAGCAGAAATTAAGGGTGATTTTAGGGCTTTTCAGGTGTGTTGTTTTTGATTTAGGGTTTGCTAAGAGAACATGTATCGGATACTTCAAAAGTATCCGATACATGACTCCCCAACGTTTTACAAATTCATCATTCATAATTCATCTTTCATCATTACTAAGCCACCGCTTCCATCTTAACATTCAAGCGACCCATCACACCCATTTTAACATCCCGTCCTTCCACAACGAGTGTTTTATAACCTTCTGCTTTAAAGCTGATTTTCAATTTATCGGCAGGAACATCCTTTAATTCATAGCGACCCTCTTCGTCACATTGAACTGTTTTATTGATAGTTTCAATCTCAACCATGGCGATACTGAGGGGGGCATCTGTGGCCTTATCCAAGACTTTTCCAGACAAGCCAGTGGGTTGTACGCCGCGCTCTTGTGCCAACAGCGTTTTCCAAACAAACTTCTGTGCCAATGTTTTATCTTTTGCAAACACCGCTTGACCATCGGCAAGCATAGACATCACTCTTGTTTTGAGGTCGTTGTTCGCTGTAATTTTAATTTCTGTGGCGTTTGTAGTCGCCTCATCCTCGTCTTTCCATGATTGATACGCAGCTTTGAAAGCCGTTTGTTTTTCTTCAAGGCGACTCAAAAAAGAAGCAGGCATAAACCCCTTTTCAGACAACACAACTTGATACGTTTTCACAAACGGCACCATTGCACTCACTAAACCCGACACATCTGTCCAATTACTTTTGCCCAATTTATCGTAATAAGATTGCCCCAATTCTGAATATTTCGCTTCCAGCGTGGTTTTGTCGTCTTTAAAAGTCTCTGCGGTATAACCTTTCAGTTGTTTATACAATACTGTGATGTCAAATTTTTGAGTCAACAAGATTTGGCGGAAATCCTTGACAGGGGCTGTCCGTGCCTCATGGTCGGGCAATGCTTCAACAGTGTTGATAAGTGCAAGATTTTCGGCAATCAAGTCAGGCGTATATTTGTTTTTGTACTCATCAAATTCAGGTAAATACTGTTGGCAAAGCAGCCAAGCGTTGCGGGAGGTGGTGTACAAGACGGGTTGCGTACAACCATAAGTGGGTTTAGCCATGATTTGAACAAATTTAGAAGATGATTAAGTAAAGGAATGATTTATTTTTTGTGATGTATGCGCTATTGGGTCGCTGCGTATGTCCTACTTGGTCGCTGTGTATGTCCTACTTGGTCGCTGTGTATGCCCTACTTGATCGCTCTGTATGCCCTACTTGGTCGCTGTGTATGCCCTACTTGGTCGTTGTGTATGCTCTACTTGGTCGTTGCGTATGCCCTACTTGGTCGCTGTGTATGCCCTACTTGGTCGCTATGTATGTCTTATTTTGAACGCTTAAAACTGTTGTTAAGCTCATTCTGATGATTATAGAAGGTGTGTACGGTGGGTGGGGTTTAGATGTTACATCTATTTTTATTTATTTTAAAAAAAGGGAATATTTTTATAGCACAGGCTTTTTATTACTAAACATGGCTATATTTGTTCTTATGGATTGGCTTGACTCGTATACTCCTACTTTGATTGAGTTTGTGTTAGTTTGATTCTTTTTTAAATTAACCTCTTTGTTTGGATAAAGTTTTCTGCATTGAGTCGGTTTCATTCAACTCAAAATCTCAATCCCCTTATATTCTGGAGTGTAGTGGGATATTGCAATGATTTTCTTAAAGTTCACACCTAAAAAAAAATAAGTACATATCATTATCAAACTAATCTAAAATTTAAATCATGAAAAACAACGAAGATGGAATTGAAAAATTAAGGAAACTGATGAAGAAAGGGGAGTTCAAAGAGGTATTTGATGAACTATTAAAAATTTACGGTAATAAAGGGACTGATTTGCAAATGCTTCAATATAGTTTTGAGTCAATTAAGAAAAAATTTAAATTAAAAAAAATTACTCATAAGGAATATAATCCACACGAAGCAAGAATAATAAAAATATTAACAGAAACTATTGATAGTTTAGAGACTGAAAGAAAATTTACCATTTTAAACTCTCGAGAAGATAGAACAATGAAAATAATAGAAGATTTAAAAGAACTAAAGATAAAAGATTTACTTTTAAAGGAAGAATCAAAAACGAAAATTTGGTCAGTTGCCTTTCTATCTATATTTGCCCTTGGAGATGAAAATACGTATGCTAGTTTTATAAAAGAAACGCTAAAAGAGGAAGATTTTGAGAAACAGAAAGAGCAATTTCTTATATTATCCGAGGAAAAGAAATCGCTACTCCAACTTGCTGCTTGCGGGCATGAGATAAGATGTATTATTTGTCCTGCAAATGCCAAAAATATTAGTGAAAATATAAAAGATGCAGTTTATAGAACAACTCAATTAATTAACTTCCTAAAAAATGATACTGGAGATTCCTTTATTGAAAGAGCATTAAAACATATTCATTGGGTAATAGCTGAATATCCTCAAAGAAATGTATATATTTTAGGAGATATTTCAATATATGAGGGCTTCAAAAAGGGGCATGAACGATTTGGGTATGGACTTTCTACTCGACAAACATTCAAAGAAGTTATTTCTTCAAATTCACAATTATACGAAGTGTTTTTTGAAGGATTGAGTTTTAGAAACTCAATAGATGCAGACCCTGAATGGCAAAAAAGGATATTAAGTATTAGGAAAGAGGCACGTCGTGTGGAATATAGAAGAGAGTACGTTATTTTTAAATTAGAAAAATCTTTGGAATTTTTAAATAAAATTGTTAAAGAGCGGGCATAAATAATATAATTTAAATTTAAATTTAAATTTTGACGAAATTAAAAAATTTAAGATCTTAGACCCACCCAATAAAGCCCCCTCAGTATAAACCCACAAAAAGCCTTGAAAGCACTTGTTTTCAAGGCTTTTGAATGAGCAGAAGGCAAACAAATCATGTCTGATTGAGCTAAATGATAGTTATTAGTCTTAAATTGAATAAATTTCCTCATCGTATGGAACACTCGTTCTATTCTCTCGTAGATAATAATTTTCATTTAAAAAAATATCTCACATTATGGCAAAAAAGAAGAGCAAACGTCAAAAGGGAAATGAAATAATCGCAAAAATTCATTTCGGTAGCATTGACTATGTGATAGAAACACTGAAGTATGGCTATCCGTTTACGCAAGATCGCGTTTTTCTATTTTCTGTGACGGTAGTTGTACCTGTCGAATTGTTCCATGAACCTATTCTTATACAAGTAGATATTCCGAGTATATTGTCACTTATCGAGACTAAACACGCTGCGATGGCGCAGTATGTCCAAAAAACGATTGATAGTTTCGATGACCCACATTTTCAAGAAGAATTGGCATTCAAAGCCTTAGAAGAAGAGGGTTTTGATTTTCAACATTTTGCACGCTGTGCCTTAAATCAAATGGAAGTTGAGTTGTTTTGGGATCCCGATATGCCACCACCCATACCACAAGTCAAAACTGTGCGGTTTGGCGATGTTGATTACAATATCGAAGAGGTGCAAATCAGTTATGGCAAAACAGAGGTGCGTGATTTTACTTTTCATGTATCGTTACAGTTGCCTAAACACATCTTTGAGCAAGTGATCATGCTCAATATGCCCTTGCATCAAGTTTTGAAAGATGTCGAAAAACAGGATGTTGCGATGGCAAATTACTTCAAAATGACATTGGCAGATAACCAAAATGAAACTGACCCTGAAGTCTATACGATTCAGTCTTTGGTGGCAGAGGATTTTGATTTACATCTATTTTTGAGACATGCCTTAACTGATTTCTCTTTTAAAATTGAAAAGAACTAAAATAGTTATAGCCCCCTCAGTATAAAAGTACAAAAAGCCATTCAAACGCTCGTTTGAATGGCTTTTTG
>JANOAU010000053.1:0-13825 GCA_031411275.1 Saprospiraceae bacterium | reverse complement strand
GGAGCGAAGCTATTTTTTGAAGTTTTTCGCTTGCGAAAAACTTCAAAAAATAGCTTCGCTCCGAAAGAAATATAACAAAACACGCTTTTTTCTGCTTGCAGAAAAACAGTCAGAAATAGTGCTTATAGGCTTTAAAACAGTTTCTTACAACTTTTTCATGCGCCTTTGTATATGTCTTTCTACTACAACATGGTCTATTAAAGGCGCAAAGACATTCATCAACAATATACTCAACATCATACCTTCGGGATAAGCAGGATTGAACACCCTTAGAGCAACGCAGCCCCCGCCTATGAGTAAACCATATATAATTTTCCCAGTGGCTGTATGTGCGGCACTTACTGGGTCAGTTGCCATAAAAACAGCTCCAAATGCAAAACCACCCATTAATAAATGGACATGTGGCGGTGTGTGCATCGAATGATTGAGCATATTCGCAGGTGCTAAAACGTTGAGCAATAAGCCAACCAGGTAAGCACCAAGAAAGACCGAAATCATAATACGTGCGCTACCAACGCCTGTAGCTATCAAAATAAAAGCACCGATAAGGCAAGCCAAAACGCTCGTTTCGCCTACTGAACCTTGCTCAAAACCCCAAAAGAGAGTCATAGCATCGGGTAATTTATGGAAATTGGCATCGAATGTTACGAGATTGGTTGCACCTGAATAACCATCTACAAGAGAGCGACCCACTTCAGGTGAAAGGTCTGTCCAAACATCGCCAGAGAGATAGGCTGGGAAAGCAAAAAACAAGAAAGCACGCGCTAAAAGTGCTGGATTCATAAAGTTAAAACCAGTGCCCCCAAAAACTTCTTTTCCTAATAAAGTACAAAATACAGCACCCATCCCAATCATCCACAAGGGCGTTGTCACAGGCAATGTCAATGGAATGAGCATACCTGTTACCAAATAGCCCTCACTGACGGGGTGATTTCGCATTATCGAAAATAGAAACTCAACGCTCAAGCCTGCTCCATAACTGACAATAATCATAGGCAGAACTTTCCAAAATCCGAACATAAGGTTCTCAAAATGGCTGCTTTCTATACCAAATGCTTGATAATGTTGAAAACCCATGTTCCACATTCCAAAGATTAAACACGGTACAAGGGAGATAATGACCGTCAACATCGTACGCTTCAAATCCATCGCATCGCGGACGTGTACACCTGTACCTGATGTTGTGGCACCAGGCACAAATAAGAATGTTTCGAGGGCATCAAAACCGTAGTGTAATTTTTCAAACCGACCACCTTTTGAAAAATGCGGACGGACGTTATCCAGTATATTTCTTAGAAATTTCATAAACTATTAGGTGTGATGTTAGTTTTAACTTTCATTTCTCATCAATTCTAAACCTTGGGCAATGATATTTTGGACATCAATTTTTGACGTACAAACAAATTCACACAAGGCAAAATCCTCTTCGGCTACTTCAAAAATGCCTAATTGCTCCATTTTTTCAACGTCTTTTGCTAAAATTGCTTTGAGCAAAAAAACGGGTAGGATATCCATCGGCAATACTTTTTCGTATTGCCCGGTCATGACAAAAGGTCGCTCTTCGCCATGTGTATTGGTATCTAAATCGTATTTTCTGTTTTTGGTCAACCATGAAAAAAAGGTACGTGAAAGACTTAATTTCTTTAATCCAGGCAGTAACCAACCTAAAAATTCGGGTTCATCGCCTTCGGGCAAGACTGTAATTTGATTTGTATAAAAGGAAAGATGTGCATTTTCAGGCACCCGTTGCCCATGTAAGACATTGCCTTCAATAATGCGATTTTTTTCAATAAACAAATCATCATCAAGCAAACTGCCGAGGTGTTGACCTGTTTGCACCTTATAATATTGTGGCTTGCGCACTTGTGCCCCTGTCACAGCAATAATACGGTCAGCCCTATAACGTCCTTCATTAAACAATCTACCAATGATAATAACATCTTGGGGATGAACAGTCCAAACAACTTCACCACTACGGATAGGATTAATATGATGAATTTGAATGCCAACATTTCCTGCTGGATGCGGCCCGTCGAATTGATGAATATGCACCCCCTCAGTATGTGGGATGCTGGTTAGATTTTCACCTTTTTTTAAACTCAAATGCACAGGGCAACCGCCCAAACGCGCTAAGGCTTCAATGCCTGTTTTAAAATTATCAGGTTCTTGCGAAATGATATATGTTAAATCTGGCGCAAGCGGCGCAGAATCAAAGCCCGAAATAAAAATAGCTTTGGGTGATAGGGAGGGGTCAGCGATACAGCCAAAAGGTCGTTGTTGGATATAAGCCCAACAACCCGCTTCAAGCAGCCGTTGACGGATGTTTTCAGCAGTCAGGTTTGTGGGATTTTGTTTAGGAAATTCGCTGTATTGAATTCCATTTTGATCGGTCAGAATACGGACAGCGAGGATGCGTCTTTTTTCGCCCCGCACCACCTCTGAAACGATGCCACTGACGGGCGCACAGAACTGAATATCTGGGTTGTTTTTATCAATAAATAATACCTGTCCTGCCTCAACGCCCTCTCCAGCTTCAACGAGCACTTTGGGCGTTAGGTATTTGAAATTAGAGGGTAAAATATCTACGGTCTTGGAAAGTGGGGCTTCAATAATACTTTTTTCTGCCTCACCCACAAGTTGAATATCGTACCCTCGACGTATCTGAATTACATTGTCATCTGGCATGGTTAGTCAATATTTTGCTAAGACAAAGAAAATAATATTTCTTGATTTTTAATAATTATTGATAAAAATTTATCAAAAAAAATAAAATACAAAATATTAATTTGAATTTAATATTTATCAAAAAATTATATTCTTTTTGATTTTTAAAATGCGAAAGGCATTTACTCTCTTTAGTTTCAAAATTTCAAAAAGTGTCCTTTAACTTTGTCTCTTAATTTGAATCTTTTTTTTCACCTAAATCCACTGTCAATTTTTACCTATTCAGGATAACTGAACGAACCTTCGCTTATTAATTCTTCTGACCATTTTTATATCTTTTTATCCATTTGATTATGACAAAAAATCACCTTGCACAACTCAACATCGCCCGTATGACGGGTGTGAATATCAACAACCCTGTTATGCTTGATTTCGTCGCTCAACTCGATGAAGTCAACGGCTTGGCGGAAAGCAGCGAAGGCTTTATATGGCGATTGAAAGACGACAGCGGCAATGCCACGAACTTGAATCCGTTCGACGATGCGCAACTGATTGTGAATATGTCGGTTTGGGAAAATTTAGCAGCTTTAGAGCGTTTTGTATTCAATGGTCGGCATCTCGAAGTGATGCGGCGGCGGCGCGAATGGTTTCAGCGATTTGGCAAAGCGTCTATGGTTTTGTGGTGGATTCCAGAAGGCCATAAACCAACGCTCGCAGAAGCGCAGGATCGATTGGCTTATTTGCAAGCAAATGGTGCAACGGCTTATGCGTTTGATTTTAGAAATAAATACGAAACAACTAATATTAAGTAATGATGAATGATAAATGATGAACGATGAATAGCGTAAAACGTTGATTATCAAATATCTCCACGAAATCACTTTTCTGTTTATTTCTGTTCATCTACTTAATTAGCATTTATGCACCCCTCAGTAATTTTGCAAAAAATCAATCAATTATCAATTCATCCGCAAAAAGCCAAGCGGCTTTACCTTCTCCTGGATGACCTGTAGGGCAAACACCTATGTTTTTGGCATAAATTTTCAAATAGCGTTTGGGTTTGGTGTATTCTGAAAAACGGAGTTTGGCTTGTTTGATATACGTTTTTTCAAGGCTTCGGCTGTGTTCAAAGTCTGCTCGGTCAATATCCAACCATTCTTTTCCATCATTTGACACAGAGGCGATAACGTAATCGGGTAAAAAAATCCATGAATTAGGTTTATTCAAAAATTCTAAATCAATAGAGCGAAATTTGCGGGGTTGTTCAAAATCAAAAATAACCTCCATATCGTTGCCTTCAAAACCTGTCCATTGCGAATAGGTTCTCTCGCTGCCGCGAATGCCATTTGTCAGACCTCGTGCGCCCGATTCGTAAGTATTTTTGGGGAGTGTGGTCAAACTATATTTCATACCCAAAGCAGTATGTGGGTAAATGGTTTGCGTCACTGTTTTACTTATCGGTCTGCCCTTCTGAAAATTAGTCGCTCTAATGACCTTAAAATCTTTAATTACAAATGGTTTTGTATATAATAAAGACTTAATGTTTGGTTGCGAACCATCGGTGGTAAAACGAATTTCTGTTTTTTTGACCAAAGAACTTAAAATTACTGAGGGGGTCGTATTTTCGGATTTGACGGCGATATTCACATCAAAAAGCCGTTTGGCATAGTTGATATATAGGCGGTCAAGCCGACTAAAATGTGTTTGCAAGCGGGTAACAAAATTGTCATAATTACGCCGATTTTTTGGAGACCAGAGCACCTCGGCTAAAGCAATGGCACGCGGAAAAACCATATATTCCACTTGGTCAGTCGTGCGCATATACTCTGTCCAAACATTACCTTGCGCGCCTAAAATATGCTTGGCTTGTTGTGTATTCAGCACCTCTGGCGTTGGTTCGTATGCGTAAATATTTTCTAAAGTAATCAAACCGCCAATTGCCAAAGGCTCTGTTTCGGGGTCTGCTTGATATGTATCAAGATAACAATAACTTCCGGGTGTCATAATCACATCATGGTCCTGTTGAGCCGCTTTAATGCCCCCCTCAGTACCTCGCCACGACATAACGGTTGCATTGGGAGCCAGCCCGCCTTCAAGGATTTCGTCCCACCCAATGATGCTGCGTCCATTCGAGTTAAGAAATTTTTCGATGCGCTGAATGAAATACGCTTGTAATTCATATTCGTCTTTAAGCCCTTCTTTTTTCATTAAGTCTTGGCAAAATGCGCTTTTTTTCCAAGCCTCTTTTGGACATTCATCGCCGCCGATGTGAATGTATTTTGAAGGAAATAAAGCCATAACCTCTGTCAAAACATCTTGTAGAAAAGAAAAGGTGGTATCAGAAGGACAAAAAACATCTTCAAAAACGCCCCAACTTGTGGCGACTTCATATTTTTTAGTCGAATCACAAGATAGTTCAGAGTAGGCCGCTAATGCAGCGAGCGCATGACCGGGCATCTCAATTTCAGGGATAATATTGATGAAACGCTCATTGGCATAAGCTACAATGTCGCAAATCTCATCTTGGGTATAAAAGCCTCCATAACGCTGTCCATCAAATTTTTGCGGTAAATCAGAGCTATGTCCGATTAGCGTTTCCTTACGCCATGCCCCTATTTCGGTGAGCTTTGGATATTTTTTTATCTCGATACGCCAGCCTTGGTCGTCTGTTAAATGCCAATGAAAGTTATTCATTTTGTGCAACGCCATCAGGTCAATATATTTTTTGACAAAACTCACAGGCTGAAAATGGCGGCTTGCATCAAGGTGTAAAGCGCGGTAGGCATAGCGGGGATTGTCATCAATTTCAACGCAAGGTACCCGCCAAGTTACTTTTGTCTTTAAAGTTGTGGATGAAAATACTTCCGTTGGTAGCAATTGCAACAATGATTGCACACCATAAAAAAAACCCTGTGCCGTAGCCGCTTTTATATTTATTTGAATAGGAGTTACACTTAATTTATACCCCTCAGTACCCAAGTCTTCTTTGTCGGTTTTCAAGAAAAAAATGACCTTAATATTTGATTTTGAATCCTTTAAGTCAATAACAGACACATTTGTACCATCTATTTTGATACGGTTAGCAAGTTGTTGAGCCACTCGTCGTATGTCCGCTTCAGCATTTGGCACAATTATTTGTGTTCGATTTGTAATCGTAAAAGAGCCTGTCACAGGTGTCAACTTTGCGGGTTGCGGCACGATACTGATGGGTATAATTTCGTTTTTTGTATTGATAAGGGTTTGTGAAGCCAGCTTTATTATGCCAATATTCAGACAAAGACATAGGAATAATTGAATTTTCATCACATCTGTTTGTTTAGAAATAAATATTATTTATAAATTTCATTATTTATAAAATACTGGAATAATAATAAATACAAATACACTTTTCTATAAATTATAACAATAAGTTAATCAAAGCACTTATCATATTTTAACCATTATTATTTGAAAAATCTACTTTACTCATTTTCAAACTTAAATATCATGACTTTACTTCAAAAAACCTTTAGCAATAAAGGAAAAATGATTAGATTTTTTTTCGTGGGTCTGTCTCTTACAACCACTTTAGCAGCCCAAGCTCAATCCAATGAGCGCGTTTCAGACGATGCAACCGAATATCCATTTAAGAAAAAAGAAATCGCCGTAGGACTAAACATCGGTGTTTCTAACGGTTTGGGCATCGATGTTGCTTATCGTTTTGCAAAACATTGGGCGGGTCGTCTGGCATATAATCATGCTCGATATACCAAAGAAGGGTATACCTACGACATCGAATCAACTAACCCCGATGGTACTAAAAACCTCCAAAAACTATCTTTTGACGGCGGGGTAAAATTAAGCAACATTGCCTTCAATACTGAATTTACGCCTGGCTCAAAAGGTAGGTTCAAACTCATCGGGGGCTTTTCGTATTTCCCAACTAATACCATTACAATCGGTGGCGAATTGGCTTCAACCCTAAAATTCAACGATGTTGTTTTGAATCCAGAAGACTTAGGTAATGGTATAGTGACGATTGGTTTTAGTCAAAAAGTGGCGCCTTTCCTTGGTATGGGTTTCGGACGCACTTTCCCACGTAAACGGATTAATGTTAGTTTCGACATGGGTGCCTATTATAAAGGTGACTACACAGTGGATATTAAGGTTAATCCAGGGGCTATTTTGAAGGAAAATGAAGAAAATGGTGCCATTTTGGCGCGTAACTTCAACCAATATTGGTATAGCAAAGTGTGGCCTGTTATGAATCTTAGATTGGCTTATCGTATTCAATAAAAAATTATCACATTTTATCCCTCCCCTCAGTAATTTCTATCAAATCCTTTTTTTAAATCGCAATAAAATAATTTAACATGAAAAATATTTTTTCAAAACTCGCAGCCATTGTTGTTGCTTTTAGTCTATCCGCGTTCTTTGTGGTCTCATGCTCAGTTGAAGACTTGACGAAAGATGTAACGCTTTACACAGGTAATTCTTTCTTGGTTAACCCACTTTCTATTCAGATTGCAGATGCAGCGAAAAATGAATCGGCACCTGACCAGTTAACCGTCACTGTCGAAGGGCGTGATAAAGACAAAATATTCACCATGTTTGGTGAGAAAAAAATTCGCGCCATCAGTGGCATCGTTTCTTTAGCCGTAAAAGCGGCAGATGCACCTACGACGGCAAAACCGCTTGAATTTACGCTTGTTTTTAGTGCACCAAATTTTACAACAGTCAGAAAAAGCTATCTATTGACTGAAAGTGCCGATTTAAAAACGGATAAAGTCTCTATGCTCAATCCTGCTGCACCACCAACAGGTGTTTCTGCTCAAACGACTTCTTTTACAAGCTCTGCTACAACAGGTACTGCACAAGATGTCGCTTTTGTTTCTCCTTTGACAAATGGTAAAACAGAGCAGGTTAATTTGACACTCAAAACAGGTACAAAACCATTAGCTGCTGACGGCAGTATCTTGTCAGGTTCTGTACAAACGCAACTTATTCACTTTGATACCCGCTCCGAAGCTTCTTTGAGCAGTCTGACTGATGGTTTTTCAGGTTTGACATTAAAAGAAGGCACAACGACAAGTCAAGTCAATATGGTTCCTGCTGGATATTACTCAATGTCAATGACTGCTGGGTCAGCTAAAGTATCAAAATTTTCTGAACCAATGGACGTGACAATGGACATTGACCCAGAATATTTCGATGTGACACTAAACCGTAAAATCAAAGCAGGTGACGTTTTAGATGTCATTAGCCGCGATGATGCTGAAACAGCTTGGGGGGGTGAAACCCAAGCAACAATTGTTACTGTTAACAGAAAATTAAAAGCCACTTTTAAACAACCACATTTATCTACATGGATAATTGGTCGTACAACACGAAATATTTGTACAGTCTCCCTAAAAGTAAGTTCAGATTTGCCAACTGCCTCTAATAGCACAAGAGATGCTAATTGCTCAGTTGCTCGTGAGAGCTTCAATTATCTATTAGTAAATGCACAAAATCCAAGTATCGTTTACAAACAAGGAACGGCAACTTTAGGCAATGGTGAAGTATTGGACAGTAAGGTTTATGCAGATAGTAGAATAGAGACTAAACTCATCATTTTTGACCAGCAATACAATAAAATTTATACGTCACCAAACCAAAACCTGTGTCAAAATCAGACTTTTGATTTGAAAACTAAGTTACCTCTTAATAACAGTGTCGTTGTAAAAGTTAATGTGAGTGCGGTTTGTGGCGGCGCAATAAACACAGTATTTACGCCTTCAAACGTCACATTATTTTACAGAGACATGGCAAGTCCTACTACTGCACCTAATGGCGGTTGGTCGCCACTTATTACCATCGTAGATGGCAAAGGTTGTGCTAAAGGTCTTATTGTTGGTAGAACTTATGACTTTGGTTTAGCTGTACCTATTTCTTCTTCTCAGTCTGAAATGCAAACATTTTCAAAAGACTTGAAGCAACCAAAAGGCTTGACGATTCCAGAAAAAGATTTAAAAATAGACGTTGTCAGTGGCGTTTATAATATCAATACGACTTTTGAAATCAAAAAAGATGTGGATGGTTCTTACAACCTTAACTACACCCGTTATCCTTTACCAGACAATATCTGTATTGAATTAGACAAAAAATTCAGTGTCTTTTTGAAAAAGTAATGTCAAATCTTATTGCTAATGCAATAATTAAAAAAGATAAAGGCTATCACACCGAGTTGTGGTAGCCTTATTTTATTTATAAAACAGACCCCTCAGTAATTTCATTATTCTGACTTCTACTCTATTTAGGTTAGACCTCAAAATGAGTTCAAAACCAATTGACAATATGTTTTTGGCTACCGAAATAAAATTTAATTTCATAAAAATGTAAAAACTAAAATTTTTTTGACTAAAAGTTTGGAAAATACAAAACTAAAAGCTAACTTTACATTAAATATTTTCAGAATATTTGAGGTTCAAACAAAATTTTTCTAACCAAAATTCACCGCCAATGAATATTACATTTGAAGAGTTGCGCAGGCTGAAGCATAGCCTTCCAACAGGTAGCGTCAGCCGCATTGCACACGAACTTAACAAAGACGAACATGATGTTCGCAATTTTTTCGGTGCTATAAAATTTAAAGGAAGCACCGCTGATTGGCATTACGAATCAGGACCCGATGGAGGTATCATTAATGTTCACGATTCTACTATTATTGATGCAGCTAAACGCATTTTACAAGAATCGCACAGAAGTTAATTTAAAAAACTTGCGATAAAAATTACAGAAACGGGAATCTATCAATACGATAGATTCCCGTTTCTCATGCGCACAATTACCCCTTACTCCCGTATCTCAAACTCCACACGCCGATTGAGTTGTCGGGCTTCTTCGGTATCATTGTCAGCAGCAGGTTTCTTATGCCCAAATCCTTTGTAAGTCATTCGTTTAGTAGGGATGCCTTTCTTTCGTAAATACACATAACACATCTTAGCACGATTGACAGACAACACTTGATTACTGGCTGCCGATCCCCTTATATCTGTATATCCCATAATTCGGAGTTTATGTGAGGGATTTCCTAACAAAATTTGAGCAATTTCATCTAAAATAACAAAACTTTCAGGTTTGAAAACAGCCTTACTGGTTTCAAAATAAATAGGTGATATGGTATAATGATTGCGAACAATATTAAAAGCATTATTTAATGTGTCGATAACCGTAGCATTTTCAAGATAAGTATTTTTGGGTTTGTCGGGTATTGAAACTGTCGCATTTGGCAAAGGCTTTCTCCTTTCTGTCAGCTTTTTGACTGGTTTTTCCAAACGATACTGAGGGCTATCACGAGGCATAAGAATCGCATCTATGGGCTTGCCATTTCTTAATATCGTCGTATCCACAATGGCAACAGGCAATTCTGTCGGCTTCGTTATTGGTTTTTGTGGAATATAAGCAGGGGTATCTTGTGGTATTGTAACAACTTCAATGGGCTTATTTGTCCTTGAAATTGTCGTATCCACAATAGTTACAGGCAATTCTATTGGCTTAGTTGTCGGTTTTTCTGGAATATACTGAGGGGGCGTATTTTCTGCCGCAACTGGCTTTTCAGGTTTGTTGTTCAATATCAAACTATCCTTTTGTCCCCCCGTTTGAGTTATTTCAACAGGTTTTAAAGGTGTCGTATTCGGCTCAACCATAATTTTTATGGTATCTAAAGTCGTTAATGACGATATTTTAGTAGAATCCTTAACAGAAATCATCTTTTCTTCAGTAGAACATCCTTTATATCGGCCACTCCCGACTTCGTTGGGACAGTCATCATATTTATCAATAATACCATCACCATCCGTATCTGGACAGCCTTCATATAGGGCTAACCCTGTTGTATTGGGGCAAGCATCTTTATCATCCGTTACACCATCGCCATCCCTATCGGGGCAACCTTGCAATTTGGCATCGCCTTTCAAGAAAGGGCAGAGGTCATATTTGTCTGGAATCCCATCTTTATCAGAATCCTTTGTATAGCCCAAGGTCTTTGAAAGACCTACATTGCCTACAAAATACCAATCATTGACATTCGGATTCCCAGCAACGCTGACACCATCAATTTCATCCGAAAAAGTAGGGCGAAAACCCGCTTCAAGGGTCAAAATGGTCGCTTTATTGACAAAAGGTATGCGCAAACCACCACCAAAGGGAACAATAAGATGGGTTTGTGCCTTTGAAGCTGTCTTATCCGCATCAATACGAAACCCCGCAGTAACAGGGTTAGGTAGTAATTTATCATTAAAATTGGTCGTCGGTTTCAAAACGGCAACCCCGCCACCGACATATATAAAAGGTGAGATGCGGCGCGGTCTCATTCTAAAAATTTGTTGACTCACCTCGTCCATAACAGATGCCCCTGCTGACAGAGACAATATTTTCCGAGTAATCCCTAAAAAATGATATTCACCCCGCACAATTATTTCTGTCAAGGGCGATTTGAACGCAAAATTTCGAGCCACCCGCCAAGGTGTTGCCGTCGAATGTTCATCACTGCCACCCAAAAAGCCTTGTGCCAAACTGATATTCATGCCCAAATAATTGCCAAAAGCACGGCGAACAAACAGCCCCCCAATAAGGCGTATTTCAGAAAAAGCAAATTTAAGGTCGCCGTCATACGCTGTGAAACCCAATAACAGACCACCTTCCCATTTAGGCGTGTGTGTGATTTGATGTATGCCAAGTGTATCGACTTTCTTCTTTTCGTTTTGAGATTCTTGCGCTGAAATATAAGAAGAAAATAATACGAAGAAAAGTAAGAAGTATTTAGATTCGGTTTTCATAGTTCGTCCATTTTTTTAAACAATTTGCTGTGCTAATCATCACATTAAATATATTTGTAAAACAAAGATACAAACAGGGTATAAAATGATTGAATCTAAACAAAGGTAAAACTTTATCAACTTTATTGGCTTATTAGTCAAATAATTTATGGGATTTTAATTCATTAAAGATTTTATACTATGGAAAGCACTTTTCGTTTTTAACTTTGTCTCTATAAATCAATTATTCTGGAGTAGTTAGCTCGTCGTAGCTTACTACTCCTTATTTTAAACTTAACATTCATCAATCATTTTTTATGAAAAAACAGTTAGTAAAGTTCATGTTACTCGTTTTTACGCTTTTCTTTTTGGGAAACTGTAAAACTCCGCAGCAAAACACGACCACCAATGCAAATGCCACAACTTCCTCAACATCAAAAGTACAGTTTGAACGTTGGCAACAACGTGCCGAATACACGATGGATGTAGATTTTGACGATTCAAAACACCAATATTCAGGCAAACAGACCTTAGTTTATCATAACAACTCAACGGACGCATTATCAAAAGCCTTCTATCATCTTTATATGAACGCTTTTCAGCCAGGCAGTGCTATGGATATACGCAGTCGTACCATTTCCGACCCCGACCCGCGTGTAGCAGACCGCATTTCTAAGTTGAAACCCGAAGACATGGGCTATCTCAAAATCAAATCATTGACTATGAATGGCAAAAAATGTTCTTTTACAACCGAAGGAACAATCCTTGAAGTCAATTTGCCAGAAAAAATAGCCCCCCTCAGTACCGTCACCTTTGAATGTGAATTTGACGGACAAGTACCGCTTCAAATACGCCGCAATGGTCGTATGAGTAGCGAAGGCGTTGACTACTCCATGGCACAATGGTATCCAAAAATGTGTGAATATGACGAACAAGGCTGGCACGCCAACCCTTACGTCGGGCGTGAATTTTATGGTATTTGGAGCGATTTTGATGTCACATTGCATATCAATCAAAAATTTATGGTTGGCGGAACAGGTGTCTTGCAAAATGTTGCTGACATAGGCAAAGGTTACGGCAATGGTACGTCTAAGCCTAATACAAAGGGAAAACTCACTTGGCATTTTGTCGCCAAAAACGTACATGATTTTATGTGGGCGGCTGACCCCGATTATAAACACGTAAAGAAGGTGGCTGACGATGGCACGTTGATGCACTTTTTCTATATTCCTTCGGATAAAACAGCCGCTTGGGAACAATTGCCCGATATTATGGCAAAAGTTTTTGCTTTCAATAGAGATAATTTTGGCAAATATCCATGGTCTGACTATGCTTTTGTGCAAGGCGGTGACGGTGGCATGGAGTACCCTATGGCAACTCTCATCACAGGCGAACGTCCTTTGTCGTCATTGGTTGGCGTTTCCGTCCATGAGTTGTTTCACTCGTGGTATCAAGGCGCATTGGCAACAAATGAAAGCCTTTATGCATGGATGGATGAAGGTTTTACATCCTATGCTTCTAATTACACCATGAATTATTTGAAAAAAATTAAGCTACTCAAAGGAGAAGTTGAAGAAGAACCTATGCTCGGTGATGTCGCGAGTTTTTGCAAATGGCAGTTGCGTGGGCGCGAAGAACCCCTCAGTATTCATTCAGATCACTATGTCTCCAATACGGCTTATAGCATTGGCGCATATACAAAAGGCGCTGTTTTTCTGGAAGAAATAAAATACATTGTGGGTGAGGAAAACTTTCAAAAAGGTATGTTGCAATATTTCAACGAATGGAAAATGCGTCATCCCAATCCAAACGATTGCATCCGTGTATTTGAAAAAATAAGTGATTTAGAACTTGATTGGTTTAAAGAATACTACGTTTACACAACAAAACAAATTGATTACGCTATCAATAATGTCAGCGAAGCAGGTTCAAAAACCAAAGTCACTATCAAGCGAGAAGGCTTAATGATTATGCCGCTTGATATTATGGTTGTTTATACGGATGGGTCAAAAGAGCAATTTTATATTCCACTTGATTTGATGCGTAGTGAAAAACCCAACGAGTCCCCAAAAGTAAAACGCACCACCCTACCCGACTGGACTTGGACATATCCTGCTTATGATTTTGAAATCCCAGCTGCAAAGAACAAAATTGCTAAAATCATTATTGATGACAGCCGCCGCTTGGCAGATGTGAATAGAGATAATAATGTTTGGGATAAGGATTTAATTAAGAATTAGAAATTAAGAATTAAGTATTTAGTGTATTGTTTTTGGTTTTTTGAATGCTTTGGAAATCATTAACAATCAATAGCTTCTGAATTTCCAAACACCCGAATACTAAATACCATACACTTAAGAATTAGGAATTAGGAATTAAAAAAG
>JANOAU010000052.1:0-90712 GCA_031411275.1 Saprospiraceae bacterium | reverse complement strand
GTGAAATCGCCATTTGAAGGCGATGCGGACATTCGTTATCCGTGGCGTACCATTTACCAAGTGTCGTAAAATTAAATATAGCGATTTGTTGACCATTGAATAAAACACAAGCCCCACCATCTTCTGGCACGTCTTCTATGCGGCATACGGCTTGCCATTTTGTTTGAGTTGCTATTGCTACTGACATATCTTTTAATTTATAGTTGATAGTTAATAATGGAGAGTGGATAATTGATAGTTAACAATGGATATATTGTAAACTATCCACTATCCATTGTTAACTATCAATTATCCACTATCATCTAAAGTTTAAATCCACTCCGCAGCGCGTTTCTGCTCCCTCAATTCCTCGAATTTTACTGAGGGGTCCTTTTCGTCTGAATTGACAAAATGCGTAAACCGTTTACGGATTTCAGGCGTTTCAATGGCGTGTTTCCATTCACAGTGATATGTGCCAACGATGCCATCCATTTCCGTTTCCCATTCAGCCGCCATGCCCAATGAATCGTGAACAACCACTTCGCGAAGGTAATCAATACCGCCTTCCAACTTTGAAAGCCACACTGAAGTCCGCGTCAACGGCTCTGCCGTTTTGATGTAAAACATCAAAAAACGGTCGACGTATTTGATGAGTGTGGCACTGTCTAAGTCTTGTGCCAACAGTTTAGCGTGTTCAGGTTTTGAACCACCATTGCCACAAACAAACAAATTCCAGCCTTTTTCAGTTGCTATGATGCCAAAATCTTTAGAATTGGCTTCTGCACACTCCCGAATACAGCCCGAAACGGCAGATTTCAATTTATGTGGTGAGCGCAAACCTTTATATCGATTTTCAACTTCAATGGCAAAACTGACTGCATCTTGCAAACCAAAACGGCACCAAGTCGTACCCACACAACTTTTAACCGTCCGCAAAGACTTGCCATACGCATGACCTGATTCAAAACCCGCCGCAATCAATTCCTCCCAAATAACAGGCAAATCACCCACGTGTGCGCCGAACATGTCAATGCGTTGTCCACCTGTAATTTTAGTATAAAGACCATATTTTTGAGCAATTTGACCCATAACAATGAGTTTTTCAGGTGTAATTTCTCCACCAGGAATACGTGGCACAATAGAATACGTGCCGCCTTTTTGAATATTTGCTAAAAAACGGTCATTGGAGTCTTGTATCGTCGCTTGTTTTTGAATTGGTTCGTTCCACAAACTTGCGAGAATCGAAGCAACGGCAGGCTTACACACCTCGCAACCCGCTCCTTTGCCTAAAACAGTCAAGGTCTCATTATAAGTCTTGATATTTTTAATTTTCACCAAATTAAAAAGTTCTTGGCGTGAATAGTCAAAATGCTCACACAAGTTATTTTTGACCACACGTCCCATCTTTTTCATCGAACCCGTAATCAAGTCTTTGACCATCGGAATACACCCACCGCAACCTGTTCCCGCTTTGGTACATTTTTTCATGCCATCAACCGTAAAGCACTCATTATCAGTGACTTGCGAACAAATATCACCTTTTGAAACCGATTCACATGAGCAAATCAAGGCATCATCGGGCAAGTCCATAACACCTGCGCCCCCCTCAGTACCATTGCCTCTTGAACCCAAAATCAAGTCTTCTGGATTGGCAGGCAGCACAATTTTATTGTTAACTGTCTGCTGCAACATACCAAACTGCGCCGCATCGCCGACTAAAACGCCGCCCAATAAGTGTTTACCATCAGGTGAAATATTGACACGTTTATATATACCCTTCGATTGGTCTCTAAAAACGATGCTTCGGACACCATTTTGGTCAGTACCCGCCACATACGGATTGCCCGCAAACGGATCGCCAAAACTCGCTACATCCACACCAATCAATTTCAGTTTTGTGGACATATCATAAGGCTTGAACACCTTGTCGCCACCTATAATATTGGTAGCCACCACATCTGCCATTTCATAACCCGGTGCCACCAAGCCGTAAATCATGCCATGCGCCAAAGCACATTCGCCAATCGCAAATACTGAGGGGTCTGAAGTTGCCAACTTTTCGTTAACAACAATACCACCACGCACGCCAACCGTCAAACCTGCTATCCTTGCAAGTTCATCCCGCGGCTTGATACCCGCCGAAATGACGAGCATATCCACATCAAGTTTCGTTTCGTCAGCAAAGCGCAAGCCCGTGATTTTGCCGTTGCCCAATATTTTTTCTGTATTTTTTTGCAAATGAATTTTCAAACCCAAATCTTCTAATTTGGCTTGAAGGACTTGCGAACCGCCCATATCCACTTGTCTTGGCATGAGTCGCGGCGCAAATTCGATGACATGCGTTTCGTCAACACCCAAATCCATAAGCGCTTTTGCCGCTTCTAACCCTAACAAACCGCCACCAATGACGGCACCCCGTCTGGCTCTTTTGGCATAGCCTTGCATCAAATCAAGGTCTTCGATGGTGCGATAGACAAAAACACCCCGTTTTTCAACGCCTTCTATCTGCGGCACAAACGCTGCCGAACCCGTAGCGAGAACTAAAAAATCGTACCCTAAAGTAATATGATGATGAGAAGTAATCGTCTTAGCTTCTACATCAATATCCACGACTGGGTCGCTTAATATAAGTTTAATTTGATTGTTAGCATACCACTCAATCGGTGCGAGGGTCAAATCCTCGACCGTTTTGCCATCAAAATAAGAAGAGAGGTGTACACGGTCGTATGCAGGACGCGGTTCTTCACCAAATACGGTTATATCGAATGTATTAATACCTGCTTTTGCGATGAGTTTTTCGCAGAATTTGTAGCCAACCATGCCATTGCCGACGACAACAATTTTCTGTTTAGTCATTTCTAAAATCTTGAATTGTGAAAGAATCTCTTGTTCCTGTTTTTCACGATTCAGCGTCTTGCAGTTTCACAGTTTGCGGTAGGGACTTTTGCAACTTTTGATAGGACAAAGGTACGATGTGGTTTACTTAGTTTAGAAAATAAAATTACTCTGACGATAAAAAAAGGCTATTCCAAATTTAATTTTACCGTTTCATAAAATTAATTAAAATAATTTTACAAAAACGATATTTTTAAAATAAAATAAACCGAAAGGCAATTCTGCGTTTGAGGGAAATGGCTACTTTCATCGTATAAAACGGTTGTTTATCGGAGGAGGCATTTTTTTTTTCCAAAAACGCATTCTACTTTTGATGCAGAAATCACAATTCAGCGATTTTAATTAAGATTTAAAATTAAAAAATCGGACATTTTAAAAGAGCATTTTTTCTGTTTGATTTTCTTATCTTAATTAAAAATTCAGCAATCAGTTTGAGCAATAAGTGGGGACTTTTAGCATAACTGATTTTCAAAAAAAGCCTCGACAGCGAGTGGAGTCGCTCCGAGGCAGAATGTAAAGTAACCTTTAATTATTTCACAATTCGCTGCAAAGAAAATGAATGAGCATCAATTTTCAAAAGATACCTTTTCATTCCCTTCTTTTTAAGGCGTAAAAGTCTTGATTCTGCTTCAAACTTGTGAAATTATTTAGGAAACCAAACGCAATGCTGCTTTGGTTTCCACCTCGCAATATGGCAACATACTGAGGGGGGCAAATTGTGTTGTCAAAATCAAACTCTTTTCAAATTAATAATTTAAAAAAACGCTTTATGATTACCAACAATTCTCCTTTAACGCGTCTCTCTATTTTCAAAATGGACAGTGTCCAAATGCGGACATTTCACATCACTTGGCTGACATTTTTTGCCTGTTTTTTCGGCTGGTTCGGTCTCGCACCTTTGATGCCCACCATTCGTCAGGATTTAGGCTTGACAAAACCACAAATTGGCAATATCATTATTGCCTCGGTCTCTGCAACCATCATCGCACGCCTTTTTATAGGTCGCCTTTGCGATACTTGGGGACCACGAAAAACGTATACTTCATTACTTCTGGTTTGCTCAATTCCAGTATTTTTAGTTGGTTTAGCTAATAGTTACGAGACTTTTTTGCTCTTTCGCTTGGCTATTGGTGTCATTGGCGCATCATTCGTTATTACGCAATACCATACTTCAGTCATGTTTGCACCCAATATTAAAGGTACGGCAAATGCTGTGGCAGGCGGTTGGGGCAATCTCGGCGGCGGTGTAACCAACATCGTTATGCCTATGATTTTCGCCTTGATTGTTGGTTTGGGCTACACAGCACATGATGCTTGGCGTTTGGCGATGATTCTGCCAGGTACTTTGTTGCTCGTTTGTGCTTTTCTTTATTACCGCTATACACAAGACTCACCTGAAGGAAATTATGAAGATATACGTCGCAACACCCCCTCAGTAGAAAAGTCAAATCCAATGGAAGTATTGAGTGATTGGCGTGTATGGGCATTGACTTTTGCTTATGCGCTGTGTTTCGGTATGGAAATTACTTTCGATAATGTTGCGGCTCTTCACTTTGTGGATACATTTCATCTTAATCAAGGCATGGCGGGCATTCTCGCGGGTTCATTCGGTATGATGAATATTTTTGCTCGGGCATTAGGTGGCATTTATGCCGATAAAATCGGTAAAAAACACGGTTTAGCTGGAAAAGGTTGGCTTTTAGCGGGGTTTCTCGCCTTAGAAGGTATTGGTTTGATTATGTTTTCAGGTGTCACAGCCTCTTTAACATTAGCCATCGTTTCGATGCTGTCATTCGCGCTTTTCTTGAAAATGGCAAACGGTGCAACGTATGCGATGACACCTTTTATTAATACAAAAAACATTGGTTTGGTCGCTGGCATCGTCGGTGCAGGTGGCAATATTGGTGGCATGACTATGGGCTTTTTGTTTAAAAATCCAAATTTGGGTTATGGTACTGCTTTTTTCTATATCGGCTGCGCTGCGGTCGTTGTCGCTGCTTTAATTGGCTTAACGAAATTCATGAAAGTTGAAACTGTCGCTAAACCTGTTAAAACAATTGAGTTAGAAGAAGATTTGAAAGTGGCTATTTAATAAGAATAACGGGATAACGTTGAATCTAATATTGTCAATTTAATGAAAACATCTTGAGTTATAAGCAAAAGTTTAAAATGCCGTTAGGCATGGTCTATCGGTAGAAAACGATAGCCAAACCGCTCAAATCCCATAGGGATGGTCTATTTTTTGTTCAATATGTCATGGCTACGCCATTTTAACACGTTTTCATACCCATTTCTACCGATAGACCATGCCTAACGGCATTTTAAAACAACAAGGTAATTTCACTAAGTTGACGATATTAGACTTTAAGTTACCTCATCATTTATCAACAAAATTTATGTAGATATTTTAATTAAATAAAAAAATATTATTCTTAATTAATAAAAATGATTTGTCTTACTTAAGAATAAAATTTTGTTTATTAAAATATGTAAAATTGAAAAACAATTTTTATTAATTGAACGAAATTACTTAATTATTAATGAAAATATTCAACAAAAATATGTGTTTGTTCTTAGCTACCTTGCTATTTAGCATCATTAGCATACAAGCAAACGCACAGTTATCTATCTCTGCTCAAATCCGTCCACGTGGCGAAATCCGCAACGGTTTGGGTACTTTAAAACTCAAAGATTTGCCTTCAGCTGGGTTTATTTCACAACGGTCACGTTTGGGTTTTAACTACAAGATGGAAAAAGTCACTTTTGGTATGTCTATCCAAGACGTTCGTATTTGGGGACAAGACGCTTCAACAATCAGCAATGCAGATGGCGCAAAATTAGGCGTTCATGAGGCTTGGGCAGAGGTCAACTTGTTGGATAGCATTGGTTTATCGGTCAAATTAGGTCGTCAAGAATTGATGTACGACGACTCCCGTTTACTCGGAAATCTTGATTGGTTGCAACAAGCCCGTCGTCACGATGCGGCTGTGTTGAAACTCAATAAAAACGGCTGGCAAGTGGATTTAGGCTTGGCTTTCAACCAAAATACCGATGCTTTTGGTACAACAGGTACGTTTTACACAGCGGGTAACACCCCTCAGTATCTCGCCAATTCAAAAGGGAATTTGGTGACAATTCCAGGTGGTTTTGTGCCTGTCAATGCGAAAGGCGTACCGACATTAGTTGGCAATCCTTCTACAAATGGCGGTGTACAAATGTACAAAACGATGCAATATTTGTATGCAGCTAAAAAAATAAAATCTGTAAAGGCTTCATTTTTATTGTTTAAAGACGATTTTGCAAAATACCGTCTCGACACTTTGAAAGCAGCAGATGGTGGCACTGTGGCAGGTCGTCGCAACGATGTAACAGGCAAAAATAGTCGTATCACAGCAGGCGTTTTGCTCAATGGTACGCTCAAAAAAGGGTTTAATTACACGCTTGGTTACTACTATCAAAGCGGCAAAAACCGCGACGGTGCCGACCTATCCGCCTACAACGCAACCGCTTATTTGGGCTATACAAAGGGTAAATTTACTGTTGGTTTGGGTTATGACATCGTTTCTGGCAACGATTTGACCGATGCAACCAACACAAAAGACAACAAATTCGACCCTCTTTACGGCACGCCGCACAAGTTTTGGGGTCTTATGGACTATTTTTATGTCGGAACAGGTGGCGTTGCCGCAGGTTTGTCTGACCCATACTTGCGCTTGAAATATGCGGCAAGTGCCAAATTGACAATGGGGCTTGACATTCATAATTTTTCATTGGTCAACGATATGCCTAATAAATTTTCTGATGCCACTGGTAAAACGTTGGTAAACAAGCAATTAGGCAATGAATTTGACTTTATTGTGAATTATGGACTGAACAAATCAACGATGTTGGAATTTGGCTATTGTGTTTTGGCAGCCACAAACAGCCTTGAATATGTGAAATTGAGTTCGATGGACAAAGCAGAACATACCGCAACATGGGCTTATTTGATGGTGAATATCAAACCTGAAATATTCTCTTCGGCGGCGAAAAAATAATTAGGAATTAGGAATTAGGGAACTTACCAAATTTTATTCTTAATTAATAAAAATTATTTTTCTTCCTTAAGCATATAATTTGGTATTGAAAATAAATTTTTAAATTTAATTCTGTATAATTAGAATTCCTAATTCCTAATTACTCAAACAGTTCATTCATAGACATTTCAAAACCGTTGATAGTAAGAGACGTTAAAGTATCCTTTTTTTCAAAAACGCGACGGAGAAGAAATTCGCCTTCAATATTTTCGTATTGTGTAAGTATTTGTTTTTTAAGATTTATTATCCAATATTCTTTAACGTTGCTCATTTCATAGATGACTTTTTTGTAACCCATTTCTTTTGGGTTATTGGAAGGCGAAAGAATTTCGACAACTAAATCGGGTGCGCCTTCTATTTTTTTATCGCCAATTAATGAAAGCCGTTCATTGCTCAAAAAGAAAATATCAGGCTGAAATGTATCAATTGGGTTGAAAACAACATCCATGGGTGCTGTAAAGATTTCACCAAGTTTATGTGTGTCAACATGATTAAATAGCCGACTTGATAGGCGCATTGACAGTTTTTGGTGCAGTGGAATTGGAGATGGCATATAAATAATTTGACCGTTGTGTAGTTCATAATTGCCGCTATCAGGCGGTGTTAGACGAACATAATCGTCATAAGTAAGCATTTTTTGTTTCGGAATGCGTACTTTAGGTTGTTTCATCACAATTTCTGGTGACATCATATTTCTTTATTTTTTACAAAATTAAGGTATTTTTTTTTTAGAAACTATACCCCCTAAGTATTTTTTAAACAAAGCATCACATAAAATATCGTGTCAAAAAAAAATACATACAAAACGACGTGTTGCTACTGCGGTGTCGGCTGCGGCATGGTCGTAACGGACAATGGAAACGGCAAAATCACTGTTGAAGGTGACAAAGAGCATCCTTCCAATCGTGGTTTGTTGTGTTCAAAAGGCATGAACCTACATTATACAGCATGGGATAAAACAGATAGATTGTTGTATCCTGAAATGCGTTGGCACCGCAATGCACCGCGTGAACGGGTGAGTTGGGATACTGCTTTGGAACGAACGGCTGCCGTTTTCAAGACATTTATTGACAAATATGGACCCGATTCTGTTGGTTTTTATGTTTCTGGACAGATGTTGACCGAGGAATATTATGTCGCCAATAAACTCATAAAAGGCTTTATTGGTTCTAATAATATTGATACTAATTCTCGGCTTTGTATGTCCTCCGCCGTTGTCGGTTATAAATTGGCACTTGGTGAAGACAGCGTGCCAGTTTGTTATGATGATATTGAATTATCGGATTGTATTTTCGTTGCAGGAGCTAATCCAGCTTGGTGCCACCCGATTATTTGGCGGCGAGTTGAAGCACATAAGGCTGCTAATCCGCACGTAAAAATCATTACTGTTGATCCACGTAAAACAGATTCGGCGCGTAGTTCAGACCTCCACCTTCCTATAAAACCAGCTACTGACATTACTCTTTTTAACGCTATTGCTCGTATATTGATTGAAAATCAATGGATTGACAATGATTTTATTTCGCAATATACTGAGGGGTACGAAAAACTCAAATCTGTCGCTTTTTCAAAAACCATTGAAGAAGCGGCAGACATCTGTGGCATCGAAATCGCTGATGTACAATTAGCAGCCTCTTGGATTGGTCGCTCAAAAGGGTTTATTTCGATGTGGGCGATGGGTCTGAATCAGAGTGTTATGGGCGTTTCTAAAAACCTTAGTTTAATCAATCTCCACTTAATAACGGGTCAAATCGGTCGAGCGGGTGCGGGTCCCTTCTCGCTCACTGGTCAACCCAATGCGATGGGTGGGCGCGAAGTCGGCGGTTTATCCAATATGTTACCCGCACACCGCAACCTTTTAGATGAAAATGACCGTCGCGAAGTGCAAGCGTTTTGGGGTGGAAAAACCATTGCACCTAAACCGGGATTGACTGCAACTGAAATGTTTGAAGCCCTCGCCGATGGACGCATGAAAGCGATTTGGATTATGTGTACCAACCCCTTACTCAGTTTGCCCGATGTGCGAATGGCTGAAAAGGCTTTAAAAAACGCCAAATTCGTTGTTGTTCAAGATATGTCAAACCGTCCAGAAACGCTTGAATACGCTGATGTTGTGCTGCCCGCCGCCACTTGGACAGAAAAAGAAGGCACGATGACCAATTCAGAACGCCGCATCACGTACTTGCACAAAATCACGGAAGCACCGGGCGAAGCCATGCCCGATACCGATATTCTTATTCGTTTTGCACACAAAATGGGTTTTGAAAAGAAGTTTAATTATCCAAAAACGGAAGATGTCTTTTTAGAACATGTGGCTTTGACACGCGGTACAAATATTGATATTTCAGGTTTAAATTATAGTATTTTACAAAAACATACATCTGTTCAATGGCCTTTTACAGAACAAGATGCTTTATGTTTATTAAACAATTCTAATGGTAATTTTAATCAAAATAAAAATGATTTAAACAATTTTGAAAATGATTTTGAAAAGAATAAAAATAGTTTAAACAATAGTAAAAATGATTTAAAATTAAATGGAATTAGCTTAATTAATATTGAAAATAGTTTAAGCAATATTAAAAATAAGAAAGAAGGAATAAATATTAAAGAACAAAACGAGAACTTTATTAAAAACAATTCAGACAAAACCAATACCAACTTTAATCTAAATAAAGACATTCAGAACAATGTCACCCAAATAGGCACAAAACGTCTTTTTGAAGACAAAATATTTTATACACCCAGTAAGAAAGCACAAATACATGGGTGTGAAGACACAATTTTATCTGAAAAAACGACCCCTCAGTATCCACTTATTTTAACGACAGGGCGTATCCGTGATCAATGGCATACGATGAGTCGGACGGGAAAAGTCAATAAACTCAATCAGCATATTGCCGAAGTTTTTGTTGAAATCCATCCCAAAGATGCTTTAGAACGAGGCATTTTAGAAGGTGAAACAGTTGAGATTGGTAACAGTCGTGGCGTTGTTCGCGCTCAAGCCCGCATTACAGAAGACATACGTGAAGGTGTTGTTTTTCTGCCGATGCACTGGGGGAAAATCAATGGAAAGGATTTTGCACGCGCCAATAACGTCACAAATAATCTGGTTGACCCGCGTTCAAAAGAACCTGATTTCAAGTTTTCAGCCGTTGATGTGGCAAAAATCGTTTCACCAAAAAGAAAAATTGTCCTCATCGGTGCGGGTGCCGCTGCCTATGGTTTCATAGAAAACTATCGAAAACTCAACGAAACGGACGAAATTCATGTGTTTAGCCGTGAAATACACCCTTTTTATAACCGCGTCATGTTGCCAGATTATGTAAGCGGAACACAAACATGGGAACAATTACAGAAATTGACCGAAAAGGACTTATTTGAAAAAAACGTCAAAGTCCACAAAGGCGTGGGGATGAAAAAATTGACCCTACCCTCTAAATCGTTTGAAGACGAAAACGGAACGGTACACCATTACGATATTTTGCTATTGGGCATGGGCAGCCGACCGAATATGCCCAAAGACGTACCCCAGCATCTTGAAGGCATTTTTACGATGCGGACAAAATACGATGCAGATAAATTGCTGAATCAACTATCCCCCCCGCCCCAAAGGGGAGCAGATGTACTCCAGCCCCAGATGGGAGATGATGTTACTCAAAACCCTAAACACATTGTTATCGTAGGTGGTGGGTTGTTAGGGATTGAAATGGCGGGTTCTTTAAGCGAAATTGGCGTAAAAGTCTCCATTGTGCAGCGTACTTCGCGGTTTATGGACAGACAATTAGATGATTTAGGAAGTGCTTTGCTGCGCGAAGAAATCCTTGAAAGGGGCATTGATGCTTTTTTCAATGACCAAATTCAAACGTTTTTTGGCAAAGATAAAATTGAAGCTATCCGCTTACGCAGCGGTCGAAGAATAGAATGTGATGCTCTTTTGTACGCCGTTGGCACGATACCGAATGTCGAGTTAGCTCGAGAGGCTGGTTTATCGTGCAACCGCGGCGTTTTGGTCAATGATTATTTGCAAACATCGGACCCCTCAGTATTTGCCTTTGGCGAAATCGCCGAATGGCACGGCGAGATGTGGGGCATCACTGCTGCCGCCGAAGAACAAGCAGCTGTTGCTGCCCGTTTCTTAGCAGGTGATGCGGCAACGCCTTATAAAGGCTCGTTATCCATGAATATTTTGAAAATGGAAGGCTTGGAATTGTGTTCATTGGGACGCATCGAAACACCGACGGAAAACCTTGATTTTGAAGAAGTTATCTTTATTGACAAAGCGAAAAGATTTTACAAAAAATGCCTCATTCAGAATGACCGACTGGTCGGTGCAATTCTGATGGGTGACAAATCCGAGTTTTTAGAATTCAAAAACTGGATTCAGAACGGCATTGAATTGTCTGAAAAACGCTTGGAATTGTTGCGAAGCGGCAAAAAAGCAGAGCCTATTCTGGGCAAAATCATTTGCTCGTGCAATGGCGTGGGTTCAGGTAATTTGGAAAAACATATCAATAATGGCTGTACTGATTTTCAAAAATTGTGCGATGCAACAGGTGCAGGAAGCGGTTGTGGCAGTTGTCGGGCAGAGGTGCGGTCAATTTTGGAGAAAAATTTAGCATTAGTGGATGCAGTTGTTGCTTGATTTACACATCTATAAATCAGCAACGATAACAATTGTCATAGAATTTTCAACAATTCTGCTCAAACCTCTATCATTTGTGATAAATTTATCACATTCAAATTCTAATGCAAAAGCCAATTGTAAAGCATCCATTGTTTTTAGTGATGGATATTTTGCCCGCAGTTCAGCAGCATGTTTAGCAATGAGAATGTCAATTGAATTTATATTAAAAGACATTGTAGAGAGTAGTGTTTCATAATCGTCTATCAGTTCACGTCTATTGAACTTAATTGGATGAACACTAAATTCCGTTTGAGTGAGGACGCTTGTGTAAAAGATGGCGTCGTCTTCAACTAATTGAAATATCAAATCTTCTAATTTTTGATAGAATTCTGGATTGTTTTCAATAAAATAGATGAAAGGGGCTGTATCAAAATAAATTTTCTCTTTATTATTCACGGTCTGCTCTCATTTCGTTTACTAATTGTTGTGCATCGCCTTGCCAAACACCTTTGCCTTTCCCTTTGAGTGCTAAAAGTGTTTGTCGAATTTTTTCTTTGCGTTCTACTTGAACACTTATTTCTTTTAATTCTGCTAATAAAACCTGAACTTCTTCTGGTGATAATAAAGGAACTGTATTAAGAATATTTTGAAGTGCAACCGACATGATTTATATTTTTTAGTAAAATAGACATTTATTTTTAAAAGACAAAAATATAGAAAAATATGTTCAATAGCTATAAAACATTGAAAATAAACCTAAAAGGTGGCATCGTCTCGCCTTCATGGTTATTGTCTGTCTTAGAAATAGCGCAAAAAGCAGGTATTAACAATATCAGCTTTGGCGGCAGACAACAACTGATTTTGAAGGTTCATAATCGTGAATTAGCTTTTGTATATAAAAAAATGACAGAATTGGGCGTTGACATTGAAAGTGAATCAGATGAATTTCCCAATATTTTAACGACTTATTCAACGGCAGAGATTTTTCAAACACATTCAGATGGCTGGTTATCAGAAGGTGTGTATCAAGACGTATTGGATTTGTTTGACTACAAACCCAAGTTAAAAATCAATATTTGTGATGCCCTTCAGGCGTATGCGCCTTTTTTTACGGGGCATCTCAATTTCATTTCGTCCGATGTACCCCATTTTTGGTTTTGTTTCATTCGCTTTCCTAAAACACATCGGATTGAACGTTTTCCGAATTTAATCTATACGCAGGATTTAGCCAATTTCGCTCAAAAAGCAGAGTATGAGTTGTTGGAAATGGAGAATTTAGACTTTCTCGAAATGCCACATTATTTGCATTTTACTGAGGGGTTGGTAATGCGCGCACCTGAAAAAGAGTTGATTATTCCACGTTTTGTGATGCCTTATTACGAAGGTGTCAACCTATACGGTGCAAAGCCATGGATTGGTATTTATCGCCGAAATGAGCAATTTCCTACCTTATTTTTAAAGGAAATGTGTGCCTTATGCGCAGAAACAAAGGTCGGTGCGCTGTGCGTCACGACTTGGCGTTCGCTGATAATCAAAGGTGTTTTGCCGCAAGACCGCTATATCTGGGAGAAACTGCTGGGCAAATATGGCATCAATGTCCGTCATGCGGCCCTCGAACTCAATTGGCAAACAGAAGACGATGCACCCGTTGGTTTTAAGGTGAAACAATACTTATTTAAGCAATTTGACAAAATGGATGCACGGACTTTTGGACTGCTGTTTGCCATCAAAACAAGGCATAAATCAGAGGTTTTTGGGTCGGTCATCATTCGGCGAGAGCCTTTTTTCAGTATAGGTAAATGGTCATTTGACCCGTTTGGTTGGTTTGGGGTGTTCGATATTTTTTATGCCGAAGACTTTAATCCACACAGCCGCAAGCGTAAAACACATCAATTAGGCGTTCCTAAATGGCGTTTAGCAGACGAATTGCTGAATTTGAGTAAAAAATACTATGCCCAACTTACTCATGATAAAGCCGCTTCAAGAGTTGCCGTCATTCAAAAACCAAAAAAACAAGAAAAAGGAACACAACCCCTTGTCTATCAATGTGGTCATTGTTGGACGGTATATGACCCTCGTTTTGGCGAACCCACGCAGGGCATTACTGAGGGGGTACTATTTGAGGCATTACCCGATGCTTTTGTTTGTCCGATGTGTGAATCGAAAAAAGCAGATTTTGTTTTTTTTAAAACAGAGAAGGTGACAACATAGACATGTCATAAAAACTTCGGTATTCTACTTTTTAACTTTAAAGATTCTGATATGTATCAATGGGTTAAATTGCGTTAAGTTTATACTATCCCAAACAAACCTTTGTATTTTGCGACAAAATTCTTTATCTAAAAACGACTGAAATACGACCCAATACAACAAAAGCCTTTGATAATCAATTGATTATCAAAGGCTTTTGTTCTAAAAAGTAGGGATAACAAGATTCGAACTTGCGACCCCACGCCCCCCAGACGTGTGCGCTACCGGACTGCGCTATATCCCTTTGTTTAGTTATTGATTATTAGGGATTGGTTATTCGTCGAAACCAATAACCAATCCCTAATAACCAACCTGTCGAAGTAAGTGGATTCGAACCACTGACCCCCGCCATGTCAAGGCGATACTCTAACCAACTGAGCTATACTTCGATTGTGCTTTTCTTTTAATGCGGTGCAAATATACAGGCTGTTTTTGTTTTTCAAAGCGTCGTCTCTGTATTTTTTTATTTTGAAAAAATATGAATTGAAAAAAAAGGCAAAATATCTAAAAAGCTCGATATGTTTTGACGTAACTTTGCACACAAAAAATATTCAATTTATCATCTTTTAACGCGACTATTATGCAATATAGGATAGAAAAAGACACCATGGGCAAGGTAGAAGTCCCTGCCAATGTGTATTGGGGTGCCCAAACGCAACGCTCTGTTATGAATTTTCCCATTGCTCAAGACATCAATAAGATGCCGAAGGAAATCATCAAAGCCTTTGCTTACCTCAAAAAAGCAGCCGCTTTAACCAATTTCGATGCCGGTATTTTACCAAAAGATAAATGTGATCTCATCGGGCAGGTATGCGACGAAATACTGATGGGGGAGTTGGACGACCAATTTCCGCTCGTCGTTTGGCAAACAGGTTCGGGAACGCAGTCAAATATGAATTGTAATGAAGTCATTGCTTACCGTGCGCATGTGTTGAATGGAGGTCATCTCTTGGACGAAAAAAAATATGTCAATCCGAATGATGATGTCAACAAATCGCAATCGTCTAACGATACTTTTCCAACGGCTATGCATATTGCAGCGTATAAAATTTTGATGGAAACAACGATACCAGGCATCGAAAAACTGCGCGATACGCTGCAAGCAAAGGCGGTGGCATTTAAACATGTCGTCAAAATTGGTCGAACGCACTTGATGGATGCCACACCTTTGACGGTTGGACAAGAATTTTCTGGTTATGCGTCGCAATTGACGCATGGTTTGAGAGCCATTAACAACACCCTGGCACATCTATCTGAATTAGCTTTGGGCGGCACGGCTGTTGGTACAGGCATCAATACCCCCCCTCAGTATTCAGAGAATGTGGCGGCTCATATTGCCCATTTGACGGGCTTACCGTTTTTTACAGCTGAAAATAAGTTTGAAGCCTTAGCGGCTCACGATGCTATTGTAGAAGCACATGGGGCGTTAAAAACAGTCGCTTGCTCCTTGATGAAAATTGCCAACGATATTCGTCTGTTGGCTTCTGGGCCGCGTGCAGGTATTGGCGAGTTGTATATTCCTGACAATGAACCAGGGTCTTCGATTATGCCGGGCAAAGTGAATCCTACACAATGCGAAGCGATGACGATGGTAGCGGCTCAAGTTTTAGGCAATGACGTAGCGATAAACATTGGTGGGGCATCTGGTCATTTTGAACTCAATGTATTTAAACCTATGATAATTTACAATTTCATACATTCTGCACGTCTGATTGGGGATGTTTGTGTGGCCTTCAATGACAAATGTGCTGTCGGCATCGAACCGTTGTATGATAATATCAATAAGCACGTTTCAAACTCATTGATGCTTGTAACGGCTTTAAATCCACACATTGGTTACTACAAATCGGCTGAAATTGCTCAAAAAGCACATAAAGAAGGCACAACTTTGAAAGAAGCGGCTTTGGATTTGGGATATATCACTTCTGAAAAATTTGATGAAGTGTTGCGCCCTGAAACAATGGTAGGCGACATCAATATTTAATTTAGTGGATAGTTGATAATGGATAATTTACAGTTATTATAAATTATCAACTATCCACTATCAACTATCCATTTTTAAAGCTCTCTTTTTTTCAACCCTTTTACTAACGACAATACCGACTTCAAACAGTAGATAAAGCGGCACAAAAACCAATAGTTGAGACACCACATCAGGCGAAGGGGTAATAATACCAGAAACCACAAGCAAGACAACAACCATGTGCTTGCGGTATTGAGACAACATTTTAGAACTCACTATACCAATCCGTGCTAAGAAAAAGATGATGACAGGCAACTCGAAAACAAGGCCAATCGGTAGCGTAAACATCGTCAAATAACCAATATACGAATCGAGGGAAGCCGTGCCACCGACTCCTGCCATTTTATAATTAGCTAAAAAGGAAACGGCAAAAGGCGTAATGATAAAATAACCAAACATAACCCCCGCAATGAACAAAGAGGAACAAATCGTCACAAAACCCCGCGCTGCTTTCACTTCTTCCTCCATCAACCCAGGCTTAATAAATAGCCAAAATTGCCAAAAAACGACAGGTATGGCACCTAAAAGACCAATAATCATGGCAACTTGCATGTGCTTAAAAAACACTTCACCAATTTCTGTTGTAAACAAACTCAATGAGGGCGGCACAAGGCATAAGTCTTTCATGCCAGTCGATTGTGCTAAATCACACATGAATTTATAGGTCGGAAAATCTTTGTTTATAGGCGCATAAATTATCATGTCAAAAAACCATTCGCCCAAAGCAAACACCACAATAACGCCTACTAAAATGGCTATCAATGCCCGAATTATACGTGCGCGCAACTCGTTGAGATGCTCCCAAAACGACATCTCATCTTTCTTTTTGACTTCATATTCAGGTTCTTTTTCAGAGTCATTTAATGGCTCATTATCTACATCGTATTGATCCAATGGCATAGTATTATTTTTTATCTATCAAAAACATAAAAAAATTTATCCATCTTCCCTCCTTATTTTGAGTATGGGAGATGCTAAAAAATGCAAAACTACAAATTTCATCACTCTATAAAGGTAAAAGAATTAAAATTGACTAAAGAAGTACAATATTACTTACGAAATAACAATATAGAATTATATGTTAACTTTTCGACTAAATATAAAACTTACTGAATCTCTTGCTACTTTTGTGCGTTATAAATAATCAAATGAAAACTATCGTTTACGAAAAATATCCTAAACAATTGACTACTACATATTTAGGCATCATATCTCTTTTGTCGAACAACTAATTACTATAAAGTTCAATCACTCATAAAACGCATTATAATGCTAAACTTATTGAAAAAAATAAAATTAACAGCCCTTGCTTTCGTCCTTTGCCTACCCCTCAGTAACGCCCAATTTGAAGCAGGACTATTCGTTGGCGCATGTAACTATCAAGGAGACCTTGCCGACGGCACGCTGCGTTGGCAAGAAACACAACCTGCTTTTGGCGCATTGTTACGCTATACGCCCAATCGTTTTATCACTATTCGGGGCAGCTTTATTCAAGGCAAGCTCACTGGTTCTGATTTGCGCTCATCTGACCCCATAACCCGTTATCGTGGCTTTACATTCAAATCAACCGTTCGTGAATTTTCGGTTGTTGGTGAATTCAATTTTTTAGGTCAAAGTAATGAAAACAATTTTCAAGGCGGTAGTACATTGTTTAATCCTTATATTTTTGCAGGATTGGGCATTGCCTCAAACGACGGTTCGCCGGTTGCGCCACCTGATACACGACCTTATCCTTTTCCAGAAGACGGTGCTTCGAGTATTGTACCCGCCTTCCCGATGGGTGTAGGTTTTAAAGTACAATTTGGAGAAGCCGTTTCTGTCGGAATAGAATGGGGTACACGCCTCACGTTTTCAGACTACCTTGACGGTGTAAGTAAAACAGGGAATCCTAAAAAGAACGATTGGTATATGTTCGGTGGTTTGACCTTAGCGTATTGCTTCGGCAATAGCGGGTATTGAGTCCCTAACTAATTTTTTTCTTTTTTTTAACCGTTTGACAATGATTCGTGCATGGTCAAACGGTTTTCTTTTGCTAACTTTGCGGCGCAAAAAATGATTTATAGGATTTTGAAAACGGTTAATCTCCTGTTAGAGACCCCTCAGTATTCAGTGTCATTTTTTATGAAATATGCCTAATTTTCATATTTCATCATTCATATTTCATATTTCACATAATCGGTTATTCATGCTTACGGTCAATAATGTAGCGTTGCAATTCGGCAAACGCATTCTATTTGATGAGGTCAACCTCAAATTCACAAAAGGTAATTGCTATGGTGTCATCGGTGCGAATGGCGCAGGCAAATCTACTTTCATTAAAATATTATCAGGCGAAATTGAGCCTAATCGTGGCGAAGTCAGTATCGAACCTGGCAACCGTATGGCGATTTTGTCTCAAAATCACTTCGCTTTTGATGATGTCAAGGTCATTGATACCGTGATGATGGGGCATAAACGCCTATATGACATCATGATTGAGAAAAACGCCATTTATGACAATCCCGACGCAACGGAAGCAGAATCCATGCACGCCGCCGATCTCGAAGCCGAATTTGGCGAGATGAACGGCTGGATGGCAGAGTCTGATGCAGCTGAATTGCTGTCCAATTTGGGCATCAAAGAATCTTTACACGACTCTTTGGTGCGTGAGTTGAGCGGCAAAGACAAAATCAAAGTCCTTTTAGCACAAGCCCTTTTCGGCAACCCTGACGTTTTGTTGATGGACGAACCGACGAATGACTTGGATGCGGAAACAACAGAATGGCTTTGTGACTTTCTCGCCGATTACCAAAACTTAGTCATTGTCGTTTCCCACGACCGTCACTTCTTGGACATGGTGTGTACGCACGTTGTGGACGTTGACTTCGGCAAAATCCGTTTGTTTACAGGTAACTACACTTTCTGGTACGAAACAAGTCAATTGTTGTCGCGCCAAATGGCAGATAAAAATAAGAAAGTAGAGCAAAAACGCGCTGAAATGATGGAATTTATTGCTCGTTTCTCTGCTAATGCCTCTAAATCGAAACAAGCGACCAGCCGTAAAAAAGCATTGGATAAACTGAATTTGGAAGATATGCGCCCCTCCAGTCGCCGCTACCCTTTCATCAATTTCAAACCTGAACGTGACCCAGGGGATGTTATTTTTGAATGTGAAAATCTGTCAAAAGTTGCCGAAAATGGTGAATATTTGTTCCAAAACATCAGTTTTAGAATGAATAAAGGTGAGAAAATTGCTATTCTTTGCCGTAATGCCAATGTACCAACAGCTTTTTTCAATATCATTGCGGGAGAAGATAAAAACTTTACAGGCAAGTATTCATACGGGCAAACCATATCCCCTCAGTATTTGCCCAACGACAATACAAAATACTTTACAGGCACAAACGATATGAATCTCATTGATTGGCTGCGTCAGTTTTCAAAAGAAAAAGACGAGTCGTTTATTCGTGGTTTCTTAGGACGTATGTTGTTCAGTGGTGAAGAGGTATTCAAAAATGCCAGCGTTTTGTCAGGGGGTGAAAAAGTGCGCTGTATGATGTCAAAAGCGATGTTGGCGAATCCTAACTTCACTATTTTGGATGAACCCACCAATCACCTTGACCTTGAAAGTATCACTGCCCTAAACAACGGGATGAAAGACTTCCCAGGCAATATGATTTTTACCAGCCATGACTATCAAATACTGGACACTGTCGGCAATCGCATCATCGAAATTACGCCAAACGGTATGATTGACCAATTGATGACTTATGGGGAATATGTCCACAGCCCACGCATCAAAGCCTTACGCGAGGAGATGTATGGTGAGGCCGTTTCAGTTTAAAATTTATTCATTTCAGATATAAAAAAAGGGGTAAAATGGTGGCATTTTATCCCTTTTTTGTGCTTTTTACTGAGGGGTGAGTTCACGAATACGCCAATGTAAAAGCATAAAACGCCGCAATCACCAAAGCATGAAAAACAAGAACGAAAATATACATCTGTCGCCATGTTTTGAATATCGGCGGCTTTTCATCCCACCATGTTTTTTCTGAATTTTCTGGTTTCATTATTATTTTTTTTTGCAAAGATAGTAATGAGAAAATAATAACATGGCTTTTTTTCTTCAAACATATAGATGTATAGTGCGCATAGATTTTAGATTCTCCTTTGAAAAAGCTAAAAAAACGCTCATTATGGGACATTTTCCTATGTGTTCTATCTGGCTCTATCATGCGGCTTTGAGTGTCAACATTCACGCAACTTATTCCATAATTTTATGCAACTTTGCGCGATAATATCTCCTATAAAATGGGTATTATGCTTATTAGAAAATGAAAGAGACTATCGTCATTACAGTCATTGACCGCTTCGATGAAGCCCACAATTTGGAAGTCCCATTGGGCATACCTTTAAGTTTGATGGAAGTATGTAAAAGCTACGAATTACCTGTGGAAGGGATGTGTGGCGGTATAGCTTTGTGTGCCACTTGTCAAGTTTATGTCGAAAGTGCACATGCCTTACCCGAACCAACCGACGATGAATGGGCGATGCTTGACCAAGCAATGCACGTCAAAGACAACAGTCGTTTGGGTTGCCAAATCAAAATGCACGAAGAAATTGATGGTCTAATAGTGCGTTTAGCACCTGAACAAGTGTAATGGTGAATGGTGAAATTTAGCCATATTCTCCATTAAATTATTCACCATTCTCCATTAAATTATTCACCATTACCAAAGTTTTTTCGATTTGACTTTTATGCCGATTCGTATGGTCTCCAAAAAAGTCAATCATTTGCAAAATGGTCATTTTCCCTGCAAGTTGATGCCGCCAGAGTTCGGCTGTGACCAGCGTATCGGGCATATTCTTTAAAAAATCATAATATTCTGCACGTAACGTTGTCCAACGTTTTTTCAATTCTTCAAAATTCAAATCTTCTGGTATTTTCTCTAACTGTGGCGGTGCTTTGAATTTTAAAGGTAAAGCAAAAGCAGCGCGCAGCATAAACCTTCGCCAATGACTTTTGAAACCTGCTTGTGGTATATTATCTGTGCCAAAGCTCAACTTTTTCTTCATATAAGCCAACGAAGCAGATTCCGCACCGATGAGATGAAATATATTTTGATTGACTGACCACTTGTCAGGGGCAGGTTTTTGGTTCAATACTGAGGGGGTCTGTTTTTCTAAAAATTGGAACAAGGACAAACGGTCTTGTTCCAATTTATCCCATAAGGGTTTAATTTTCTGATTCATTATGTATTTTTTTTAAAATCTAAAAATCAAAAATACAAAAAGCGTTGAAAGTCAAATACTTCCAACGCTTTTTATTTTAAAGCTGTAACCAAACTTAGATTAAGCTTGCGCCTTTGGTGTATTAAAACTCATAGGGAACGGCGGCACATCTTTTTCTTCAATGGCACCGAATTGTTGTTCAAATTTTCGCACATTATCAATCAATGCACCCAACAAACGTTTAGCATGTTCGGGTGTCAAAATGATGCGGCTTTTGACCCTTGCTTGAGGCACATTGGGCATCATACGCACAAAGTCTATAACAAATTCTGTATTGGAATGTGAAATTATCGCCAAATTGGAATAAATGCCTTCTGCTATTTCTTCTGGAAGTTCAATATTGATTTGACCTGGGTCTGGAGTGGGTTGATTTGCCATCTAATTAAAAATTTAATCAAATTAAGAAATAAAAAGTTGCTCATATAACGCCGTAAAACTAATAAAAGTTGCAGCATTTAAAGGCATAAAAAAGCGAAACCTTTGTAAAAAGACTTCGCCTTGAATATTTTAAACATTCATTTTATTTTTACACTATTGTATATGAACCCTTCAGTAAAACGTTCATTTTCAAGCGATTACCAACTCATATCATCATCGTCAATATCATTCTTTTTAAAAACAATCGCTTTGGGTTCTTCTTTTTCCCCATCAACATCATTGCTGTTTTCGTCTCGCAACCGAGCCTCATATTCCTCTTGACGACGTGTAAACTCGTCGTAATCATACTGTGGCATAAGGTCAGTCTTGATGTAATTGATAGTTTCCTCGAGCGACTCAATGAAGCGGTTAAAATCTTCTTTATAAAGGAAAATTTTATGCCGTTCGTAACCACCATCCATACGGCGGCTACTTTCAGTTAAGGTGAGGTAATAATCTTCTCCTTTGGTTCTGCGAACATCAAAAAAGTAAGTTCTTCGTTTTCCTGCGCGGACTTTCTTTGAATAAACACTTTCAAATTTCCGCGATTGTCTCTCATTATCCACTTCTTCCCTATTTATTTTGAAAAATTTTATGAAAAGATAAATGCTTTGACTTGCGACAAAAGTAAATCAAATGTCTGGTTTTTTTCCTTTTCTTATATCTTTTTCATTTAACAATTTCCAAACAGCTAATTTTAATTTGCATAAAAATCTGATTGTCAGTTTTTTATACTGAAATTTAATATCTAATTGAAATTAAAATCTTTTTAAAAAACAAAATAAAGACCTCGAATCGAAAACATAACATTCTCTTAAAGTTTATGCTTTTCAATCATCTCCAACAATTCATCGCGATAGTTTTTACCAATAGGTAGATGCTTTGCTGCCCCTTTTTCAATAACTTCAACCATATTGCCTACAATAGCATGAATTTTATCAATACCAACAATGAATGAACGGTGAACACGGACAAATTGTGCCACAGGCAACTTATCTTCCAAACTTTTCATGGTTTGGAGCGAAATAATGCGACCCGTTTCGGTTCTGATAATGACATAATCCTTCAAACCCTCGATATAAAGTATTTCTGAAAACTTCACACGCTGCAATTTTTTATCTGCTTTCACAAAAATATAATCTGGTTTTGCTTCAGCGACTCCCTCAGTATGCGCCCCGTTTTTAGCTTCTTGATGATGCAATTCGTATTGTTCGCTTGCCTTATTCACGGCTTTCATAAATCTATCCATGGAAATCGGTTTCAAAAGATAGTCAATGGCATTTAACTCAAAACCTTCAACAGCATATTGCTGATAAGCCGTTGTGAAAATGACCATAGGCGGCGTTTTTAAGGTTTTCAAAAAATCAATACCCGTCAGTTGCGGCATTTGAATATCAAGGAACATTAAGTCAATGTCATTGTTTTTTAAAGCTTCATTGGCTTCAAAAGCATTGTTGCAGCGTGCTACAAGTACCAAATTGGGCATCCGAGAAACATAAGTTTCTATGACATCTAATGCCAAAGGTTCGTCGTCAACGATGATTACTTTCATTTTTTTTACTTTTTTTATTGTTATTACATTCTAACTTATAAATTACATCTAATTTATCAGCACTTTCTTGTAAAAAATCTATCATCTTGAAACCCCTCGTTTTCAACGAGGAGAAAAGTAAGCAACCTCCTCCAACATCTATCATCTATTCAAAACATCGCATCAGATAGCTATTTTATGTGATGTTTTGAATAGATAATAGATGGGAGTCGTGGGTATTCCTTAGCCCACCGATTTTCAATCGGTGGTTTCAAGATGATAGATGTTTTATACGAGAATCTTAGCTAACTAATTGGTTGTCAACATTTATGAATTTTTTAAAAATTCATAAATGTGGTTTATTAACTATTAACCAATGCCGATTCACTCACCACATCAGGCAATATTTTCATCCACAAATTAACACCATATGTATTGGGTTTGTCATGCACTTCTAAATTATAATTATTTTTATACAAAATATTGAGTCGTCTCCTAACATTCACCAAACCAATGCCGCCACTTCTGCGGTGGTCTTGTGTCGGCTGTTGTTCAGGTTTTGAATTTTCGACATATAAGTTCAATTCCTCGCCGTCCAAATAGACGTGAATATGCACAAAACCATCTGAAATATGGTTACTTGCACCATGTTTAAAAGCATTTTCAATGAAAGCAATAAAAATTAAAGGTGCAATTTTTAAATCACCGACGATGCCTTCTACTTCAAATTTTATGTCCAAACTTTTATGACGTAACCGTTCCAAATCAAGATAATTGCGGATATAATTCATCTCTTTACTGAGGGGTACCAACGGCTCATTACATTCATAAAGCATATAACGCATCATTTCCGACAACTTGATAACCACTTCGGGCGCAGCATCTGACTTTTTCAAGGTCAAAGCATATAAACTATTCAAAGTATTGAACAAAAAATGCGGGTTGATTTGAGATTTCAAAAAATTCAATTCGGTTTGCATCGTGCGTGTTTCTAAGTCACGTTGTGTCTGGGTTTGACGCAACCAATCGGAAGAAATTTTCACAATCGTGGAAATACCCGCCGTCATCAATGAAATGAGGTAGTAATATGATTGATGAGAAATCAAAAAGTCTTGGTCGTCGGGGAAATTTGCAAATTTTTGGAACAGAATAAAAATCTTAATAGGTGTTAATACCAATGCAATCCCTATCAGACCGATGAGATAAGACCACAACTTATTAGGTTTCAAATACTTAGGAATCAAAAACTCGCTATTGGCATAATATATCGCGGCATAAAATAAGACATTGACCAATTCATTTGAAAAAAAATGCATAAAACTCGCATCACCACCCCGCATCTCGCTCAACGTCAGTACGCACAGCAAAACGAACCAAAAAGCGGCATGATAAATGGCGCGTCGCGTCAAAAGCCGCTTGATATTTTTGATTATTTTATTCATCTAATACGCAAATAACGCAATGAGCATGACGAATGAACTTCTTTTTTAGATAAAACAGTTTGCAAAATGGATTAATCCACCAGCAAACAAACTTTCCGCACGTTTAAAAGATACAGAAAGGTGTTTTTTCCTAATTTCGCCCTATGAAAATAGGATACGATGCCAAACGCGCATTCCAAAATTTTACAGGTTTAGGCAATTACAGCCGCACCCTCATTGAGACTTTAACGACTCATTTCCCTGAAAATGAATACCACCTTTTTACGCCTAAATTGAACGATATTCCGCGTGTAACTAAGGTGACAGCACACCCCTCAGTTTCCATTCATTTGCCGACTGGCAGTTTAGGCAAAAAACTACCCGCTTTGTGGCGTTCATACACCATTAATAAAGATATAAAAAAATCGGAAGTCTCCATATTTCACGGTTTGTCGCATGAACTACCCCTCAGTATGCCTAAAAATGTACGCTCTGTGGTGACCATTCATGACCTCATTCACGAGCGTTATCCGTCTTTTTATCCATTAATTGATAGAAAAATTTACTCTTTTAAGTTCAAAAAAGCCTGTCAACAAGCGGATATTGTCGTCGCTATCAGCGAGCAAACCAAACGGGATATTATTGATTTTTACCACATCGACCCTTCAAAAATTCAAGTCATTTACCAGTCTTGCGACCCCATTTTTTATAAAAACAGACCCCTCAGTAATTTAGAGGAAATTGTAAAAAAATACAATTTACCAACACAATTTATGCTTTATGTCGGCACAGTCAACGAGCGTAAAAATCTATTAAGTTTAGTCAAAGCCTTGAAAATCCTTGACAATCAACAAGATATAAATTTGGTTGTTATTGGAGATGGTAGTACCTATTTTAAAAAAGTAAAAAAATATGTGGCTGAAAATGAATTGCAAAAACGGGTTGTTTTTATTCCTAAAATAGATTTTACGGATTTGCCAACGATTTACAAAGTGGCGCGAGTGTTTGTTTTACCTTCTTTTTTTGAAGGCTTTGGTATCCCTATTATTGAGGCTTTGTGGTCAGGAACGCCTGTAATTTCGAGCATTGATTCATGTTTTGAAGAAGCAGGAGGTCTTGATTCAATTTATATCAATCCGCATGATATTAACGCAATTGCATCAGCAATTAATCAGGTTTGGCACGATGAAACGCTGCGTAACAAGATGATACTGAGGGGGTCGGTATATGTCAAAAAATTCAGCGATAAAGGCATTGCAGAACAGTGGATTAAACTTTATCAGTCGCTTTTATAAAATAAGCCGAGCAAAAAGAATAAATTTGCCGCCCGACATCCACATTTCTATTTTTTATTCGTTTTGTCGAAAAACAAGAGCATGAAATTGATAAAAAACAGTGTTTTTTGCCTATTATTAAGCGGTTTTTGCTTGTCATTGACGGGCTGTTATTCCTTTCGGGGTGTGACTATTTCGCCAGAAACGAAAACTTTTAGCGTCAGTTTATTTACCAGCAATGCACAAGCCGCACCGCCGACTTTGGCGCAAAATTTTACGGAAAGGCTAAAGGATAAAATCAGAAACAACACACGTTTGAGCCTTGTGAATAACGACAATGCAAATTTGGCTTTTACAGGGCAAGTCGTCGGTTATGATGTTGTAGCAATTGCCCCTCAACCTGGACAAGTGGCACAAACGAATCAGTTGAAAATAGCAATAAATGTGGAGTTGACAGATAATCAAAACGAAAAAGGGTCTTGGAAACAAGTTTTTACGTTTCAAGCCGATTTTCCAGGTACCACACAACTTTTGACAGTTCAAGAGCAATTGATAAAAACAATTACAGATAAAATTTTGGAAGACATATTTAATAAAGCATTTACTGAAAACTGGTGAGTAATGATGAATGGTGAATGGTAGTGAATGTGTAGTCTTTTTATAGATTTAAAATATATTTATTGTTTAAAAATAAAGCTGTTATTTTTTCAAATTAAGGACTTGAAAGCAGATAAATAAGTAAAAACGTATTATTTTGTACCCGAAATTTCGATAATTGGGGTAAAATTACATAAAAACACATTACAGATACCCCTCTCCTAAGGAGTCCTTTGGACAGTATTTTTGGATAAAAATGACAAACGAGCAATTAACAGCATATTTGCAAGACGAGAGTTATCTGTACTCCGTCAGTTACGAGGAGTTAAAAACCCTTGTAATGCAATATCCATATTCTGCTAATTTGCGTATTTTGCTTTTGAAAAAGTCTTATTTAGACAAACATAAAGACTATGATCGCAACCTTCAAATGTCTGCAACTTATACCACCAATCGCAAACATTTGTATAAAACAATTAAAAGATTAAAGTCATTTAAGTTTGTGCCACAAAATGTTATTCTCGGAGAAGAGTATTTAGAATTGACGGAATTAAGCAATATTGAACGTCTTTTAGCAGAAAGACAAGTAACCGAAGCGGTCTACAATGCCACTAAACTGGATTCCCTTGCCCCCGATTGGAAACTTGAAATTGATGATATTGCCTTCAATGGTGATAGTGAAAAAACAGCATTTGATTTGTCCGATTTACCTCAAAATAAGGAAAAAAAATCCAAAAATATAAGAACAGATGAAGATGAAATTGACTCACTTATCAATAGTCTGGTTTCGGAATATAACGACCCTACCTTAGAAATAGCGTCACAGCCTGTGCAAAATGAGGAAAATGAGAGATTTGAAACAGTCGATGTGATACCTAAATCTCAAACCAATGAGATAGATGTTGAAGCCTACGTTGACGAAAAAACAGAAGACGTTGCGCCACTCGATTTTCTTCATACGACCCCCTCAGTATCTGAGGACATTCTGCTTGATTTTGTGGAAGAAAAAACAGAAAACATTGAGCAAGAAGAAAATATAGTTGAAGCAGAAATGATAAATGAGGCTGAAATAATAGATGAAGTCCCAGCAGCAGAAGAAAATATTGAGCCAACAATAAAATTAATTACCGAATTACCGAAATCCGAACCACCCCTAAAAACATTAGAAAAGGAAAGCGAAGAAGAAGTGAAAAAAGCAGACGTACAACTTGAAATTATCAATCCAACACACACTCCAATTGTTGAAAAACAAGAGACTAAATCTGTCTTTGATAAAAAACCGACATTTACAGAATGGTTGAGTCAGTTCCGTATGACACCTCCGCCTTTGTCTAAATCTGTTCCAAAAACTGTTGAAAATATAGCAGAAATTATTGACAATCAAACCATTACACCTTTGGCAGCTGATGAGACAATACGCAGAATCAGTCGGCAAAGTATGGTTGAAATATTTGAAACCCATAGTGATATCCCCGATAATCTATTTGGGATGCCTGATGAAAAAGCACCTGTTCACTTTATTGAGGATGACGACGACGATGAAGATGAGGTATTTTCAGAATACGAATCCAACTCTCAAAATAAGAAAAAAAATCGTCCTATGCACCAATTAGCCATTAAAAGTTTGGTTGAAGATGACGACTTAGTGTCCGAAACGTTAGCCGATTTATTGGCTTGGCAAGGAAATAAATCGAAAGCAACTGAAATGTATCGCAAATTGATTTTGCAGTTTCCTGAAAAAAGTAGTTACTTTGCAACCAAAATTGAAAAAATCAGTATTTAAGTATGAAATATGAATGATGAAGTATGAAAAACGACATTTATATTTCATCATTCATATTTCATACTTGTATTATTTATAATTAAAAAAAGATAAAAATGTTAGGTGTATTGACTGTTTTGACGGCTATTGTAGCCCTTTTATTAATGTTAGCGGTATTGATTCAAAACCCAAAAGGTGGTGGTATTGACACAACTTATGGTTCAGGCGCACAACAAATGTTTGGTGCAGCGCGCTCAACCGAAACGATAGAAAAAATCACGTGGTATCTTGTTGCTGCTTTGATGATTTTATGTATCGCTTCTTATTTTGCCATTACAAAAAGTACAGGTGCGGCAGACATCAAATTGCAATCGCAATAATACTTTTTAAGAGAATGAGGAATGCTAAATAATGATTTTTTTAAGCATTGATTTACAAGGCTTTATAATTCAAAATGGTCTATTTAATTTCTCTTATTTTATAAAGTATAAAGACAAAAGATGCTTAGATTTAAGATATTTAAAAAAAATAGTCTTTTTAAATCTTTTTTATCTTCAATTTGTTACTTTTACACAGCTCATACATAGTCCAATTAATTGACCATCAATTAGTTGGACTATTTTTTTGGGTTAATGGGGATTAGCCATAACTAATTCGCCAATAACCGCTAACTAAGTATTTAGTGTATTGTATTTGGTTTTTTGAATGCTTTGGAAATCATTGAAAATCAATAGCTTCTGAATTTCCAAACACCCGAATACTAAATATTTTACACTTAATAACCCATTAACTAATTTCCTAATAACCAATAACCAATTTCCCAATAACCATTAATTAATTACCAAAATGCGTCTTACACTTGGCTTTTCGCCTTGTCCTAATGACACCTTTATCTTCGATGCGTTGATTCACAATCGGATTGATACGGAGGGCTTAACTTTTGAACCTGTCATGGAAGATGTCGAGGCACTCAATCATCGTGCCTTGCGACATGAATTGGATGTGACCAAGTTGAGCTATCATGCCTTTGCGTATCTCGTTGACACTTATGCCCTTTTGGAGTCGGGTAGTGCCTTGGGTAATGGCGTGGGCCCGCTGCTTATTGCGAAATCGAAAGATGTGGAAAGCATTATCAATCAATCCATTGTAGCGATTCCAGGCAAATATACAACGGCTAATTTTCTATTCAGTTTGGCATATCCAGAAGCACAAAATAAGCAAGAATACGTTTTCCATGACATAGAAAGGGCTATACTGAGGGGGGATGTTGCGGCGGGAGTCATTATCCATGAAAACCGTTTCACATACCAGAATCATGGTTTGGTCAAATTGGTGGATTTAGGAGAATTTTGGGAACAAACGACAAACAAACCAATTCCATTAGGAGGTATCGTTGTTCGACGGGATTTACCTATGGCAGTGCGACAAAAAATGGAAAGGGTGATGCGGCGCAGTGTTCAATATGCGTTTGCCCACCCGATTGCGAGCCACGATTTTGTGGCGCAACATGCGCAAGAAATGGATGAAACCGTTAGACAAAAACATATTGATTTGTACGTCAATCATTTTACTGAGGGGTTAGGAAAAGAAGGTCGGGCGGCGGTAACAACGCTGTTTGATATGGCTAATGAGCGCAGTATTATTCCACCTTACAAGTCTAAAATTTTTTTAAATTAAAACGATTAATTTTTTGATAAAAAATTATTATTTTAAAAAATCACATAAATAATTGACTATCAATTATTTACAAAACTTAATTATACTTTCTATTATTTTATACATAATTTTAATTGATAAATTAACATCTTAAAACATGTTTTGGCATAGTTATTGGTATAGTATAATTGTAAGTTTTGGTTAAAGAATTGTAAAATTCGTTTTCGTGAATGCCTTAGCCCCTACGCTAAGGCATTTTTTTTATGCCTACCCCTCAATTTTGCCCGTCAAGTTGCTACCTTTGACAAAAAAAATGGAAAAAATAAAGCCTGAAGACCTTTGTCACTTTCTCGACGAACGTGTGTTGATAGACGTACGTTCACCCGCCGAATATGCTCATGCTCATATACCTCATGCTTTAAGTTTGCCCCTTTTTAATGACGATGAACGAGTTAAGATTGGTACTATTTATAAACAAGTTTCCCCTGAAAATGCTCTGTTAAAAGGTCTGGATTTTGTCGGTCCTAAAATGTCTGGATTTATCAAAAAAGCTATAAAATGGTCTCCTTCTCGCAAAGTCATTATTCATTGTTGGCGAGGTGGCAAACGAAGTGGTTCGATGGCTTGGTTACTAAAATTTGCTGGTTTTGATGTCTTAACAATTGAAGGTGGATATAAAACCTATCGGCAATACGTATTACAACAGTTTGAAAATCAAGGCATTAAGCCCATTATTTTAGGTGGTAAAACGGGTAGTGGTAAAACCTTAATTCTAAAAGAATTAGAAAAAAAAGGTGAACAAATCATTGATTTAGAAGCCCTCGCCCATCATAAAGGCTCGGCTTTTGGTTGGATTGGCGAAGAAAAGCAACCCAGTTCAGAACAATTTGATAATAACTTATTTGATATTTTTCGAAAAATAAATCCTCACAAAAGGGTTTGGATTGAAAATGAAAGCAGAAGTATTGGCGGCGTATTTATTCAACAAGGGTTTTGGAATCAAATGAGACAAGCACCGCTCATTCATCTTGAAGTACCGTTTGAAGTGCGTGTCAATCATTTAGTGGAAGGTTATACCCAAAGCTCACAAGCCGATTTGGTGGCTTCATTTGAAAAAATAAAGAAAAAATTAGGGTACGACCATGCCAAAAACGCTATTGAATGCGTCCAAAAAGGGCAATTTGCCGAAGCCGCTGCCATGGGTCTTAAATATTATGATAAAGCCTATAACTTTGGGTTTGAGGTACATTCCACTCCTAAAAAACATATTTTAGAAGTCACTCATTTTGACATTTCATTGACGGCTGAACTGCTTATTAAACAGGCGAATGAGCTGAAATACTGAGGGGTTAGTCATGTTATACAATAAGTATATTTCCATGACCTAACGCCCGCTTGGATTAAACGTTCATATATTTATCGTCAATGATTATTGCCTACTGACTTATGTTATGAATGTCTTTGATATTTATACTTAAGCCTCCCCCTTATTTAGAATAACACTTAAGACGAATGGTCTGCAATAATCATCCATTTTCCTTTGATTTTTTCAAAAACCAAGGAAAAATGACCACCGACATCGCCTTTTTCAGGGCGTGTCAAATGCCATTTACCGACGACAAAACAGTGTTTTTTGCCCAAAGGTTTGATTTTCAAGATGTCAAATTTCAGTGTCCCCATCGCCGCACGATCTGGATAACCTTTTTTATAATTGTCCAAAGTCGTTTGATAACCTTGATTCATGCCCGATTTGCCGATAAACATTAAGGAATCTGAATGCCAATAACCGACCATAAATTGGTCAATATTGCCTTGATTCCATGCAGAAGTTTGGGTATTGAGGACTTGCATAATAGCATCTGCGTCCTTGTTTGACTGGGCTTTTAAATGTGTTAAAAGCAAAAAGAAGAAAAGTAAAATTGTTAATTTTTTCATAATGCGTATTTTTCTCCGAAAGTTATGACGGTTTTGGTTAATTAAACCATAAAATTCAAATTAGGTGGCAGCGACAAGCTATTTTTGAGCGTAAGAAGTGTGTTCAAATATATTTTCTTAAACCTTAAAATCCAAACCTCATGCATCCATTTTACATTTTCTTCACGTTTTTTCTTTGCTTATTTTCAAAAAATAGCTTTGCTCAATTAACAAACGGCACACAAACCTTAGGTGGATTTGGTGTTATTCAAACTTCTTTCACTAAGTATAAACAACCCTTGGCAACGGAATCTTATTTCTCAAATACCTTAGGTTTTACGCCCACTTACGGCTATTTTAAGAACAAGTTTTTGTTAGGGGGTACATTAAGCAGTCGCTTCGAGTGGAGTAGATCCCAAAGTGATAATGTATCCAATAGTTATGATAACATTTATCATACTTTCGGTTATAGTTTAATTCCTTATGTGCGTTATTATACAGCGAATAACAGCAAATACGCTCATTTTGTGTTTGTTGAGGCAGGCATAAATGGTACTTTCAGCAATCGCACTTTTCAAATTGGAAACAATTTTGTCAAGGTAAATGATCCTATTAATTTTTCATGGAAAGCAGGATTCGGCGGACATAAGGTATTGAATGACCAGTTAGTTGCTGAAGGTATTTTATCCTATGGCAATGAAAAAAGTATCTCTTTTATTGCCTCATTGCGTCCTTTTTACAAGTCTTTTGACGCTAAAAACCAAGATGCCCCCCCTCAGTATATTACCAAAAATAGATGGCAAATTGATGGTGGTTTTAGTATGGGTTACAATTTTAATCAAGAAAATTTATACGTTGGCATGTCTGCATTAGGTGGCAAAATGGTGACAAATCACTTTATGGTGGGCAGTGAATTACGTACCAGTATTGGGTTGACAACAGGCAACGAAAATTCATATTCTTCCTTTGGTTTTTATCCTTTTGTTCGGTATTATATCCCCATTTCTAATCGTTTTTATACCTATCCCTTCATCAATGCTTCTGTTTATTGGTCAAAAAGCAATTCAAATATTGCTTATTCGAACATTTCTTTTGATAGAGGTATTGGCTTACAATATTTTTTAACACGTAGTTTGGCTCTTACGGGTATTGCCAAAGGTTCTTTTGAACGGACAAAAGTGCATAATACACAGATAAATGGAAATGCCTCACTTTCTTTAGGTTTTAGCTATTTTGTCAAGTAATTTTTGAGCTAATATTAAAATGTACATACTCGATAGTGTCAACTTTTAGATTTCATTCCACCGATAGCTCTCTAAATCAAACCCCGCCAAATCCAAAATACGGTCAACAACAGTTGCCGCAATATCTTCTAAAGTTTGTGGACGGCTGTAAAAACTGGGTGTGGCGGGGCAAATGATGGCACCAGCTTCCGTCAACGTTTTCATATTGTTGATGTGGATAATACTGAGGGGTGTCTCACGCGGTACAATGATAAGTCTGCGCCGTTCCTTAAGTATGACATCGGCTGCCCGCGTGACCAGGTCATTGGATATGCCCGTTGCCATACGCGCTAAAAGACCCATCGAACAGGGACATATTATCATCGTATCGTAACGCGCCGAGCCGCTTGCAAAGGGTGCCATGAAGTCCATTTTGCCATAAAAAGAGAAATCATAGGCGTGCCAGCCTTCGCTGCCCAATTCATGCAGCCAATTGTAGCGGGCGTTGTCACTCATTACGATACCGACTGCTTCAGTCTGTTTTTTGAGTTGTGACAATTTATCGAGTAATATTTTGGCGTAAATCGCGCCACTTGAGCCGCCGATGGCGACAACGACTTTTTTTTTCACAGATTTACAATTGTAATTAGTGGATAATGGATAATTTAAAGCGTTGAAAATGAAATTGTTACTGCCATACTTTTAGGAAAACTATTTTCAATGGAGTATAATCTGACTATATTTGAACATTTAGTGTTAAGGTACATTTAATTACTCAACATCTTGACAAATTTCCACGTAACTTTGTTGCGAAAATGAGCAAATTTGTGATTTTTCTACACCAAGTTACCCCCTCAGTATTGAAAGAAAAAAATTCCTAATTCCTAATTCCTAATTCCTAATTCCTAATTCCTAATTTATTTTTGAGCATGAAAAAAAATCTTTTGCCTATTTTGATACTTGTTAGCTGCTTTACTATGGTGGCATTTACATTCAAACAATCTGCACCCACGCGCAGTGCTGCCGTTGAAAAAATCAAATGGATGTCATGGTCAGAAGCCACAGAAGCCAATAATAAAGTGCCTAAAAAAATACTTGTTGATGTTTACACATCATGGTGTGGCTGGTGTAAAGTCATGGATAAACAAACGTTTACGAATGATACTATTGCTGAATATCTCAACAAACACTTCTATTGCGTAAAACTCGATGCTGAAGGACGGGACACTATCCGTTTTGATAACAAAGATTTTGTTTTTATTTCTCCTGAAAAAGGTGGCGGGCGAAATGGCGTTCATACACTCGCTTATGCTTTGCTGGATGGCAACATGGGCTACCCGAGTATTGTTTATTTGACCGAAAAATTTGAGCGCACAGCCATTTCTCCTGGTTACAAAACGCCTGATAAATTATTGCCCGAATTGCGATTTACGGCTGAAGAAGAGTTTAAAACGAAGACTTTTCAAGATTACATCAAGTCTTATTCAGATAAATAGTTTTTGTGGAAATTTTCATACCCCTCAGTAAAAACACAATAGGACTATGATTTCAGTTCAACCTGAATAATCATAGTCCTATTTTTTTGTAATGTTAAAAATCAAACCATTTATAGACCTTCTAACACAGGAATAACATCCACTTCAACTTTTAGCTTGTGGTGTCCTGCACTAAAAATAATGCCTTTTAGCGGTACCACGTCCCCATAATCTCTACCATAAGCTGTAACGATGTGTCGTTCTTGAGGAATAATGTTGTTGGTAGGGTCAAATTCGCACCACCCCGCTTCTGGTATATAAACAGAAATCCACGCATGGGACGCATCTGAACCTTGCAATTTCTTTTTACCCGCTGCTGGACGGGTTTCTAAATAACCGCTCACATAGCGTGCTGCGAAGCCCATACTTCTAATACAGGTGATGGCTAAATGCGAAAAATCTTGGCAAACCCCTTTTTTGTCTCTTAAGACAACTTTTAAAGGCGTATTGACTTCTGTATATTTTGAGTTGAATTCAAATTCAGTAAAAATGCGGTAACATAGGTTCTGCACGCATTGATACAGGGGTAAATCGGGTACAAAAGAGGGTTGCGCAAAATCTATTATTTCTGCGTCCCAATCAATAAAATGGCTTTTCATAAAATAGAGTCCAAGCTCATTTTTAAGCAATAAATTTTTTTTAATATGCGATTTCGCCTCAGCACAAGTAATATTGAGATTCAATACAGATATATCTCTCAACGAACTTTCCACTTTACTTTTAGCTTCCACAATCAGTTGTTTATGGGGTGTATCTATATTAAAATAGTGGAGTGTGTTGCCAAAAAAATCTACTCGACTCTTGATTTCGAGGGGATCGGGTTGTATAGTAATATCAAAAGCATAACATTTTTGCCAATGATTGTTCAGAGGTTGTAAGCAAGCCAAACCATTGTACTTATTAACGCGTGTGCTGTACGCATACTTTGTTTTATGTATTAATTTATATATCATCTGCATCCAATTCGTTTTCGTCCGAGTATCTTTTCAATGAATGTTGCAATACGGCATGAGAAAAATATTGATTGGAAAGTAAATCTGTTACACCCGATACTAAGGTGTAAATACTTGCCAATAAAGCATCTAAATTAAATAATCGGTGATCGTCTTCATCGTAATTAGTCAGACTATCTATATCTGCTAATCTTATTTTTGTCTGAGCTTCTAATATAGCTTTTCCGACAAGTGAAATACGCTCTGGATAGGTATTATTAGGCAAATGACTAAGATATTCCGCTAATTTCCCTAACATATAACCCAATGAATAAGGTAATTTTTCATCTATCAGTACCACATCTAAAGTGGTTTCAAGATTGACGAAAGACTTATAAAGTTGTCTATAATAGACCAACAAATTGTGATTAATCAATATGGCTTCAATCAATTCTTTTTCAACATGCGCCGTATATTTAGTATTAAAAACGGCTCTTATTAGACTTATTTGGGCTAAAATTCTTTCAACTAATTTACCTGATTCAAAGAGGTAATACCCTTCATCTCTGGGAAAACTTTCCGCAAAAATACCATAAAATGAAAATAAACGACTCTGTAATTTAGTCATCATTTTATGAATCCTGTTAGGATCGAACTCGTCCAAATCATCAAATTGCGAAAAGTTGGATTCTATAGCATTAATATACGTGCGTGTATCATGATTCCATTTATCATTGACAGCCGTAACACACCTCAAAAAAGATTTCAATGTAGTGGTCACACTACTCATCATTTTGGGGTCTCTAATTATATTTAAAATGCCTTTGTAAGGTTGTGTGCGCATTTTTTCGGTCAAAAACCCCGGATAAAAGAGCGTAACATGCGACAAGGCTTTTAATAATATTTCCAAATGTTGTGACTTAGGCGTACCTCCCAGCGTAATATTATCTTGTAAAGTATTGATTATGAGGTTAATTGCCTTGGTCGTGACTAATATACGCTCACAATACCTGCCTGCCCAAAATAGATTTTCAGCACTTTTGCTGGGCAATGCGGCCTGTTTGAAGTCTATTTTATTATTATTTATGACAACACGTTCATTGCTTTCAAAGGCTTTATCTGATACAATCCACGTATCTTTTGACATCCCACCAAGTTGGTTTGATATCACAAATAAATTGGAATCAGCTGAACTACGCGTCAAACCACCATTCATAACATGATAATCTCTTCCATCCGATACTAAAAAGGCTCTTGAAACGGCAAGCCTTGGCTCAATACGACCATTCACTAAACTGGGTGCTGTTCTCAAAGACGATTCTTCTTGTGCTACATATTGTTCAGGGTTGGCTAATATTTTCAGCCTAAGCTCCCCTAATTGCTTTTCTGACAATATGCGGGTAAAAATAGAGCGATGGTGTTCTTTGCCTGAAGCTTTTTTAACAATCAATTTATCAAGATTTGCAAGCACATATTTCAACTCTTTCTCTTGTCCACACCACCATGTTGCAATATTGGGTAATAGCAAATCTTGTTTGAAAAAAAATTGACACGCGCCTTTCATGAAGGGTAGTAATGCATGGTTTTCTAAAACATTCGAGCCAGGAGGATTGAGTACCACAACATTGCCTAATCGCATAGCCTGCAGCAAGCCAGATACACCCAAATGCGAATCTTCACGGAGTTCGAGGGGATCACAATACTCATCATCCACTCTCCTGATTATGACATCTACTTTTTCTAAGCCTGAAATGGATTTGAGCCATACCATACCATTTCTCACCATCAAGTCATCGCCCATAACAAGGGGGTAACCAAAATTGGAGGCAATAAAGGCATGTTCATAAAATGTTTCAGTTTGTGGTCCGGGAGTTAAATAGACAATATTGGGATGTCCATTTTTATCAGGAGAAAGCCCCGAAATGGCCCCTTGAAATTTATTTAAAAAAGGCGCAAGCCGCCTTAGAGCCAAGCCTCTTGTCAATTCTGGGACATATTTACTGATTACACTTCTATTCTCAATAACATAGCCCATCCCAGATGGCGACTGTGTTCGCCTATCCATCACCCACATTCTGTTGTCAGGACCTCGGGCAAAATCTATAGCACAGATAATCAACTGATTGTCCGAAGGAATTTTTACATCAAAACAGGCGGGAAGGAAGCCCTCATTTCCAAAAATAACTTGTGATGGAAGAATGCCCTCTTTTATCAAATGGCGAGGGCCGTAAATATCTTTATAAATCGCATCAATGAGCTGCGCCCTTTGGATGAGTCCTTTAGAAATCTCATCCCATTCTTTTTGTTCAATTAAAAAGGGAATAGGATCTAATTTCCAAGGTCGATTATTACCTTCAGAGCTGTCATATACATTATAGGTTACGCCGTTCTCTTTTAATTTAGCTAATATATCGGTCCCTCTGTTACCTAACTCGGTTAGACCCATGACCTCAATATTATTAAAAAGTTGTTGCCAATAAGGCTTTATACGACCATCTTTTTCCAATATTTCATCTAAACCATTTATTTGAGCGCAATAATTTTGGATTAAATTACTTGAAATTTGTGTGTGCATTTTTATCTACATTCTTTGTTTAGAGAATAAAGGTAAACGTATTATTGAAACTACATAAAGACTCGACCACCTTTGCGAAATTTTTTACATTTTTTCAAAAAAGTATCAGATGAGAAATTACTGGTTTCGCAACGCATTATTTACAGTATCTAATTTTGAAAAACAGTATAAAAACAGCATAACCATCTCAATCTGTTGTTTCAGAATCTCAAAACCATAATTGAGCCATTTTTTTAAGACGCTGTCTTAAAATTATGCCCCCTCAGTATGCAACACTATTTTCATCTTGTTTTCCAAAATTTTCTCAAATCAAGCGTATTAGGATACTCTGGATTGATAAGTTCTACGGGCGTATCCATTTTCAATGCTGTTTTATTGACTGCTACAAACCTTGAAATCGTGGCCGTATTTTTTACCACTTCGGCAGCTTCAAGATCGGCATTAGGCGTATGACCAAAACTCCAAAAACGACTTATTTGACGGGATTCTGCTTCATAAGCATTAACGGGGTATGTTTCATAACTTCTACCACCTGGGTGCGATACAAAGTAAGTACAACCCCCCAAAACCCGATTGTTCCAAGTATCTATCACATCAAAAACCAAAGGTGCATCTGCCCCTATCGTCGGATGCAAAGCGGATGGCGGATTCCATGCTTTGTAACGAATACCCGCCACATATTCACCTTTTATACCAATAGATCGCAAAGGCACACGGCAGCCATTGCAGACTAATACATGCCGATCCTCAGTAAATCCACGCACTTTTACTTGTACGCGTTCTAAAGAAGAATCCACAAAACGCGCCGTTCCGTTGCTCGACAATTCCTCGCCGAGTACATGCCATGGCTCAATCCCTAAGCGTAATTCAAGTTTTATATTATCAACCTCAACAGTGCCATAATGGGGAAAACGGAATTCAAAGAAAGGGTCAAACCAAGATATATTGAACTCATAACCCGCACTTTTAAGATCATTGACCACGTCAATCATATCCAAATAAGCAAAATCAGGCAAAAGGAATTTATCATGCAGTTCTGTACCCCATCGTATGAGTTTCTTTTTGTAAGGCTCTTTCCAAAATTTAGCAATCAAAGCACGGATTAAAAGCGTCTGCACGAGGCTCATTTGCTTATGTGGGGGCATATCAAAACCTCGAAACTCCAATATCCCAAGTCTGCCTGTTGATGAATCAGGTGAGTACAATTTATCAATACAGAACTCTGTTCGGTGCGTATTGCCTGTAATATCAACTAAAAGATTTCTAAAAATTCTGTCTACCATCCAAAAAGGAACGTCCTCATTTTCAGGAATTTGATTAAAAGCTATTTCCACTTCATAAAGCCTGTCGTCACGCCCTTCGTCAATGCGGGGTGCTTGACTGGTTGGGCCTATAAAAGGACCCGAGAACAAGTAACTCAAAACGGGGTGATGTTGCCAATAAGTGATAATACTTCTCAACAAATCGGGGCGACGCAGCACTGGACTATCGGCAGGTTTCGCGCCCCCTATAGTTACGTGATTGCCACCGCCTGTACCAGTTTTGCGCCCGTCAACCATAAACTTTTCAGTCCCTAATCGCGCAAAAAAGGCTTCTTCATACAGAGCGGATGTATTGTCCACCAATTCCTGCCACGTCTTGGCGGGGTGAATATTTACTTCAATTACGCCTGGGTCAGGCGTTACATTGAGTTTTTCAATCCGATAATCCGATGGTGGCGCATATCCTTCAATTCTCACAGGCATGTGAAGTTTTTCAGCCGCTGCCTCAACGGATGCAATCAAATCTAAATAATGCTCTAAATAGTCCGTGGGCGGTAAAAACACATATATCATACCGTCTCTTTCTTCTACCGTCAAAGCAGTAGTGAAAATAGGTAACTCATAAGTGAGGGATACTGAGGGGTCATCTTCTTTGTCTTCTTCTTTTGTTAACACGCTTTCAACAGGCAATTGATAAGGTGCCGCCACCTTACCATATCGGTCTGACACCGCCTTGCTAAAATTCCCTAAGGCTGGTAATTCTTCAAACAGACTTCTTTCACCAGGTATTTCGGCTCTTTTTTCCGATATTTTAGGCAGTGCTTTTAAAGGTAATCTCAAACCCATCGGCGAATTGCCAGGTATTAAAAAACAGTTTTTACGCCTAAATTCCCACGTACAAGTCACCCAATTCTGCGTTTCATGTTGCCATTTAACAGGTAAAACAAACCCTGCAGGATTATTCAACCCTTTTCCAAGCAATCTTGCCAACGTTTGTCGTTCAATCCCATCTTTCAAATTAAAGGCTAATGGATCAACATTGACAGGCAGTTTGCCTTCTTCTAAAGCCCAATAAATAGGGTCTTCGTAGGCAGGCAACAAATTATTAGTATCCAATCCCAGATATTTTGTCAGTTCAAAAGCGAATTTTTCCGCATCCTGAAAAGTAAATTTGGCACCCGCTTCTTGACCCACTAAATCATCGTTTTTCCACATAGGCAACCCATCTTTTCGCCAATATAAACCATATTGCCACCGCGGAAACAACTCTCCTGGATACCATTTGCCTTGTCCAAAATGCAACAAACCGCCATGGGCAAACCTGTTTTTAAGCCTTAAAGCCAAGTCATATGCCAATTTTCTTTTGAGTGGTCCATCTGCCGTAGTGTTCCATTCAGCCGCTTCAAAATCATCAATGGAAACGAAAGTTGGTTCGCCACCCATGGTCAAACGCACATCGCCCTCCTGCAAATCTTTTTCAACAACCTCACCTACTTGCATCACTTTTTCCCATTGGGCATCGGTGTATGGTTTCGTCACACGGGGGTCTTCATGGATTCGAGTCACTTTATTTTCAAACTCAAATTCAACATTACATATATCTGTTGCCCCTGTCACAGGCGCGGCACTCGAATAATGCGGTGTGCAACACAAAGGAATATGCCCCTCGCCTGCAAACAGTCCAGAAGTGGGGTCTAATCCAATCCAACCTGCCCCTGGGATATACACCTCCGTCCAAGCGTGTAAATCCGTAAAATCTTCTTTGGGTCCTGAAGGGCCATCCAATGATTTTATATCGGCTGTTAATTGCACCAAATAACCCGATACAAAGCGCGCTGCCAAACCCATATGCCTCAATACTTGCACCAACAGCCAAGCAGAATCTCGACATGAGCCATTTTTTTGAGTTAAGGTCTCTTCACAGGTTTGTACGCCCACTTCCATTCTGATATTGTAGTGGATTTCGTGAGCTAATTTGCTATTGATGGCAACCAAAAAATCCACGATGCGCAAAGGCTTTATAACCTTGTTTTTTTCAACAAAATCCATCAATTTTTCGCCCGATTCGGTCGCTTCTAAATACGGAATCAACTCTTTTTTAAGTATTTCCTCGTATTCAAAAGGGAATTCTTCGGCATATTCCTCTACAAAAAAGTCAAATGGATTAATGACATTCAGCCGTGCTATGACCTCTACATCTACCCGTAATTCATCAATTTTATCAGGGAAAATCACCCGCGCTTGGAAGTTACCAAAAGGATCTTGTTGCCAATTGATAAAATGATTTTCAGGGAAAATTTTAAAGGAGTAGGCTTCAATAGCGGTGCGAGAATGGGCAGCAGGGCGAAGACGAAATACATGAGGACTCAGACCTACATTTCTATCAAATTTGTACTTCGTTTTGTGTGTAATAGCGACTTTTATTGACATAAGCGTTTTTTTTTGTTAATATCAAAATTAGGCATCCTTTACTTTCCAATATATTTGCAGTATAAGTAAAGGTATAAAAATATAAGCCCAAAGTACAATCAAAGTATTGAAAGGACTCCTTTTTGATTTATAAAGAAAACATGAAACAGTGCCGCAAAACTTAAGTAAGTCAAACTCGATAATAATGGGTACACATTAGGTAAAATCTGATTTTTTCAAAATTATATATCTTTATGAAAATCAATCAATTTTTACATTTTAACTTTTAAATATTACAAATATGAGCGATTATGAGATAATATAAAACCTCACCCCTCAGTATATACGCTCCTACTAATCTATTTTATCCACAAATACCTTCATACTTTTTAATTGCATATTACCATAAAAAGTCGCAGTAGCAACATCCGCCGCATCTCTCCCATAAGCCAATACCACCCTGCCACCTGTAGTTACCTTTTGTGTGGCATCAAAAGTGTACCATTTGCCATCCAAGTATACCTCAAACCAGGCGTGCATATCCATAGGAGACAATTGATACAAATAACCTACCACGAAACGAGCAGGAATACTGATGCTGCGACAGAGCGAAATAGCTAAATGCGACATATCCCTACACACACCTATTTTAGCATCTAACGTATCTAATGCCGAGGTTGAAGAATTGCTCTGATTGTATTGATATGTAATATTATTATGAACCCAACGCCGAATAGCTTCTACTTTATGGAAACCAGTAATACTGTTAGAAACTATATCAGACGCCAAAATACTCAACTTATCTGATTCGCAAAAACGACTTGCTAACAAATACACAAGCGCATTATCAGGTAAAAATTGTATAGGAGTGGAGTCTATATTTTCGTCATATTCCGTAAATTCTTGCACCTCCATCACCGTATTAGTGCTGACTTTAAAATTACCTATGGGAGCTACTAATCTATCACATGTATTGCCATAAAAATCAATATATTCGATTATATGCACTTTTGGTTCTACTATCAATTCATCATGTAGTACCGAATCTAATTGTCTATTATGACTCCGTAAGAGGAAAATGACAGGGGTTTCTTGATAAACTTGGTATTCAAGTTGACATCCTACGCTTAATTTCATTTTTAATTTTTGATTTTATTGTTTTCAAATAAACTGTATTAATACAAGTAAATGCTTCTATAATATTTAAAACTATTTAACTTCATCGTCCCGATGCTTTGCATAAGCCTTTGAATAATCTTTTTTCTTAAAACATTGAGAAGCGACAAACTCAATGCCTTGAAGGATATGACGCATATAAATAGGCTCACTATAATCTTTTTTATCATGCCCCAAAGTCGTTATCCAAGCTATCCCTCCATCAAAAAAATTGTGCCAAGCAGCAGGGTAATAATCGGCGAATGAACCCATATTCTTTTTTACAAGTTCTGTGTCCTTTTCATCTGTCTTCAATGTTGCAACATCTTGTACCATGAATGTATGAATACCCGAATATAATTCTTTTTCAAAATAACATTCATCTTCGCGTACCCAATCCACAGGCAGCCCTTTTACTGAGGGGTGCTGTTTGTCAATAATTTTGACATGATATTTTTGAAATTTAGCATGCCACGAAAACGTGCCGCCTAACATTTGCTTAAACCATTTCCAATTCCTTTCCGTCCCCACCACCGAATGAATGCCCACAAATCCACCACCCGCCTCCATATAGTGCCGAAAAACCAGACGTTGTTCGTCTGTATCAAAAACATCATTGTTGGTACTTGTAAAAACCAATAAATCGTATTTTTCTAAATTTCCCTTTGAAAAAACAGAAGGCGCACTCGATGTATCCACCTTAAAGCCCTGCGTTTTACCCAAGTTTTGGATACATGCTATCGCCGAAGGTATATTGTCATGCACATAACCTTTACCATTTTTAGTATAGACTAATACGTGTAGTTTTTTCCAATTAACTTTTTGAGAAAAGGTGTTTTGGCTACAAAATGCAATTAAAAAGGTAAGTAAAATTAGGTTTTTCATAAAGTTGTGATTGTTTTTTCGATTTAATATATTAGCGCAATTACATTCGATTTTTCCAAAAATCAGGATGCCTTGATTGATGAACTACAGCTATAACATGTACTTCATGGTTTGATTCATCTATAAAGTAAAGAATTTTATAAGGAAATTTACTGATTAAGGCTTTACGTATTTTCATATGAACGATAGGAAAAGACTTCGGGAAAACTTCCACCCGTTTTAATATTTTAGACGTTTCAGAAATAAAACGCTTTTCCAAACCCTCTTTTTGTTCTTTATACCAACCTAATGTCTCAGTTAAGTCATCCGAAGCTGCTTTTGAAAAAATAATAAGATACCTCATAGTGCGTGTTATAAATATTTTTTAGTAAGTTCGCTACAAGCTATGCTCTAATTGCTTTTTCAAGTCATCCCAAAGAATTGCCTTATCTCGATTCGCTTCATGATGAGCAAGACGATATTCGAGGAATTTTTTTTCTTCTTCAGACATTTCTTCTCCTTGTGTTTCAATTGTTACAAACGAAAGGCTTTTGAGTAACTCAATTAGAAAGTTAACTCTACTGTCTTCAACATTAATAGTAAGTCTCATTTTAATTTAATTTTTAGCAAAAATAAACCTTTCCATATCAAAAAGGGAAACATAAGCGAAATAAATTATAGGGTTAATGTAGTATCATAAACTACCATTTAAGAAAAAAACAGCTAAAAGCAAGCAATTATGCCAAGTCTGCATGCCAAAAAAAATCAAACAACCTGCTTACCCTTCATAGCCGTCATAATATTCGCATCCAAAGCTCGGTGCGCCAGCGGTTCGGTATAGACATTCAGGTCTGCCATTGCAGCATTGATAGCGTCTTTGTCGTCGCCAATAACCGTTTTTCGAAGTTGTTTTGTCAATGATTTTGTTTCTTCAATTTCTTCTTCGGACAAGATGGCAGCGTTTTGAACAATAAATTTTTCAGCCGCCAAAATGACATTATTCGCTTCATTGCGCGCTTCCAACAACGCCCGTGCTTTCATATCCGATTCAGCATTTTGGATAGAATCAATGAGCATCAACGCCATTTCCTCCTCCGACAACCCATAACTTGACTTCATCGTGACCTCTTGTTCGACATTTGAGCGCAATTCCTTTGCTTTTACCCTCAAAATGCCATCGGCATCGAGATAAAATGCAATATCAATTTTTGGCAAACCCGCAGGCATCGGCGGGATACCCCTCAGTACAAACTCACCTAATTTGCGATTGTGCTGCACCAAATCCCTTTCACCTTGATATACAGCCACTTTTAAGTTTTTTTGACCATCCACACTCGTCGTATATTGCCGTGCTGCCTTTGTTGGAATTTTAGAATTTCGAGCAATAATGACATCCATTAAACCACCTACCGTTTCTATACCTAAGGACAAAGGCGTAATGTCAATCAATAAAACATCACGTTGATTACCCGCCAATACATCAGCTTGAATAGCCGCACCCAGCGCAACGACTTCATCAGGATTGATATTGTCATAAACAGGTTTGCCAAAAAAAGCAGCCACTCGTTCCTTCACAAGCGGCACGCGTGTCGAACCGCCGACCATCACAACAGCTTGAATATCAGCCGTTTGTAATTTCGCATCTGCCAAAGCCTTTTTGCAAGAGTCAATCGTGCGCTCAACAAGCGGTGAAATCAGCCTCTCAAATTCCGCTTTCGTAATCTGAAACATATATTGCCCAATTCGTAATTCGTAATTCCTAATTCCTAATTCATCAGACAGTGCCTTTTTTGCCTTTTCAGCACCTAATCGAATGGCTTGACCAAACTCTTTATCCTTGAAAATCAATTCATTAGAGATATTATTTTGTTGCAACCAAAAATCAATAATGGCTCTATCAAAGTCATCGCCACCCAGAAATGTGTCGCCATGCGTTGACAAGACTTCAAAAATACCATCTTGAATTTGTAGAATAGAAATATCGAAAGTACCGCCGCCGAGGTCAAAAACCGCCACCGTTTCACCCCTCTCAGTATTCAAGCCATAAGCCAAAGCCGCCGCCGTCGGTTCGTTGACAATACGCAACACGTCCAAACCTGCCAATTTCCCTGCATCGCGCGTCGCTTGCCTTTGAGAATCATTGAAATACGCAGGAACGGTGATGACAGCTTTTGCAATCGGTTGACCGAGAGTCGTTTCGATACGTGTTTTGAGTTCTTTCAAAATAAAACTCGATAACTCAACAGGCGTATAAAACTTGTCACCTACCCTAATTTTGACCAAAGATTCCTCATCTGGTGCATCAATAATGGTGTAACCAAAATAATTTTCAAAGCCCGACACGTCTTTATACGACTTACCCATCAAACGTTTGACAGAGTAAATCGTGTTTTGAGGGTCAGTTATGAGTTTTTCTTTTGCCGCATCACCTACCAAAACACCCCCCTCAGTATTAAAGTGTAAAACAGAAGGCACAAGCGTATTTTTACCCGTTGCATCAGTCACACACACAGGTTGCCCATCGTTTATATATGCCACCAATGAATTTGTGGTGCCTAAGTCAATGCCAACGATGATGTCGTTTTGTTTTTCAACCGTCCCCGATTTAAGGTTTATGTTTATCAAAGCCATAGTCTAATTTAAGATTTTAAGATTTAAAATTATAGGATTGTTAGATAAATCCATAAAATACGGAGCAAAACTACAACAAAGTTTGTGGCGTTGGGTTGAAATAAGGCTATAAGTTTATCTCAATTTAAGAATATAATTATCGCAATATAATGTGATTTTTATTTTAAAATATCAAATCATTCGATTATTTTTGCACAAAATCACAATATAATGAGTATTTTAGAATTGGGTAAAAGTATAAAAAATAGACGCAAAGAATTGAGTATCACACAAGCCCACCTTTCAGAATTGGCAGAGGTGAGTAAAAATACACTCTACAAATTGGAACGAGGAGAAAATAATCCTTCATGGGAAGTTATACAAAAACTATTAGACGTTTTGGGTTTAGAGTTAGATATGAGTATTAAAAAAATGAATAAATAAAGATGAGAAAAGCAGCTATTTTCAGAAATAAAGACTTTGCAGGGATACTTATTGAAGAAAACCGACAAAGTTATATATTTCGTTATAATGATGATTGGTTTGAAGATAAACAAAAACCAGCCATTAGTTTAACGATGCCTAAAACTCAACAAGAATATCACAATAATTATTTATTTCCATTTTTCTATAATATGTTGAGCGAAGGAGTCAATAAAGAATTACAATGTCGGCAGTTTCAGATTGATGAAAATGATGGTTTTGGTTTATTAATTGCAACAGCAGAATTCGATACGATTGGTGCTATAACAGTAAAATCTATTGAAAATGACTAAAAATATACTCAAAATAGAAGTATGTCCAGGCACATTAGCCGAAGGCTACACCGCTTATAGCCCACTTTGCTTACGTCGTATGTTTGAAGGAAAAAAGATAAATGCCTTCTTACCTTACGACCCGCCCTTAGAAGATGAAGCCATTGCAGAACAATTTATGGAAAATCGCCAACGTATTTCCATTTCAGGCGTACAAGAGAAATTAAGTTTTACGTTAGACAAAAACACACTTAGATTGACACATTCGGGCGAACAAGGCACTTATATTCTGAAACCGATACCACGCGATGTCAAAAACCCCAAAATGGTTCCTGCTAATGAACATTTGACCATGCAAATAGCACGGCAAGTTTACAATATCCCAACAGCCGAAAATGCTTTGATATTTTTTAAAGATGGTTCTTCTGCCTACATTACAAAGCGTTTTGATGTCAAAAAAGATAACACAAAATGGGGTAAAGAAGACTTTGCTACACTTGCAGGAAAAAGCAAAGACAATGCTGGCGCAGATTTTAAATATACTTTCAGTTATGAAGCATTAGGTTTGCTTTTTCAACAGTATGTTCCTGCATGGAAAATAGAAATAGAAAAATATTTTCGATTGGTTGTGTTCAATTATTTGTTTTCAAATGGCGATGCTCATCTTAAAAACTTTTCTTTGTTAGAAAGCAGTTCAGGAGACTATCTACTATCGCCTGCTTATGATTTACTCGATACCAAATTGCATGTAGCTGATACGGATTTTGCTTTATCAAAAGGCTTGTTTGAAGATGATTTTAAATCTTTTACGCATAGAAAAAGTGGACATCCTTCTACTTTAGACTTTACTGAATTTGGGCGACGTATTGGTTTGTCCGATAAGAGAATAGAGAAAATACTGCTGCCTTTTTGCCAAAAACAAGTTTTTGTTCAAACCCTTATCAATCATTCTTTTCTTGGAAAGCCTGAAAAAAAAGCTTTTTTGATACACCTCAATACAAAAAGAAATTACTTGATGGCGAAGTAAAATGATAATTTACCCCCCTCAGTATAAAGGTACTCAATGCCTCTCCATATTTTGCTGCAACAAAACCTTCAAAAGTTGCTTTAAAAATGCGTCAGTTTTAATACCAACCGCAATTTCTGCATTCGGTTTTTGTGTTCTATCTATTCGCGTAAAACCTTTATCATCAACATTGACACTTACTTTTTCCGTTTTAAACAACTCTGGATATAAAACAAAACCGATAGCCACTGCATCAAATAGCGTAGGCGTATTGTCGTGTCCCCAAAGTGTGGTCAACCCCGTCAGTATATTCGTCAAAGGGGATTGACGATTGAGAATGATTTCGCGGTGATTTTTATTCCATTTTACAAAAGCCGTTACATCTAATCCAACATACGTGATATTGGCTTCGCATTTCACAAACTGCTTACTCGCTTCAATATCCGCTTTGACATTCCACTCGGGGTCAATCGTGGGTGCGCCATTGTAGCCAATATAAAATGAGCCATACATCGCCACAATGCGTTTTGCCAAACTCAAAGCTTTGGCATCTTTTTTCACAATATCGCTCATATTGGTAACAGGACCCACCGAAAAAAGGATGATTTCGTTGGGGTATTTGTGCAATTGTTCGATGATAAAATCGGCAGCAGGTTGAGCAATCGGCTTTATTTTATTAAAACCTTTTGACCAATAAAACTGCTCGGCATACCAATTGGCGCGCTCATCTGTATTCGAGGTATTTCTGCCTATAGCCACGGGTATTTTTTCATTGCCTGTTTCATACAACATTTTACAAGCCATTTCTGCGCGGTCATTCGTCCGTCCGTAACAGGTTGTGATACCTAAAATCTCGAATTTATCTGTACTTGACAGCAACAAAGCCAAGGCATAAGCATCGTCAATGTCATCACCTAAATCACAATCTAAAATCACTTTTTGTTTTTGTGCATGAACTTGAAAGACAATACATGCACAAGTGAGAAAACTCCATAAAACTTTTTTCATATTGCTTCTTTTTGTTTAAAAATGTTAAGTTTATTGATAAAATCGTCTATTTTTTGAAATAAAAAAGCTAAAATAGCCAAAAATACTGAGGCGGGAACAAAAGTAGTTTTTTCAATAACCAAATGTATTTTTATTAAAGAATCAATTAAAATAAGAGAAAATACCTTATATTTTTTATAAATAATATTATCAAAAACCATTAACCAAGTAAATTGAAAATTTGATTTTCAATTTACTTGGTTAATGGCTATCTTTGACCCATGATAGAACGTCTAATTACTACCAAAATACTGAGGGATTTGAACTGGTCGCCCATTATCGGCTTGATTGGTTCGCGTCAAGTCGGTAAAACTACACTGGCGCGTTTTCTGCAAACACAAATAACCAAACCAACGATTTACCTTGATTTAGAATTGACCGAAGACTGGTTTAAACTAACGGACGCGCAAACCTATCTCATAGGTCATGAAGAAAAATGTGTCGTCATTGATGAAATTCAAATTCGTCCAGAACTATTTGCTTTGTTACGGGCATTGACTGACCAAAAGCGTGACCCAGCACGATTTATTTTGTTGGGTTCTGCTTCGCCGCACATTGTAAAACTGAACACTGAGACTTTGGCAGGACGCATTGCCTACCATGAGTTAAGCCCTTTCTCTTATTCTGAAATAAAAACCATTTATTCGCAAGAAGAACATTGGTTACGAGGCGGTTTTCCCAATGCGTTGTTGGCAACAGAGAAGTTTATCAGCCGAAAATGGTTAGATGATTTTGTCGAAACTTTTATACACAGAGACTTAGCTCGTTTAGGTTTTACGGTTTCAGCCAATTTAGTTCGCAACATGCTTTCCATGCTCGCTCATGTGCATGGTAGTCAGTTGAATACCAGCGCATTAGCCAATTCATTAGGCTTCACACACCCTACAGTCAATAAATATTTAGAACTTTTAGAAGGTAGTTTTTTGATACGGCGTTTGCCACCTTATTTCAAAAACATAGGTAAACGTTTAGTCAAATCACCAAAATTATACATACGAGATACAGGTTTACTTCATTATTTATTACGTATATTTAGCCATGAACAATTACGTGGCAACCCTGCAATCGGTTCTTCGTGGGAAAGTTATGTCGTCGAACAAATTATAAGAGAAGCACCTGAATTTACAGATTTTTATTACTATCGCACTCAAAATGGTGCAGAAGTTGACTTAATAATGATAACGCCCAATGGAAAAATGGTGTGTATCGAAATTAAAGTGTCCGCTTCGCCTACTATTACGAAAGGGTTTTATCAATCTATTGCTGATTTGCAGCCGCAATTTCAATATGTCATAACGCCCTCTGGCGAGTGTTTTTACAGAGCCGATGGTCTTAGAATTTGCCCTTTAAATGTTTTTTTAGAAAAAGAATTGCCATTACTTGATTGAAAGACTGACAATCTCATCAAACGTAATAACAACTCAACTATATATCTTTTTCGTAGTTTTACACGTTCTTGTGAAAAACAAAAATAATCCTTTTATAAAAATATGACTATCAATATTTTATGAAAAAAATATTAACGCTTATTGCTTTTTGCCTATTACTTTTTGCCTTTTGCCCTTTGATAAATGCTCAAAATTCAGCGACCATTTTTGGTACTGTTACTGAGGGGGGCACCAATACACCGATTGAATTTGCCATTGTTTACATCAAAGAAACAAACCGCAATGTCGAAACCAATGCCGCAGGGGAATACTCTATAAAAGTACCCGCAGGACGTGCTGTAACACTACAAATCAGTCGAGTCGGTTACAAAGAAGCCAAAATTAACCTTGAAGCGATGCGTGACGAAACCCAACGCCGCATTGATGTTGTACTTGTTGCCTCAACTTCTCAACAAGAAGTTATCATCAAAGACAGCCGTTTGAAAGACAATGGCATGGTGCGCGAAGATGTAAAAGATTTCAAAATGTTGCCAACCACAACAGGCAACCTCGAATCCGTTTTGCCGCACATTGCTTTGGGTACAAATTCAGGTTCAGGTGGTGAATTAACGTCGCAATACCAAGTACGAGGCGGCAATTACGACGAAAATTTGGTTTATGTCAACGATTTTGAAATATATCGTCCACAACTCATTCGGGCAGGGCAACAAGAAGGTTTGACCTTTGCGAATGCCGATTTGATGCGTGATTTGTCCTTTTCATCAGGTGGTTTTGAAGCCCGATATGGCGACAAAATGTCGTCCGTTTTGGACATCAAATATAAGCGTCCCGATTCGTTTCGGATGTCTGCCGCAGCCAGTTTTTTAGGTGGTTCTGCCCATGTCGAAGGGTCAAAAAAACTCGGTGGTACTGAGGGGTATCGTCGCTTCCGCTATTTGGTGGGTGCGCGTTATAAAACGACAAGACTGTTGTTGGGTTCATTGGATTTGAAAGGTGAATACGTGCCAAATTTTGCCGATATTCAAGCGTATTTGACCTATGATTTAAATCGCTCATGGCAAATTGGCGTTTTGGCGAACTACAATGAAAGCGTTTATAACTTCGTGCCGCGCTCGCGTGAATCGGCTTTTGGCTTGATTAATTTTACTTTGGGTGTGCGAACAGCTTTTCAAGGACAGGAGCGCGACCAATTTTCTAATGGTATGGCGGGCGTTTCGTTGACCTATTTACCAGACCGCAAAAAGAACCCTTTTTTCTTAAAATTCCTTGCATCTCGCTTCCAAACCCGCGAAGTTGAAGGCATTGACATCATCGGCGATTACTTGATTGGTGAAATCGAAACTAATCCAAACAAAGATAATGCAGGCGATATCGTTTCCACTTTAGGCACTGGTACACAGCACCAATTCGTCAGAAATACCCTTTGGGGGGCTGTGACTAACATAGAACATAAAGGCGGTTATGAAGTACAATTATCCCCTAAAAATCAAAAAGTAACAGCGACAAATTTTCTACAATGGGGCGTTAAATTTCAATCAGAACAGATTGAAGACAAAATAAATGAGTGGGAACGCCTCGATTCAGCCTTGTATTCGCTGCCTTTCGACACCACAAAACTGGTGGTTAAAAATGTGTATAAAACACAGAACGCATTGACTTCCAATCGTTTCACTTCTTTTGTTCAAAATACATTGACGTGGCGCAAAGACTCGGTTGGTGAATTTCAAGCGACTTTGGGCGTTCGTGCTGCTTATTGGGATTTGAACAAAGAGGCATTCGTCACACCTCGTTTGCAAATGGCTTACAAGCCTTTGAATTGGGAAAAAGACGTGTCTTTTCGCTTGTCGGGTGGCTTCTATTATCAACCGCCTTTTTATCGTGAATTACGTCGTCCAAACGGCATCGTCAATCAAGACGTTTTAGCTCAAAAATCAGCGCAAGTTGTAGCAGGTTTGACTTATGATTTTTCAATAGGCAATTTACGCCGCATTCCTTTCCGTTTGATTACTGAAATTTATTATAAAAAATTATGGGATTTAGTAACGTATGACATTGATAATGTAAGGATTAGATATGCAGGAGAAAATAATGCGACGGGTTATATCACAGGTTGGGATATGCGCCTCAATGGTGAATTTGTCCCAGGTGCAGAGTCTTGGATAAACTTGTCGCTCCTACGGGCGCGTGAATCGCTCGATGGTGTTCAGCATCGCGCCAGAGATGTGGGCGACCCAACAGGCAAACCCATAGCAGATGTGCCACGCCCGACAGACCAATTTCTGACACTTTCTGTCTTTTTTCAAGACTATTTGCCAAAAAACAAGAATTTTAAGATGCATTTAAATACGACAATAGGTACAGGTTTACCTTTTGGTTTTCCGGGTAATAACATCGAATTTCGGAATACTTACCGTTTAAAACCCTATCACCGTGTGGATTTAGGCTTCTCTGTTTTAATGTACAATGATGCTTGGAAAAGCAGAAAACCGAATCATTTCCTTCGTTTTACACGCCAAACATGGGCAAGTTTGGAGGTTTTTAACCTCATGGCAGTTGCCAATGAAGCGTCGAAAACGTGGATTAAAACGATATATAACACGCAATTTGCTATACCGAATTATCTGACTTCAAGGCGGATAAATTTGAGGGTGCGGATGGATTTTTAGAAAAAAATTTTATAAGCATTTCTATAAAAAAGTTACCTTTGAAAAAAATATTACTTACCTTTTACTATAGTTTAAATTTTTGTATGATAAAATAAACACTAAATGGCGAGAGACTTATATCATCAAAATGTCAAAAATGCCTTGTCAAAAGATGGTTGGTTGATTACAGCAGATCCACTTTCTTACAAAATTGGAACTGTCCAGATTCAGATTGACTTGGGTGCGGAACGCATGATTGCAGCAGAACGAGGTAATATTAAAATTGCCATTGAAATAAAAACTTTTCTTGGTTTATCGTTTATTACAGCTTTGTATGAAGCTATTGGCAAATACATTCTTTATCGAAATGTTATTGCTATGGACGAACCAGAAAGGGTGCTATATTTAGCCGTACCTGAACTTATCTAAGAGCGTTTTTTATCAGAAATAGCAATTCAAAGAACGTTGAAATTTGAAAATATTAATCTTGTTATTTACAACCCTACAACTCAAATCATTACAAAATGGGTGTTAAATTAAAAAAATACGAAAAAGCAATTCTTGAAATACTTGAAGAATATGCAGAAATCAAATATGCGAATGTTACTGGTGGCAATCAACTGATTATTGATAAACAAAATCAACGCTATCAAGTCGTAACAATTGGCTGGCAGGGTGAACGTTTTGTTCACGATTGCCCGATGCACTTTGATATAATTGATGGAAAAGTTTGGGTTCAACAAAACATGACCGAATGGGAGGTTGGTGATATGCTTGAAGAGCGGGGTGTACCTAAATCGGACATTGTAGTCGGTTTTTTACCTCCGAATTTACGGCAATTTACAAAGTATGCAGTCGCCTAAATTTTCAAGGAGAATATTTAACTTTGTTGAATGAAAAACAAGAATCTACCCTTAGGAATCCAAACGTTTAGCGATTTTAAGCATTTTAACCTTGTTTATGTTGACAAAACAGAACAAATTCATCGCCTCGCTACAACTGGCTTTGCCTATTTTCTGTCTCGTCCACGACGCTTTGGAAAATCTTTGTTGTGTTCAACAATGAAAGAACTATTTTTGGGCAGTAAAGATTTGTTTGAAGGGCTTTGGATTGAAGATAAATGGGATTGGACACAAACAAATCCTGTTATACACTTGTCATTTACCTCAATAGCTTATCGTGAAATGGGGTTAGGTAAAGCTATTAGCCATGAATTAAAAAGGATAGCAAGTAGTTATGATATTGAGTATTCAAGTGATAATTATAGTACCCAATTTAAAGAATTAATAGAACAACTGTATAAAAAACATGGTCGCGTTGTTTTGTTAATTGATGAATACGACAAACCCATCATTGATTTTTTAGAAAAAGAAAAAATACCACAAGCAGAAGCCAATAGAGATATACTAAAAACTTTTTATTCCGTTCTAAAAGATGCTTCACCTTACCTTCGTTTGTTATTCATCACAGGCGTTTCAAAGTTCTCAAAAGTGTCTATTTTTTCAGATTTAAACCATTTAGAAGACTTAACTTTAGATGAAAACTACGCGACACTGACGGGTTACACGCAGACAGAATTAGAATTTTATTTTGAAGATTATATTCAGTCCGTCATGGAACGACATCAATTGGCACGTCCTGTGTTGCTTGAAATGATGCGCGAAAACTACAATGGATTCAGTTGGGATGCTACGCATACGGTTTATAACCCTTTTGGTACACTTAGTTTTTTCAAAAAACGGGCTTTTGAAGGTTTTTGGTTTGCATCGGGTACGCCTACTTTTTTGGTGAATTTAATGAAAAAACAAGTCAAATTTGAATATGAGAATACGGCATCAACAACTGCTTTACTCGATAAATACGATTTGAATAATTTAGACATCGTCGCTATTTTATTTCAAACAGGCTATTTGACCATTAAAGAAAGGAATTTTTTGACAGGTGATTTATTGTTAGATTATCCAAACAAAGAAATTCGGGCAGGAATGTATGAATTTATGATAAATGCTATCATTCCAAGCAGTGAAAAAGATGCCTCAAGCATTTCAGTCAAAAACTTATCGAATGCCTTTCAATCCAACGATTTAGAACAAGTTAAACGCATAATCAACACCTTATTTTCGGATTTGCCTTCCAATCTTTATGAAAGAGACGATAATGACAAATTGAGAGAAATGCAGTTGTCTGAACGTTTTTTCCATGGCACTATTCATTTGATATTCAAATACTTAGGTCTTTATATCGAAAGTGAAGTGTGGTCGTCGCATGGACGCGCAGATAGTGTTGTAAAAACCACTACGCATATCTATATTTTTGAATTCAAATACAATCGAAGCGGTAAAGCAGCCATGACGCAATTAGAAAAAAATAACTATGCCGACAAATACCGCGCAGAAGGCAAAACAATCATCGGCATTGGTGTTAATTTCAGCCAAAAAACACGAAAAGTAAATGGTTGGTTAGTGAAAACATTGTAGAATCACAACCCCCCTCAGTATATTTACCCCAAAAAGACAAAACAATGAAAAACCTAACCTTTCTTCTCCTCTTAACTGCTTTTTTAGCGCAAGCCCAAACAACAGCTTATCCAAAAATATTGTCAGAACGGGAACGAGCAGAAGTCATTGACAATATGCTGTCAGACCGTTTTGACCATCTCCTCCCCCACGTCATGCGCCGTGAAGGCATTGATATGTGGATTTTGATTTCAAGAGAATACAACGAAGACCCTGTAATGAAGACGATGCTACCCGCCGAATGGCTGTCCGCACGTCGCCGTACGGTCATGGTATTTTTTGATAAATCAGGACGTGATTTTCAAAATCCATTGGCGAACCGCTCCGATTTAGGTATTGAAAAATTGGCAATTGCCCGCTACGATGTCGGTTTATTAAAAGCGGCATGGAATCTAAATGTCTATCCTGACCAATGGGATGCCCTCATCGAAACCATAAAAGAGCGCAATCCGATGAAAATTGGCATCAATGTATCGCCCAATTACGGTCATGCCGACGGTTTGAGTCACCATGAATATGACCAAATGATGCAAAAAATGCCTAAAGAGTTTCAAAATCGAGTTGTTAGTGCTGAAAAATTAGCTGTGTCGTGGCTCGAGACCCGTTCTGAAAATGAAATGGTTTTGTATGAACAAATCGCCCATATTTCGCATCAAATTCTCCGTGAAGGTTTATCTGATAAAGCGATTCAAGCAGGTGTGACGACGACCGAAGATCTCGTGTGGTGGTATCGGCAGCGTGTTACAGAATTGGGTTTGGAGACTTGGTTCCACCCCTCAGTATCCATACAAAGACAAGACACAGCACGATTCGACCACTTGCGTTCTTTCTCAAAAAGGTCTGATAAAGAAGCAATTATGCCTGGTGATTTATTACATGTTGACTTCGGCATTACTTATTTGCGCCTCAATACCGATATGCAGGAACACGCTTATGTACTGCGTGGTGGCGAAACAGTAGTACCTTCCTACCTTCAAAAAGCTTTCAAAAAAGCCAATCGACTCCAAGATATTTTGACAGAAAATTTTACGGTTGGCAAAACAGGCAATCAAATACTCGCTGATGCCTTGGCGCAAGCTAAAAAAGAATCTATAAATGGCACAATTTATACACACCCGATTGGTTTTCATGGTCACGCTGCCGGTCCAACAATCGGTATGTGGGACAATCAAAAAGTGACGGTTGGTGCAGGTGATTATCCGATGTTTCCAAACACAGCTTATTCGATTGAACTCAATGCCGCTGTTGAGATACCTGAATGGGGCGGTAAAATCGTCCGTTTTATGCTCGAACAAGATGGTTTTTATGATGGTAAAAAGTTTCGGTATATTGATGGGCGGCAGGAGGCGATTTATCCGATACAGAGATAAAACCTTTACAAGAAATACAGATTTACGAAATCTTATAGATTTCGTAAATCTGTACCCCTCAGTATTTCTTAGGTTTTGACTTAGAAACTGTTTTTTTGAAATAGCAATCCTCTTTCTATCACGTATAATTTCTCAATCCACCCAATCCGCCACAAACATATTCGTATCACGAGTTCCCCAATTTTGGCGATTCGACGACCAAACTAATTTTTTCCCGTCAGGTGAAAACATCGGAAAGGCATTGAAATAACTTTCGGTTGTTATTTGTTCCAAGCCTGTGCCATCCTCGTTAATCATATACAACTGAAAATCATAGCCTCTTGTCGCATGATGATTAGAAGAAAATAGGATTTTTTTGCCCGAAGGATGATAAAAAGGTGCCCAATTCGCTTTGCCCAAATGCGTGATTTGTTTTATATCCGAGCCATCTACATTGGCTGTATAAATTTCCATATTGGTCGGAGCGACAAGATGTTTTTTCAAAAAGTCCTTGTATTCAGCCACTTCTTCATCTTTTTTTGGCCGACTGGCACGAAAAACCAATTTTTTAGAATCGGGTGAAAAGAACGCCCCTCCATCGTAACCCAAGCTAAAAGTCACTTGGCGTTCGTCAGTGCCATCAATATTCATTGTCCACAACTCCAAATCACCACTGCGGTCGGAAGTGAAAACGATTTTTTTACCATCGGGCGAGACAGTTGCCTCTGCATCATACCCCTCAGTATTGGTGAGTTGTTTGATGATTTTCCCTTTTTTATCGGCTACAAAAATGTCAAAATCAGCATAAACGGGCCACAAATACTTTTTAGGATCATACGGCGGTGGTTCTGGACATGCCTGACCACCCTTGTGCGTCGAAGCATACAAAATATGTTTACCATTGGGCATAAAATAAGAGCAAGTCGTGCGACCCAATGATGTAGAAATCATTTTTGGACGATAAGCTGTATCGCGCATCGCCTTCTTAATATCCATCTTGAAAATTTGGTCGCATTGAACGCCCCATTTTTTAAAATCGGATTGAAAAGTCACCGATTTGCTATTTGGCGACCAATAGGCTTCGGCATTATTGCCGCCATAAGTGAGTTGGTGGATATTTTTGAGGTGTTTTTCGCTTTTGACGGTTTCAGTTTTTTGTCCAAAAACCAAAAATACTGTGAGCAGTAATAAAAAAGTAATGCTGGAACGCTGTTTCATATTTTTTAATGATTTTAGATTTTTAGGGCGTGAAAGTACGCATTTGAACGTTTTTTGCTTGAAGAATGTTTGTTTATTGACAAAAAATTGACTAAACACATAGGTTTCATTTTTTTTAAGACGTTAAACATTTTATTCAACACGCTAAATAATTTGTCAAGACACTAAACAAATGTCCTAAGACGCTAAATATATTTGTCACGACACTAAACAAATGTCCTAAGACACTAAATAATTTGTCAAGGCACTAAACAATTGTCCTAAGACGCTAAATAATTTGTCAAAGCGCTAAACAATTGTCCTAAGACGCTAAATAAAGTTTTGCAAAACAAACCAACCTTCAATCCATGACATTAGTGTTTCCTTTCCAAAACATCTTCATAAACAGTGGTAATCGCTCGCCCGACAACATTAACACTGCATTTTTCAACAATTTTTGAACGGATTACTGAGGGGTCGTATTTATCCCGATTGCCCATCATATCGTTCATGGCTTCGACTAAAGCGCCTTCGTCGCCGATATTGAGGATGATGCCCGCATCGGGCGTAACCCAATCAGAGATGCCGCCTGTTTCGGTAACAATAATAGGTAACCCGACAGACATTGCTTCTAAAATAACACAGGGTAAACCTTCGACATGGCTAAACATTAAAAAAGCATCCGCATTTTGCATCTCATGAGCAACTTGATTATTAGGCATTTCGGTCTTAAAAAAAATGAATTTGTTCAAAATATTAAGCTCCTCTGCCAATGCCATTAAAGGCGGGTGTTTTTTTCTATCTCCAACAATGATGAGCCTAAAATCCTTTCGTTTTTGAACCAATAATGCGGCGGAACGAATCATCCCCAATACATTTTTTGTCTCCTCCACCAACCAAGAGACATGTAAAAAGGTGAATACAGACTGTTCTATATGTGAGTAATCAGTATTTTTTAATTTAAAAATATGGGTATCAATGACATTGGGAACAATGACGTAATGTTCGTTGTCTAATCGCCAATGATTTTTCATAATTTGAATATTGTAATCGGTCAACATAACAACCGCTTTTGCCCATTTTATAACCAAATAAGGTATTATTTTAAGCTGAAGTCCTTTATACAGTTGTCTTTCAGGACGATAAATCGAGGAATGTTCAGAAACAATAAAAGGCAGTTGCACCCAAAAATGCAATATCAAACAAAACAAACCCGCAGGATAAATGACATTCAGATGCACAATATCGGGTTTACCAAATAGTTGCTTTATCTTTTTATATCCTTTTATTTGTGCTTTCAACTGTCGAACAGTCTTGAGAATAAAGCTCTTGGTTTTAGGATAATAGACATGTATGGTCAAAAACTCCGATTGTTCTATTTGAATGTCATAGCTTTTAACGGTATCACTACACACATGAAGGACGGCAATATCTGTAAAAGACGATGTGGCTTTTGCCTGTTGATATATGAATGAACCTGTATTTGGCAATGTCCGATTCGGAAACCAAGAGCAAATCCACAAAGCTTTGATTCTATTTTGAGAAAGCATATTAAGATTTAGAAATTTCTTGAAAATAACGAGGGGTAGGCATATCATAAAAACGAAAGAAAGCAGCCCAATCCACATCTTTATTGAGTAACGCCGCAATGTCGTTAAACGCCTCATTTTTTGATACGGCGTACAGATGCAAAAATTGACAAACCATCAGTCCTTGATATTCAATGTTTTGAAAAACCCAATGAAAACGACTGTATTTAAAATATTTTTTCCTTTTAAAATAGTGGAGTGTTTTAAACAAAGTGTCATTAAGCCTTATCAAATAATTGGACAAAAACACGTCATTCTCGCACAATATCAAATACTCATATAGATTCGTCAAGGCAAAGATAAATCCATTGAGTACAAAAGGATGATTGACCGACAAAGGATACTCCTCAACCCAATCTAAACCCTCGGGCGTTTTTTTGAACACACCTCCGTTTTCGACAGGTTCAAACAAAGAAAGCAAGGTTTGACGAGCCAATTGTTTCCAACTTCCCTCTTTATCTAAAATATAAGCACGCATAAACAATGAACTGACTAAAGCTTGTGTGATGCCCGCATACCATGTTCCCTTGTCATAATAAAATAAAAATAAACCATTTTTAGCAGTACCTTTTTTAGCGAGATGGTTTGCTTGTACCCAAAATTGCTGAATAGCTGCTTCATTTTGATTCTTTAAAAAATCATTGTAACAAACCAAACCCAAAAATGCCGCAATAAGCGGATTATAATGCGGCTTCAAATCTGACCGACACATAGCGACCCCCTCCCTATCAAAATGCAAATGTCGAGAGAAACTTTCTGCTGTTGGAAAATAACGATAAGTAATATATTCGGTTGAAAATGAATGATTTAATACTATACCATTTTTAAAATGTGTATGATATAAATTTAAGAAATAAGTTTCCTCTCTTTTTTTCATACGACTCAAAAGCGACAGCTTATCGAGTAGATGGTAGGTCGCTGCTTGATATTTTAGGTTTATCGTATTGATGTAATATCGGATGTCTTTTTTAGGCATAATGAAACATTAGGGTGTGTCAATATATTTCGATTTCAAATAAATAAGCCCAAAAGTATTTTTTACCCCAATCATTTTTTTACAAAATTGAATAAATGGACTGTTACCACAATCGGGTACTAAACCAAGCCTTTGAGAACGGTTTTTCAATTCATCAATCGTTTTTTTATCATCGGTAATATTGAGCAGTTTTTTGTATAAACAAGCTAAAGCTGAATATGATTGACGGTGTAAGTCTTGATTTTCAGATAGTAATTGATGCTCAAACCTTGAAAAATAGTCCAAAACTGTCTTAAATTGAGACTTTTTACTGCGTTTTAACTGATGGTCATCTATTGGAAAACGACAATAACAAATGGCTTGAGGGCAATAACTAATTGTTTTTGCTGACAAGACAAGGCGTAAATAAAAATCTCTATCCTCAAAAATGGTCATGAATTCATGCCACTTCCCCGCTTTTGAAATGAGCGTACGCGGTATCAACCACGAATGCACAAATGCGCTGCTTGACACTTCGTCAATCAAAAAAGCAGACATATCGGTATAATTTTTTTCTAAAATCGGCATAGTGTTTAATTGCCAAGCGTCAACAAGTTGTTTTTTAAAATAAAACCGTTTAGCTGTTGCTAAGGTCGTATCATTATGCCCCCTCAGTATTTTTACTTGTTCCTCTATTTTTCGGCTTTCTAAAACATCATCGGCATCTAAATATTGAATAAAATCGCCTTTTGACTTTTCGAAAGCCACATTTCGAGCCGATGAAACGCCCCGATTTTCTTGCTTAAATACGTGTACTTTATCGGAGACAAATTGATGGGCTATTTCAAAACTGCTGTCAGTTGACCCATCGTCAATAATAATGAGTTCGATATTCGGGTAAGTCTGATGTAAAACAGATGTTATCGCTTCAACTACATAAGCCTGTTTATTAAACAGTGGCATCAGTACAGACACTAAGGGAAGGTCAAACATCATCAATCTATCTTATTTTTTTAGAAATATACGCTTCAAAAACTACCTTTGCTGCATCATGCAGGAATTTATAATCGAAAATAAAGGCAAATTTACACTTGGTGGGCGCGAATTGTGGCAATATCGAGAGCTTTTTTATTTTTTTACTTGGCGAGACATCAAAGTTCGGTATAAACAGGCGACACTTGGTATTTTGTGGGCAGTGGTGCAACCCCTCAGTATGATGTTGCTTTTTACGTTCATTTTTAGTCGTAGTTTGAAAGTGGGTTCAGATGGGCTACCCTATCCTATCTTTGCTTTTTCTGGCTTGATGATTTGGAATATTTTTTCAAACGGTTTGCTCAATGCCGCTTCCAGTATGGTAGCTAATGCCAACATCATTAAGAAAATATATTTTCCACGTCTTATCATCCCTTTATCATCGGTTTTGACGGCACTATTTGATTTTATCTTTGCTTTTATCGTATTTATAGGGTTACTGATTTATTATCAATTGCCTTTTGAGCTTTGGAAATTGCTTCTTTATACCCCCCTCAGTATTTTGCTTACTGTTATCACGACTTTTGGTCTCGGCACCTTATTAGCCAGTTTGAATGTCAAATACCGTGATTTTCAGTATGCTTTGCCGTTTATGATTCAATTTTTATTGTTTCTCAATCCTGTTTTGTACTCGACAAAAGCCTTTGACAATGGATTTGTTCAATGGATTATGCGCCTTAATCCAGTTGCAGGGGCAATAGATTTGATGCGCTCGGTTTTCAGAGAGGAGGCGATTGATTGGTTCACAGTGGGTACTCAATTTTTAATAGCTACCCTTTTACTTTTCGTAGGCGTGTATGTTTTTAGAAAAACAGAGGCATATTTCGCAGATTTAGCTTGAAAAACAATGAATAAAGACTGGAAATATATAGGCATTGCCCTCACAGTTTATATAATTACCTTACCGCTCAATGGTTTTTTGAAACTGCCTTTCTTCGGCGATAAATTGCAATTGCCTGAAATTGCCTTTTTAATTCTTTTCGTTTTAACTTTTCTAAAGGTTATAAAACATAAAACGTGGCTCAAATGGCAAGTGACAAATATAGATAAAGCATTAATATTGTATGGTTTAGCTTTGTTTATTTCATGCTTTGGTCATTTAACGCGTGCTTCCTTTTTTGAAATGGTTGGATTTGTGTATTTAGTCACTTTATATATCATTGTCAATGTCTATTTGATAGAAACAAAATTAGATATTCGCCATTTTTTAGTTAAAAATACGCAATTATCAGGCATATTAACTGCTGTTTTAGGTTTGATTGGTTTAATATTTCTAACTCTGAATATCGAAACACCATTAGTTGGTTACTATCCTAATTATCCCATTTTAGGCGATATTTACCGCGTAAAAGCACTCGCAACCGAGCCAATTATGCTGAATAGTATTCTGAGTGTTTTTATATTGGTTTCTGTTGCAGATATTTTAAGTGTTCAAAAAATTAGTTTTTCTTTGAAAAATACTGCGATTATCCTTTTAATGGGTTGCATAATGTTTTTTACTTTTACCAAATCAATTGTAATGTTTGCTGCTTCCGTTTTAATCATGGTTGGTTTGCGCGATCACTATTTAATGAAAGGAAAAAATATCATTTGGGGTCTATTTTTTATCATATTCTTATTTTTTTCGCATTTTGTTTTCATAAATAAATCAGATTTTGAACAAAATAAATATTGCCATGCAATAGAAAAAAAGCCATTAACAGAAGTCAACAACAAGTATTTATTACGGACATGTTATGGCGTTTTAAAAGAAGCAAATATAATAGTTTTCATGCGTAATCCATTGATTGGCATAGGCGGTGGCAATTTTACAGCCTATACGCATCAACTAAAAGAAGAAAACCGCTATCCTGTATATTTATCAGAATTTGACCCTCTTTCCACTTATTTTGGTGCATTGTCGGAGTTGGGTTTAGTGGGTTTGATGGCACTTGTGTATCTCTATTTTACAATTGGTAAAACGTGGAAAAAAATATACATTAGAGACAAATTGACAGATAAAAACGCTCACTTCTGGCTATTACTGGGCGGTGTTTTACTTTTTATGATGGCGGAAGGTTTTGTAACTGATACGATGAATTTTCGGCATTATTGGCTTATACTGGCTTGTTTAGCGGCGCAAGAGCGTATAACTAATCGTCTTATGATTACAAAAAACGAATAAAATGAAACCTATTATTGAGGTCAGAAATATATCAAAACAGTATAAAATCGGACAAAAACAACAATATTTAAGTTTACGTGATTCAGTTTCTGATTTTTTTAAAACTAAAGGTGAGCATACTCCGAGGTCTGATTTTTGGGCTTTAAACGATGTCAGTTTTGATGTTCAAGCGGGCGAAAGTATCGGTATTATTGGTAGAAATGGTGCAGGTAAAAGTACCTTGTTAAAAATCCTAAGCCGCATTACGCCACCAACAAAAGGTAAGATCATACTGAGGGGTCGCATCGCCAGCCTTTTAGAAGTAGGCACAGGTTTCCACTCTGAACTAACCGGGCGTGAAAATGTATTTATGAACGGTTCGATTTTGGGCTTACGTCGTGCAGAAATTGCTCAAAAATTTGATGAAATCGTCGCATTCAGTGGTGTTGAACAGTTTATTGATACGCCTTTGAAGCATTATTCGAGTGGTATGCAGTTGCGGTTGGCTTTTGCTGTTGCCGCACATTTAGAACCTGAAATATTGGTGATTGATGAAGTGCTGGCAGTCGGTGATGCTGATTTTCAGAAGAAATGTTTGGGAAAAATGGATGAGGTGAGTAAAAGTGGGCGCACCGTTTTGTTTGTGAGTCATAATATGGGTGCCATAAGGCAGTTATGTCATAAAGGCGTTATTTTAGATAAAGGAAAGATGATTTTTGAAGGTGATATTCAAAAAGCGGTTGCTCTTTATGAATATGATGCCAGTAATAATGGTGAAGCAGTGTGGGTCAATAATATTGATACAACGACCAAAATGCGGCTTGAAAAAATAGAAATTCGGGATAAAACTGGTAATTTAACAACAAAATTTACCAATCAAGAAGCTGTTTTCATCCATTTCCATACCACCACTTTTGCCGATGTAGAAATAACAAAAATAGGTTTTGACCTACTTAAAGATGGGATGGTTTTATTCAGGACTTATCAAATTGATAGCCATACAAAAGATGTATTCAGCATTGGAGAAAACATTATTTGGGTTTGTAAAATACCGCATCTTCTCCTAAATAACGGTGAATATTACATCCGCCCTCTCATTTCAAAGCACAATATTGAGACTTTTACAAAGATCTATGACCCTGTGATTGCCTTTAATATCGAAACTGAACGCACCCACTTATCTTATTTTAAACGGTATGATATCAAGGACAATCCGGGTTTGATATTTCCAATTTTGGAATGGCAGTTCTTTGATACATACGCACAAACATCAGCCCATACTTCTAATCAAAATGACTGCGACAACCTCTAAAATATATTTTCCGAATCTCGACGGTTTGAGGTTTTGGGCTTTTATCGGTGTATTTTTTGCACATTCCAAAGGGCTTTTTGGCTTGCCTTATATCAACGGTACATTTGCCTACAAAATATGCACTGCTTTGATTGCAGAAACCCGATGGGGGGTGGCATTCTTCTTTGTACTTAGTGGTTTCCTCATTACTTATTTGTTTTTGACAGAGCAGGAAAAACAAGGACAAATCAATGTTCTGAACTTTTATATCCGCCGCGTATTACGCATTTTTCCACTTTACTATTTGGCTTTGGCAGTCGGATTTATGCTGCCCACTTTCGTCCCTTATACTGAATTCAAAACATTGAATGACAATTTTTGGCATTATGCCTCTTTTACAGCAAACTTTCAATTCATAGTTCCATTCGAGCCTTCTCGCTTTTCTTATACACTCATTATTTTGTGGTCTATTTCGATAGAAGAACAGTTTTATTTAGTTTTCCCATTGCTTCTGTATTTTTTGCCAAGTCGTTTTTATGGTTCAGTATTTTCATTGATTCTTATTTTTTCTTTTTTATTCAAATGTATGAATTCAGCGTATAATATGCAATATTACCATACTTTTTCGGCATGTAGTGAATTGTCAATAGGTTGTTTATCTGCTTTTTTATGTAAAAAGAAGGCAGACTTCTTGCAAAAGTGGATAGATTTGCCCCGCCATTGGATTTTAATTTTATATATTTCATTGGGTTTATATCCTTTTGTCATACCACGATTATTTACTGATACCCCCCTCACTATATCGGTATTGATGAATACAATTCACAAAACTCTTTTTGCTTGTGTTATTTTAGAGCAAAATTTTTCGAAACATTCTATTTTCAAAATCAGCCGTTTGCTGTGGTTTACTGAGGGGGGTAAAATCTCTTATGGCTTGTATGTGTGGCATACGCTTTCGATTGTCTTAACTTGGCACTGGTTATCGCCATTTGTAACTCAAAGTTGGTGTTGGGTATATTATGTATTTTCTTTTTCTCTGACATGGCTATTGGCAAAGTTCTGTTATCTTTATTTTGAATCTTATTTCTTAAAATATGCCATAAAATATAAAACGTGATTTTATCAAAAAACAGCCCATCCGCTTATTTTCCAAACTTAGATGCCTTATGTTTCTTTGCTTTTTAACGGTATTTATTTCACATGCTAAGGTTTTAGGTTTACCTGAAACGAATATTTGGTGGCTTGAGCATATTATATATCGTGTTACATATTTGGGTGAAGTAGGAGTCAATTTCTTTTTTACATTGAGTGGTTTTCTAATCTCCTATTTACTTTTGAATGAAAAAAAACAAACAAATGATATACATGTTAAGCAATTTTATATGCGCCGCATTTTGGAAATCTGGCCAGTTTATTATTGGGTCATATTTTTAGGTATCTTTTTACCGATGCTCTTTCCTTTCAAAAACTATCAAAATCAAGATGATAATATTCTATATTTTATATTTTTTTTAGGCAATTTTCAATTTGATGGACAATAGCAGCAAGGTATTCATTCGATGGTGTTCGGTGTATTGTGGTCAATTACAGTAGAAGAACATGGCCCTTTATACCATATTACTCATCACTATTTTAGTCGCATAAATAAGTTATAGATATTTAGAACGCCCTTTTTTAAAATTAAAGAAATACTTTTTATGGACAAACCCTTCATAATCTGCCTTGTTCCTGTCAAAAATGAAGCATGGATTCTCGATAGGTTTATTCAATGTGCTTCATTATGGGCTGACCATATCATCATTGCAGATCAAATGAGTACAGATGGCAGCCGTGATATTGCTTTAAAATACCCGAAAGTTGTTTTATTAAACAACCTAAATCATACTTATGATGAACAACAAAGGCAAAGGCTCTTAATAGATAAGGCTCGACAAATAGGAAGTAATGGAAGACGAAAGCTGTTCATAACTCTTGATGCTGACGAATTTCTGACAGCAAACTTCAATGAAAGTTCTGAATGGAGTAATATTTTAGAAGCTCCAATAGGTACAATTATATATTTTTCATGGATTAATATTAAACCTGATTTTAAACAATATTGGGAGGGAGGTAGTTTTGGATGGGGATTTATAGACGATGGAATAAGTACAAATGAGCGTTCTATTATTCATAACCATCGTATTCCCAAACCTGAAAATGCACATAAATTGATTTGTCAAGAAATCAAGGTTCTTCACTATCAATATACAGATTGGCAGCGTATGCAATCTAAACACCGTTGGTATCAATGTTTTGAACTACTGAATCGTAAACACCAACACCCGATTACCATTTTTCGTATTTATCACCACATGTATGGTTTATCAAAAAGCCAATTTCAAGCGTTGAAAATTGAATGGTTCGATTACTATGAAAAACATGGTATAGATATGTTTTATGTAAAAAAAGAAAACTCTTATTATTGGGATAAACTAGTAGAAGTCTATTTTGAAAAGTACGGTACATGCCATTTTGCCTCACTAAATATTTGGCAAAAGACAACAAGCAAATTTCCTGACCCAAGAAATGCTATGCAAAAAATATTACATCGCTATTTACTTTGGTCTCAAATATATTTTACTCAAAAATTTCCAATAGGCACTTGTGTAAGATATTTCGATAAATTTTTGATATGGATATTTTAAATCGATTACCTCTCGCTCACAATGGAAAATCAGGCTATCCTTGGACAGAATCATCGGAAATGCCCCTCCCTCAGTATATGTCTCAAAATTTGCCAAAAATCAGCATCATTACGCCGTCATTCAATCAAGGACAATTCATAGAGGAAACGATTCGCTCAGTACTACTTCAAGATTACCCAAACTTAGAATACATCATTATCGATGGTGGTAGTAGAGATGAAACTGTTGCAATTGTCAAAAAATACGAAAAATGGATTCATTACTGGGTTAGTGAAACGGATGAAGGACAATCAGATGCTATAAATAAAGGACTCGCACAGGCAACAGGCGATGTTTTTAATTGGCTCAATAGCGATGATTTATTGGCACCAAATGTCTTGTGGGAAATCGCTGCACATTTTTCAAAAGATAAACATACAAACGTTTTAATGGGAAAACTACAAGTCATAAGACAGCAGATTTTATTGCCAGAGAAGTATGGTATGCACTGTTTAGAAGATGTGGAAGCGACGATGAATTTTGGTAGATTAATGGCGCAACCATCGCTTTTTTTTCGACTCGAAAAGTTAAAAATACTGAGGGGGGTGGACAAACGATTTCATTATTGCATGGATTTGGATTTGTGGTATCGCTATCTTTTGGCTTATGGTTTGAGTGCTGTTAAATCAACTGAACAGGTTTTGGCTTATTATCGGGTACACGATGCCACTAAATCAAGTAACGAAAAAGAAGCGGATGCAGAACGTTTGGTGTTAATTTTAACGTTGTTAAAAGCACTGGGTTTATCAAAAAATAGAATCAATGAATTAACCCCGCAAACGCTGAATATTAATGATTATGACAAAATTTGGGAAATGAATCTAATTTTTTTAAATAAAACCAGGATGCGGGCTTATTTGTTAGAGCAAATTTTGGTGATGCCTCGTTTTGATTTTCCTTTAATGACTTCTTTAAAATTTTGGTTCATATCCTTAAAATATCAATTCTTTGGTAGGCGACCTTATTTTTTTACATTGCCTTTGCGGTTTGTTTATCGAAAGTGGAAATAATCATGGGTCGTGAGTTACTCTCATAATTCACGACCCATGACTCCCGATTCCTAACGCATAATAACCAACTTCCCAATACCTTTCTTAAAATAATCACTTGTGCCATTATCAAAACTTTCATAGGCTTTGCCATCTGTATTTTTAGCAATGACTCGGTATAGATAAACGCCATTTGCTAATGGGTTGCCATATTCATCTGTTCCTTCCCAAACATAATCCGTGCGATGCGTACCGATTTTCATGACACCAATTTCGTTTTGCGTGATTTCTCTTACGACTTTGCCCGAGACAGTCATGATTTGAATTTTAAAATAGGCGGGTGGTGTTTCACCTGTTAAAGTATAGACAAACTGTGTGCGAGTAGAAAAAGGATTCGGATAATTCAGGACATTAGAAATAGACGATTTCGTAATAACTTGAAATGCAATACTATAATCCATATCCCCCGACGTATTACCAGAAACGTCTTTGGCTTTTACAATCAATTGATACGTGCCATCAGCAGTAAAAACAGGTCGGTATTCGATAGTTGCTTTATTAACGCCTGTTGCTGAAATTGTCGCAGGATTAAATTTTAGGGATGCGTCGTTGAAAAAAATCTGTTGTTTCGCACCCGATGGTATTTGAACATACAGTTTGAACAAAGCTGTATCATTAAGTGCCAAAAATTTATTTTCATCACGTAACTCAACTATTATCAAGGGTTTAGGGGAAACAATGTCGTTATTCATAATCCTAATGCCATCGAACATGACATCAAGAAGCGGATTGCGTTTATCTTTTTCAACATAAAAATTGGTTTGCAAATAATTATTAAATGTGAACTGTTCAGGTTGTGCCATATTTGGGTTCACTTCAAATGAAATTTGATGTTTACCGCCTAAATCTTTTGTTGAGCGCGTCAAATTTGTCACAAAATTCCCATTTTTACTGAGGGGGGCATATTTAGTAGCCGTATTTATTTCCACATTCGCTTCATTTCGAATTGTCCATTTGACTAAAACACTATCGGCATCTACATCACTGATATTCTCCACATTGACTTCTAATTTAAATGGATCTCCTTGTTGCAATGTGTCTTTATACATCGTAAACTTGGCATTTGGATTAACAGCTAACTCCGTCATACCTTTATATAATACACGCCAATAATTGAGTTGGGGTACAGTACGTTTGTTGTTATCGTATCCATTAAATCGAAGTTTTAGGAATGGGTATTGCTTAGCATTGATATTACTTAACGATATAGAGTTACTTGTTTGATTAGCTAAAAGAACCGTGTCTTTTAATTTGTCTGGAGATAAACCAATGACATCAAAAGCTAAAGAATCGCTTTTAGGTATTGTTTGCTCTACAACATATTTCAACTCTAATGATTCCCATTCTTTTACAGGACCGATTATTTTAGATTCCATTTTGCCTTCGTACCATGCACCCACAGTTTGGAAAGAAAGTGGTGCGCCCGTTCCCCAGTCTGTACCCACTTTTTCACCCAATACACCTACCCCTTTTTGAAAGGTAAAAGCATAAGGCAAAGTACCATTCAGCCCTCTCACTTTTTGAGCACCATAACTTTCAAAAGCTTTGAAAATATTTGTGCCAAAAGTAACAGAATCAGATGCCCACAAATCCGTTCTATAATTTGCTGTAGCACTTTGTTGTACTGTAAATACTAAAATAGAGTTGTGATCTGGAATTTTGCCAATAAAGTCAATCAATCCCTTCCTCCCTATAAAAGAATCATCTGAATCTGGTTTAAAAATATAGAAATGAGTTCTCCTATTACTTGGATTAGCACCATATCTTGAAAGTGTGTCTTGTTGAAGCCAAGCAGTTCCAGTTGATTTATCAAATACTACGACAAATAATCCTACATCAGAAGGATACCCAAAATTTCTATCCCATTGTGCATTATTGATATAAAATTGGGGCGAATTAACTGAAGAATTTAAACTATAACGTAAATCAATAGACTTAACATCATCGCTAAAATCAAACTTCCTATCGAAATCATTCACCTTTAGAGTTGTAAACTGATTCCCCAACCACTGATAATAATGCGACTGATTCCACCCGTCACTTCCGTCTTTTAAATAAATAAATGAAGAATTCTGCCACGCATAACCGACACCCGCTGTGCTATCGGCCGCCGTCCGCCAATAATATACAGTGTTATCTGTCCAATTCATATCAGGTTGCCATTTCAGTATGCCGCCTAATTGATTGATAGTTGTGCGTTTTTTCAAAGGGCTGTTAAAATTTGCCGTTGTATCTATTTCAATGATATAGTTTTGCAGCTTTGCTAAGGCATTAGACGTAGAAGCCTTCAAAATAATGGGCGTTTTATTGACAATTGCAAACTCGGCAGGGTAAACAGGTCTCACATTATTATCGAGGATATAAAAAGGGACGCCTTTTTCACCCGTTGAGGCTACTAATTCATTGTTCGTTTTAGCACTTGGAGAAGGCAATTCATTGATACTATTATCCGAGTCAACAAATATATGAAGGCGATTTGAACCCGCTACCTCTTTAGACATCGGCACTGACCACGTATAAGTGCTTTGATACTGAGGGGTCGGTATGCGCTTTTTGGCTAATTCGACAAACGAATTATTAGGCAATTGTTGACGCATCAAAACAGTCATTGAATCTTTGATGGCATAACCGATATTGTTGACATTGAAGGTTATAGCAAAACTATCCAACTGAGCAGTGAGTACCGAAGGGTTAAACTTTATAGAGGTCGCATCAGGCACATAATCGGGGCCAGGTGCAGCAAAGATACGCAATGCAGGGTCACCCGTTATTTGAAACTCCTCCACGGCAGATTTGAGTCCTAAATCATTTTGGACTGTCGTTTGACCAAATTGACTTAAAGTTGCTTTTGTAATATCCCCTATACTTTCTCCATAGCGCGCATTACCCATTGTACTATAATAAACGTTCGCAAAACGATTGAGCGAATTAAGAAAAGACGAACCCGTTGTTCCCGCAAACACACTCATACCTTTGTCCTTATAAAATAGAAAATTTTCTGCAACGCCTTTTGATTGTTGATGACAATTGCCAGCAGAACAACCTAAAGCGATAAACAAAGGGTATTTCCCCTTATTGTGCATATTATCGGGGTTGTTGATATCAAAATCAAGCGTAGAAGATGCAGAGTGCCCATAAAAACTAATTAATGAGACACCCTTATCCAACAAACTAAAAATTTGGTCATTCAAAGCTATTTGAACGGGGTCGAGGCTTGTTTTATAAAAAGTCGTTATATTCAATCCTGCTTTACTCGCTTGAAGGGTATCTCCAAAGTTTTTCATGTATTCTTTGATAATAGGACCTTCTGCATTACCACCGCTCAAATGCATCACATTTTTCATCCATTGTCGGTCAGCCAATGTTTGTGGCGCATTTTTAAGCACATTCTCATGCTCTTTAATTTTATCAAGATATATTTTCATTTCAGATGCTACACTCAACGGAATACGCCCAATCGGAATAATAGGCACAACAGAACTATCATTCGTCACAAACATCATATCACTGCCTGGATAGCCCCATGTTGGCACGTCGCTCATATCTGCAAAAGTGACATTGTAACGATTACCAGAAAACTCTTTGGCTTTACCCACTAAAAGAAGATATTGCGGATTTGTCCAGTTTTTCTTGATATAAAAAGCAAAGTTACGTAGGCACAGCGCGTGGCGATTAATACCATAACCAAATTGGTCATGTACTTGCTGCATATCAATCACTTTGGTTTTAAAACCGCCCCCCTCAGTAGAAGCGCGATAATTGGCATAGTCTTGAACATAGTTTTTGCCTGTGCCATCATTAAAAAATTTGGCATTCGCAATCATGATAAAGTTGCCTCCATCAGGTCTCAAATCTACAAAAGTTGTAGGTATAATCGTTGAAACGGTTGATGTGCCATTGTTGGCAACCAAAGCTAAAGTTCGTTCAGAAGTTGAAGGAGGCAATGCTACTTTCACCAATCCACCTTCAAGTGTCGTAACAATTCTCATTTTATTGGTCACATCATATAAAATAGGGGCTGTTGTACCTGCTGAAAAATTAGCAATTTCGAGGTATTTCACTTGTGTAGAAGCCTCTATTTTGAAGATAAATTGATTTTGCCCACCAAAATTGAATTGCCGTGCATATTCTAAGGTTGCTACGCCCAACGAATGATTATCTGCCGCTTCATACGTGCCGACTATCTGTATGGGCATCCCTGCTTTGATTTGTGCAGCTGTTAGGTCGTATGTTCTGTTTCTGAAAGTATATCCATAAGCTGTATCTTTTCCAACAGTAGAACCACTCACATTAATAGTTGTATAGTGATTTTTATAATTCCCTGTCCATCGGACAGACAATTTGCCATTTTGTCCATCTGCAATAAATTGTGGATTGAGCGTAATCGTCCTATTATTACCGAAGTCTGTACCATATCCTTCACCCGTATTCATTTCAGGTAGATAAACGGAACTGCCGCCACTGATGTCGTAAGCAATCTCTCGGTCAATGCCTATAAATTTCTCAGTATGCCAAAACCAAGCTTCCTTTGCAGGTAAATTTACTAAGTTGTTCGCAACCGTTTGAAAGCGTTGTGTAGAAGGCGTTGTGCGCCAAGTCAAAAAATAGACAGCCGTATCATTGACAAGACTATGCTCGGTATTGAGCATATCGTTTTTCTGATTTTTATACATAAAAGCATCCAAATCCCCTCGATTTCTTTCTCCGAAGAATTCGATATAGTCATTAGAACCCAAGGCTGCCTCTGTTGATGTAAAAATCGGTATTTCCTGTCCGAATTTGAACAATTGAAAGCGATTGGCTGTAATTGTACTGAGGGGTATGCCCGCCGTTTGCATAGCCGATGCGGTTAAACGATAAATGCCGTCTTGTGCGATGGGAATTTTGACATACGTCTGTGTGTAATCAATCCATTCGTTGCCATAAAGTTTTTGGTTGCCAACAATCATCTGTGCCGATGCATAAAAATTGAGTCCAAGGAGGATTAATAAAAGGTAAATTAATTTTTTCATTGTATAGGGATGAGTTCTATTGAGTGATTTATATATTATGTTGCGTCGGTTTCTAATTGAACAAGCAAATTTAGAAGTTTTATTTAGTAATTTATAAATTTTAACATCTGATATCTAACTATGCCTCCTTACAAAATCCTTACCGTTTAAGAATTATTTCAAAATCTCTAAAAAAATCTCTAAAAACAACATTTCCTAACCTATTTTTGCACCCTATGACCACTCCAACTAACATACTCGATACACCTATTGAATACCTCACCGGCGTTGGTCCCATCCGAGGCGATATGCTCAAAAAGGAATTGCGGATATTTACTTATCGCGATTTACTCTATCATTTCCCGTTTCGGTATATTGACAAAACCCGTTTCCATCGTATTGTGGACATAACAGAGGATTCTGACACTATTCAATTGAAAGGCATACTTAGACGAGTGGAGTTGTTTGGCGAAGGTCGTGTCAAAAGACTTGTCGGTACGTTTCGAGACGAAACGGGCAGCATCGAATTAATTTGGTTTCAACAAATTCATTTTTTAGAACGTGCGTTAATCCCTGGCAGTGAATATATTGTCTATGGTAAAGTCAATAATTACAATGGACGCTTCTCGATACCACATCCTGAAATGGAAGTCGCAACGCCCGATGTCTTGAGCAAAGCTCCGACCTTCGACCCTGTCTATCCTTCAACCGCCAAGCTCGATGCTAAAAGCTTGGATGCTAAAGGTCAGCGCAAACTCATCAAAACACTGTTTGAAAAAATAAAACCAGAAGATATTGGCGAAAACTTGCCCAACTATATACTTCAAAAATTCAAACTACCCCCTCAGTATAAAGCTCTTTTTGACATTCATTTTCCTCAAAACAATGTCGAATTAGAGAATGCCCGCAACCGTTTGAAGTTTGAAGAATTGTTTTTCTTACAACTCAAACTCCTGCAAGCGAAGAAGATTCGGAAAAACACAATCAGAGGTCATTTTTTTGAACACGTGGGTGACCTTTTTAATCAATTTTACTCCAAAATACTCCCTTTTGAACTGACAAATGCTCAAAAAAGGGTGATAAAAGAGATTCGGCGCGACCTCGGCAGTCAAATACAGATGAATCGGTTATTGCAAGGCGATGTCGGTTCGGGTAAAACCGTCGTCGCGTTTATGTCCATGCTTATTGCCTTAGACAATGGTTATCAAGCTTGTATGATGGCACCAACAGAGATATTGGCAAGGCAGCATTTTGAAGGTATATCTGAATATTGCGCGCAAATGGGCATCGGCGTTGACTTCCTAAGCGGTTCAATCAAAGGTAAAAAGCGTCAAGCGGTTTTAGATAAACTCGTTTCGGGTGAAACCCAAATATTAATTGGTACTCATGCCATGTTTGAAGATTGGGTTGTGTTCAAAAACCTCGGTTTGTCCATCACCGACGAGCAACACCGCTTTGGTGTTGAGCAACGCGGCAAGTTATGGAAGAAGTCCAAGCCTTATCCGCCTCATGTGTTGGTCATGTCTGCAACGCCGATACCCCGTACTTTGGCAATGACTTTATACGGCGACCTCGATGTATCCGTCATTGATGAATTGCCGAAAGGTCGAAAGCCGATAAAGACTGAACACCGCACCGACAACCACCGTCTGCGGGTCATTCAGTTTATGAAAGATGAAATCGCCAAAGGGCGGCAGATTTATGTCGTCTATCCATTGATAGAAGAATCCGAAAAATTGGATTTACTGAACCTTATGGAAGGTTTTGAGTCATTGAGTCGTGATTTTCCACCCCCTCAGTACCAAATCGCGATTGTGCATGGCAAGATGCACGCCAGAGATAAGGACTACGAAATGCAGCGTTTCATCAAGCGCGAAGCGCAAATTATGGTCGCTACCACTGTTATTGAGGTCGGTGTCAATGTGCCGAATGCCAGCGTTATGGTCATTGAGCATACCGAGCGTTTTGGCTTGTCGCAACTTCATCAGTTGCGCGGTCGTGTGGGGCGTGGAGCTGACCAATCGTATTGTATCCTCATGTCCAGCTTCAAATTGACTGCTGATGCCCGTGAACGCATTCAAACCATGGTACGCACCACCGACGGCTTCGAAATTGCAGAAGCCGACCTCAAACTCCGTGGTCCTGGCGACATCGAAGGCACTGCCCAAAGCGGTGTTTTGAACCTACACATCGCCGATTTAGCCAAAGACGGTAAGATTTTACAAGCCGCCCGTCATACTGCCAATGAGATATTGGATAATGACAACACGTTGGAACGTCCTGAACACCAATGCCTCAAAACTTTTATGGCTTTTCAGGAGAAACAGATGAAGGTGTGGAGCAGAATTTCTTGATAAGTCACTCATATACTAAATGAAAAGTGAAAAACGAAAAGTGAAAAATATAAAACATGGGTTATGAATAATTTGAGTCTATTATTTTAGGCAAACCATTTTTAAATAAGGGTTTCCCCCGACCCCAAAGGGGAGAAGCGACATACCTTCCCGCCCCCGCCTTCAAAGAGAAGGACGGTATGTCGCTTCTCCCCTTTGGGGGCGGGGGCAAGGTGAACGTTAATAGGAACACTCAATCAGTGCTTGGCTAATATCCGACAAAACAGCTTCTAAATGATGCAAAACGTGATGGTTACTAAACCGAATGATTTTTACACCCAGAAAAGATAAACGTCCTGTTCGGTTATCATCTAATCTTTGTTGCTCTTCTGTAAAATGGTATTCGCCATCTAATTCAACGGCTAAATGTGCAGCATGACAATAAAAATCCAATACATAGCCCTCGATGGGATGTTGTTGCCTGAATCGAAACCCCTCTAATTTCTTTTCTCGTAAGGCTTCCCATAAAAGGGTTTCGGCGGGTGTCCGATATTCGCGGAGTTTCTTCGCATTGGCAAAAATCTGTGGCGGTGCTTGGAAGTGCATTGGTTTTCTCATTTATCACGGTTTTAGTAACAAAAATAAAACTTTACTAACAATCCACAAAATAACTTCTCTCTTTTTTGTTCGCATCGGTGTCTCCCCCAACCCCAAAGGGGAGTCAGATAGCTCTTATTATATGGTGTGAAATGATGTAAAAGTACCTATACACTCTTTCCTTGTCTGACTCCCCTTTGGGGCGCAATCCAGTTATTTCCCCCCGACCCCAGAGGGGTGTCAGATAGCTATATATATATGGTGTGAAATGATGTAAAAGTACCTATACACTCTTTCCTAGTCTGACTCCCCTTTAGGGCGCAATCCAGTCATTTCCCCCGACCCCAGAGGGGTGTACGTTTCCTTTTATATTTGATGTGAATGTTTATGGATAGACTTGTTCCTTGATGCACTTTGTCTGTCTCCCCTTTGGGGCGGGGGGCGCAATCCAGCCGCACCCCCGACCCCAAAGGGGAGTACACCTTCAACTCATTAAAAATATGAAGAATTAATCAATAAGTTAGGACGATACGCTTGTTCTTTGTCTGTCTCCCCCTTTGGGGGCGGGGGGCGCAATCCAGCCGAAGCCGAAGAAGGGTTTAGAAGGTGGAACTAAGGAAGAAAAAGTAGTTAGTTACCCTGGTTTCAATCCAGCCGAAGCCGAAGAAGGGTTTAGAAGATTTTTGGTCTAATGGAAGTTTTTTTCATGTATTGTTTCAATCCAGCCGAAGCCGAAAAAGGGTTTAGAAGCTGAGTCCATGATTACTGGCAGTTTTTCTACGGGGGTTTCAATCCAGCCGAAGCCGAAAAAGGGTTTAGAAGGAGGGAACGGGAAGTTAATACCCTCTCGTTTCTTTGGTTTCAATCCAGCCGAAGCCGAAGAAGGGTTTAGTAGAAAACACTAAATAATCTAAAAATAATTTCGTAACTGTTTCAATCCAGCCGAAGCCGAATACGGGTTTAGTAGACGGTGGTGTAAAAATCTTCTTCAAAAGTCCTGTGTTTCAATCCAGCCGAAGCCGAAGAAGGGTTTAAAAGCTCCGCCAAGGTTACGAAGGCGACCTGAACGTGGGGTTTCAATCCAGCCGAAGCCGAAGAAGGGTTTAGAAGAAAATACAAGGTCATAAGCTTTAGGAAACCGACTAAGACTTATGACAGAAAAAAGGAAAATACAACGAAGTCAAAGAGCGACATAAAGATAAAAAAGAATTTTAAAATATAACGGCACCCCCTCAGTATTTTTATATTTTCTTTAGGCAAATTGACTTTCATGACTTCAATCTGAACCATTAGAACAAAAACGTCAAGCAGGCTATTAATCCGAATGAAATAGTGCGCTATTTTGATGAAATGCTCACCTATTATAGACTCAAGACAGTTTATTTTCCACTCAAGTCAGTTTGCTTTTAGGTCAAGGCAATTTGCTTTTAGGTCAAGGCAATTTGCTTTTAGGTCAAGGCAATTTGCTTTTAGGTCAAGGCAATTTGCTTTTAGGTCAAGGCAATTTACTTTTAGGTCAAGGCAATTTACTTTTAGGTCAAGGCAATTTATTTTTGGGTCAAGGCAGTTTACTTTTGGGTCAAGGCAATTTACTTTTGGGTCAAGGCAGTTTACTTTTGGGTCAAGGCAATTTACTTTTGGGTCAAGGCAGTTTGCTTTTGGGTCAAGGTAAATTACTTTTGGGTCAAGGCAGTTTGCTTTTTAGGCAATTCCGAGGCGTTTATATGTGCTTTTGAGATAAAATAGATAAAAAAATTAAAGTTTAAATATTTATTTATAATAAAATAACATATTAAATAATATTTGGTATAATAATTGCATTATAAAATTTATGACTCTGAAAAGAGCCATGTGATGAACAATATTTTATTATTAATTAAATTACCAGAACAATGGGTTTATTATCATTTTCGTTCAGCAACGAATCGCCCAAAAATCAAGGATTATTGGCAAATAATGTGATTCAAAACATGAAAACCAATGCCTTATTTGTCTCACTCAATCCAGAAGTCCTCATTTTGGAAGAACATTACATCCCCTTTTGGGAAGCCTATAATGAGGCACTCAAAGGCGGTACCGACCGCAAAACACTCCGCGAAACCCTCAATATTCCGATGCTCAAGCAGTTGAATAAGTTGGGACATCTTGTAGAAGCTTTTGCAAACGGCGACACCGCCATCGCACAAGCCTCTGGTTTTGATTTGAAAAAAACGACCAAAACGTCAATCAAAACCTTATTGCCACCTACGGACATCACCCTTTCAAAAGTTGAAGGCAAACTTGGCTGGGTCGAAATGTTTTGGAAAGGTGCGCAAGGCAGCAAAAGTTACGACATCATCAACCGCGAGCAAGGCACTACCGAATGGGTCAACGGCAAGCACACCACCAAGCAATCCATCATCATCACAGATTTACCGCTTGGCAAATACGTCGAGTTTTGCGTCAGTGCCAAAGGAACAGGCGAAAAGGCAAGCGATAATTCGTCTATTGTGGGCATTTGGATTTCTTAATCCATAATTCATATTTTAAAAAAAGTCTTTCGGGTCGGTGACGCGGAAGACTTTTTTTGTTGGGTGGTGTACCCCTCAGTATTTCGTTCAAAAAGTTCATTAAATATTTTCATAAAGCCCTTTGGGGCTAATACCGTTTATAGCAAATCAAACCAAACAACATTGTTAAGGTGCGCAGCACCGTCACCGTATTGATTAGTTGACCGTGCTACGCACCTTAAGAAAAACCCTGCTTTTAAACTGTACCTGCCCTAAAGGGCTTATTATGCACTGTTTCGATGAACTTTTGAATGGAATACTCTGTATTTCTGATACAAACAATCCTTTTCATACTCCCCTCTGGGGTCGGGGGTTCAACCGCAACCGCACAAACCCCAATGGTTCGCCCGATGCAGAAAAGCAAGTTGTCTTAGGAAAAATTAAGGTTTCGGGATGTGTGGTGCGAATCGCTTTCACCAAATCAAAATAATCATCGTCATAAAGGATGTCGTGCCAATCGCCTGTCATGGTGCGATAACCTGTGCCGTAGCCCATACGCAGGATACATTCTTGCGCATCGCAGGCAGAAACAAGGTCGAGTATGTGATTCATGGTTTCGATATAACCACTTAGTACCGTTGGACTGTTTGCCTTCTTTTCCCAATAATTGAGGTCGGTTTCCACCAACTTTTGTGTATGAGCGTTGACGATGCCAAAAAGCGTTTCAAGGTCGGTCAAGTCTGCGTTTTTATTGAACAGTTTACCCGCCCGTTCTTGTAGTTTGGTGGCGTTGTTCATCCGAAACAAAGCTTTTTGTCCTTTGGGTATCGTCTCTACATATTGTGTAATGGTGCGTTTCAAATCCCAAGATTTATCCTTTTGTTGATTGGCGACATCTGTTCTGACACATTCGGTCTGGTCAAATAACACATCGCCCACTTGCAAAAGGCGCAAAATATCGTGATTCGGGTCTTTGCCCATGTATTCCGTCATCAAAGCCGTGTCGTTGTAATCGAAACGTTCTTTATTGGTTTTCTTATCGTATTTTCTGACACCAATCTTCAAATCTTCTGCTATATCGTCGGCGTTTTCTCTGATGATGTGCGTCAATATCACCGTTCTCAATGCGCCTTTCAGACTTGAGCCAGGCAATAGTGCTTTACCATTGCCACTGTGCAGATGTTCCCGAACTGTTTTACCCTCTGCGATACCGTTCTTACTGAGGGGTATGCGGCGCATTGCTACATCATCGGCTTTGATATTCGGTTTGCGCTGTTGCAACAATGTCAACAACGATTCTTTTTTTTCGATACACGTCAACCATTGCGGCAAGTTTTCCTCGCCGAGTATGCCCAAGACTTTGGCTTCGTCAATGATGACCAAACAGTTTTCATCGGCAAAGTGCAAATACTCAAAGTTGCTTTGCAATTCTACGCCACTGCCCACATGGACGGGTGTAAGGGTTTCTATTTGTACGGTTCGCATTCTTGTTAATCGTTTTTTTAACTGTTTATGATGTTTTGATGTCGTGGATGATTGTTTTTTCATTTCCAGCCGAAGCCGAAGAAGGGTTTAGAAATTACTATACAGATACTTTTGACCCTGAAAACAAAGAGTTACAATCCAGCCAAAGCCAAAGATGGGTTTAAAAGCTGATGGCGTTATAGTCCATGCAGATTGATATAAGATTCAATCCAGCCGAAGCCGAAGAAGGGTTTAAATTCAACACTTGGTATGTTGATACAACTGCAGTTTACCCGTTATAATCCAGCCGAAGCCGAAGAAGGGTTTAAAATACAAACCGAAAGATTTTCACAACCGCAATAACAGGCGCGTTTCAATCCAGCCAAAGCCGAAGAATGGTTTAGAAGCATCAGAACATATTCATGTGGAGACATACCAGTATGAGTTTCAACCCAGCCTAAGCCGAATACGGGTTTAGAAGAAAACATATTCGCCACAAAAACAAATATCGCTTGCGTGTTTTAATCCAGCCGAAGCCGAAGACGGGTTTAGTAGTAGAATGATGCTTTTGAAGAGCATGAAAAAGAAACAGGATATTAGTTTCAATCCAGCCAAAGCCGAAGATGGGTTTAGAATACATAGAACAAGCAACAACTATGTCTAATACTGCAAAATTTCAATCCAGCCAAAGCCGAAGAATGATTTAGTAGTTATCCAATCGAATATTATTACACAAACACCATCGTGTTACAATCCAGCCGAAGCCGAAGAATGGTTTAAAATTAATAGGCAAGTATCAAGTACAAGCCAAAGTGTATCACTTTCAATCCAGCCGAAGCCGAAGAAGGGTTTAGAAGTTCGACATGCAGGAGGATATTCTCTCGTATGAACCGTTTCAATCCAGCCAAAGCCGAAGAAGGGTTTAAAAGTATTTACAGTACAAATAAATGAATGGAACTGTAATGGGTGTTTCAATCCAGCCGAAGCCGAAGATTGGTTTAGAAGAACACCTGATATGCGGACAGCATAGGACAGGTATGGACATTTCAATCCAGCCGAAGCCGAAGATGGGTTTAGTAGTAGAAAAAAGACAAACGTCTATATCAAAACCATTCCGTATTTGCTTCAATCCAGCCGAAGCCGAAGAAGGATTTAGATAGCTATCAAGGTTTTCACAGTCAACAATTCTTTGCAGAGTTTCAATCCAGCCGAAGCCGAAGATGGGTTTAGAAGTTACTCAATATTCGGACAAGCGATAGTAGGAACAATGGCGTTACAATCCAGCCGAAGCCGAAGAAGGGTTTAGTAGCTACCGAAATAAGAGAGAATAGTCGCATTGAAGATGTGTTTCAATCCAGCCGAAGCCGAAGAATGGTTTAAAAGAACCACAAACGGAATGTGGTATAATCGAACAAACACGTTTCAATCCAGCCGAAGCCGAAGAATGGTTTAGAAGTCGGTGAGAAGGTTATCCCAGGCTGATAGCCTACAGGTTTCAATCGAGCCGAAGCCGAAGAATGGTTTAGTAGACGGAAATTCACGGGCGAGTATGTCCCGCTGGGCAAGTTTCAATCCAGCCGAAGCCGAAGAATGGTTTAGAAGCAAGCGCGTCCTCCGCCGCGACACGGTTCGTATTGAGTTTCAATCCAGCCGAAGCCGAATATGGGTTTAGAATAATTTGGTCTATGTACCTGCCTACTGAAAGGACTACAATTTACAATCCAGCCGAAGCCGAAGATGGGTTTAAAGTTTCGACAATTACAAAATCCATTATCGCACAGCAAAGTTTCAATCCAGCCGAAGCCGAAGAAGGGTTTAGAAGAACGTCTTGCATGGTTGTACATGACTGGCGAAATGCCTTTACAATCCAGCCGAAGCCGAAGAATGGTTTAGAAGAAGAGGAACACTAACAGTTCCTGCTAATAGTTACGCGTTTCAATCCAGCCAAAGCCGAATACGGTTTTAGAGGAGCCTTAATTGATTTCCTTAATTACTGCACACCAAAGTTACAATCCAGCCGAAGCCGAAGATGGGTTTAAAAGAGGGCAAAAAACCCAAGCGATCATTAATCGTTATATGTTTCAATCCAGCCGAAGCCGAAGATGGGTTTAGTAGAACAAGATTTGGGCAAAAATCTTTGGCGACAACATGTTTCAATCCAGCCGAAGCCGAAGATGGGTTTAGAAGTAGCGCAGTTTACTTTTTTATATTTTGAAAAGAAATAGTTTCAATCCAGCCGAAGCCGAAGAATGGTTTAGAAAGGGCTTGAACGCAGAGGCGTATGACATCGTTATCTTGGTTCAATCCAGCCGCAGCCGAAGAAGGGTTTAGTAGAGCTATCTGCGTACAGACAGTGGAAAATACGCTGTGTTTCAATCCAGCCGAAGCCGAAGATGGGTTTAGTAGATGCAAGAGGAAATCTTTCCTTACGAACCCGAAGCGTTTCAATCCAGCCAAAGCCGAAGAAGGGTTTAGAAGTAGACAAATACAATACAGATCCAAGTAAAAATTGGTAGTTTCAATACAGCCGAAGCCGAAGATGGGTTTAGTAGAACGTAGATTTACAAGACTATAGGCTTGGTATTCCAGAGTTTCAATCCAGCCGAAGCCGAAGAAGGGTTTAGAAGAAAATCACACGTATTCAATAACGCCAAAGGTGACAAGTTTCAATCCAGCCGAAGCCGAAGATGGGTTTAGAAGCTAAAGTAAAAGCTATTATAACAGGATTACAGAACTAGTTTCAATCCAGCCGAAGCCGAAAATGGGTTTAGATGAACAAGTTTGCAAAGGCAAAGAACCTACAGCTTTCAATTTTCAATCCAGCCGAAGCCGAAGATGGGTTTAAAAGTAAAGATGGAAAACTGGAGATGGTACAGAATTTCATGTTTCAATCCAGCCGAAGCCGAAGATGGGTTTAAAAACTGTCTTTACCAACATTGGCGGCTAAAGACTTGAATGGTTTCAATCCAGCCGAAGCCGAAAACATTTAAAGTGGTGAAGGACGGAATCAAACCGCCGACACATTTAATAGATTGAACAAATCCCAGTTTTCTTAAAAACAAACTGGGATTTGTTCAATGAAAAATACAATCAATCCACGATGTCAAAGAACTTTGGCAAATTCATTTATGCCATTGGTAAAAATATACTTTTTCCATCACGCCAGATAGCATGGTCATCAAAAACTTTAGGTTTTAAATCAGCGACCTTGCCTATGGGCGATACAGGCGTTTTAAACACAGACCCCTCAGTAAACATATAGACGGTGCGTTTGCGATACGTCGAAATCGGTGATGAAATCCAACCGCCGCGTTTGATGAGTTGATAATAACTGTCTGTCAAGGTCAAACCCTTCAATTCTGTTTCGTCCGCAGGGCAATACAATGATAGATTGATGTGGTGCGTGGAAACGTCGGGTGTATCGAGCGTTAAGATCGTGCGTTGGACTGTGAAATGTCCATTGCCGAGACCACGTTGCAAACCAATACCGTTTTCACCCAATAAGCGCATGATACCGTCCAAAGTTTTTAAAAACAATTCTTTCTCTTTATCAATCGTATTGATTATAAAAAACAAACCACTGCCTTGTGCGATATAGTTTTTCTCGATATAAAACGGGACGCTGTTGTAGTTCAAATCTAAATCTTTCAGATTGTCATAGTCCACCTTTTCGCCTTGCTCTTCGCGGTCTTCAAAAGCATATTTGATTTGGACACGTTGGGTTTGTGTTTTCCTAAAAAAATCTTTGATGCCCGTATCTTTGTTCAATTGGGTCGCTTGAAACGACCCCCTCAGTATATTTTGAAAAACAGACTGCTCGATGTATTTGTAGCCTTTGATTTCTTTGCGTTGACTCTGTTCAACTGTTGTATCAATATGCAAAGGCTTAGGAAAGAAATACTGTTCTCCCTTGTAAGGCATCGCCGAACTCACATGAAAATCATGGAACGTTTGCGCCCAACCCTCGCCGTACAGTTCCAAACCTGTGACGAAGATAGCAGACTTCAAAGCATCGGAATGCAATATGGCTTCGCTGTCGGCATAGGTATTGAGTTTGCCGCGAGACAAGTGCAAAGGAGAATCTCCGAAGTCGAGTTTATAAATATCGAAAGTCTGTTTTGCCATTTTATTTTGGGAATAATGAGCGTAAATCATTGGTCACATCTTTCTCTTCTTCTCCAGTACCGAGATAAAAAGTACGTGAACGTTCTTTAACTCCAGTGATTTGGAAAGACACTTGTCCACTGCCCCGCGAACCGCTGCCACCGATATAATCGTTTTGCACCAATTGCAAAGCCGCAAAAGTGTTATTGACCAATTCGGCTTCTTGGTCTTCGTTGTGAATATTCAAAACCAATTGAAAATCAAACTTTGCACCCGCAGGGACGCGTTCCAATTGTCTTGGCATCGCTCTTGCCGTGACGCGGTCAATAACGACTTCTGTTTTTACTTCCGTAAAAGGTAAGTCTGTGTTTTTGAAAAAATCACCTTTGCTTTGTTCGGATGTTAAATAAGCATCGCGGACAATTATACGTGATGGACGTTGTTTTTCATCTTGCCGACGCACAGCGTTACCAAACAATCGCGCAGACAAATACTTTTGGTCTTCTACTGGTCCCGACTCAATCGCGCCCATTTTAGTCGTACCCAAAGTGCCGTCGCGCAATTCTATCAAACTCCGCATTTTACCTTTTAAGGTACTGCCTGGAATATAAGGTTGACCAGAAACAGGATTGCGAATAACGCCTTTATCAACGCCACCAATACCCATCGCCGAGTTAGAACCGCCGATTGCCAAACCTGTCAAGGCTTCAATCGTGCCTGTTATGATGATTTTCTTTTTAAGTTGAAGCATGATATATTGCTTTAAGAATTTTTTAAATTGAATTTACTTTTTATTCAGAGACCGACGCACGGTAGGGAAACTTAAAAAGTTTCCCTACCGTTTGGTTTCGCCTATTTTTATTAATCTTTTCCACCATAAAACTTGTGATAAGCCAAAACCGCTTCGAGAAAGTCCACGAAGTTTTGGAATTGTGTTTCGGCTTTATCGCCTTTGGTGTCCACTGCACCATGTGCTTTTTCGACAATGTCTCTAAAGTCGGCAATGCGCGGTTTTCCTTTGGAGTTGGCTTTAACCCGTGCTTCGGCATAAGCCAATTTAGGGCGAATAAGCATAAAAGCCGTGCGTTCACCTTTAAAACCTTTCGCTTGAATGCGTTTAACTTCGCCAAAGAAGTTGCGAATTTGAGAAGTTGTCAAAGCATCCCAACCTGGACGGTCATTATTCTGCAAATCACAGAGATAAAAGCCAAACCACTTGGCGTATTCCACCGTTTCGGATTCGATGCCTTTACTTATCCAATCTATTCTAAAATCACTTTTTTTAGGTACTTCTGCCATGTTAATATATTTTTCGATTATGATGATTGATTAGTTGTTCGATATTCTAATTCCACCCACCTTGCCGCCAAAGCGAGCATTTGCAAATAAGTATAATTGTCGCCCACTTGTTTGTCATTACTGCGATTGACGTAAGCGTTTTCGATGATTCTATCTAAATACTGTCGTGTTTCGACATCTTTAACGGTATCTCGATAACGCGACATATCGTAAGCCATCACCCAAGTCCATCGCCCTTTTTGTTTGATGTTTGTTTGTCTTGCTTGCATATCCGCGTAAGTCGCAATCTTGCCCAACAAAGATTTATTAATGGTCTTTTTGTTATTCAGTAAGTCCGACAATTTATGGCGGAGAGCCTCAACCAAAGGCATTTCCTCTTGCCAATTCAAAGGCGCAAAGAAGGATTGCGGCACTTCTCCTCTTGTGGATTGATGCCAATAGATAGGCACATTCAGAAAAGCAAAAGCGTTTTTCTTATACACAACACTCCCCTCAGTATAAACATGGTTTTTCGCTGCTTTCTCCGCATCCTCTGCAAGTCTTGCCGCTTGCACAATCGGAAACTTAGAAGGCACAATAGCCATACCGCCCGAAATACTCAAATGTGGATTGTGACAAGTCCAATCTTTAAACTCTTTTTGAATGGCTAATGAAAAATTCAAAACGATGTCCCAACGTCCGACAATAAACAAGTCGTCACCACCTGAATACACGATATAAGAATGGTCTTTACACCCCTCCGTATTTTTCCAAAGCGTATTCAAATAACCTTTGAAGAAATAATCTAAGTTGCGACTCAATGCACACAGTCTTGAAAAGCAAGCTTTTGAGCCTAAACCGTTTTGAACCAAACTGCCAAGATTATCCACATCCATACGCAAAACACCGAGACGGTCAAGCGCGTCACCTTCCGCTAATTCTTCAAAGTATTTGGGCGATTCCTTACCATCTTCATCTGTTTTAGTTGGAAATTCATTGCCACCATAGAAAGTAAAAGGTTCATTGTCAGTAATGACATTTATCTTTTTAGAAAAGATAAAATCTTTTGTTAGTGGCTTGTTTGTTTCAAGACTGTTATAAATGTCCCAATTGTACATTTTATCCTCACTTCTACCTGTCTTAGACATTAACCAATAATTGGCTTTCCGTAAATCACGACCTAATTCAACTTGTTGCCATGTCGTCTTTTTTATTTCTAAACCAAATACTTTATGTTGAAACTGCTTGGGATTTTCATCTTTCCTAAATTCTTCGTTTGTGATTCCGTCTCTCGGTTGCAAACCACCCATTTCACCCTGCTCTTCATTGAAAAACAAGTCAAAAGCCCCTTCTTCTGTTAATTGTTCAGCAAAACGACGGCGTTTGAGTTTGTTCCCTTCTTCAAATACCTTTTTCCAAATCTGATTAAAGTTCTTATTTTCATCAAAAGCCTCACTCACAAATAACTCTACTGAAAGCGTCAAACCATGCTCTTTGAGTAATGTTTGATTGATTTTATCTTGCAAAGCATTAATCAACCCCTCAGTATCTCCTTCGGGAACAAGCAAATAGAAACCGCCACCCGAAGCATAAACTGTGCAATATTCAGGCAACTGCAAAGTCTGTCTCACTTGCTCCAAAACCGCATCGCACAACATTTGGATATAAAAAGAACGCCCTTTTAAGTTCTTAGCCGCTTGTCTGCTTATAATATCGTAGAGATAACCTTGAATACCCGCTACACTGCCACAAACCAATTGAAGTTTGCTGCTTTTGCTTTTACCATAAGCAATTGCCGCCGTCATTTTGACAAAATCAAACAAAGGCACATCCGCAAATTGCGGACTACACGATATAGAAGAACCATAGATTTCAAGATTGGTCAAGTTGAAGTCTTTGTTTCCTAAATCGGTCAAATGTTTATTTACCTCCTCAGTAGTGACTGCTTTTTGAGAAGGAAAAAACTTTTTAGGTTCAAGTGTCAACCTTTGTGGTTCAAAACGATAAGTCGAAGTATGGCTCGAACGATTAATCGTTTCTAAAATTGGTTGCAAAACAGAAGGCTGCAATTCATTGAGATTGAGATTGGATTTATCCAAAGCCCAAGCTGCTGCCGAACGGATTTGTTCGTCGGTGTAGGTTGACTCCTCATTATTAAGGAGTGATTTTATGATTTGTGGTATTTTTATGTTGTTCACTTAATCGTTAATTTTTCAAAGTTTCCAAAAGTCGTTGTTCAAGTGTATCACGTGTACTCGCAAAACCAATCATTTTGACTGAAGCATCTTCCCAACGCTTATATGTTGAGTTAAAATAAAAGAATCGAGCATCTTTTTGAAGTTTTAATCCAACATTTTTGATCTCAGCATCAGTAAGTTCTGCTTGTTCATTATTAAAAACAACAACGTCATTAGTTCCAATTGTAAAGTCTTCATCAGCCCAAACAGGTTTTACAGTTTTAAATCCTTTCTGATTTTCCAGAAAACCTACAAAGTCTTGACGATTCGTTTTTCTACTAAAAACTACATAAATAGGTTTGTTTTTCAAATCCGTTTCTTTAGAAATAGCTTTTTCTACAAGTTCTTTGACTTTTGCTTTAGTCGTTTCAGAAGCTAATTCTGAATCAAGTTTCTTTCGAATACCCCAGAAATAATTCCATCCCAAAAGAATGATTGAAATAGCCGCCGTTGGAATACCAACCCACGTCAAAATTTTGTTTGAAGCTTCAACTTGTTCTACTTTATCATCTTGCTCTTTTACCTTTTTTTCAAGTTTCTCAATATCTTTGAGAGCTTGTGCAAATTTTGTAGAATCAATATTTGGTGCGGCTGTAACAGATGTTATCAAGCTCAAACTCAATAAAATGGAGAAATAAATAGGTTTTAACATTTCTTAATGTTTTATCGATGAATTATTTAGCACACTTCCTTACAACCCCCAACCCCCGACTCGCCCCCTTCCCCAACCCAATAAACTCAGGCAGCGACAAATTACATTCAAACTCCAACGTAAAGACCAACGTCTTTTGACGGTGTTTATAAGAAAGCCATTCTTCACGCGGCAGACTCAACAATTTGACCGAAAAGTCCTCTGTCAAATCCCAATCAACGCCTTTGGCAAAGGAGAGAATTTGATTTTTGAGTAGGGTTTCCAAAAAACTGGTGCGGTCAACGATACCCCGCAGTAATTGGTACTTTTTATAGTTCTCGGTGTTCATCGCTTGCCATTTATGGATGCGATAAGTGAAAGGACGTTGCCACGTATTGAGTGTGTATTGATTGACATTGAGCCGCGCAATTTTGAGGTTGTGCTTATGCTCCTTTATGTCAATAGACCAATCGGGTTGACTGAAAAAATGATGCGCTTCTTCAATCGCTTCATCGAGACACAAGAGCATCGGACGCATTTGGTCGCCCTGCGTATCGAGTTTGTATTGTATAAGTGGATAACGATTGAAAGTACCGCCATTTTCATTGTCGTGATTGTGAAACCAATCGTGTTCCCAACCGACTTTAGAAGCAATGGCTCCGCGAAATGCGGCAATTTGATAAGGTTGTATGTTTGTATCGAAGGAGACGGCAAGGATTCGGAGTTTTTTCATTTTGGTAGTGGCTATTCATTTTGTTTTTCAATGGTACAAATATGGAAAAGTATTCTTTGATGTGCAAGTATATTGTGTTTTATTTATAAATTTTTTTTTGGTTTGTGTTTTTTGAATTAGGATATTATTGATTTTAAAGGATATTATAGGATTTAGACGTATGGGTGCGCGCTGCCTAAATCCTATAATATCCTTTAAAATAAATAATATCCTGATTCAAACCCCAACCCTCATTTTTTCTTTTGTTTTTGCTTATCCAACTGCATTTTATGTATGACCCAACTGGGAACATAGTTTCTTAATTCCCACAAATTGTCACTGGGTTCTCCAACCATTTCAGGCGAAATATCAGTGCTTATTTTGTTGGGTTCATAGGTGTTATTGAACAAATGCTTGTACTGCAAGACCGTTGAACCAAAATTTAACAATAGACCTTCTTTGACATTCAACTGTTCAAGGGTATTCAAAGCCTGTGAATAGTCTTTGCTTTCTATGTCTGTTCTCGCTTTTAGTTCAACAGTTATTTGATTTTCACATAAAAAATCAACACGTCGAGCGGCTATTTTATATTGGTCATAATAGATAGGCATCCAGACTTCTCTTTCAAAAGTAATACCCATACGTCTGAATTCAATTGCCAAAGCCCGACAATAGACATATTCTAAGCATCCGCGCCCCAATTTGTTGTGGACGGTCATCGCACAACCGTTGATTCGGTAAGTCAAATCGCCTTTCTCCATAGTGATGTTTTTAAATTTGAATAATGATTGTTAATAGAGCAAATTTGGTCGGAAATATCAAGGCTTCAAAGGGTTTCTTTTTATTTTTCTTTGGTTTATACGTGTTTTTTCTATGGATAGGTTTTTTGAATTTAGGATATTATTGATGATGAAGGATATTTTAGGATTTAGA